>CAYZUH010000003.1:159685-181914 GCA_964481855.1 uncultured Marinilabiliaceae bacterium
ACCAGCTGAGCTAAATCGGCATCAGTCCTCCCGCTGAGACCAAAACCTCCTGCGGAATTGCGACGCAAAGGTACGCATTTTTTCATTCCTTGCAATAGCGGGGCGAAAAAACTGTGCTTCAACTTCAGTAGCAAAGCGCGCGTATCCTGAATGTCAAGGGCTACGCCAACTCTACGACCGTGATTCCGGCACCGCCAAATTGCACGTCCTCGTCGCGGCTCTCGGACACGTATGGAAGCGATTTCAAGTATTTTCTTATCTGCTCGCGCAAGATTCCGTTGCCTTTGCCGTGCAGAATCCGTACTTGCGAAGCCTCGCACAGCAAGGCTTCGTCCATGAAGTCGCCGACGTTGCGCAACGCCTCGTCCGCGCGTTGCCCTCTGACATCTATCTCGCTGGAGAACGTCATCTTCTTCTCGCGGACTGTCGCCGCCACGTTCGAGATGTCCACTCCGCCCTTGCCGTTCCCTGCCGACTTGCGTGCCGTGGCGTTGCTGACTTTCCGGAGGCGCGACAGTTTTATGTTCGAGGTCATGCTTCCCATGGCCACTTGCGCCTCGCCTCCCTTGATGCTCAGCACCATGACCACTTTTGCCGGGTCGTTGTCAACCGATGCAAAGTCGCCGGCTGCCGGGGGTAAGTCTGCCTTTTCCTCCTGCTTTGTGGGGGCGGATTCTTTTGTTCTGTCTTTTTCCCGATTGCGACGTTGACGTTGGCGGATTTGCTCCATTTTCTGCTCTATGGCCTTGTCTGCGTCGTCGGTCGGTTGCTCTATCGCTTTGCGGAACTCCTCAAGCTCCTTGCGCGCTTCTTTCGTGCGCGCTTTTTCGGCCTGGCTCTCCTTTATCTCTTTTATTGTGGCCTCGATGCGCCTGTTGGTCTCGGCGACAAGCTCTTGCGCTTGTTGGCGGGCTTTGTCCAATATGGCTTTGCGCTCCGCTTTTATCCCGTCGAGCATGTCACCATATTTCTGCAGCGTCTCGGCTAGTCGCTTGTCGTTCTCGCGCACGCTCTGCCGCTTTTGCTCCCAATAGTGCTTGTCGCGGTTTATTTGCCGCAAGTTCTTGTCATAGTCGGCGTTCTCCTGCCCCATCTTCTCTTTCGCCTCGGCCAGGATGTGTTCGGGCAGGCCAATTTTGCGGGCAATCTCAAAGGCGAACGAACTTCCTGGCTGCCCAATGTGAAGCGTGAATTTGGGTTCGATTTTCTGTGTGTCGAAAGACATGGCGCCGTTCACCAGGCCCTCCGTCTGCGAGGCGAAGTGCTTGAGGTTGGTGTAGTGGGTGGTCAGCACGCCAAAGGCCCCGCGCCTGTTCAGTTCCGCCAAGACTGCCTCGGCTATGGAGCCGCCCATGAGCGGTTCCGTGCCGGTGCCGAACTCGTCGATTAGGATCAGCGTCCGGCTGTCGGCGTGGCGGACGAAGTTCTTCATTGCCAACAGGTGCGACGAGTAGGTGCTGAGGTCGTTCTCCATGCTCTGGTTGTCGCCAATGTCTATGAATAGCTTGTCGAATATGCACATCCGCGAGCCCTCGTTGGCAGGAATCAGCATTCCGCATTGGAGCATGAACTGTAGCAGTCCCACAGTTTGGAGACACACGGATTTGCCACCGGCGTTGGGCCCCGAGATGACCAAAATCCGGCTTTGCGGGGTCTCCAGCTCGATGTTGAGAGGGACAATCGACTTGCCCTGCAAGGCCAACTGTGACATAAGCAGCGGATGGCGGGCGCCGCTGAGGTAGAGGCCCGGAGTGTCGTCCATGATGGGGAGGGTAGAGTCCGTCTCCTTGGCATACAGCGCCTTGGCGCGCACGAAGTCCAGATGCCCCAACGTCTCGATTGAGACGATCATGTCGGGGGCGTAGGGGCGTATGTTGCCGGCAACTTCTTTTAAGATTCGGACAATCTCGCGCCGTTCCTCGTTCTGCAGCTCCCGAATCCGCGAGTTTATGGCGACGACTTCCGCCGGCAGGACGAACGCTGTGCGCCCCGTGGCCGATTCGTCCACGACAACGCCGTCGAGCCTCCTCTTGTTTGCGGCGGGGACCGGGATGGCGGCAACGCCGTCGCGGATGCTCACGCTGGCGTCGCTCTCGGCGATGCCCATGCTTTGGGCATGTTGCAAGATGGCGTTGAGGCGCCGCATGACGGAGGCCTGTTGCGATTTTATCTCGCGCCGGATGTCGGCTAGTTGCGGGGTCGCGGTGTCGCGGATCTCGCCATCGGCATCCATGATGCGGTCAATCTGCTGAATTGTGAGGGGGTAGGGCGACAGGCCCCACGAGGCTTCGCGCAGCATGGGGAACTCCTCGTCCGCTGCGCTCTCAAAGAAGTCTATGGCGCTGACCGACAGGCGCAACGCTATGCGCAATGCTGCGAGCTCATCTTCGCTGAGATAGAGCCCGTCGATGCGGATTCGCCGCAATGCGTCGCGCACGTCGGTAAATTCCGATGCGGGGAAGTCTCTTGCCGAGGCCAGGATGACGGCCATCTCCGCTGTCTGCCCCACTTGCTTGCGCACTGTGTCGCCGTCCGTCTGAAACGACATCCCGTCCGCCAGTGATTTTCCGATGGACGTCAGGCAGTTGTCGCCGACAGCTTTGCGAATCTTGTCGAAACGCAGTTTGGACTCTATGTCTTGTGGAATTAGCATGTGTAGTCTGTCATGTCCCGCAACACGTGGCGGCATTCCGGCCCCATGTTGAACAGCAGGTCGAGCATCGACATCCATGGGGTGAATGGTCGGTCGGTGTACGGCTCTGCGAAAACTTGGGTGTAGGGCGACGGGTGGCAAAGGCGGCGCATCCTGTGTGTGAATTTCGGCTCTATGGCTATGCGCAAGTCCTCCTGCCCGTCGGCGGGTGGGCGGAACGCCTCCGTCTCGTCGATGTCGATGCCGACGCCGGCAAGAGCCGCGGTGAGGTGGAGAATCTCGATGTTGAGGTCCCACAGGAACACGTGGCGCTTGTCGAACACCGCCCGGTAGTCTTGCTCGAAATATTCAAAAAAAGGAGTCGAGTTGTACGCGGTCTGCAATGCGTAGACGACGCGCCGGCTCCATTCCGTGTCGTAGTTTATCCTCGTTTCGCGGTAGGCCAGCGCATGGCCGGTGTGGACTGGTACAGATACGTCGAGAGGCCCGGCGGGGGTCAATATTGTCGTCCGAGTGCGTGCCGTGCGCCTCTGATATGGGCCGCAGGCTTCGAGTGTGGCACCTTTGGCGCGGCTAATGACGGCCCACGTGGCGGTATCGCCGACGAATGGCAAGTTTATCAGTGGTCTTTTGAGCGTCTGCATCTTGACTGTCGTCGCGACCGCGAATTTACTCATATTGCGCGCAGTCGCCACCGCCGGCGGAAAAATCTTTGTCCGCTCGTTGCTATTTATGGCGAACTATCTTACTTTTGTGGTTGGTCTTGTGTCCCGGTGGGGCAATGGGCCTGGGCGGAGGGTGGACGGTCCGTTGATGGTGGCCAGCCAATTCGCTCGAAAGCGTGAAGAACGTAACTAACAATAATTTATAACAGACTGACATGGCAAACATCGATTTGACCAAGTACGGTATCACTGGTTCCACCGTGATTGCCCACAACCCCTCCTACGAGGAGCTGTTCCAGGAGGAGACCAAGCCCGGTCTTGAGGGCTATGAGAAAGGCCAGGTTACAGAGCTCGGTGCTGTCAATGTGATGACGGGCATCTTCACAGGACGTTCGCCCAAGGACAAGTACATCGTTGACGACGCGCAGTCGCACGATAAGGTCTGGTGGACGACCGACGAATATAAGAACGACAACCACCCGATGTCGGAGGACGTGTGGGCAAAGGTCAAGGAGATTGCGAAGAAGGAGCTCTCCAACAAGAACCTCTACGTCGTCGACGGCTTCTGCGGTGCCAACAAGGCTACCCGCCTCGCCGTCCGCTTCATCGTCGAGGTGGCTTGGCAGGCTCACTTCGTGACGAATATGTTCATTCGCCCGACAAAGGAGGAACTCGAGAACTTCGAGCCCAACTTCGTCATCTACAACGCTTCCAAGGCCAAGGTCGAGAACTACAAGGAGCTTGGGCTCAACTCCGAGACTTGCGTGGCGTTCAACACCACGACCCGCGAGCAGGTCATCATCAACACCTGGTATGGCGGTGAGATGAAGAAGGGTATGTTCTCCATGCAGAACTACTACCTGCCGTTGCAGGGCATCGCCTCCATGCACTGCTCTGCAAACTGCGACATGAACGGCGAGAACACCGCAATCTTCTTCGGCCTCTCTGGCACGGGCAAGACGACCCTCTCCACCGACCCGAAGCGCAAGCTCATCGGCGACGACGAGCACGGATGGGACGACGAGGGGGTCTTCAACCTCGAGGGCGGTTGCTACGCCAAGGTCATCAACCTCGACAAGGAGAGCGAGCCTGACATTTACAACGCAATCCGTCGAGATGCGCTTTTGGAGAACGTCACGGTCGACGCCAATGGCAAGATTGACTTCGCCGACAAGAGCACCACGGAGAATACGCGTGTCTCCTATCCCATCAACCACATCAAGAACATTCAGCCGGGCTCCAGCGCTCCTGCGGCAAAGCAGGTCATCTTCCTCTCGGCCGACGCTTTCGGTGTGTTGCCCCCTGTCTCCATCCTCACCCCGGAGCAGACCAAGTACTACTTCTTGAGCGGCTTCACCGCCAAGTTGGCCGGCACGGAGCGCGGCATTACTGAGCCCACCCCGACCTTCTCCGCATGCTTTGGCCAGGCGTTCCTTGAGCTCCACCCGACGAAGTATGCCGAGGAGCTTGTCAAGAAGATGGAGAAGAGCGGTGCGCGCGCCTATCTCGTCAACACCGGTTGGAACGGCACGGGCAAGCGTATCTCCATCAAGGACACGCGCGGAATCATCGACGCTATTCTCAGCGGGGCCATCAACAATGCTCCCACGAAGAAGATTCCTATGTTCGATTTCGAGGTGCCGACCGAGCTGCCGGGTGTCGATTCCAAGATTCTCGACCCCCGCGACACCTATGCCAATGCTGCTGAGTGGGATAAGAAAGCGCAAGACCTCGCAGGCCGCTTCATCAAGAACTTCGTCAAGTATCAGACCAACGAGGCGGGCAAGGCGCTCGTCGCCGCAGGTCCGAAGCTCTAAGCGGGTGCTATATACCTAGAGACGGACGCCCATCGGACGACAATCCGATGGGCGTCTATTTTTTGTTTGTCAATGAAAACAAACAGCAATTCCGCATCGGCCAAGCGGCAGATGGAGCGGGAGCGCCGCTTCATCGGGTGGGTCGGCGTATGTCTCCCGCTCGCTGTCGTGGCATCGTGTGCGTTAATTCCCGAAAAGCCCGACGGTTGGGCATCGTCGATGTCCATCACATACCATCTCTCGCCGGTGCTCACGGCCGGCTTGTCGGTCGTGGCTTTCTTTTTGGCTTTCTATGAGGGCTACGACCGTAGCGACCGGATAGTCAATCTTGTTTCGGCTTTTTCCGCCTTGCTGGTGGCGTTTGTGCCGTGCGAGGCTAGTTGGGCGCCCGAACGCATTGGCGTTTTGCAGTTGCCTCAGTCAGTCTCGAACGTTGTTCACCTTGCGTCTGCCGTCGTCCTTTTTGGCGCTCTCTTGGCGAACATACTTGTCAACTTCACAAAGGGTGCGAATGCGCGCGCCAACGCATACTATCGTGCGACGGCGGCTCTTATGGGGCTAATGGCGGTGTTGGAGGTCATATCGCGTTTCACGGGCGGATGGCTCTCCATGTGGGTTTTCGAGTGGGCGTACTTGACGCTTTTCGGCTCTGCTTGGCTTGTCAAGGGGCGAATGTTGGAGGGCATGGGCCTCCAATAGTTGTTGGTATGCCGACTACGACAAAGAGGTTGCGCATGCGCAACCTCTTTGCTGTTTCCGCCGCATGGTTGCGGCGGAGGATGGGCAGTCCTGAGGGCAACCCCTCACTAGTCTCTGAAGAAGATATCCCTGGTGTAGACTTTCGCTCTCACGTCGTCTAGAACCTTGTCATATCGGTTGGCGATTATTGCCTGGCTACGTTTTTTGAAGTCGTCCAGGCTGTTCACCACTTTGCTCCCGAAGAACGTGCTGCCGTCCTCCAGCGTAGGCTCGTATATTATTACCTCTGCGCCCTTTGCCTTTATCCGCTTCATGATGCCCTGAATGCTGCTTTGGCGGAAATTGTCGGAGTTGGACTTCATCGTCAGTCGGTAGACGCCAATGACGCACTGTTGCTCCGCCGAGGGGTCGAAGTCGCCGCGGTTGAAGTAGTCGTAGTAGCCAGCCTTGTGGAGAACCCTGTCGGCAACGAAGTCTTTGCGTGTGCGGTTGCTCTCCACTATGGCCTCAATGAGGTTCTCTGGCACGTCTTTGTAGTTGGCCAGCAACTGCTTGGTGTCTTTGGGCAGACAGTAGCCCCCATAGCCGAACGACGGGTTGTTATATTGGTCGCCAATGCGGGGGTCTAGGCTGACGCCCTTAATTATGCTTTGGGTGTCGAGGCCTTTCATCTCGGCATACGTGTCGAGCTCGTTGAAGTAGCTCACGCGCAAGGCCAAATAGGTGTTGGCGAAAAGTTTTACGGCCTCGGCTTCGGTGAGTCCCATGAACAGTGTCTCAATCTCCTCTTTCAGTGCGCCTTGGCGCAGGATGTTTGCGAAGACTTTTGCCGACTCTTGCATTTCGGATGGAGCGTCGGAGAGTGTGCTGTCGGGGCTGCCGACAATTATACGGCTAGGATAGAGATTGTCGTAGAGGGCCTTGCTCTCGCGCAAAAATTCGGGAGAGAACAGAAGTCGCAACCCGCTGCCATATTTTGCATACAGGCTCTTGCAATAGCCCACGGGGATTGTACTCTTTATGACCATCACCGCGCGGCTGTTCACCTGCCGCACGAGGTCTATGACCTCCTCAACGTGCGACGTGTCAAAATAGTTCTGCACGGGGTCGTAGTTCGTCGGTGCGGCTATTATGACAAAGTCGGCGTCCGCATACGCCTTGCGGCCGTCGAGTGTTGCCACCAAGTCCAGGTCTTTCTCGCGCAAGTATTTCTCGATATACTCGTCTTGGATTGGCGAGATGCGGCTGTTTATTTTGTCAACCTTGTCTTTTACGACGTCCACAGCCGTCACCTTGTGGTGTTGTGCCAACAGCGTCGCCATGCTCAGCCCGACGTAGCCAGTCCCGGCAACGGCAACTCTCATCTTTGCTATGCTCTCTTTCATCTGTTTGTTTATTTCAAGCTCTCCCTGTACCATGCGAAAAGTTGGCGCACGCCATCCTCAATCTCAACCTTATGTCTCCATCCCAACGAATGTAGCTTGCTCACGTCGATGAGCTTGCGCATTGTCCCGTCGGGCTTCGACTTGTCGAATTCCACAGTCCCCTCGAAGCCTACAGCTTTTGCCACTAGTTCCGACAGGGCGGAGATGGTCAGCTCCTTGCCGGTCCCGACGTTGATGTGGCAATTTCGGATTTCGCCCAACGACGGTATGGCCCCGCCGCGCCCGCCGCTGTTGTTGCGGTCGACAACTCCGGCGGCATCGGCCCCATAGAAGACCGAACTGTATTTCTCGATGCCTATTATGTCCTTGAAGTCGACGTTGAGCAAGATGTGCACGCTGGCGTCCGCCATGTCCTCGCTCCACAGAAATTCGCGCAGGGGCGCGCCCGTGCCCCACAATACGACACGGTTCTTGTATATGCCATAAAACTCCAGGGCCTTCGTTATGCGCTCTTCGGTGTCTGAACCGCCAATGTTGCCTTTGCCGACAATTTGGCACAATCTGTCGTTCGGATTAATCGGGCGTTTGTCCATGTCAGCGCGTATGGAGCGCCAATCGCCGTCGTTGAGCAGTTTGGCAAGGTAGATTTTCCGCATCATGGCGGGCATGACATGGCTGTTCTCCAAATGGAAATTGTCGTTTGGCCCATAGAGGTTCGTCGGCATGACGGCTATGTAGTTCGTGCCGTACTGCAGGTTGTAGCTCTCGCACATTTTTAGGCCGGCAATCTTCGCAATGGCGTACTCCTCGTTCGTATACTCTAATGGCGACGTCAGAAGCGCGTCCTCCTTCATAGGTTGCGGCGCGTTTTTGGGATATATGCACGTGCTTCCGAGAAACAGCAACTTCTTGACGCCATGGCTATATGCGTTGTCTATGACGTTGCACTGCATCTTCATGTTTTGCATGATGAAGTCGGCGCGGTAGAGGCTGTTGGCCATTATCCCACCCACAAAGGCGGCGGCCAGGACAACGGCGTCGGGACGCTCCGCATCGAAAAAACGCTCAACGGATGCCTGGTCTGTCAAGTCCAGCTCTTTGTGCGTCCGCCCGACAAGGTTGTTGTAGCCCCTGCTCTTGAGGTTGTTCCATATTGCCGACCCCACCAGGCCGCGGTGGCCGGCTATGTATATTTTTGCGTCTTCAGAAAGTGCCATCTTTATGTTTTGTGTATTTTGTTTTATAGGGAGTTGAGGAGTTCGCCCATGTGTGCCACAGCGTCGCATGCATGCTCCGATCCGCTGGTTGGTCCATCTGTGGTGAACTTTGAGAGGGCGTCCTCCAACTTGGCCAAATCTTCTGTTGCGCCTTTCTCTTCGAGTTCAGCGCGTAGGATTCGGACTTTTTCGCAGTTTTGGAAGCCCTCCACAAGCCGCTCAAAGCGGATGCTGCTCCGGGGGCCGGGGTAGATGCTGTATGTGTCTCCGGCGGCGAACAGGCGGAAGCGGGAGTCGCGGAGCGGGTCGGATGTCCATGCGCACACCGACCAACGGAGAAAGCCGTCATAGCCAGCCGCTAGCGCATGGAGGGCCGTCCATGTCGCCTCGGCCGGGGGGGAGAATGTGAAAATGTTTGGGAAGCGCTCCGTGCAGCAGGTGTATACGCAACTCAGTTGGCCACGGTGCCGACGCTCGGCAACCGCGTCGTTGGGAATCGTTTGTCCGTAGGGGATGCTCAGATAGTCGATGTCGTCGGCAAGCTCTGAGTGATAGTTTCCGGCTAGCGAGATTTTGAACTCCGGGTCGGCGGAGCGGATCACTTTAATCGCCTCGCGCATATCTTTCACCGGGCGTTCGTCCATGGATATGTAAGTTTTGGCGAACCACCCTTTTCGGCGGAGATGACGGGCGAAGTCGCTTAGGAACGTCACCCAATAGTCCGAATACGCGTCGTCCCCCGGCTTGGCAGAGACGAACTGCACTCGGCTCGTCGCCACGTCATAATAGTCGAAGCGCAAGTTCCACGGAATCATTGTGTAGCAACTAATCATCTCGTCGATGCCGACCTCTTCCATCATGAATGTCACCCACCGGTCGAAGACTGTGTAATCGTAGCTCCACGTCCCGTCTATATTCTTGATGCGCGAAATCATGCTGTCGAAGTGGTCTTCCGTCTGACCGTCCCACGGTTTGTGCATGATGCTTGCCGTTATGGAGCGTTGCCCGATGTCGGCCAGCATCTTCATCAGGGGGCGTAGCAAGTCGAAATGCGCCCTGCTCCATAGCGGGACGTCGTGGTAGCGGGCCACTGCATATGGGTTCTGCCAAAAGTCAACGTGCAGTGCCCACTCCTTTGGGGTCGGGAGCTCGCGTTCCAGGACGTTCACTTCTAGCAGAAGTCTCTGTGCTTTTTGGTTTTGAGCCGACACGGTGATAGTGCCGTGATATTTGCCGGGAGCGATGTCTTGCGGCACGTCCACTTTCACCCATATCGGCTGAGACGAGCGGGCCATCACGTCGTGCCTTTCAATGATGTCGAGCACATCGGCAACGAGCGAGGAGTCCCACTCCGCCTTGTTCGCCCGTTGGCCGCATCCGCCACTATTGCTGCCGCTCTTGTTCAGCTCGTCGGTCATGACGTAGCGCACGAAGTGCGTGCTGACAGACGAAGATGGAATGGCAGATTGGCCGTGCCGCAACTCGCTCGCCACCACCTCTACGCCCGTCAGGTCTACATTTGTCCACAACACGGCCAGTGCATGTACTCGTTCCCCCCGCCACGCAGAGAGGGTCGTTGCGCGTTTTCGCTCCAAGGCGGGAATGTCCAACTTGGCGTAGCGCACATCCACACTGCCCCAGCTGAGCAGTGTGGGCTGTTCCATTTCGCCCCAGGCCACTTCGTTGTCGTGTGGCTTGGTGTCGGTCAGTTCTTGATAGTCATCAAAAACAGCCGTCCCGGCTAGCTGTGCCGAGGCGGGGACGGATAGGGCGACCAATGTCGCAATGCCGATGCATTGTCCGAGCTTCATGCTTCTTCCCTTGCGAGACTCTCTCCTCAGAGCCGCATATCGCATCTAGTGTCAGACGAGTTAAGACGCTTAAAGTTACACAATTTGGAGTGTAAGAAGATGGTCGGTCTGCCTGTTTTTGTTTGCCACCATCACTGCGGTCGTGGGCGGGGGAATGCGCAAGGACGCGGCATATGACAAAAAAGGCCGACTCTGGGAAGAAGTCGGCTCTATTGTCGGCAAGGCGAATGTGCAAGATATGGCAGAAGTCCGTATTCGTGTGACCTTAGACTCCAAGAGTCACTTCACGATGCCTTTTTCTAGATACTCCGCAAGGTTCACCCTCACTCGCTGCCCGGCGTCTTCTGCGGCAACTTTGGCCATGTCGCTGTCTACCATGATTTTGACCAGTTGTTCAAAGGTCGTCTTGTTGGGGTTCCACCCTAGCTCCGCTTTTGCTTTTGTCGGGTCTCCCCACAGGTTCACTACGTCGGTGGGGCGGAAGAAGTCGGGCGACACCTCGATAAGCACGCGTCCTGTCGCCTTGTCGATTCCGCGCTCGTCGAGCCCCTCCCCTTGGAACTCTAGTTCGATGCCCACGTGCTTGAAAGCGTAGAAGCAAAACTCGCGGACGCTGTGCTGGACACCCGTCGCTATGACGAAATCTTCGGGCTTGGAGTGTTGGAGGATTAGCCACATGCACTCCACGTAGTCCTTTGCGTAGCCCCAGTCGCGGAGCGAGCCCAGGTTGCCAAGATACAGCTTGTCTTGCTTGCCCTGCTTGATGCGGGCCGCCGCAAGGGTTATCTTGCGGGTGACGAACGTTTCGCCACGACGCTCGCTCTCGTGGTTGAAGAGGATGCCGGAGCAGCAGAACATATTGTACGCCTCGCGGTACTCTTTGACAATCCAGAAACCGTACTGCTTGGCCACGGCGTAGGGAGAATATGGGTGGAACGGGGTGTTCTCGTTTTGTGGCACCTCCTCCACCTTGCCATACAGCTCCGAGGTCGAGGCCTGGTACATTCGGCAAGTATCCGTCAGGCCGCATAGCCTTATGGCCTCAAGGACTCTAAGGACTCCCGTGGCGTCGATGTCGCAAGTGAACTCGGGGCTGTCGAAGCTGACTTGAACATGGCTCTGAGCGGCCAAATTATATACCTCTGTGGGGCGCACCTTGCTCATGACCTGCATGATGCTCATCGAGTCGCCCAGGTCGGCGTAGTGGAGGTGGAAATTCGGATGTCCCTCGATGTGCGCGATGCGCTCGCGAAAATCGACGGACGAGCGGCGTATAGTGCCGTGGACGTCGTAGCCTTTCTCTAGCAAAAACTCGGCCAAATACGAACCGTCTTGCCCGGTCACGCCAGTTATCAAGGCCACTTTCCTTTCATTCATCGTTATAGGGTAAAATTCAAGGGACGAAATTAATACGCATTTGCTTTGTACGCAAACAGATGGCTCAGGTTCACTAATTCGCGGCTTTCATGCCGTAGAACGCCGTGAGCGCCTTGCGCATGTACAGCGTGTCCCACACGCCGCCTGTCTCGCGGCACGAGTGCATGGCCAGCAGTGGGTTGCCGACATCGACACCGCGCAGGGGCAGCTGCCCGGTCATGATGTTCCCTAGTGTCGCCCCGCCGGCTATGTCGCTGCGGTTCACGAATGTCTGGCATGGCACCCCGGCAATTTCGCACGCCGTTTGGAAGACTGCGGCGCCGTCGGCGTCGGTCATGTATTTTTGGCTAGCGTTATATTTGATTACAGGGCCGCCGTTCAATGTCGGCATGTTGTTCGGGTCCGCGAGTTCCGGGTGGTTCGGGTGGACGGCGTGGGCCATGTCGGCGGAGACCAGGAACGAGTTGTATATGGCTCGTTGAGTATCTTCAACGCCGAAGTCAAGCTTTGCGCATATCCGCGCAACGACGTTTTTGACAAGAGGTGAGGCGGCTCCCTGTTTTGTCCCGCTGCCGACCTCTTCGTTGTCTAGCACAATCAGCATTTTTGAGGTGGCCGGTTCGCTCTTCACCGCGTCTTTGAACGCCTTGAGCGATGCGTAAGCCATTGCCAAGTTGTCTTGTTTGGGGCATACCACCAGCGTGGAGTCGAAGCCCGCAATATACCCAGGGGTCGTGTCGTAGGCGTAGAGGTCAAAGTCGAGGATGTCCGCTGGTTTCACGCCCAATTGCACGGCGATGTTTTTCCGCAATGCGTCTTCGCCAAAGCCGTCCGTGGAGCCGCAGACCATCTGCATGTCAACCTGCTTGTTGAAGCGTGCTCCCTCGTTCACGCCCCTGTTGAAGTGTATGGCGACGCTGGGGATCACGCCAATCGGGCGGTGGAAGTCGAGCAGCTGTGCCGTCGGGTGCATGGGGGAGGAGGCGTTTCGCAGCAAGATGCGTCCTGCCAAAGACAGCGGGCGGTCCATCCACGAGTAGAGGATTGCCCCGCCATAGGTCTCCGTGGCCAGGCGCGCCAATTGTCCATCGGGTTGGCTCACGCCGTTGGGCTTCAGGCGGAACGTGGGCGAGTCGGAGTGCGACGCCACCATACGGAAGCCCTCCTTGCGCAAATCGCCGGTCCCCAAGTGGAATGCGACGAGCGAGGTTGAGTTGTAGGTGGTGAAATACCCTCCCCCTGGCTCGATGTCCCACGCCTCGCCCATCTTTAGTTCGCTCAGGCCGCCTTGGAGCAGTTCGTCGCCAATCTGCCGTATGGCGTGGAACGATGTCGGGCTGTTGCCGATGAAAGACATCATGGAGAGGCTCTCTCTCCACGCTTTCTCTTCCTGTTGGTTCAAATATTCTGTCATGAGATGTGCCAATTAGTTGGTGTTAAACAGTTTGTCGTAGAGGTCGGGGCGCAATGTGCGTGTTCGCTCCAGCGCCTGCTCCTCCCTCCATCGCTCGATGTTCGCTTCGTGTCCGCTCAGCAATATGTCTGGCACCCTCCACCCGTTAAATTCGGCCGGCCGAGTGTAGATCGGTGGAGCCAGCAGGCCGTCTTGAAAGGTGTCGGTCAGGGCGGACGCCTCGTCGGATATGGAGCCGGGGATTAGGCGCACGACGGCATCGACAACCACGCACGCGGCAAGCTCGCCACCCGTCAGGACATAGTCGCCAATCGAAATCTCGTCTGTGATGTAGTGGTCGCGAATCCGTTGGTCGATGCCTTTGTAGTGGCCGCAGAGAATCATCATGTTGCCGCTCAACGACAGGGCGTTGGCTTTCCGTTGGTCAAAGGTGGCCCCGTCGGGGGTCATGTATATTATGTGGTCGTACTCCCTTTGCTCCTTCAGTGTCTCTATGGCGTCGGCTATGGGTTGGACGGCCATGACCATCCCGGCCCCACCGCCAAACTGGTAGTCGTCCACCCTGTTGTGCTTGTCGGTCGAGAATGCGCGGATGTCGTGCGTGTGAATCTCCACGATGCCGGTCTCCTGGGCGCGCTTGATGATGGATTCGGACATAGGGCCGTCGAACATGGCGGGGAAAAGCGTCAGAATGTCAATTCGCATGATGGGCGTCAGTTGTATAGGCATGCGGAGTCTATCGACTTCACGTTGCGGAAGAATGTTTTCAGTTTGTCTATAATTGCTTTCGAGCCGCCCTCAATGTCCGATTCGACGTTGAGGGGCATCATTGGGCTGTGGAGCGACAGGCGGAAAATGAACCACCCCTGCTCTTTGGCGCCCGAGCATATGACGCGGAGTCCCTCATGGTTCTGGTCCTCCTCCTCCCATCCGTCGGTTTGGGCCACGAATTGGCGCAAGCCGTCCAAGACCTGCGTCGAGGTGCGCGTGAAGTCGTCGTTGAGGATTGCCAGTCGAAACTCTTTGCTCTCGGTCGAGACGGGCAGCCGCTCGATGATTGCGGAGATGTCCTTGCCCTGCCGTTTGAGTTTCGCGAGCTTGATGATCACTTTTGTTGCGAAATAGGCACCGTCGTCGCAGAAGTTATTCTCCTTGAACGCCACGTGGCCGCTCGTCTCGACGGCCAGCCACGTCGGCGAGCCCGTTTCGTTTTTGCGTATCGCCTCGCCTATCACGTTGCGGTATCCGCGCTGGAAGCGGCACTGGTGTCCGCCCAAGACCTCCTGCACGAAATATGTCAGTCCATTGCTGGTTATGGAGTCGGTGACGACGCTAGTCCCCGGATGTTCCTCCAGGGCTATAGCGGCGGCCAGGGCGACGAACTCGTTACGGTTGATTGCGCGCCCCTTGTTGTCGACAATGGCAACGCGGTCAACATCGACGTCGAAGATTATGCCCAAGTCGGCTCCTGCCAGGAGGACTGCCGTCGAGGCCGAGCGCATCGCCTCGTAGTCCTCGGGGTTGGGCTTGTGGTTTGGGAATCTGCCGTCGGGCTGTAGGAATTGGCTTCCGCTTATGTCCGCGCCAAGGGGCTGTAAGATTCTCTTGGCGAAAAATCCTCCGGCGCCATTCCCGGCGTCCACCACTATCTTCAGCCCTGCGAGAGGTTGCGCCTCGTCGTCGGCTATGCCCGACAGGTCGGAGCACACCTTGGCGCGCAGCCTGTTGCTGTATATTGCTAGGAGGTTGAAGATGTGCGACTCTCCTTGCTCCTGTTGCGTCGGTGCGGCGGCGGACGCGCATTCCACTATTTCCGCCAACTGTCCTTTGTCTACCTCCATCCCCCCGCAGAAGAACTTCATGCCGTTGCGGTTGAAACTTGGGTTTCCTCCCGTCAGCATTATGGCCCCGTCCGCAGGGTTGTCCATCAGCGTGCTGAACAGCATGGCCGGGGTCGTTGCCAAACCGCAGCAAAGGGCGTCGGCGCCAACCTGCGTCACGCTGCGCCGGAGGGTCTCGGCAAATCCCGGGCCGGTGAGCCGCGCGTCGGTGCCGAGGGCTATGCGGAGGCGTTTTTTCGTCAGCCGTTGCCTCAGCCATGCGGCGAAGCCCTTGCCTAGCGACGCGACTTTCTGGGGCGTGAGCGTCACGCTCTCGCCGATTATGCCGTCTGTGGCCACCCCGACGATTTCCGAGCCGTTTTGGAGCATCGATAACGATTGGTCTGTCATGTCACGCTCGCTTGATTTTTCTAGTTCGGCTTCGCCTCTTCGTCCTGCGCCTGCTGGCGCGACTTGTTGCCCAAATATCCGCCGTGGTGGCGTTTGGCGTAGTCCTGGCTTGTGAAGCCGATGCGCTTCATGAGCGTCACGACCAGGATGTCGCCAATCACTGTCATGACCGTCGTCGAGGTTGTCGGTGTCAGGCCTAAGACGCACACCTCCCTGGGGTTGCCAGTCGCCAGCACGACGTCGGCTATCTTGGCGAGTTGGCTGTTGGGGTCGCTCGTTATGACGATTATGGGCAGACTGGAGTAGAGGTCTTTCGCCAAAGCCACAATCTCCACAATCTCGCGCGTCTTGCCCGAATTCGAGATGAGAATCATGATGTCGTTAGGCTGGATCACGCCGAGGTCGCCGTGCTGAGCCTCCGCCGGGTGCAGGAACACCGACGGCGAGCCGGTGGAGCAGAACGTGGTGGACATGTTGACGGCTATTTGGCCAGCTTTGCCCATGCCGCTCATGATTATCTTGCCGCCCCTGTTGTGGGTATGCTCATAGAGCAGTTCCAAGGCGCGGTCATATTCGCCGCCGGTCGGGATGTTAAGGATGGCTTCCGCCTCGTGGCGAAGGATGTTGCCGATTAGCTCTGTCTCCATTTGTTATTAGTAGTCATAGTATTTACTCTTTATGCTCCACCGCAGGGCGACGTAGAAGTTGCGCGACATCTCGTCGGCAAGCTCGCTCTTGCGTGTCCGGAGCCTTAGTCCCATGGCGATGTTCATCATCGTCTTAGGGTTCACGACGAACGAACCCGCCACGTCGACGTAGCGAATGTCCGTCTTGAGGCCCTGCAGCGTGTGGACGCCGTATGTGGCGTTTTTTAGGGTCGACGCCAATGCAGGGTTGTGACCGTAGGTTATGGAGTCGTTGGGATAGTCGTCTCCATATTGGGCAATGTTGATTTGCGCCCGGGCGGCGGCGCGGCCGTGGTGGTAGTTGAGAATGAAGACGCCCTCCTTGAAGTTGGCGCCCAGGGGGTGTGCCATGCTCTGGTTGAGGTGGGTGTAGCATCCAAGGGCGGCATACTGTGAGTAGCAGAATGGCCGCGCCTGGTTATATTCCACCTGCAAGTCCAACCCGTCGGCGCGGAACAGGTTGAACGCCTTGGCGCCCAATTGGAATGCGTATTTGTTCGACCAGTACCCATTGCCGGCCACAAGCTCCTTGAGGCGGAACTCGTTAATCATGATTTGGCCATAGAGGGTGAGCCAGTCGGTGCAGACGAATTTGCTGGTCAGGCCCACAATCATCTTGTCGGGTGAGCCGGCGTTCATCTCGCCCGGGCGGAATATGGTGAACGGGTTCAGATATTCCCAGTCTATTCCGCGGTGGTCGCCGTTGACGCGCCACGTGGCTTGCGTGACGTTCTCAAACACGCCCAAGGTGTAGCGTCGGCCCATGTTCCACTCCAGGAAGTGGGTGAAGCTGTATTTTGAGCGGTAGCCATTGTTCGACACGGCCTGCTTATGCTCCTTGAGCTGGGTCGCCATGACGGAATATTTGGCGTTGAAAATCCTCACGTTCATGCGGAACGTGGGGACTGCCACGGCGGCGTCGCCAAGCAGCAGCGAGCGGTAGCCGTCGCCTATGAATGTCTTGGTCTTGCCCACCAGGAAGTCTATCCAGGGGCCGGCCTTGAAGCACACGTAGCCCGTCGCGGTCTGGTAGTCGAATGGGTCGTTCTTCACTTTTGTCCGCGACGACCATCCGTCTTTCTTGAAGTTCGACAGTCCTGGTACGACGCGCAGGGAGTCCGACAGGTTGTTGTAATATTTGGCGAAGAGCGCCTGATTCTCGCTGAAGTCGCAATAGAACCAAAAGTTCTTTCCTATGTTGCCGTTCACGTAGAAGCCGCGGGAGTTGGTCCACGTCTGGGCGTCCTCGCCTTTCGCTTTGTCCATTCCGACCTCGAAGTCGCACATCGGGTTGATTGCCAGATATATGCTGCTGTCGGCCGAACGCCAGCTGAGGAAGTCGTCGTTGAAGAAGTTGTTGACGAGCTTGAAGCGGCCGTTGACTTTGCGCCGGACGTTGCCGTAGACAACGGAGTCGGGGTCGAGATAGGGTCGCAATTCGTCAAGGTTGTATGCCCGGAACGCCGTGTGAGGGCGCTTGCCGCCCACGAAATACAGTTTCCGTTGCAACGGGTCATACTGGGTGTTCTCGTAGTAGCTGGTTCCCTGCGCAAGGGCGGCGGACGAGGCTAGGAGAGACGTCGCCACCCAAGCTATGACCCTGTTTTTGCTACACATATGCCTTTCAGTATATGCAGTGGGCCCCGTTGCCTAGTCGGAAGCCGTTCAGCAACGCTTCGGCTGTCATGCGTCTTTTGCCGCTCAGTTGGAGTTCGACAATCTCTATGGGGCTGTCTGCCGTCCCCACGAGCAGGCGTCGCCCCCCCTCGGTTCTGACACAGCCTGCCGCCAACGGCGTGTCGGACGTGGCGGTGCGCGCTTTGAATATTTTTGCGGTCGTCTCGCCCACCTGCGCGTCGGCAAATGTTGTCCAGGCGGCGGGGTAGGGCGACAGCCCGCGGATTAGGTTCACAACCTCCCGTGCGGGTCTGTTCCAGTCGATTCTCATGTCTTCCTTGAAAATTTTCGGAGCGTGGCGCAGGCTCTGCGGGTCGATGTCGTCTTGCCGTCTTGGTTTGGCCGTGCCTTTTGCTATGGCGTCAACGGTCTCAACGGCGAGTTTTGCGCCAAGGAGCATGAGCTTGTCGTGGATTGTCCCGGCGTCGTCTGTGTCGAGGATGTCCACAGCCTCCTGGAGGAGTATGTCGCCTGTGTCGATGTCGTGTTTGAGTAGGAATGTCGAGACGCCGGTCTGCTTTTCGCCGTTTATTATTGCCCAGTTTATTGGGGCCGCGCCGCGGTAGTTCGGGAGCAGTGAGGCGTGGACGTTGATTGTCCCCATGGGCGGCATGGCCCACACTATTTCGGGGAGCATGCGGAACGCCACGACAACTTGCAGGTCGGCGCGCAATGAGCGCAGGGCCTCTACAAAATCCTCGTCTTTCAGTTTTGGCGGCTGCAAGACCGGCAGGCCGTTCTGCTCCGCAAAGACCTTGACGGCCGACGGCCGCACAATCTGTCCGCGGCCCGCCGGCTTGTCTGGCATCGTGACGACGCCCGCAATGTCATGCCCGGCCTCCAACAGTGCCCGTAGCGGGGCAACGGCGAAGTCGGGCGTGCCCATGTATACTATCCTCATTTTGTCTCCATTGTGGCTCGTAAATATATAAAAATTTCGCGACGCCAAGGCTTTATGTCTCAACGTCGCGAGTTGTGCGCAATCGGAGCTGGAAGTCGCTACTTGTCTGGTTCGGCGTCGTCCGCTATGTCCTCCAAGCCGTCGAGGGGCTTTTCTACCTCGTCATCCTCCTCTTCCTCCTCTACGTCTTCGCCACCTTCGAGGTCAAGGTCGTCGTTGCCGCCCAACTCGTCCTGCTCCTCGTCCTGCTCTTCGGTGACGGGGAACTTAATCATATAGAAGAAGTCCTCGGTCTCGAACGGGAGGGCGGACATGAAACGCCCCCCGCCGATGTCGAACGTCCGTATCTCCGAAGAATAGCCATTCGGGAAACGTGCGGCAATCGCCTCACGCAGTTTCTCATCGAGTTTCTCATAATTCTTGATGACCCGTGGTTTCGATTTTGCCATATTGAGCTGTTGATTTCTGTTCTTGTTGATTTTCTGTCTTTGTTGTTCTTCAGTCATGCCGCTTGCGGCGCATTGGCTGTAGTGTCCCCTGCGTCACAGGCGCGGCAAATATAAGAACATATTTTTGTGTGTAGCGTCTTCGCAATCCGAAATAATATAAAATCGGGTAGGATGTAGGGGAGGCGGCAATGTCTTTGCGCTGATTGTGAGGGCGGTGGCAATAAAAAGGTGGGGGGAGACGAAGCCTCCCCCCACGCAATAGCTGAATGTTCGTTTCGGCGGGGGCTACTTGAATGCGGCGATGATGCCGTGGAAGTCCTCAGCCTTGAGCGACGCGCCACCAATGAGGCCGCCGTCAACGTCGGGTTGGGCGAAAAGCTCGGGTGCGTTGGATGCCTTGCAGCTGCCGCCGTAGAGGATGGTGGTGTCGTTGGCAACTTGCTCGCCATATTTCGATGCCACGACGGAGCGGATGTAGGCGTGAATCTCCTCTGCCTGAGCGCTGGTGGCCGTCTTCCCGGTGCCGATGGCCCACACGGGTTCGTAGGCAAGGACGACGTTGGCGAACTGCTCCGCTGAGAGGTGGAACAGGGCGTTCTCCACCTGCGCTTTGACAACTTCGTTCTGAATGTTGGCCTCGCGCTGCTCCAGCACCTCGCCAATGCAGAAGATGACCTGCAGTCCGTTGGCCAGGGCCAGGTCCACCTTGTTTTTCAGAATGGCGTCGGTCTCGCCGTAGTATGAGCGACGCTCGGAGTGTCCAAGGATGACGTACTCTGCGCCAGTCGACTTCACCATGGCGGCGGAGACCTCGCCGGTGAACGCGCCTTTCTCCTTGTCGGCGCAGTTCTCGGCCGACACCTTGATGAGGCTATTGTCTACGTTGCGAACCACGTCGGCAAGGTGGATGAACGGGGTGCCGAGGATCACCGTGCATTTCGGGGCCTCCTTGGTGAGGATGGCGTTGACGTCTTGCGCCAACTTGACTCCCTCTTGGAGGGTGTTGTTCATCTTCCAGTTGCCAGCAACAATTTTCTTTCTCATGTTCTGATGTAATTGTATGTTTGTTTATCTGTTTGTGCGGCGTTTTGAGTTGTGGCGGGCCTTGCCTTTGCCACTTCGGCCACCTCGCAGAAGCTGCCACACTATGATGCAGGCCATGCCCAGGCACACGAGGGTCATCCAGTCATACGAGTGCTTCAGGTTCGACAGGTAAGAGGCGGCCGGAGACTTCATGTCTGTGTCGAACGGCGTATGGTTCAGGTTGTATTTCGCCACGACGATGCCGTTCTGCAAAATCAGCAGGCCGGGGTTGCTACGCGCCATGGTCTTAAGCATGGTCTCGTCGGCAAAGAGGAAGTCGAGGTGCGTGCCGGCTTGGCGCATGGCCTCATCGAGGGCGGTGTTTGCCGACGAGGTGGCGACGTAGAACTCGAAGCCGTTTTGGCGGGCCAGCTCGCATTGGTGTCCCAATTTCGCCATCTCGCCCTCGTCTGCTTTCTCTAGCTTTGGCGACACGGCGAGGAAGACCGGCGTGGGGCTGTCTAGAAGCCGGTCTGTGACGATTTCGCCGTCGGGCGCGGTGAAAGTGAAGTCGGCGATGGGAGGGGTGTAGCCTTCCCTCACCACTTCCGAGTGGGAGTCTATGTAGACCCACGTAGAGTCGTCATATGGGTAGTTGTGCTCGTCGAACTCCTGGCGCACGCCGTCTTTCTCCAAGATGAACGTAGTCTTATATTCCGTGGCGGGGGCGTCGTCGGGCGTCGTCATCGAGGCGCGTATGTCTGTCCCTACGGCGTAGGGGCGGAAGTCTATTATCGGCTCGTCGGTAATTCCCTTGATTGTTATGAGCAGGCCGACGGCGGCCCCCGTGGCCGTCAATGCCAGTTGTCGCCACCATTTGCCGCCCCTGCCGTCTATCTTGCGCCATGCGAACACCACTACCGCCACCGTTAGGAAGAAGATGTTCTTCCAAAATGTCTGCCAATTGGTTATGGTGAATGCGTCACCGAAGCATCCGCAGTCGCTCACGGGGTTAGCCAAGGCAATGTACAGGGTGAGCGGGGTGTAGAACACCATGAAAGCCAAAGCTACTACGGCGGCTATGTTGACGAATGCGCCACACAGGAGCATGAAGCCAGTGACAAACTCAATGACATTTTGAGCCACGGAGAGGCTCATGCACACCTCCCACGGTATGCCGTCCAGGCCCCACGCCGCGAAGTAGTCCTCAATCTTTATGGCGCCCCCCGTCGGGTCTATGCATTTTGTTATGCCAGAGAAAACGAAGAGCGCGCCAAGGATGAGGCGGGAAATCCGAAAAAGCGCTTTTTTTGCTTGGGTGTCCATGTTGTTCCTAGTGTGATAATGGTTGGTGCCGCCGGTCCAGTCACGCATCGTCGCGGCCCTTGCTTAGGATGAGGGCGAATATGGCGTAGTTTATCATGTCCAGATAGTTGGCCTCTACGCCCTCCGAGACTAGTGTCGCCCCGCCGTGGCCCTCAATCTCCTTTGTGCGGTATATCTTCATCAGGATTATGTCGGTTATGGACGAGACCCGCATCAGGCGCCACGCCTCGTCGTAGTCGTGGTTCTTCGAGAGCATCAGCGTCCGCGCCCTCTCAATCTGTGCGTCATATTCCGCCAACGCCGAGTCGGGAGTAATGTCGGCCGTCGCCGCGTAGCCCAATTTGCACTGTATCAGAGCCACCGCGGCGTAGTTCACAATCCCGACCAGCTCGGGGCGTACGCCCTCGTCGACCAGTTTCTCGCCTTTTGTTTGGATTGAGCGGATGCGGTTCGCCTTTATGAAGATTTGGTCGGTCACAGACGAGGGGCGCATGATGCGCCACGCCACGCCGTAGTCCACCATCTTCTTCAAGAAGATGTCTCGGCACGTCTCCGTCTGCTCCCAGTACTCTGCCTCTGTGGTGGTTGTTGCCATGAGCCGATTCCCAGAATGTTTATAGGTACGCAAAAGTAGCGTAAAAATTTCGGACTTGCCCCATGTGGCGTGCCTGTCTCACCAACACAAAGTGGGGATGCCAAACACTTGGCATCCCCACTTCGGGCGTCGTTGACAGTCGTTGCCTTGTGACCCGCCAGGGGGTCGAACCCTGGACCCATTGATTAAGAGTCAATTGCTCTACCAACTGAGCTAGCGAGTCGTGTGTCAACCGAGATTCGCCTTTCGTGACCCGCCAGGGGGTCGAACCCTGGACCCATTGATTAAGAGTCAATTGCTCTA
>CAYZUH010000003.1:182014-222143 GCA_964481855.1 uncultured Marinilabiliaceae bacterium
CCAACTGAGCTAGCGAGTCGCACTCGTGAGAAACCCTCCCGATTGACGATGCAAAAGTAGTGATTTATTTTGATCCGGCGCAGATGAGTGTGAGAAAAATGCAGTTTTTTCTCTTCCGGCCGCAACGCAAAATTCACAACAAAGCATCGCGCTAGTCTAATTGCAATCCGAATTTTTCGATAAGGCTCTCCAGGCTCTTGTTGCTCGCCACCATGGCGCGGAGCTTTTCTGTCGAGGTGTGTGGCGTGGTGGAGCTTTTTTGGTCTGATGCGTCCAACTCGGCCTCGATTGTCACGTCGGTGCGCCCCAACTCCGTGCGCAGGAACGACAGCAGGTCGGCGCGCTTGCACAATGTCGATTGCGACGGGTCGGTGATGTTCACAATCACCACATTCCCCTTAATCTTGGGCTGCTGGTTCATGATGGCCTGCAGATACATCTCCGAGGGCGGGAGGGAGGTGCTGAAGCGCTGCCACGCCCCGTTGAGGCGGATGGGGTCTATGGCTTCCATCGGGTGCGAAGCCGCGGCCGCATCGGGCAGGGGGGGGGCCGTCGGTGGGGGCGGTGTCGGTGGGGTGGCTTGGCTTTCGTTCTCGACCTGGCGGAGCAGGGAGGATATTGAGGCGCGCTTCGCCGTCGCCATCTGCCTGGGGGGGGGCGTCTGCTGCGGGCTTGCGGCCGGGGCCTGTTTCGCTGTTGCCTGACGCCGCAGCAGGGTCTCAAGCTGCGCTAGGACTTTTTTTTTTCGTCGCCAATCATGCACGAGCGGAGCAGGGCGAACTCCACGTGCTGGCGCTTGTCGCGGGCGGTGCGATACGTGAGCTCGCTTTGCGATAGTTCCTCTATGAGAGCGATGATGCTCTGTGTGCCCATGGCTTGCGATTGCTCCGTGTAGCGGGTCGCCGTTTGCCCGCTCACGTCGAGCAGCGTTGCGGTCTCCGCCTTTTGCGCCACGAGCAGGTTGCGCAGGTGGTGAGTGAGGCCGCCCAGGAAGTTTAGTGCGTCGAAGCCGCGGCGCAGGACGTCGTCGAAGACGAGCATGGCGCGGAGGTAGTCGTGGTCGTGCAGGGCATCCATGGTGTCGAAGAAGACATCGTAGTCCAGGATGTTGAGGTTGTCCACCACTTTCTTATAGGTGACCTCCTTGCCCGAAAAGGCAACAATCTGGTCGAAGATGGAAAGGGCGTCGCGCATGGCGCCGTCGGCCTTTTGCCCAATGACCGTCAATGCCTCCTCCTCGGCGGCTATGCCCTCCTGGCTCGCCACATATTTGAGGTATTCGACGACGTCGGGGACGGTGATGCGGTGGAAGTCGAATACCTGACAGCGTGAGATGATGGTGGGCAGAATCTTGTGCTTCTCCGTCGTGGCCAGGATAAAGATTGCGTGGGCGGGCGGCTCTTCCAAAGTCTTGAGGAAGGCGTTGAACGCCGCTTGGGAGAGCATATGGACCTCATCTATTATGTATACGGAGTACGAGCCGACCTGCGGCGGGACGCGCACGCTGTCGATAAGCGAGCGGATGTCGTCGACGGAGTTGTTGGAGGCGGCGTCAAGCTCGTGGATGTTGAACGAGCGGTTGCTGTTGAACGCCTTGCACGACTCGCACTCGTTGCACGGCTCGATGTCGTCCGACAGGTTCGAGCAGTTTATGGTCTTGGCGAAGATGCGCGAGCAGGTTGTCTTGCCTACGCCGCGCGGCCCGCAGAACAGGTAGGAGTGGGCGATGCGCTTCTCCCGCACTGCGTTTTTCAGCGTTTGCGTTATGCTGCCCTGGCCAACGACCGACTGGAAGTTGGCGGGGCGGTATTTCCGTGCCGATACTATGTACTCCATCTTGTTCCGCCAAATCTTGCTTGGCAAAGATACGAACTCTTTCTCACAAGACCCGCAAAGGTGCCGCCGATGGGGCGCATGGAACAAACGGCGTGAGTAACAGACGGGCCGGCGGGGTGGCGTCGGGGTGTCACAAAATACATAAATATGACCTATATTATGAATTATCTGACTAAATTTGCCGCAAAACGCACGAACATTGCGGCTCGATGTCGTCAGCGTCGGCGCGCATTGAGGTAGAACGTTCACAACACACTATACATTTTAGACGACACATTATGGCAGATGCAGAGGGAGCGGCTCAGCTCGAAAATATCGAGGCGGTTGGCGGTTGGCAAATGGCGGGGCGGAACGGCTACGAGGGTGTGGCGCCTCTCGACTCGTTGGACAGGAAGATTCTGAAGCTCGTCATGGGCAACGCCAGGATGCCTTTTTTGGAGGTCGCCCGTCTTTGTGGGGTCTCTGGGGCGGCAATACACCAACGGGTGCAAAAGCTGGTCAAGATGGGCGTCATCAAGGGGTCTGAATTCATAATCTCACCATCGAGGGTGGGCTACCAGACGTGCGCTTTCATCGGAGTCTTCCTCAAAGACGCCAGCAGCTTCACGCAGGTGGTGGCCGCCATGGAGAAGATTCCGGAAATAGTGGAGTGCCACTACACCACGGGGCGATATGCGGCGTTCGTCAAGATTTACGCAAGGAGCAACGAGCACATGAAGCACATTCTGATTGACCGCCTGCAGCAGATTCCCGGAGTGGCCTCCACCGAGACGATAATTTCGCTCGAGGAGACCATAAAGAGGCAAATCGCCATCGAGTGAGCATGGGGGGCGTGGCTGAGGATGCGTTTGCGATTCGCACAAAACAGTGTGCGAATCGCGTTTTGCTTAGGGTGCGCCCCGATTTTGGTACGTTCTTTGCGTCTGTTACGACATACCTATTAACTCAATAGAGCCATGAAACCCATATATAATTCAATTCTGACGTCTGGTGTCGTGGCGACGCTTACTGCTTGTTCCGGATTGAGGCTGTCTG
Organism: uncultured Marinilabiliaceae bacterium; assembly: GCA_964481855.1. Lineage (GTDB taxonomy): Bacteria > Bacteroidota > Bacteroidia > Bacteroidales > Marinilabiliaceae > W3P20-009. The sequence goes on from CAYZUH010000003.1 coordinate 184,886, forward strand.
GAGACTATGCGCTTTCCGACGATGTATATTACGACAATTCGGCGACAAGGGCGGTGGCGACGGCCCCCGCGGCGCAGCCTTCCGTGAGCCAAAGCGACATCGCGTCATACGACAGGCGGGTGGCGGCATATTCCGGCTACGGTGGGACGCCGACGGCAGACAACCGCGACTTCTCGCAAATCCAGCGCTACTACTCCAATGCCAACGCCACGAATGGCGTGGCGGCAGATACGGCCATCGGCCTGCCCGCCAACGTCAAGGTCACGGAGGTCGGCCCCGACAATCCGGGTAGCGGATATTGGCTCGACGGTTTCAATGGTTCGGACGCCGACCAGAGCTACGCCGAGAGAATTATTAAGTTCCATCGACCCATTGTCTCGGTCAACTACTATTCGCCCTTTTTCGACTGCGCGAGATACTTTGGCGATTGGAACATATTCATCGACGGATATGGGTCTGCCTATTTTGTCCCGACCTGGTCGAACCCATGGTATGGCGATTACTACTATGGCGGACTAGCGTATGATTGGCGGTGGCGGCGATTGGGCTGGCATCTCGGCTGGGGCTACGGCGGTTGGAGGTGGGGTCTCGGTTGGACCTCCGGTTGGGGCTACTACGATTGGGCTTGGGGCGGTTGGGGATGGCCACACTATCATCACCCTTATCATCACGGTTGGTGGGGGGCGCCGCACCGTCCGCACCATGGGGCGCCCAACGGCGGTTGGGATGCGCCGCGGCGTCCCGTCTATGCGTCGAGGGCTGGCGTGATGCCGCAGACGCACAGCGGTTCGCGGCAGGAGGGGCAGACCACAACGAACCCTAACGCTTCGCATGCCGCGCAACTCTATCAGAACAGCTATGCCACGCCAGGGCGGGTCTCGCGCTCGTATACCAGGAACACAGACGGCAGCCCTACGCTCCCGAGCCGGAACTCCGCCTACGGTGCCAATGTGCGGCGCCCGGCAACGAGTGGGGGTGCGGCGGGCGTGGTCTCCTCGGGTTCGTCGTCGCGGACATCTTCGGCATATGGCACAAACACCAGGCGGAGCACGTCGGCAGTAAACGGTTCGTCGTCGCGTGCGTCATACACGCCGAGCAACGGTCGCGTTTCGCGCTCTTCGTCGGCTGCTTCGGCGAATCGCGGTGCGGCGACGTATAATAGTTCCAATGTGCGGCGCTCCACGTCGACGTCTACCTACACGCCGCCCAGCAGTCCGCGCCAAAGCGGCTCAACGTCGTCCTACACTCCGCGCGGGGCGGCTCGCTCGTCGGGCAGTTTTTCGGGAGGCGCGACAAACTCTCGTCGGACGGCACCGGCTAGTTCTTTCTCCGGCGGTGGCAGGAGTGGCGGCGGTGGTGGTGCCGCGCGGACTGCCCGTCCGAGGTGAAAAAATGGCTATAGAACTGATTTTGCATTATGTCTCTATTAGATAAAAAACTGTTGGTGGCGGGGGGATGCATGGTCTCCGTGGTCTCCGCGGCCTTTGCGCAAGACTATACGGACGCATTGCGCTTCAATGCCAATGACGTCGTTGGCACGGCTCGTTCGCAGGCGTTGGGGGGTGCCTATGGTGCCGTTGGCGCCGACCTCACCTCCATGTCAATCAACCCGGCCGGCATGGCTCTCTATCGTGCAACGGAGATTGGGCTCACGTTGGGAGTGAATGTCGCCAAGGCCGAGAGCGAGTTCTTTGGCCAAAAGGCTACGGACGACGGTGTCCGAGTCTCCCTTAATCAGCTTGGGGCGAACTTTTCTTTTGGCCGTATGCGTGAGGAGGGGTGGGGAGCGGTGGCTCACAGTTTTTTCGTGGGTTACAACCGCTTGGCGGACTTCAACAGCAAGCAGGTCTACAACGACAGCTTCTCGCGCAATTCGCTTCTTGACTATTTCTGTTTCGACGAGCAGATTTCCGGTGGGGCGACTGGGGCTTTGGTGTATAGCGCCTATCTTACTGAGGACACTACAGTCGATGCGTCGGGTGGCAAACTGAGGTACAACGTTTGGGAGGAGCTGACGGGAGACGAGAACTATGTCAATCCCTATTTCCGAATTGACGAGAATGGCAATGGGATAATAAGCCTGAGGCGGTGGGTCGACGAGTCCGGCTCCAAGGGCGACATCCCCATTGGCTATGCGGTCAACGTCAGCAACAGGCTGTATGTTGGGGGCTCAATAAATATCAAGACATTGACCTACGACCGTGAGGTAATCCATACGGAGAGTTTCGAGGGCTATGCGGCCGTGGACAATGCGCCGACCAACTTCTCCTACCGGGTGCGCCTGGAGCAGGACGGGACGGGCGTAGGATTCAACTTGGGCGTGATATGTCGGCCAATCAATGCGTTGAGGGTTGGTTTCGCGCTCCATTCTCCGACGTTCTTCTCGCTGAACGAGAAATACTATGCAGACATCACCAACCCGGCTCGAAATTTGGTTGCCTCGTCCGACCGGTACGAGTATGAATATAAGTACCGGACGCCGAGCCGGTTTGTGGCTAGTGTGGCGGGTGTTTTTGGCAATGTCGGTCTCCTGTCGTTCGACTATGAGAGGACGAACAACAAGAGGAGCAAGTTCTCGACCGACGATGACGATTTTGGAGTGGGGACAACCACCTCCAGCATCTACGACGCAATCAATGCCGAGATGAAGAACCGGATCTTGACTGCCTCGAACACTTTCCGTGTGGGTGGTGAGCTGAGCGTGCTCCGTCCTGTCTATTTGAGGGCGGGATATAGGCTGACAACATCTGCCGTCCGGAAGCCATACTACGTCAACGAGGCCAAGAACTATGCCATCTCTGGGGGCGTGGGTCTCCGCATGAACAATTTCTTCGTGGACTTCGCCTACGTATGCTCAACGAAGAAGTCCGATAGTTGGGTCTTGCCCGACTCGGCAACCCCCTATCCATACGAGGCTAATGCTCCCGCGTGGCTGACGCAACGGGCGCATAGCGGTGTGGTCACTTTCGGTTTTAGGTTCTGATTTTTTTGTCCCTCTAGTGAAAGAGGTGGAGCGTTTTGCGCTCCACCTCTTTTTCGGTTAATCCACGAACTTGAACTTCGATTCGTCCCGTGGCCTCGCATCGGGCTTCTCGTCGGGGTAGCCTAGAGCCAGGGCGTAGGTGAGTTCATACCCCTCGCTGAAGCCGAGCTTGTCGAGGAAAGGCTTGGCCTCAGGCGTGGTCTTCAAGAAGTGGATGGGCCCGCCAAGGAAGCATGAGCCGATGCCCATCCCCCACGCCGCAAGAGCCATGTTCTCGCCGAGTAGGCCGCAGTCTAGGCTTCCGCCCTCGTCGGCGGCGACGAAGACAACCGTGTAGGCGTTGCGGAACAGGGTCACCATCGACGTGTCTTGGGCCATCCGCGGGTCTGCGTTCTTCGCTAGCGACGTTATGCCGTCGATGTCTGCCCGGTTGTCCAAGATTCGGATTTCCCACGGTTGGCGGTTCATGCCGCTCGGAGCGTTTATGCCGCAACGCACGATTGTCTCAACCGTGTCGCGCCCGACAGGCTGTGGCTTGTACTTGCGGACACTGCGGCGCGTCATGATGGTCTCTACGACAATCTGTCCCTTGTCTTGTTTCGGCTGTGTCGCCGTTTGCTCTCCCTGTTGGGGGGCGCACGAAAGCATTGCCGCCGCTCCCAAAGAGCAAGTCAGTAGTTTTGCAATTCTTTTCATCTTCTGTCTTTGCTATTTAAGTTTACGTCTCCACCTGCGGGGGGACTAATCAGTGCTAAGATACGAATTTGTATGTATGTGACGAAAAATAGAACGGCCGCCATGTCAATGGCGGCCGTTCTGGAAATACGAGGAAACTTGGCCTAGCTCGCCGTTGCGGGACTGCCTCAAAACTCATAGCCTAGCGACAACGAGTGGCTTATAGGTCTGAGCTTGATCGCAATACCATTGTAGTTGTCTTTTCTGTATGGCGCAATGTCGGGTTGGAACGTGTACGCAATGTAGTATCTCTTGTGAGTAAGGCCAATTCCCACATCCATGCCGACCTGAAAGATTTTTGCGGGGTGGACTTCCTTGCGGCTCAAATAGTTCGTGTGCTGTCCTCCGATGGGGCGGTTACTTCCGACGAGATTGAGTTTGAACGTCGGCCCAAGGTATGGAGACAGGACTTATGCGTTCTCCTAAAGGTTTGAAATTGTATGTCGCCTTAATCGGAAATACCACCGACAGATAGTCTATCCTTGTCGTGCCAAGACGCTTGTCTATGCCGTGCGTCCATACAACCTTGCCCGTCACGTCTATCCTGTGAAGTCGTCAGAGCAGGCAAAGCATACTATAACCAAGATAAAGTATGCAAATTGAACGGATAATTTCTGCATCATACCTATGTTTTATTCCGACAGACGCCTACCTATCCGAGTTTTACCATCAGGAGAGGGCATAAAAAAGCCCCCAATGCCCACAGGCATTGGGGGTTACTACAGTCAACCTATGCTACTAGTTCACGTAGCAGTCAATCTTCTTCAGCAGGTTCTCGACGGTGACAATCTCCAGGAATGTCGTGCCGCCGCCAATGCCGAAGCTCCCGCCAATGTAGGCCACAAGCTCCGACTTCTCAATCTCGCCCTCGGCAAGGAGGTTCTCGACGGTGTGGCGGAGAATCTCGCTTTTGTTCCGGCCCTCGGCCACAATTTCGGGGAAGACGCCATATGAGAGTGCCAACTCGCGGGCCACACGAGGCTCATAGGCCAACGAGTAGACGGGAATCGGGCTACGGAACGCCGCCAAATAGCGGGCCGTCTTGCCTGTGAACGAGTCTGTGATGACAGCCTTGATGGGCAGCTCTTTCGTGGCGGTCACGGCGGCCTCTGCCAGGCACGTCGTCACTTCGCTCTTAACCTTGGGCACGGGGATGTCGTTGCGCGAGTCCTTGGCGTCCTCCGACACTGCGGCCACCTTTGCCATGGTCTGCACGGCCTCGACGGGATACTTGCCGTAGGTAGTCTCGCCGCTGAGCATGATGGCGTCTGTGCGGTGGTATATGGCGTTTGCGATGTCGGTGACCTCGGCGCGGGTCGGGCGCGGGTTCTTGATCATGGTGTGGAGCATCTGCGTGGCGACGATGACCGGCTTCTTGGCCTCGATGCATTTGCGGATGAGCCTGCGCTGGATGAACGGAATCTGCTCAATGGGCACCTCGATACCCAAGTCGCCACGGGCCACCATGACGCCATAGACGCAATCAAGAATTTCGTCGATATTGTTAACCCCCTCTTGGTTCTCAATCTTGGCGATAATCTTGATGGGGCTGTTGTGGGCGTCGAGAATGTCTTGAATCTCCTTCACATCTTTTGCGCTACGCACGAAAGAGTGGGCGATGAAGTCGAGCTTGTTCTCTATTGCCCACAAGACGAAGCCCTTGTCTTTCTCCGTAAGCGACGGCAGCTTGATGCTGACGCCCGGGACGTTGACGCTCTTGCGTCCGTCCTCAATCCGCCCATTGTTCTCGATGGTGCAGACCAGGTGGTCGTCAGTCTTCTCGTCCACACGGAGCGAGACCTCGCCGTCGTCAATGAGGATTTGCTTGCCTACGGGGACGTCCTCCACAAACCCCTCGTAGGAGACGCTCAGGAGCTCACTGGAGGAGTGCTGTTGCGGGTCGCCTTTGACGATGATTCTCTTGCCCGCCTCGAAGACCAGGGGCTGGTCGCAGGGCGTGGTGCGAATCTCCGGGCCCTTGGTGTCGACGAGGATGGCAATCTTGTCAGACACCTGACGGGTGTTTTTGACGATGCGCCCGATGCCCTCGTGGTCCATATGGGCCGTGTTGCAACGGACGACGTTCATGCCGGCCTCATGAAGCTTGCGGATGAACTCGACGTCGCAACGAATGTCGGATATGGTTGTGACGATTTTTGTAAGTTTCTTCTTCATCGGTATTCTGTGTAGTAATAATCTTTTCCTACGCCCCCTTGAGGAGGAGCGCCTCAATCCCCAGACGGTAAGACGTCAGGCCAAAACCGGCAATCGAGCCGACGCACACCGCCGACAAGAACGACTTGTGACGGAACTCTTCGCGTCTGCCTATGTTGCTAATGTGGACTTCCACGACCGGTATCCGTATGGCCGCAATGGCGTCCGCAATGGCGACTGACGTGTGCGTATAGCCGCCAGCGTTGAGGACCACGCCGTCCACCTTGCCAAAACCCACTTCGTGGAGCTTGTCGATGATGCCGCCCTCGTGGTTTGATTGGTAATACTCTATAGTGTCGGAGTCGTATGCCCGACGCAACCCGTCCAGATAGTCGTCAAATTTCCGGCTACCATATATGCCCGGCTCCCTCGTGCCGAGCAAGTTGAGGTTCGGGCCGTTTATTATGAGGATTCTCATCACCTTAGGTTCAACAGTCTGCGCTGTGCGCCACCATTCTCGCCGCTAAATTACTAACCGCAAACTAGATATTGAAATCGTTTAATGGATATTTTGCTATTGTTAGCTTTGTTTTGTTTCGGCGCGGCGGTTTAAACGTTCTTTTGCCTTACCTTAGCTGAAAAATGTTACGCATGACTTGGGAGGAGGAGCTGGAGGAGTTCCGAACCTATTTGAGGTTGGAGAGGGGGCTTACGGGAAATTCTGTCAAGGCCTATTGCAATGACATAATGAAACTGGTGGAATTTTTGTCCACCTTGGGCGAAAGCGTCCCTCCCGATGCGGTGACGGCCGAGCAGTTTCGCGGTTTCATGGTCTGGTTGGGGCAGAACAGCATAAGCCCGCGGACGCAGGCTCGGATTATGAGCGGCGTGCGCTCGTTCTACAAAAGCCTTATCGTGGCGGAGAAGATTGAGACGGACCCGACGGAGGCCGTGCAAACCCCAAAGGTCGGGCGCAAGTTGCCCGAGGTGCTCTCCGTCGAGGAGATTGATGCCATGGAGGAGGCTTTCGACCTCTGCAAGCCGGAGGGAGTCCGAAACATGGCCATTGTTGAGACGCTCTACAGTTGCGGTTTGCGGGTGTCAGAGCTGACCGATTTGCGGGTGTCGTGCCTACATCTCGACAAGGGCTATGTCCGCGTCGAGGGAAAGGGGAGGAAGGAGCGGCTGATTCCAATTGGCCAAAAGGCAATCAAGTGCATAAGGGACTATATGGACAACTTCCGCGAGGAGAGCAACATTGCGCCGGGTCATGAAGATTTCCTGTTTATCAGCCGGCTGGGCAAGAAGCTGTCTAGAATCATGGTTTTCAACATCATCAAGGAGGCGGCTGCCGCGGCTGGCATCACGAAGACCATCAGCCCCCACACGTTGCGACACTCGTTTGCCACGCACCTTGTCGATGGGGGGGCGAACTTGCGCGCTGTGCAGGAGATGTTGGGTCACGAGTCGATAATGACGACAGAGATATACACTCATCTCGACAACTCGTACTTGTTGTCGACGCTTGTCGAGCACCACCCATATCGGGATGCCCAGGAGGCAGTTTCGCCGTCTGGCGCGGAAGCGGAGGGGGCTGAGACCCGATAGGTACGTCCGCGTCCTAGGGCGGGGACGTCGCATGAGTAGCTGACTGGCGGTTTGCGTCAAAAGCCCGCGCCCCCGATGCCGGATGTCTGCGGCGTCGGGGGCGTAGGCGTTTGTCGTCAACATCAGAACTCCACCACGTTGCCGTTTCCTTTGGTAGTCTTACGGACTTTCGAGCTGTCGCCTATGTATTTGATGGTGCAGCTCACGGCCTCGGCTCTCAGCGACTCGCTGAAGTTCACCACGGCGTCGGTATCTATGGCCTTGATGTCCACGTGTTTGCTCTCTAGCTCCTCAGCGTTGTATGATGAAGAGCCGACAGTTCCCGCAATTAGGACTTTCTGCCTTTCTGCTTTTCCCTCCAGAGTTATGACGCAAGTGTTGGCATCGACATTGAGTTCTTCGACGTCCAAGTCAAGGTTGGCCTCGCTCTGTGCGCCGACCTCCAGGGTCAACGAGCCCCTGTGGGCAAAGAGGCAGTCGGTCTGGACTGATGCGCCGCGCTTGACGCTGATTCTGTCCAGGTCGGCGAAGTATACGAACACCTGAACTGCCGAGCCCGCGGTGCGCTTTTTCATTTTGACCGACAGGACTCCGTTCTTCACTTCGGTCTGTACGTCCGATGTTGGGCATCCGTCCGTCACCACCTCCAGGCTCGTCTTGTCGCCTTGGACTAGCGAGACGTTCGCTCCTTTGCTTATCTCGATTGCGTTGAAGTTGTTCTCCAGTTTGCGTGTCTCCTTGTTTGCCGCCACCACTGAGCCGGCGGCTACGAGAAGCGCCAAAGTTGCCGTTAGTAGTCTTTGGGTCATGTCCTGAACTGTTTTAATTGGTAAGTAGTTGAGATGAGTTCAATAGCTCTTGGGCGTTGGCAAGTGCGGCCGGGGTTATGTGCGAGCCGCTCAGCATCTTGGCCAACTCGTTTCTACGTTCCTCCGGGGCCAACAGTTTAATGTGCGACACCGTTTTGCTGTCCGTGTCCTCCTTGTAGACGACGTAGTGCCTTTGCCCGCATGCCGCCACTTGCGGCAGGTGAGTTATTGCCAGGACCTGCAGATGCCTGGACATCTCGTTCATGATGCGCCCCATGCGGTCTGCTACGTCGCCAGAGACGCCAGTGTCTATCTCGTCGAAAACTATGGTCGGGAGATTCTTGGTTTGGGAGAGCAACGACTTGATGCTCAGCATGACGCGGCTCATCTCGCCCCCCGAGGCCACGCGGGCTATGTCGGTCGGCGTCCCATTCTTGTTGGCCGCAAAGAGGAAGCGTATCTCGTCCTGCCCATCGGGTCTCATGCCGACCTTGGCGTGAGACACTACAAAGCGGGCGTTGCCCATCCCCATTTCGTGAAGTTGCTCCTCGATGCTTGCGGTGATGGAGGCGAAGACGCCTTGGCGTTTTGCGGTCAGTGTGTCGGCTTTGCCTTGGGCATCAGCCCTCGCGGCGTCCAATTCTGCGGTAAGTGCCTTTAGGCGGTCGTCGAAGTTGTCCACCGACGACACTTTGAGAGCCAGGTCGTCGCGGATGCGCATCAACTCCCCAACAGACGCCACGGAGTTCTTCTTCGTGAGCGAGTTGAGCAGGTTCAGTCTGTCCGTGAGGCGGGTCAGCTCGTCGGCGTCGAACTCGATGTTCTCCGTGAACTCCTGCAATGTGTGGCACAGGTCGTCAAGCTCTATGCGGGCCGACTCTAGGCGAACGCCGACAGCGGCGTCTGTGGGCAGGAATTGCGCCACGTTGTCGATGTTGCGCTCCACGCGGCGTAGTTGGCTCAAGACACCGCAGTCTTCGGTGTCGAGGGCGTTTATGGCGGATGCCAGGTTCTCTTTGATGCTCTCTATTTGGCCTTGTGCTTGTTGCTGCCTCTCCAGGGTCTCCAGTTCGTCTGGGTCGTCCAGCTTCGCGGCCTCAAGTTCTCTCAAGATGTGACGGTCATACTCCAGCTCCCTGCTCTGCCGCAGGTTAGTTTCCTTCAGCTCTTCAAGCTCCTGCTCTTTGGCCCGCATCCGTCCATACGCCACGGCGTACGTGGCCACTTCGGCGCCCGTGGCGGCCATGGCGTCCACCACGTCGAGGTGGAACGACGCTTGGCTCAGCAGCATGTTCTGATGTTGGGAGTGGATGTCTATGAGGCGCATTCCGAGTGTTTTGAGGAATGTCACGTTTGCGGGGGTCTCGTTCACGAATGCCCGGCTCTTGCCGCTGGGGAGAATCTCGCGCCGGATGGTTGTCTCGTCGGCATAGTCGATGTCGGCCTCGTCGAATATGGGCTGCAGGCCATAGGCGGCGATGTCGAACGCCGCCTCGACGACGCACTTTTTGTCTTTGTCCAGGAGGACTTGCGCGTCGGTCTTCTGCCCTAGCAACATCCCCAGGGCGCCGAGCATTATCGATTTGCCCGCACCGGTTTCGCCTGTTATCACCGACAGACCCGAAGCCAGCTCCAACTCCGTGTGTTCTATCAGCGCATAGTTTTGGATTGAGAGTTGTTTCAACATCGCGTGGGTCGATATTTTATAACTTGTTGTATTTGCTCAAGTTGGCGGGGTCGGCGTTTTGGAGGACTTCTTTGATGCGTGTCTTCTCTATTTGCGGGGCCTCGCTGAAAATGTTCACAATCTCGTCGCTTTTTGCAGTGAAGAACAGGCTCAGAAGATACGGGTTGCGCGAGATTCGTTTGCGGACATCTTTTATTCTGTCCAGGCTCTCGTATATGGCCTGTCTGCCTGTCTCCATGTTGTCCGACATTTGGTCCAGGCCCTGCCGATGATATACGTAGAGCTGTTCGCGGAAGACGCGGTGGTTCTCGTCCGTGGCGTTGTTTATCAGCCAATACCGGTTCGAGGTGCCGTCGTATGATTTCCAACCCGAAAAGGTTGAGCTTTGAGCCTGTTGGACTATGTTTTCTGCTTGGCGGAAAAACGCAGTGCCGCCGTTGGGCGAGAAGCTGTCATAGTCCAGGCCAAGCATGAAGTTTATGTAGAAAGCTATGAGAGGGACAAGGTTGTCCTGGTCGTAGACGGTGGGGTTGTAGACGAGGGGTTGCCCCTCGTTGTAACGGAACTGGATGTCGTCGTCCTCCATGTTCAGCATTGTCGTGGTGTATGCGCTGCCCCACACGGGACGTCGCAATTGGACTGTCAGAGTGCCTTTGAACTCGTTGCTCGAGATCTGGGTCGTTATGTTGAAGTTGAGGCTGCACTCTATGCGCTCGCTGGTGGCATACTTGTCTTCCGTCCACGTCTGCGACGACAGGAAGTCCTGAATGGCTGTGCGCATATTGTCATACACCTGTTTGTTCGTGCCCTGGATGGAGGCCGACATGACGCCGACGTTGCACTGGACTTCCTGCGCCGTCGAAGCCATGGCGCATAGGCACAACGCAGTTGCCAATATTGCGTGTCTCATGACTTGGGCGTTTTCTCGGCCATGACCCTTTGCAGGGTGTCCACAATGTCTATTGCCACGTCGCTCTTGCTTTTGAGGGGGTAGGGGGTGGCGCTGCCGCCGCGTTCGATTATTGTCACTTTGTTGGTATCGGTCATGAAACCTGCGCCCTTGTCGGTCAGCGAGTTCAACACGATGAAGTCCATGTTCTTCCGCTCCAATTTTTCTTGGGCGTTGGCCATTGAGTCTGTGGTCTCTAGCGCAAAACCAACCAACGTCTGTTCGGGTCTCTTATGTTGCCCCAGCTCATGGGCGATGTCGGGATTGGGGGTCAGCTCTATCGAGAAGCCCCCATGCCTTTTGATTTTTTGCTCGGCCCGCGTGGCCGGGGCGAAGTCGGCCACGGCTGCTGTCATGACCGCGGCGTCGCACGACTGGAAAATGTCGCATGCAGTCTCGTACATTTGTTGCGCGCTCTCCACTTTCGTCACCTCTATGTTCGCATTGGCCGTCGTTAGCCATGTGGGGCCCGAGACGAGTTTGACGCTGGCGCCGCGGTCGGCAAGCTCTTCGGCTATGGCGTAGCCCATTTTGCCGCTGGAGTAGTTGCCAATGAACCGGACGGGGTCTATCTTCTCGTATGTCGGGCCGGCTGTCACCAACACTTGACGGTTGCGCAATGAGCCGTCGCGGTTTGCGAAAAACTGTTCAATGTGGTTGGCTATGTTCGTCGGTTCCGCCATTCTGCCCTTGCCCGTCAGCCCGCTTGCGAGTTCGCCATCTTCCGCGTCGATTATGTGGACGCCATTCGCTTTCAGCGTCCCGATATTGGCTAGCGTGGCGGGGTGGCGCATCATGTCGAAATCCATGGCCGGGGCCGCAAAGACGGGGCAGCGAGCCGAGAGGTAGGTTGTCAGGAGCAGGTTGTCGGCAATGCCGTGGGCCATCTTGCCCATCGTGTTTGCCGTGGCTGGCGCTATTATGAAAGCGTCAGCCCACGTGCCCAGGCCGATGTGGCTGTTCCAACGCCCGTCTTCGGGGTCGAAAAAGTCGACCACTATCGGGTTGCGGCTCACCGTGGCTATGGTGAGTGGGGTGACAAACTGGCGCGCCATGGGGGTCATGACCGCACGCACCTCGGCACCGCGCCGGACGAACTCGCGTATCAGCGCAGGGACCTTGTAGGCGGCGATGCCGCCTGTAATTCCTATCAGTATGTGTTTGCCTTTCAGTTGCATTTTCCTGTTTCATTTTGCCGTTCCGCCCAACCTCTCTCGCCGAGTCATCGGCAGGCTGTAGCCCACGTTCCATTCGATGAAGTCGGCGCGCGACAGGCGGTGGGCGTATATGTTGACCCCAGCATGGAGGTTGTTCGGAAATGTATATTTAAGGCCCGCGCGCTGGAACAGCCTCTCTTTGCGTTGCTCGTGGGCAATCCCGCTTGGGCGTGTCGCATAGTAGCCAAGGTGGGTGACAACCGACAGGCGTGAGATGCACAGCTCGTGCGCCGCCACGACACCCAATGCGAACCTTTTGGATGTCTTGCCGTGTACAACCGTGGCGTGTCCGTCGGGGGCGGGGAGGAGCGACGAACCCATGTGGTCGTCGTAGACGACCGATATTCCGGCCCCATATTTCCCCCGGTGGCAATATCGGTGCAGGAAGACGCCTTGAAGCGTCACGGCGTTGTAGTGTATCCGCTTGTCAAACTTGTGCTTGCAGCCAACGTTGAGCATCGTGTCTATTTCGAAGCGCTTATAGCCGTAGCCGATGGTGATGTCCACTTCGTTACCTTTCAGTTTGGGCAATGGGCGCAAGGGCATACTCGGCCGCCTGTCCAACAAGTACGCCAACCGGACCTGCCATCCAGCCAGGTTCATCCCCTTGTTGGGTTTTCGCACAGCGCCGTTGCTGAAGTGGGTCAGACACACCCCGGCGCTTGCCCGCCACCGGCTTGCGACTGAGTAGGAGTAGCCTGCGCTGAACTTCAAGTGGACTGTGCATTTGCTCCCTATGGCGACGTTGTGGGGGTTGTGACGCTCGTCATAGGCGTCCCACAGGAATGCCAAGCCCGCCTCGATTCCGTAGGCGACAGTGTGGTTGCCCCATCTGGCCAAGACGCCGTCGTAGAACCCGAACAGCGACAACGGCGTGCCGCATTCGGAACGGTTGTCGCACCATGTGACACCCATGCCCAGGCCAAACGCAGGCAGTTTGTGCGCAATCTCCCACTCCCTGCGCCCCAACGTTTGCCATCCGTAGGCCAATTGCGTGGACATGTGGCGCGACATCTTGACGCCATTGGCGTTTTGGCCTCTGACAAAGTCGTTCGTCTGCAAAATCCGCCCAACCCCATAGCCCGCCGTGACGAAATGGTTGTGTGTGGCGGCCGTATCTGTTCCGCATCCCAAGAGGGTGCGAGGGAGCAGCAGCAATGAGAGGACGGCGGGCGCAGCCAGCCTTGAGTTCATCCGTCGGCCCTATTTGAGCAGGGACTGGTTGTCGTATGCGCCGCCGTCCAACTTCCGTTTCATCTCACCCATGCTTCGGACCGTATATTCCACGTTCTCCATAGTGTGGCTGGCGGTGGGCATGAAGCGTATCATGAGAGTCCCGGGGGGGACGGCGGGATATTTCACAATCGTGCAAAATATGCCGTAATTCTCTCGCATGTCCATGACCATGTTGAGGGCGGCGTTAATAGCCACGTCGTCGGCCGCCGCCTCGTCAGCCCCCTCGATTGCGACCTTGGGGTGAATGTAGACGGGCGTTATGGCGCTCTGCGTCGGCCCCAGGTCGTAGCCTGAGGCTCGCAGCCCGTTTTGCAGCGAGTTTATTATGCCCCACAGACGTTGGCGGCGCTCGGGTTGCGACTCGATTATTTCCAGCCTCTTTTGCAGGCCCAAGACCATAGCGAGCGGGAGCGACTCGTCGAAAATTTGGGAGCGCATATTATAGCGCAGGTAGTCTATGACTTTCTCGCGGCCGACAATGAACGCGCCAATGCCCGCCATGGCCTTTGCGCACGACCCGAAAATCAGGTCCACGTCGTTGCCGACGCCAAACATCTCCGCTGTCCCCCTGCCGTTGTCTCCCAGGACGCCGAAGCCGTGCGCATCGTCGACGAGCAGGGAGAACTCAAACTCAGACTTGAGGGCGGCTATGCGGTCGAGCGGGGCGACGTCGCCGGCGTTGTCAAAGACGCCGTCGGTGACGACCATGATTCCGCCCTTGCGCGGCTCCTTGTCGATGTAGCTCTGGGCCAACGCGAGCTTGCGGCGCAAGTTGTCCACGTCGTTGTGTGAATATACGAAGCTCTTGCCGCCCTTGGCACGGTGGAGCAAGATCCCGTCTGTTATCGACGCGTTGGCCAACGAGTCGTATACCACGACATCGAACCTGTTGCACAGGGTGTCGATGGTCGAAACCATTGCCTGATAGCCATAGTTGACGACGAACGCGTCCTCCGTGTCCATGAAGCGGGCCAGGTTATCTTCCAACTCCTCGTGTTTCGCCGTCTGTCCCGATATAATCCTTGTCCCCATGGGGTAGCCGAGGCCCCACTGCTGCGCCGCCATGGTGTCGGCCTGCCGCACTTCGGGGTCGTTGGCGAGGTCAAGGTAGTTCTCCATGCTCCAATTGAGGACTTTCTTGCCGCGGAACCGCATCGTCGGGCCTATCTCGCCCTCCAGCTTCGGGAACGCAAAATAGCCGTGGGCCACCTCTTGGTACTTGCCGAGCGTGCCACCGCGGGTTTCGTCGATCTTCTTTAAGAGGTCCATGGTTCTATGTTGATGATTTGTCTTGCCGCAAAAATACGTTTTAATTTAGTTCGCTATGGTCTCGGCTACGCAAAAAAGCAGGGGGCGACGCATTGCGCCGCCCCCCGCTCGGGGTGCCGATTAGCGGCAGTTTACTGCTTGTCGCCCCGCCACAGGCGGGTCATGTCCTCCAGCGTCTTGCCCTTGGTCTCGGGCACCAGCTTGTAGACGAACAGGGCGGCGGCGACGCATATGACGCCATAGAGGCCGTATGCGAAGATGTGCCCGAAGTTCTCCATCGAGCCCAAAGACATGTCGTAGATGGGGACGAACGTCGACGAGACTATGAAGTTGAAAATCCATTGGAACGCGACGGCTATGGCCATTGCCGTGCCGCGGATGGTGTTGGGGAATATCTCGGCAATGAGAACCCAGCATATAGGCCCCCACGAGAACATGAAGGAGGCAGAGTAGACCATTATGCTGACCACCGGGAGGTAGCCGGGCGAGGGGAGGACGTTGCTTGCAGCCACGCCCGCGGCGCCAAGGGCCATGCCTATCGAGCCGCAGATGAGAAGGGGGCGGCGCCCTAGGCGTTCGACGGTTAAGACGGCGACGAGCGTGAAGAGTATGTTGACGATGCCCATCATGACCGTCTGACCCATCGGGTCGTCCATGCCCATGCTCTCGAAAATGCGGGGGGCGAAATAGAGGACGGCATTGATTCCCACAGCTTGTTGGAAGACGCTGAGCATGATGCCGACAAAGATGACGAGGTAGCCATAGGTGAATATGGGTTCGCGGACTTCGTGGGCCGTAGCCTTGATGTCCGCCAATATATTTTGGGCTTCGACGTTGCCGTTGATGCGCGACAAGACGCGCAGGGCGCGGACTTCGTTGCCGGTCAGCGCCAAGTAGCGGGGCGTCTCGGGCACCAGCAGGACAAGAACGGAGAACAGCCCGGCGGGGAGCGCTTCGCTCAAGAACATATATCTCCAGCCCGTAGATATTGTCCATGGGTCTGAGGCGGACATGTCCACGCTGTAGATGCCTTCGGCCATCTTTGTAATGACGGGGTTGAGGTGGTCGCCCAAGATGATGAAGTTGACGAAGTAGACCACCAACTGCCCGAAAATGATTGCGAACTGGTTCCAAGACACCAATGTCCCGCGAATCCGGGCGGGGGCAATCTCGGCAATGTACATGGGGCAGATGGCCGACGCCAGGCCGACGCCCAGGCCGCCCACGATGCGGTAGACGTTGAACGCGAATAGCAGGCCGAACGACGGCTCGCCCCACTCGAAGAAAAGGAACTCGGGACCGTAGCTTCCAAGGGCCGAGATGAAAAACAATATGCCCGCCACGAACAATGAGCGTTTGCGGCCCAATATGTTTGCGGCGACCCCCGAAAATGCGCTGCCTATGATGCAGCCAATCAGTGCGCTCGACGAAGTGAACCCGTGCCAAAAGCCGGTGTAGACAAAATCTGTCGCGCCCAAGAAGAATGCCTGGAGGCCTTTCTCGGCGCCAGAGATTACGGCCGTGTCATACCCGAAAAGGAGGCCGCCCAAGACGGCGACCATGACAATGCCGACCAAGTAGGGCGTGCTGCCCTTGTCGTTTGTGTGTGTGAGACTCGTGCCTGTCATCCGTTATCTGTATGTGTGTGTTTCGTTTGTTTCCGACGTGGCAAAAAAAGCCAGCCTCCCGCGGGGGAGAGGCCGGCTGTCAACTATGGCTCGTCTTTAGCAATACATGCTGACAATCTGCTCATAGAGCTCCTGCTTGCCGCTTGTCTGCTTCGGCTCGCCCACTTGCTTGCCATACTCGTAGGCCTGCTCCAGGCTCAGCTTGCCCTCCTCGAACTCTTTGCCCTTGCCGCTGTCGAAGCTGGAGTAGCGTTCGGCTTTCATCTTCTGGTAGGGGCTCTTCTCCAACAGCTCGGCCGCGGAGAGCAGGGCGCGGGCCATGGCGTCCATGCCGCTGACGTGGGCTATGATGATGTCGTCGAGGTCGGTCGAGTTGCGGCGCGTCTTGGCGTCGAAGTTCGTGCCGCCGTCCTTGAAGCCGCCGCCGCGGATAATCTCCATCCAGGCCTGGGTCAGCTCGTAGTTGTCGATGGGGAACTGGTCCGTGTCCCACCCGTTTTGGTAGTCGCCGCGGTTGGCGTCGATGCTGCCGAGCATGTCGGCGTCGACGGCGCAAGCCAGCTCATGCTCGAACGTGTGGCCGGCCAGGGTGGCGTGGTTCACCTCGATGTTCACCTTGAAGTCCTTGTCCAGGCCGTTGGCGCGGAGGAAGCCGATGACGGTCTCCGTGTCGACGTCATACTGGTGTTTTGTGGGCTCCATGGGTTTGGGCTCGATGAGAAATGTCCCCTTGAAGCCTTTGGAGCGAGCGTAGTCGCGGGCCATGCGGAGCATTTGGGCCATGTGGGCCTTCTCGCGCTTCATGTCGGTGTTGAGCAGGCTCATGTAGCCCTCGCGGCCGCCCCAGAAGACGTAGTTTGTCCCGCCAAGCTCTATGGTGGCGTCGATGGCGTTCTTAATCTGCACAATGGCGCGGGCCACGACGTCGAAGTCCGGGTTGGTAGAGGCGCCGTTCATGTAGCGCTTGTTGCCGAACACGTTGGCTGTGCCCCAAAGGAGCTTGATGCCGGTCTCGGCCTGTTTCTGCTTCAGATAGGCCACCACCTCCTTGAGGTTCTTCTCATACTCCTCCACTGTAGCGGCCTCGTCGCACAAGTCCACGTCGTGGAAGCAGTAGTATTCGATGCCGAGTTTCTGCATGATCTCGAAGCCAGCATCGGCTTTCTCCTTTGCAGCCGCAACGGGGTCGGGGTTCGAGTTCCAGGGGAATGTCTTCGTGCCGCCGCCAAACTGGTCGCCACCCTCGGCGCAGAGGGTGTGCCACCATGCCATGGCGAATTTGAGCCAGTCTTTCATCTTCTTGCCCATGACGACGCGCTCCGCGTCATAGTAGCGGAATGCCAAGGGGGTCTTGCTCGCTGCGCCCTCGTACTTGATTTTGCCAATGTTGGCGAAGTACTCTTTTGCCATTTTCGTTGTTTGTTTTTGTGGAGGACTCGTCGCCTTGCCGGTGCCAATGCCGGGCTGCTTTTGCGCGTCCTCCCCGATTATTGCTCTTTGTTTCTAGTTTTTCAGACTGTTGACGACTCTCTCGCGCCATGTGGCGTAAGCGTCGGCGTATTGCTGCTTGTTGGCGAGGTCGGGCTCAATCTCTGCTACTCGCTCCAGGGTGGCGAAGGCTTCGTTGTTGTCCTTATATATGCCGGCGCCGATCCCGGCTCCTTTGGCCGCCCCTACGGAGCCGTCGGTGTCGTAGAGTTCGATGGTGGCGCCCGACACCGAGGCCAAAGTGGTGCGGAAGAGGGGGCTGAGGAACATGTTGGCGTTCCCGGCGTGAATCTTGTTCACTGTCATCCCCATCTGCTCCATTATCTCGATTCCATATTGGAAAGAGAAGACGATGCCCTCCTGGACGGCGCGGGCCAAGTGTGAGCGCCCATGCATGTTGAAGTTTATGCCGGCAAATTGGCAACCGACCTCTTTGTTCTGCAACATGCGCTCCGCGCCGTTCCCGAATGGCAGCACGCTAAGGCCTTGACACCCGATGGGGGCCTCGGAGGCTATGTCGTTGATTGCAGAGTAGGAGAAGTCGGGCATGACGTTGCGCTTCAGCCACGAGTTGAGAATCCCCGTGCCACTGACGCACAGCAGGATGCCCAGGCGGGCGGCGGCGGGGGAGTGGTTCACGTGGGCGAAAGTGTTGACGCGCGACAGCGGGTCGTAGTTCACCGTGCCGTTCACGCCATAGACGACACCCGACGTGCCGGCCGTCGAGGCAATCTCGCCAGGGTTGAAGACGTTGAGCGAGAGGGCGTTGTTGGGTTGGTCGCCGGCGCGGTATGTCACGGGCGTGCCGGCGCGCAGGCCCAATTCGGTGGCCGCGGCGCGCGTCAAGACGCCCTGTTCGCCAAAAGTGGGGCAGAGGTCGGCCACCATGCTCTGCGGAATGCCGAAGTAGTCCAGGACGATGGAGGCCACACTGCCGTTGGCGAAGTCCCACATCATGCCCTCCGACAGGCCCGAGACTGTGGTGCGCGCCTCCCCCGTCATCTTCATGGCTATGAAGTCGCCGGGCAGCATCACCTTGTCAATCTTGTCGAAGACCGCCGGCTCGTTGTCTTTCACCCACTTCAGCTTGCTGGCCGTGAAGTTGCCCGGCGAGTTGAGCATATGGCCGAGGCAGCGCTCTTCGCCAATCTCCTCAAATGCCCTCTCGCCGATGCCTACGGCGCGCGAGTCGCACCATATGATTGACGGCCGTAGCACATTCTGCCCGCGGTCCACACACACGAGTCCATGCATTTGGTAGGAGATGCCGATGGCGCGCACCCGGCCGGGCTCGACCCCCGACTGGGTCATGACGTCGCGCACCGCCTCTTTCAGGTATTCCCACCACGCCTGTGGCTCTTGCTCTGCCCAACCTTGCCGCGCGGCCATGATTCCCGCCTCGCTCTTGGGGAAGAAAGCCGAGGCGACGCTCTTACCGGTCTCCGCGGAGACAAGGCTCGCCTTGACCGACGAGCTGCCTACGTCTACACCTAACAAATACATTGGAGTTATGTTTTTAGTTTACTTAGCTACAGCGACGACCGCACAATCATGCCCGAAGGCACGCACTCGTTCAGATGCCGGTCGTGTGCCACAAACTGGGCGGCAAGCTCACCCATCTTCTCAAAGTCGGTCGAGAAGACGGTTATGCCGCGGTCGATGAACTGCTTCATTGGCGTCTCGTTATACGAGATTATGCCGATGTCCGCCCCGGGGGTCAAATTCTTCTCTTTGCATTGGCGCAAAATCTTGCTCAGCATCCTGTCAGACACCGTGATGTACGCGGTCCCCGCCTCGACGTTGAGCGATTCGGGGTTGCGTTCCACGACATGGGGGATCGAGTGGAGGTTGCAGAACCTCTCAAAGCTGATGACCGACTGGTAAGGGTGATACGTGTAGTCGGGGTAGAGAAAGTGGAACGACCGGTACCTGGCGAGGCGGTCGTAGACTGCCTCCAGCCCGTTCGCCAACGCCGTGCCGAAGTCCTGAAAGACGGCGTTGGAGTTTATGTCGGTGAAGAGGTTCCAGTCTATGACCAACAGACGCTCGCGGGGAATCCGTGCCAACAGGCGTTCAGTCTCGTCGGAGATGAACGGCATGACGATATACTTGCTGTAGCGTCCGAGGCTGTCCTCCACGAGCTTGCGAAACAGGCGCGGGTTGTAGTGGTGGAAGTTGACGTCGGCTATGACGTCGCGGGGCAGGTTGCGGAAAAAGCTGTCATACAGCACCTCCTTGTACGCCTTGAAAGTGTCGAGGCACACAAAAACTTTCGTGATGTGGTCGGCAATGTAATAGCCCTTGCCCGGATGGCTCATGACCACGCCCTGCTCGCGCAGCAGGCTGTATGCCTTGAAAACCGTGTCGCGCGACAAGCCCAACTGTTGGCATATCAGGCTCACGGACGGCAGACTCTCGCCCGTGCGCAACTTGCCCTCGGCTATGGCGTTTTTCACAGCCTCCGCCAAGAGGCGGAACTTGGGCGTGCCCGAATCGGGGTCTAGCTGTAGGCTTATCTTGCTCATCGGCTTCCGTTCTGTTCTGTTCGTTGCGCAAATATAATAAGAATCCTGTTCCGCAATGGGGCGTGCCGATAAAAAAGAGCAGAAAAAAAATATCCATGCGGCTCTATTTGGAGAGGTCTTGCAAGCCCGCCGTCGCGGCTCTTGCGCATCAATCACACAATCAAAAGACTAGACACGGACGCATGATGCGCAAAAAGTACATTGCATCCCGCCAGAGCGGGGTCGGGGCGTCAAGCGCCGCCACTGCCCACTGCGAATATGGCAAATTTGCGCCTTAGTCTGCGATAATCCACATATATCCACGGCCGCAACCGTCGGCGCTTACTGCGGTGGCGGTCCGAGTAATGCGCCACGGTCGTGAGCCACAGTGCCGCTCCGTTGCGGCCAAAGGAATTGGTTTGTTAGTCTGTTTGCTGATTTAGAGAGTTCATCCCCCCGCGCCGCGACGGTCGGCGGGGGAGCTTATTTTGTGCGCAGCAGAGTTTTTTTTGCCGTGCGGTTGTGTTTCCACCTTGCGAAACTCCACTATCTTGGCACGGGACAGGATGCGTACGCAATGCCAACGGCATTCCAACTTGTTTTTTACGGAGGGCCCAGGGCGTTTCTCCAAAGTCTTACGGCGCAAGCCCGGCAGAAAGTCATGATGCAACATCGGCAGGGTCGCGGGCGGCGAGAGGAGCAGTGAGCTATTCAAGAAACTTGGGGGGGGCGGGGATATGGAAGTTCCGCACCCTCCACGGCGGGGTGGCGTGCCGCCTGTTCGCCTTTATGGGATACGGATAGGCGCGCTTTTGTGGTGGCTACGCACGGCATAGTCAAGAAGACGCAGAAGACGCCGCGGAAAGAGATAGCAAAGGCCGTGTCTGTCATGGAGCATTACTTTAAAACGAAGCGTGGCGATGGAAAAATTGGGTGACATCAAGCTCTATTCTTTCGAGGGGGTCAAGGACGAGTTCCTCGGCAAGGTCGGGGCGCCCGAGCGGGACGGGCACGAGCGCAGGGTGGCCGAGGCCGTGCGCGCCTACCACATAGGGGAGGCCGTGAGGGAGAACCGGGTGAGGCAGAACCTGACGCAGGAGGAGCTGGGCTGGCGGGTCGGCGTCCCAAAGGCGCAAATATCCCGAATCGAGAGGGGATACAGCGTAAGCCTGGCGACTATGAGCCGCGTGTTCCGCGCGCTCGGGATAGCCACCGCGACGCTCGACCTCGGTGTAGGAGGGCGGGTGGCCCTGTGGTGACTGTCGCGCCGCCCCCCGCCCCCATAATTGGGGCAACTCTGCGCAGCGTGTCGCGGCGGAGAGGAGTCGTTGTATCTTGTCAATATGCAATTTATTAGTACTTTCGTGCGCTAATCAAAATCAGACCAGACAGACTAAGAATGCACAGGATAGGTTTGGACGTGGGCTCTACGACGGCCAAGATTGTCGTGTTGGACGAGCGTGATAATGTTGTTTATTCGTCATATCGCCGTCACCAGGCCAATGTGCCGGCTGCGGTGGAGGCTTTTTTGAGCGAGCTGGACTTGGTGATGGACGCCTCCGACGAGTTCACGCTTGGCGTGACCGGCTCTGTCGGTTTGGGTGTGGCGGAGAGATATGGGCTTACGTTTGTCCAAGAGGTTGTCGCGGCCGCTGAGTTCACCAAGTCCGTCCATCCTGAGGTCTCCACCATAATAGACATCGGTGGCGAGGATGCCAAAATCGTCTATTTGCGCGACGGCAAGGTGACAGACCTGCGCATGAACGGCAATTGCGCCGGCGGCACGGGGGCTTTCATCGACCAGATGGCGCTGTGCCTCGGCGTCGAGGTGACGGATCTCGACGGCTTGGCCAGGCAGAGCACGACGCTCTACCCAATAGCGTCGCGTTGTGGCGTCTTCTCCAAGACGGACATCCAGAACCTCATAGCGCGCAATGTCCCCAAGACGGACATCGCCGCGTCTATATTCCGGGCCGTGGCCGTTCAGACGGCCAGCACGCTAAGCCACGGGTGCGAGATCCGCCCCAAGGTGCTCTTGTGCGGGGGGCCGCTGACCTTTATCCCGTCGTTGCGGAAAGCCTTGGCGGACTATTTCGGGTATTCCCTCGATGACGACTTTGTGGTCGAGGAGAGGGCCAACGTGATTCCGGCGTGGGGCACTGCTCTGGCCGCCAACGATGGCGCGCTTTTCACCGTGGCGTCGTTGCAAAGTCTGCTCTCTGCGCCTCCGCCGCCAAAGGTGGAGAGGGAGAGCCAGTCGCACCACAACAAGACGACAATTGAGCTTGCCCCAATTTTCAACTCCGAGGAGGAGTATCTTGCGTGGAAAGCGGACAAGGCGAAGAACTACGTGCCGGTGGTCGATGTCAGCAGGGCCACTCCCCGAAACTATTTGGGTGTGGATTCGGGTTCGACGACGACCAAAATCGTCATCGTAAACGACCACGGCGAGATAATATTCAAGTACTACGCCCACAACGGCGGGAATCCCATAGATGCCGTCAAGCACGGCCTGAGTAAGCTATGCCAGAGGGCGCAGGAGGAGGGGGTTGAGGTCAACATAGCCGGTGGGTGTTCCACCGGCTACGGCGAGGACCTCATCAAGGCGGCGTTCTCCCTGGAATATGGGATGGTGGAGACCATGGCGCACTACGTAGCCGCCCACGCCATGTGCCCCGACGTGTCGTTCATCCTCGACATTGGCGGGCAGGACATGAAGGCCACTTATGTGGACCATGGCGCCTTGACACGTATGGAACTCAACGAGGCCTGCTCGTCGGGGTGTGGCTCGTTCATCGAGACCTTTGCGCAGACGCTTGGGTGCGACATATCCGACTTCGTAGTCAAGGCGTGCCAGAGCAAGCGTCCGTCCGACTTGGGGACGCGTTGCACGGTCTTCATGAACTCGAAAGTCAAGCAAGTTCTCCGCGAGGGGGCGTCGGTGGCGGACATCGCAGCCGGCCTGGCCTATTCCGTGGTGAAGAACTGCCTCTTCAAGGTGCTTAAACTGAAGAACTACGACGAGCTGGGGCAAAACATTGTCTTACAGGGCGGGACGATGCGCAACGACTCCATTGTCAAGGCTTTTGAGAACCTTACGGGCAGGAGTGTGTACTGCAACAACGTGCCCGAGCTTATGGGCGCCTACGGTTGCGCGTTGCAGGCGAGGCGGTTGGCGGAGGGTGGCGCCTCGCGCGGCCGTGCGGCCGATGACTTCCTTATTGCGGCGAGTTTCGACCAGAAAGGGTTGACCTGCCGGGGATGCGAGAACCAGTGCCGCGTAACGCAATACAGGTTCAAGAACGGTGGGGTCTATTACTCTGGCAACAAGTGCGAGAAGGTCTTCACCAACGGCAAGTCGTCAGACCGTGCGGGAGTGGACATGAGCGTCTACAAGTATCATGCGCTGTTCGACAGGGCCGAGAAGCCGGAGGCTGTGACTCCCGAACCGCTCCTGACAATAGGAATTCCGCGCGTGCTCAACATGTATGAGGAGTTCCCCTTTTGGCACAAGTTCTTCACCGAGTGTGGCATAAGGGTCGTACTCTCCCGCCCGTCGCTCTTTTTGGACTACGAGAGGAGCGTGCACTCCGTCATGTCCGACAACATATGCTTCCCGGCCAAGTTGGTGCACAGCCACATCTATGGCCTTGCGGCCACGGAGGGGGTGGACAGGATTTTCTTCCCAAGGGTGGTCTACGAGAGGCGCGAGGACAAGTCTGTCTCTAGCAGCTACAACTGTCCCATAATCATCGGCTATCCAGAGGTCGTGGCCTCGGTCATAAAGACCGAAACGCCAATAGACTCGCCGGTCATCTCGTTCCAAGACGACAAGTTGCTCCTGCGGCAGCTTGTCCGGTACATGGAGACTTTTGGGGTGGACAAGAAGACGGTGCGCAAGGCGCACAAGAAAGCCTTGGACGAATACGCCAGATTTGGGAGGGAGCTGCGCGAGGCCAACGTCGCCGCTTTCAAGAAGGCCATGGCGGCGCGGCGCACGGTGATTCTCCTGGCAGGGCGGCCCTACCACACCGACCCCCTGATTCAGCACAAGGTCTCGGAGATGATTTCCAAGCTCGGCGTCGATGTCATAACGGAAGATGTTGTGCGGGGTGTGAACATTGACGAGCGCGAGACGTTCATCCTCAAACAGTGGACGTTTGTCAACCGCATCCTCAATTCGGCTCAGTGGGCGGCAAGGCAGGGCGCCAACGTACATTTCGTCGAGACAACATCCTTTGGTTGCGGCCCTGACGCGTTTTTCACCGACGAGGCGCGAAGCATCCTCAATCGTCACAATAAGAGTTTGACGCTCCTGAAGATTGACGACATAAACAATGTCGGCTCAATGAAGCTGCGCGTCCGCTCGCTCATCGAGAGCTTGAAGTTTGGCGGGAGCGCGGCGACGGACGTCAAGCCGTTTGTCCGTCCGCGCAAGTTTGAGGCCGAGGACAAGAAGAATAGGACAATCCTTGCGCCTTTCTTCACCGAATACATATCGCCGTTGCTCGGTGCGGCTTTCAAGACCGAGGGATACGATGTCGTCTCGCTGCCAATCTCCGACGCGGAGTCGAACGACTTGGGGCTTAAGTATTCAAACAACGAGGTGTGCTACCCGGCGACGCTCATCGTGGGCGACTTCATCAAGGCGCTCCAAAGTGGCAAGTACGATTTGGACAGGACAGCCGTGGCCGTCACCCAGCTGGGGCAGTGCCGTGCGACGAACTATCCGTCGCTGATTCGCAAAGCCATCGTCGATGCCGGTTTCCAACAGGTTCCCGTGATTGGCATTGCGGGGACGGACAAGGAAGACCAGCCCGGTTTTAAGCTCAACCTTTTCAAGGCGGCGCCTATCGTGCTCTACTCCGTCTTCTTTGGCGACTGGCTCTCGGTCTTCTACCACGCCATTGCCGTCCGGGAGAAAGTCAAGGGTACGGCCCGCGCCTTGCGCGACGACTTCCTGCGCCGGGCCAATCCGCTTGTGGAGGCCAAAGACCTGAACGGGATTTTGCGGCTGACAAGACAGGCGGCGGAGGAGTTCAATGCGGTCGACATACATACCGACCGCACATACCCCAAGGCAGGGGTGGCTGGTGAGATATTCTTGAAATTCAACCCGTATTCGCACCGGTACGTGCCCGATTGGCTCATGGATCATGGCGTTGAGGTCGTGCCGCCCATAATTCACAATTTTTTTCTTCGAGCTTTCGTCAATTTCAAGTTCAATAAAGCTAACTTCGTAAAGCGGTTCAAAGTGCCGGCTGTGGTTATAGACATGGCTTTCTCTTTGATAACTAAGGTTCAGAAGAAGTTCGACAAAGAGGCGGAAGCTTTCCGCTTCTATCAGCCTGAAATAGACATAAAGACTCAAAGTGAGCTCGCGTCAGACATCATATGCCTCTCAGCGCAGTTTGGTGAGGGTTGGCTTTTGCCGGCCGAGGTCATTGCCTACGTCAAGCAGGGGTGTACGAATGTTGTCTCCATGCAGCCTTTCGGGTGCATCGCGAACCATATCGTGGTGCGAGGCATCGAGAAGAAGCTCAAAGAGGCGTACCCCGAACTCAATATGTTGGCTCTCGACTTCGACGGTGGCGTTTCCGAGGCCAATATTGCCAATCGTCTGCTCCTCTTCCTCGCAAACATGGAGCAGGAGCAGAAGAAGCAGGAGGGTGGGGATGTCCTAGAGCCGCAAGACGAGGAGCGTGAAGCTATCGGGGTGTGATATAATATTATGATATACAATAGTGGTTTAGTGGGTGAACTCAAGGTTGCAATTGTTCATGATTGGCTTGTCGACATTGGCGGAGCGGAAAAAGTGGTGGCAGAGTTGTTTAAAATGTTTCCTAACTCTGATGTTTACACGCTAATTGCCAAAAAGAGTAGCATAGAACGGTTGGGATTAGAGAGAGTTTCGCAAAGCTACATTGGTCGTATCCCATTTGCAAGTAAGTTTTATCGTATTGCCTTACCGTTCTTTCCGACGGCAATTGAGAGCTTTGACTTGTCCAAATATGATTTGATAATTTCAAGCTCGTCCTCAGTTGCGAAAGGGGTTATTGTCAGCTCTAAGCAACTTCACATTTGTTACTGCCATTCCCCAGCGCGGTATATGTGGGATTTGTCCTGGCAATATATGCGTGATAAGGAGAATGCAAGTGTATTTCGGGGCTTGTACAGTTTCGTTATGCGACATTTTCTAAAAAAACTCAGAATATGGGATGTCGTGTCAGCGAATCGTGTAGACTATTTTCTTGCTAACTCTCTTTATGTAAAGCGGAGGATAGAAAAGGTTTACAGGAGAATGGCCGAGGTGATAAACCCACCTGTGAATGTGGACAAGTTCCAATTGGTATCGGGTGTACGTCAAGATTATTATTTTACGGCGTCCCGATTGGTCTCTTATAAAAGAATTGATACCATAATTGAAGCATTTTCGGCATTGCCGACTAAGCAGCTTATTGTTTGCGGTGATGGTCCCGAAAGGGGAAGACTAGAAAAGATTGCTGGGGCAAACGTGACATTTGTTGGCCGTTTGGATGATTGCGATGTTGTACAGTTTATGCAACGAGCAAAAGCTTTTATTTTCGCTGCTGATGAGGATTTTGGAATAGTTCCCGTTGAAGCGCAAGCGTGTGGCTGTCCTGTCATATGTTATGGTTGCGGCGGAGTCTTAGAAACTGTGATTGACGGCGAAACCGGGGTGTATTTTGAATCACAAAGTCCCCAAGCTATAGTTGATGCTGTTGCTCGCTTTGAGGGTATGCATTTTGATTGTAAGAGAATAAGGGAGCATTCTGAACAGTTTTCACAACAAACATTCAGAAACCGGTTTAGTGACTTTTTGGCTAAAGTTTGGAGTGAGAATAGATGAGGTAATAATAAACGGAAGTGGCACTAAAGAGAGTGCCACTTCCGTTTGTCTATAAGGTTCCTCTCCAACAACTACAGAGCCTCCAACTGCTTCTCTATGCTATCCTTGATGGCCTTGGCGTTGGCATCGTCGGGGTTGATTTCTAGCGACTTCTCTATGATAGGTTTGGCCTCCGAGAATTTGGCTTTCGCATCGGCCTTGAGCTTGTCCATCTTGTCGGCTCCAGCCGTCTGCATCGCCTTGGTTATCTCTGCGCCCTCATTATAAAGGCCAAAGGCCTGGTCGCGAAACAACTTGGCGTAATCTTTCTTGAACGCGTTGCCAGTCTTACCATTCTTATACTTCTCGAAGCCCTCCTCTATGGCTTTGGCGTACTCGTCGTCCTTTTTCTGGGCCTTAAGGATTGATGCCATGCGGTATGCGGCATCTGCCTCTTTGTAACCTAGCGCCTGAGCTTTTGCGTAGAATGCGTAGGCCTCGTCGAGGACTTTTGTTCGTTGCGCGCACATACCGGCGTTATATACTGTGGCGGCATCGACCGAGTCGCCCCACAAGGTTATCGCCTGCTTATAAGATGCCAAAGCCTCGGCGAACTGCTTGTTGCGGACAAACTCGTTGCCCTCGTTTTTGTATTCGTCGGCACTCTTGTCCTGTGCCGACAACGCAGTTGCCGCTGCCATCAGGGCAACCACGAGTCCAAACTTTTTCATACAGATTACTCCTTTCGTTCTTACCTCGACATCACCTCCGCCTTTGGCTCGCATCTTGCTTGCCAAAATTGGAGACTTCCGTCAATTGTTGTTGGATAATGCAAAAATGTCGCCAAACGTTATCTCAGCGAAGGCAAAATCTCGCTATAGTTACTCCCAATCCTCAAGGACTGCTTCTTCCCGTCCAGGAACGATGCCAATCTTTTCGGAATCTCGATTCCCTTTCCGGCGAATCTCTCAACCGTGTCAATAAACTTGGCGGGATGCGCTGTCTCGAGGAATATACCATACTCGCCTTCTCGCAGGTGGTCTCTGAGGGCAGCAAAACCGACAGCCCCATGGGGGTCGCACGTATACCCATACCTGTCGCGGACATCGGCAATCGTTGCGCCAATGGCTTCGTCGGAATAGCTGTAGCTCGAGACAACGTTGCGAAGCTCATCCACGGAACGCCCAAAAAGTTCAAACACCCTTGCAAAATTGCTCGGATTGCCAACGTCCATGGCGTTGGCGAGGGTGTGGACTGACGGTTTGGGGCAATACTCACCCGTGGCCAAAAAGTCGGTGAAGACCCTGTTGGCGTTCACCGCGGCGATAAAGCGCTTGATGGGCATTCCCATCTTGTATGCCACAAGTCCCGCAGTGATGTTGCCGAAGTTGCCACTCGGCACGCAAAACACCAAATTCTCCCACTTCTTTTGCGGGATTTGAGCCAATGCGTGAATGTAGTACACACATTGAGGCAGGAACCTGGCTAGATTAATCGAGTTCGCGGATGTCAGAATCCTCTCTCCGCTGAGCTGCCTGTCCATGAAGGCCTCCTTGACCATGCGCTGGCAGTCGTCGAACACACCGTCAACCTCGTAGGCTGTGACGTTCTGCCCCAACGTCGTGAACTGAAGCTCCTGCAATTTGCTGACAAGCCCCGAAGGGTAGAGGATGTGGACATACACATTCGGGACGCCCAGGAAGCCATTGGCCACGGCACTGCCGGTGTCTCCACTTGTGGCGGCAAGCACGTTTATCGGTCGTCCACCATAGTCGGCGAAGTAGGACATGACTCGAGCCAAGAAACGTGCGCCGACATCCTTGAACGCCAACGTGGGGCCGTGGAATAGCTCAAGCGACGCAATATTGCCGCACACGTCGACAACCGGCACTGGGAAGTTGAATGCGTCTTCCACCATCGACCTAAACTTGGCTTCTGGAATGTCGGGGCAAAAAAATCGCTTCAACACTTCAAAACCAATCTCCGACATACTTCTCCCCGGCACCCAATCCCAAAAGGAGGGGGGGAGGGTGGGTATGCTCTCCGGCATATACAGCCCTTTGTCGGGAGCCAATCCTCTCAACACAGCAGTCTTCAGGTCTGCTTTCTCGTCAATGTTATTTGTGCTATAGAACTTCATATCTAGAAACTGTAGTTCCCTTGTCCTACGACAAGTTGGCAACCTTTATGATGTCGGCGAACACGCCTGCAGCCGTGACGTCGGCCCCGGCGCCGTAGCCCTTGATTTCGAGCGGGTGCTCGTTGTAGTTGTCCGACGTTATCAGAACGATGTTGTTCGTGTCGTCTAGCGAGAACAGCGGGTCTCCTTCCGCCACATCCTTGAATCCGACCGTGACGGTTCCGTTCTCAAATGTGGCCACGTAGCGGGCAATCTTTCCCTGCTCAGCTAGCTTCTTGCTTCGTGCGGCATATTCGTCGTCCAACTCTTTTAGGCGGGACATGAACGTGCCTACGTCGGGAGTGTCAAGATACTCCTGCGGTACAAACGGCTCCCGCTTGATATCTGCCATCTCTAGCCCGACGCCCGCCTCGCGGGCGAGAATCAGAATCTTGCGCGCCACATCTATCCCCGATAAGTCCATGCGCGGGTCTGGCTCACTGTAGCCCTTGGCGCGGGCTTCCGCAACGACTTCGGACAGCTTGCGCCCCTGCGCCAGGGCGTTCGCGATGAAGTTGAGCGTCCCCGACAGCACTGCCCGCATCTTGACAATGTGGTCGCCACTGCAAATCAGGTCGTTGATGGGCGATATGATTGGCAGGGCGGCGCCGACGTTGGTTTCGTAGTGGAACTTGACACCCTTTTCGCGGGCCGTGGCTTTCAGATGCTGATAGTGCCCATAGTCCGACGACGAGGCTATCTTGTTTGCCGTCACCACGTTGACGTTGTTTTCCAACATGAAGTCGTATAGGGCGGCAACGTCCGGGCTCGCCGTGCAGTCGACAAAGACGCATCCGGCCAGGTTGAGCCTCTTTATGGTGGTGGCTAGGTCCGTGTTCGCCAACGGTTTTCCCTCGCTTTGCAGACGTTCTTTGGCCTCCTCCGCTTTTATGCCTTGTTCGTCGATGAGGGCCAACTTGGAGTTGGCGACTCCCACAATGCGCACAACGAGGCGGTACTCGTCGCGGAGCTTGCCCGCTTGAGTGGCAAGTTTTTCCAAGAGTTTTCCGCCCACCGTGCCCAGTCCTGTCAAGAAAATCTGCAACACTTGGCACCGGCTGAGGAAGAAAGCGTCGTGCACGGTGTTCAGAGCCTTGCGCAAATCGTCCTCTTTGATGACGAAAGATATGTTCACCTCGCTTGCACCCTGCGCGATGGCATATACGTTTATGCCGCTTTTGCCCACGGCGTCAAAAAGCCTCCCGGAGACCCCAGTGTTGTGCTTCATGCGGTCGCCGACGACAGCCACGACAGCCATATGGTCCTTTATGCCCGTCGGCCGGGCGTGACCTGTCGTAATTTCGTCGGCGAATTCGCCGTTGATGACTTCTGCCGCCTTTGCCGCGTCGCGAGTCTCGACAACAAGGGATATGGTCAGCTCCGACGAGGCCTGGGAGATAAGGATGACATTGACGAAAGCCCCGGCCAGTGCCTTGAAGATACGCATAGAGACCCCCGATATCCCCACCATGCCCACCATCTGGAACGTAAGGAGGCTGACATTCTTTATGGACGAGATTCCGCGAATCTTGCTGTTCTTGTCGGCACTTTCCACGTCGTCAATGCGCGTCCCGGGGCAGGACGTGTTAAACGTATTCCTAATGTATATGGGAATCTTTTTCTTCAACACTGGCAATATCGTCGGAGGATAGATGACCTTTGCTCCAAAGTGCGACAACTCCATCGCCTCCTCGTATGTGAGGTGGTCGAGCATATAGGCGCGGCTTATGATGCGAGGGTCTGCCGACATGAAACCGTCGACGTCTGTCCAAATCTCCAAGACATCGGCATCGATGGCCGCCGCGACCAATGCGGCTGTGTAGTCAGAGCCGCCGCGCCCTAGTGTCGTTGGTTCGCCTTTCTCGTTGGAGGATATGAACCCCGGCATGATGGTGTAGTCGCCAATTTTGGAGAATGCGTCCGCAATGTTGGCCGAGGTGACGTCCTCGCAGACCAGGTTTCGTCTTCCCGCCGGGTATGTCTTGATGAGCGGACGCGAATTGACGAGGCGCGAGCCGGGCATGAACTCGCTCAAAATGAGAGAAGAGCAAACCTCCCCGAAGCCAGATATTGTCTCGAGACTCCTGTCGCTCAGCTCCTTGAGGAGCGAGACTCCCTTGAGCAGACTGCGCAAGTCCGCAAAAATCGGCGCAAGCAACGCCTCTATGCGCTGGGGGTCGTCGAAGAGGTCGGCAACGATGACCTTGTGCTTGTCTATTATGGCTGCCAGGGCACTCGTGTAGTCCTCGCCCGCGGCGGCCTTGTGGGCCGACGCCAAAAGCATGTCGGTCACACCGCTCACCGCCGAGACAACCGCTATGGTTGGAGCCGGATGGCTCAAGATGATGCGCTTCACCTCGCGCATGCTCTTGGCCGTACCCATAGAGGTGCCCCCAAATTTCAGAACCTGTGTCATCTGTAATCCTTAGGTTGCATTTTGCGTGGCGAAAGTAACGAATTTTTAGCTAGAAAATGCAACCGCCTAGAAGAACTTACCATAAAGCCGCCAGAAAGTGAACCTGGCTCCACCGGGCATGATGTCAGGGTGGGGGGCGAGTCTCTTTTTGTGAACGCTGTTGCCGCGGACTCCGTTAGTCAATCCTGTCGCGGATTGCCTTGCCCGACTGCCACGCTTGCCCGACGCTGTCCCCAATGGCGCGGTAAATCATGGCGCACCCGTCGTATATGACTGGCTTGAGCTTTGCCAGGTCTACCTTGCCGTCGGCTCCAAGGATGCTTTCGTCGGCACTCCAGTTGACAACCTCCCCGACAACTTGCGAGCCGCCGTCGGCTTCGTCCGTCATGCTGACGACACGGCACTCTAGGGTGAGTTTGTAGTTGCTGATAATTGGGGCATCGACGTTCGGGCTGGGGATGGAGCTGAAGCCGGCGCGCTCCACCTTGTCGGGGATGTCGTTTCCACTGACAAGTCCGAAATAGTCAGACTCCACTATGTCGTCAACCGTGGCGAAACTCACCGTGAACGCCCCTTTCTGCCGCAAGTTGTCCGTAGTCTTGTGCGGGCTTAGCGAGAATGTGAGCTTGTTGTAGTCGCACTGCGACGCCCACGCCGCCATCATGACGTTGGGGACATTGTTCTTGTCGTAGGTGGCTATCATGACAACGGGCTGTGGCGTTATGACAGGGTGGCTGCCGCCGAAATTTCGCCGCCCCACGACGTTTTTCACGATGGCGTTTGCCGCCACCCCGACTCCATGCCCGTCCGACTGAGAGCAGGCGGACAATGCCGTGGCCAACATTACGATTGGAAAGACTCTTTTCATGATTATTCCTTTCTGTTGCGTGCGCCTTTGGCGGATGCGCAAGGCGCGAACATTAGAACAGTTTTGTTTCTGCGAAAGTAGGCATTTGGGGCATATTTTGCAAATCGTCGCGCTCCCGAAAACCTGTGAATCAAAGTAATTGGCGAGGCGCCGACCATATGCGCGAAAATATTTCACTCAATGTTTCAATAATTAAATCAAAGGGGGTAAATTTGCATGACTAATAGACTGCCGGAGTGGCTTCGAGCGTAATAGAGCTAGGCAACAAGCTGGAGGAGGGGGTCGGGCGGCTGATTGAGGCGTTGGGCCAGCTAAAGGCGCATAACGCCATGTTGGCCGCCGAGGTTGCCCGGTTGCGCGCCGAGTTGGAGGCCAGCCACGAGGAGACCATGGAGGCTCGACGCGAATTGGAGAGTTGCAAGGTGGGTCTTGCGTTGCGCCTTGCCGACGCTTCTTCAGACGCTGATGCTTCGGGCGAGGCTCAGAGGTATATTGGTCAATTGGTGCGAGGTATCGACGAGTGCATTGCGCTCCTAAAACAATAGATTGGCCGCATACGTAAGCTAGCCTGATGACCACGGGAGAGAACAAGGTGGAGGTGTTTGTCACCCTCGGCGGGAAAGCCGTGAGTGTCAAGGTCTTTTCGGGAGAAGAGGCTATGGCGCGTTCTGCCGCCGAGTTCGTGGAGCAGAGGGCGAACACCAGCTACCAGAGCTTCATAAGGCGGTATGGAGAGAGGGCTGGGCTTTCGGTGTTGGCCTTTGAATGTATGTTGGAGTACTTGCGCCTCAAGAAGTCGCGCGACAACGATGAGTTGGCTCTGAAAGTCGGCGAAGTAGTGGGGCGCATCGACGAGGCACTCGAAGAATAGACGGGAGCGGCAACCGCATACGGCGGCGAATGGCCGTCTTCCGATAGACCACGCACTGTAGGGCGACTTGGCTAGGGGCTTTTGCCCCGACCCGCAGTCTCCATGCGGTGCTTTTTCTATATACTATTATAATAACAATGCGAAGATGGACATACTAACAATTTGCCTATGCGCGGCCTCATTGATTGTCGGCGGCGTGGTGGCGTGGCTGCTGCTTACCACCGCCTTTAAGAAGAGGGCGACGAAAATCGTGAGCGACGCGGAGGCGGAAGCTGAAGTCATAAAGAAAGACAAGATACTTCAGGCAAAAGAGAAATTCCTTGCGCTGAAAGCCGAATACGAGAAAGACGTCAATGCTCGCAACCAAAAGATGGCGGCCGCGGAGACAAAAGTCCGGCAACGCGAACAGCAGGTTAAGGGAAGCCTTGACGACCTGCAAAGGCGCGAAAAGGAGTTGCAGACCGCCCAAGAGGCATTGGAACGCCAAAAGGGCGTGGTGGCGCAAAGGCAAGACGACATAGAGAAGCTGCACAAGCAACAAATAGAGAAGCTGGAGCAGATTTCGGGAATATCGAGCGAGCAGGCCAAGGAGACGCTCGTGGAGAGCCTCAAGGCCGAGGCCAAGACCGAGGCGATGTCGTACGTGAACGACATCATGGACGAGGCCAGAATAAACGCCAACAAGGAGGCCAAGAAGATTGTGCTGCAGACCATACAGCGGGTGGCGACGGAGACGGCCATAGAGAACTCCGTCACAATCTTCCATATCGACTCCGACGAGGTCAAAGGACGGATAATCGGTCGTGAGGGACGAAACATACGCGCCTTGGAGGCCGCTACGGGGGTGGAGATCGTCGTTGACGACACGCCGGAGGCCATCGTGCTCTCGGCGTTCGACCCCATGCGCCGCGAGATTGCGCGCCTGGCTCTCCATCAGCTTGTGACCGACGGACGAATCCACCCGGCGCGCATCGAGGAGGTTGTCAACAAGGTTCGCAAGCAGGTCGAGGAGGAAGTCATCGAGACCGGCAAGCGGACTACGATAGACCTTGGAGTCCATGGGTTGCACCCAGAGCTTGTCAAGCTCATCGGCAAGATGAAGTATCGTTCGTCGTACGGGCAGAACCTGCTCCAGCACTCCCGCGAGACTGCCAACCTGTGCGCCGTCATGGCGTCGGAGCTGGGGCTGAACCCCAAGAAAGCCAAACGGGCCGGGCTTCTGCACGACATCGGCAAGGTGAGCGACGAGGAGCCGGAATTGCCGCACGCAATCCTTGGCATGAAGCTTGCCGAGAAGTACAAGGAGAAGCCGGAGATTAGCAATGCGATAGGGGCGCACCACGACGAGGTCGAGATGCAGACGATGCTGGCCCCCATCGTACAGGTCTGCGACGCCATCTCCGGGGCGCGTCCGGGGGCGCGCCGCGAGATTATCGAGGCGTACATCAAGCGCCTCAACGATTTAGAGAATATGGCCATGTCGTACAACGGCGTTATTAAGACCTACGCCATTCAGGCCGGTCGTGAGTTGCGCGTAATTGTCGGCGCCGAAAAGGTCAGCGACAAGCAGGCCGAGGAGATTTCCACAGACTTGGCGAAACGAATCCAGACCGAGATGACATACCCTGGGCAGGTCAAGATTACAGTGATACGCGAGACGAGGGCCGTGAGCTACGCGAAATAGTCAGAAAACTGAAACACCAAAACGATACATCAGAATGGCACAGACACCCGAATTCAAGTATGCGCCCATGTTCCAAATGGGCAAGGACGAGACCAAGTATCGCCTCGTGAGCCGCGAGGGGGTCAGCACGGGGACTTTCGAGGGCAAGACCATACTCAAGGTCAGCCGTGAGGCTCTGACGCTTCTAGCGCAAGAGGCGTTCCACGACGTGGAGTTCATGCTCCGCCGCGAGCACAACGAGCAGGTCGCCAAGATTTTGTCCGACCCTGAAGCCACGGAGAATGACAAGTACGTGGCGTTGCAGTTCTTGCGCAATGCCGAGACGGCGGCGAAGGGAGTCCTCCCTTTCTGCCAGGACACTGGCACTGCCATAATCCACGGCGAAAAAGGTCAGCGCGTCTGGACGGATTTTGAAGACGAGGAGGCGCTGAGCCTTGGCGTCTACAACACCTTTACGCAAGACAACTTGCGCTATTCGCAAAATGCGCCGCTCAACATGTACGACGAGGTGAACACTCGTTGCAACTTGCCGGCTCAAATCGACATCGAGGCCGTGGAGGGCGACGAGTATCGTTTCGTCATGGTGGCAAAAGGTGGCGGCTCGGCCAACAAGACCTATTTCTACCCCATGACCAAGGCCACAATTCAGAACGAGGCGACGCTCCTGCCTTTCCTTGTCGAGAAGATGAAGAGCCTTGGCACCGCGGCCTGCCCCCCCTACCACATTGCGTTCGTCATCGGCGGAACAAGTGCCGAGAAGAATCTGCTGACTGTCAAGTTGGCCTCCATCAAGTACTACGACACTCTGCCGACCACGGGCGATGAGACCGGTCGGGCGTTCCGCGACCTCGACCTTGAGGCCAAGCTGCTCCGCGAGGCTCATCAGATTGGCTTGGGGGCGCAGTTTGGCGGCAAATATTTGGCGCACGACATCAGGGTCGTCCGTCTGCCGCGTCATGGTGCCAGTTGCCCTATCGGCATGGGTGTCAGCTGCTCAGCCGACCGCAACATCAAGGCAAAAATTGACAAGGACGGCATATGGCTGGAGCAGATGGACGCAAACCCGACAGAGCTCATCCCCGAAGAGATGCGCAGGCCGGGTGAGGGCGCGCACGGGATTGAAATCGACTTGGACAACGGCATCGATGCCGTGCGTCGCGAGTTGGCTAAATATCCGGTCAGCACGCGGGTCAACTTGAAAGGGACAATCATTGTCGCCCGCGACATTGCCCACGCCAAGCTCAAGGCTCGGCTCGACGCGGGCGAGGAGATGCCGGCCTATTTCAAAAATCACCCTATTCTCTACGCCGGCCCGGCCAAGACCCCCGAGGGGTATCCGTGTGGGAGCATGGGGCCGACGACCGCGAACAGGATGGACCCCTACGTCGACGAGTTCCAAAGCAAAGGTGCAAGCCTCGTCATGATTGCCAAGGGCAACCGTGGCCAGGTTGTGACCGACGCATGCCAGAAGCATGGCGGCTTCTACCTCGGGACTATCGGTGGAGTTGCCGCCGTCTTGTCGCAGAGTTCCATCAAGAGCATCGAGTGCGTTGAATATCCAGAACTCGGAATGGAAGCCATATGGAAAATCCGTGTTGAGGATTTCCCCGCATTCATACTTGTCGACGACAAGGGAAACGACTTCTTCAAGCAACTTAAGCCCTGCGTGCTCTGCGGCAAGTAGGAATTGGGGTGCGACAAAATTGGGAAGCCCCCGGCGTGTCAACGCCGGGGGCTTCCGTCTTGCCATCACCAAGCAATAAAACTAGGGCGACGGATGATAAAGTATTGATTGGCGCAAGGAGGTGGGGAGGCGCGCTCCAACGCGACCACGCCGGCGGAAAGTGGTCGTACCGTCATAGTACGCACTTTGAAACTTTCCGCCGTGGCGAGCCGAATGGAAGCCGCTAACGACAGACACTCATCGGGGGCACGAAAGTGATGCGCGGCAAACTGGCTGATTGCTAGTTTGCTGTAGGGGCGTTGCTTCCCCCTTGCACGTTTTGTGCGCCGTGGTCACGCCGCCTTTCCCAAGCGTCGTGCGCAGCAGGGACACCAGGTCCGAAATCTGCTCCTGGAGCCTGGCGTTCTGCTCCATGAGGTACTCCACGAGCCTCTGGTCC
>CAYZUH010000004.1:0-184754 GCA_964481855.1 uncultured Marinilabiliaceae bacterium
TAGCTCGTTGGGCTCATAACCCAAAGGTCAGTCGTTCGAGTCGGCTTCCCGCTACGCAAGATGCCTCGGCTTGGTTCGCCAAGTCGAGGCATCTTTTTATTCTTCCTGCCCGCTACTGTAGAGTAAGAGCCAGGGGCTGTGCGTCGCCATAAGCCCCAGGCTCGACAACACAATTGTGCGTCAGAACTCGTAACCTACAGAAAGGGTGGACTATGAGTATGAGCGGACGGGCGATGGCGGCGTCCTCTCGGAGGCGGAGGCGTTTTTGCTTTCCCTCTCCGAGCAAGGCCGTCTGAGGCTGGACTGGCTAAAGGCGGACCGCGAGGTGAGGCGGCGCAAGATTGGCATAGCCGACACTTTGGCGAGCTTGGAGGCCAAAGGGGCGGTGCGCCGCGTCGGCGTCCGATACGACTTCAGGAACGGCAAAATCAGCGCGGGCCTCAACGGCATAAACCGCATCTTCCTGCCCTCGTCGAAAACATGCCCGGCTTTGGTGGCCAGCTACACCAACGACTACATCTCGACAGTCCGCATTGAGGCCGAGTCCCTGTCTGAGTTGCGGAGCGAGTTTTTGGGAGAGGGTCTACAGGCCGCGAAATTTCAGAAAGATAACGAAAGCTGAGGCGTGCCGGATTCAGGGGGGGGCTGCCGATTACGCCCTGCCAGAGGCGCGGCCCAGGTGGATGAAGCTCATTGGCAACAGCGTGGCGGTCTCCGTCGTTGCGCAGTTGGCGCGGTCGGTTGTCCGCACCGGCGTCTTCTGCGAGGACGATTGGGACGGGTGTGCGGCGGCATCGTGTCCGAGCCAAATGGAGTTCGGTTTTGCCGAGGCTTGAGTGCGCTTTCGCCCTAGTTGATTTTTCGCCCCACGAGGTCAAACACGTCGCCGTTTGGCATCTGTACCGCAACCCCTCCGGGCCTCTTTACGAGCTTTGGGGCGGCATCCTGTCGGTCTGCGACTGTCGGCTTCAATGCGTCGGGGCGGATGTTGAGAACAGGGCGAAGCCCATGGTACTGCATCCCGGTGGTCTCGGCGAAATATGCGCGTGCCGAGACGCTGACTTGACGCTCGTATTGCGAGTGGATGCCGCCGCCGCGTAGCACTTTTGCGCGATATGCCGTGCGCGGCAGGCTAGTCCCCTCGTAGCCAACGTAGTCGCTTTGTGTCCACTCCTGGGCGTTGCCGCTCATGTCGTGCAGTCCCAGGGAGTTGCCCGGTTTCTTCCCCACCTCGCCGGGTTTCTCTGTCGTGCCGCCAAATTGGGCCACTTCGGTGGCGACGTCGCCGCCGCTGTACGCATATGTGTCGTGCCTCGTCCCGCCGCGGGCGGCATATTCCCACTGTTGCTCCGTCGGGAGTGCGAAGCCGGTGCCGTTTGGCAACTTGCCGGCGAATGTCTCGTTGAGCCTCGAGACGAAATCTTGCGCCTCGACGAACGACACCCCGCCTTTGGCCATCTGCTCTTCGCCATATGGCACGTCGCCACCCATGATGTCTGCCCACAGGCCTAGTGTCACTTCATATTTCGAGATGTAGAATGACGGGAGTTGCTCCCGATGGACCGGGCCTTCGTCTTGTTGCGCCTCCCTGTAGTAGTTTTCGCCCTGCGGGTTGGTGCTTTGCGCCCCCATGAGGAACTCGCCGCCCTCGACATGTACCATGCGCAGGGTCTCCCCCATGGTTGTGGCGAATTGCAGCTCGTCTTGCGCCCACGACGTGATTGTCAGTGCTAGCAGCGTTGCGGGCGCGGCAATCTTGGCTGTGTGCATGTCTTGTTGTCTGTTTATGGTCAAATATAGGCAAAAATCGAATACAGTGGCGTGGCCGGGCGTCGTCGTTACGACACCCGGCCACGCATTCTGCACAAAAACTTTGTGAACCTCTATTCTTCTCTGCCTATCGGACGCTCCACTCGAAGATGCCCGCCGACTTGTCGTCGGCCTGCTTCAGCTCCAGCCTGACGGCTTTGGTCTTGACGGGGGCGAAGTTGACCATGCACGGAGCGCCGCGCTTGACGGGGTAGGCGTCGGCCTCCCGCACGGGCTGCCACTGGCCGTCGGCGTCTTGGTAGTATACCGCCCAGCTCTCCGGCACCGAGCATCCGCCCCAGGGCTGGTCGTCATACCAATATACGGTGCAGCTGCCCACCTCTTTCGCTTCGGGGAACGTGTAGGAGACCCACTCCGTCGTGCCCTGCTTGGGCCACCAGTGGCAGTAGGGGATGCTGCGGTCTGTCTCGTCGGCGGGCACCAGGCCGTCGGTCACGCTCCGCGGGGCCGGCACGGGCGACGAGAACTCCACCTTGGCCTGCGCGGCGAGTGTCGGCGGGACTGTGGGGCGGGCTGCGCGCACGTCTTGCGGGAGCCAGACTTTCATGTTGCCGTTGCCGCGGTGCGCCCATGCGAAGTAGGGGATGAGCGTCAGGCGGCTGTCGGCGGCTGCCAGGCGGCCGTCTTTGCCAATCGAGAGGGTCTGCGCCTCGGTCGTGAGAGTGCGGACACCCTGGCTCCTGTACAGGTTGAGCGTTTCCTTTAGCGAGTCGGCTATGAATGCGGCGTCGGCCATGGTGCCGAGGGTGAACTGCGGCTCCTGGTTCAAGAGGATGCTCATGATGTCGTCTTTGTTGTCCGCCCACTCGGCGCAGTACACAATCGGCCCGCGCTCAATGGAGACCTGCCCGCGGTCGGCCTCGACGCTGTTGTGGGCGCGGACGGTGCGGGCCTCCATGTCGAAGTGGACGCTCACGACGTCGCCTTTCTTCCACTTCCGGCCTATGGTGTAGTAGCCGTCGGCCGCGAGCGAGGCCTCGGCGGGCTTGCCGTTGACCTTGACGCTGTAGCCCAGCCGCTTGCCGTCGGTGTAGCAGTAGAGGTCGGAGGGGACGGGCTGGCCCTTGACCCATCCGGGGATTCGGACTTTGAGGTCGAACGCCCCGGCGCGGTTCTCGTCAATCTTTATGGCTATGTCCCCGTCCCACGGATATTCGGTCTGCTGCGAGAGGCGCACGCGCTTGCCGCCCACCGACAGCTCCGACGTGTTGGCGAGGAAGAGGTTGACGTAGACGCTCCTG
Organism: uncultured Marinilabiliaceae bacterium; assembly: GCA_964481855.1. Lineage (GTDB taxonomy): Bacteria > Bacteroidota > Bacteroidia > Bacteroidales > Marinilabiliaceae > W3P20-009. The sequence continues at coordinate 3,072 of CAYZUH010000004.1, forward strand.
TCGCGGACGGCGTAGACGTAGCCGGGGAGCGACGGCAGGAAGCGGCACACGTTGCTGGGGCAGCAGGCGCACCCGAACCACGCCTGGCGCTGGTGCTGGCCCATGCTCTCCAGGGGGTTGGGGTAGTAGAAGCCGCCGCCGTCCATCGAGACGCCGCTTATGAGGCCGTTGTAGAGCGTGCGCTCCAAGACGTCGTAATATTTGCTCTCGCCGTGGAGCAGGAAGAGGCGGTAGTTGACGTAGACGTTGCCTATGGCCGCGCATGTCTCGCAGTAGGCGCTCATGTTGGGCAGCTCGTAGTTCTGCCCAAAGGCCTCGCCGTTGTTCGTGGCGCCGATGCCGCCGGTTATGTAGAGCTTCTTGCCGACAATGTTGTCCCAGATGCGGTCTATGGCGTGGACATACGACGTGTCGCCCGTCAGGGCCGCCACGTCGGCCATGCCGGCATACATGTAGGCGGCGCGCACGGCGTGGCCCACGGCCTCGTCTTGCTCCACCACGGGCTTGAGGCACTGCGAGTAGTCGTGCTTGATGCCCGTCTTGCCGCGGTAGTCCAGGAAGAATTTGGCCTCGTCGAGGTAGCTCTTGTTGCCCGTGGCGAGGTAGAGGCGGCAGAGGGCCATCTCGGCAATCTGGTGGCCCGGCACGACGCGCGCCTGCCCGGGCTTGGGCCCCACTTCGCGGACGACGCAGTCGGCATATTTGGTCGCGATGTCGAGGAACTTGCGGCTGCCCGTGGCCTGGTAGTGCGCCACGGCGCCCTCAATCATGTGGCCCAGGTTATACAGCTCGTGGCTCAGGTCCTCCTCCAGCACCCAGCGCTTGCCACCCGCCCAGGGGTGGGGGTTGGCGGGGTTCTGCGTCCTGGCGGTGTAGAGGTAGCCGTCGGGCTCCTGCGCCTTGCCTATGATGTCTATCACGCTGTCCAGGTAGGCCTCGAGCTTCTTGTCGGGGTATGTCTGGAGGATGTAGCTCGCGCCCTCGATTGTCTTATAGGGGTCGGTGTCGTCGAAGCTGAAGCCCATGAGCTTCGGCACGTCGTAGCTCGCCGAGGGGTGGGCGGCGCGCTCGAAGTGCTTGTAGCGCCCTTCGCTCTCGCACTTGCCAAAAGCCAGGGGGATGGTCACCTTGCGGCTCGTCTCCAGCCGTTGGCCCCAGAACGAGTTCTCCTGCACCTTGACCCGGGTGAACGGCACGGGGGTTATGGGGTAGCCGGCCCCGCCGGGGGTCTGCTGCGCCACCGCCAGTGCGGCCGCCAAAGTGGCAACGGCGGTCGTGGTTATAGCTCTTCTCATCGTATCTCGTTTTCTGTTATTGCAAATGTAGTCCGTGGCAAGCCTTTCGGACGCTAAAAATTGTTCTCGTTTGGTGGACGCTTTTACCATCGTTAGTCGCCGAACGCAATGTACTCGTCCCACAGGCGCAGCGAGCCTATGCCGCCGGAGAACGGCCACTCGCCCTCGGCGTTGAGGCCGAGCGTGACGAACTGCGACGGCTTGACGAGCAGTTGGATGTCCTTGCGGCTCACGAGCCTGCCGTCTATGTAGACGCTCTCCACGCGGCCGTCGAAGCAGACGTAGACGTTGTGCCACTTGCCCTCCAGCGAGGCCATGTCCTTGTGGCCCGCGTCTTCATACCACCCGTAGTGGTTGATGACGCCGCACCGCGGCTCCGTCCCGTCGACAAGCATGATTTTCTCCAGCTCGTCGTGCGACGAGGTGAAGTCCGCCACGCATTCGTTGACGTCCATCTGCGGGTTGAAGATTGTCGCCGCCAGGGTGTAGGGGGCGTTGTTGCGGAGCGTCGGCGGGAGCATGAAGTCGGAGCGGTAGCTCTCGCGCCCGCTGAACGTTATGGCCTTGCGCCCGGCCGCGACCTGGATCGTGGCGGCATTCTCCCCTTGGGCCGCGAACACTCCGTCGGCGGCGCCCTCGTTGGCAATGTAGGGCACTGTGTCGCCCTCCTCATACCGGTCGGCGTCGATGCTCACCACCAGCCCCTGCCGCACTGTGGCGGCCGGCTCGTGGCGCACCATGTCGGTCTGCGCGTCGAACTTGCGCTCCGTCTCGGTCTGCTCCCAATTGTAGTAGCGTATGTTTGTCACAGTCAGCGGCTTGTCTGCGCAGGCAATTTCGAGCCGTCCGTCGGCGAGGCGGAAGTGCGGGTCGTTGTCGGTCGTCTGTTTCCACTCGCCTCCGTCGAAGACCATGGCCGTGAACGTGTGCGGGCGGCTCTTGCCTATCCGCGCGTTGGTCATGACCATCGTGGAGCGAGGTTGCAGTGTCACGGCGTCTTTGCCGCCCACTCTCTCGCGGCGGCCCGTGCCGCGGGTCAGCTTCAGCGCGCCGCCGAGCATCCCCTCGTTGTTCGCCCACTCGCGGCCGTCGAAGTCCGCCGCCGCCAGCCCCAGCCACTGCTGCGGCGAGCCGTCTTCCACGGTGCCGAAGACCTTGAAGTTCCACACGGCCCCGCCGAAGCCCGCCTTTTGTCCGCCCGTGACGGTCAGGCGGACGTAGCGCGCCCGGGCGTCGCCGAAGTCCACCATGGGCGAGCCGGCAAGCCTGTTGCCGCGCTTGTCGGCGAAGACGTCCCAATGCGCGCCGTCGTCGGATGTCTCAATCAGATATTGGTAGAACTGCGTGCCATGTTCAAACTGCGTCCACACGGTCCGGACTCTCTCGCGTTTGCCGAGGTCCACGGTGAGCCATGCCGGGTCGGTCGTCTTGGGGCGCCAGAGGGTCCCGTTGTTGTCGTCGGTGGCATATTCGGGGCGGAAGTCCTCGTCGTAATGCGACGAGGCGGTGGCCTTGGCGCCGAAAGCCAGGTTGACGGGCTGGCGCAACTCCGGGTGGAGCGTCACGCCGTCGTGCGTCGGCGCCACCTCGACGATGGAGCCGTCGGCGGCGAACTCCAGCTTGTCTATGCACACCTGGCGGTGGAAGCCGCGGTTGGAGTGTGGGTTGTCGTGACGGTGGTAGACGATGTAGTAGTCGTCGCCCTCCTGCAAGACGCTGTGGTGGCCGGGTCCGTGGACTGTCCCGTCGGCGTTGGTCCTCAAGACCACCCCGCGGTAGGTGTAGGGGCCGAGGGGATTGCTGGATGTCGCATAGCGGACCTGGTAGGAGTCGTCCTCGCAGTGGCCGCAGGAGTACATGAAGTAGTATGTCGAGCCGCGCTTCAAGACAAAGGGGGCCTCGAAGAAGTCCGTGGCCTCGGTGTTGGGGATCAGGCGCGTCTCGGCGAAGCTCTTCATGCCGGGGTTGAGCCGCCCCGAGCCGCAGCCGAAGCCCTTGTATATCCCCCACGTCCCCCAATACATGTAGACCTGCCCGTCGTCGTCCTGGAATGTCTGCCCGTCGAGCGTTATGGCGTTCGTCACGAAGCGGTCCTCAACAAGCACCGCCTCGCTCTCTCCCAAGATGTTGCGCCACGGCCCCCGCGGCGTCTCGCCCACGCCCATGTGGAGCTTGCACGGTTGGCAGTAGAGGTAGTAGAACCGCCCGTCGGCGCCACGCATGACGTCCGGCGCCCATATCCAGTGGCTGTCGGGCCAGTTCATGGGCGTCAGTGTCCAGTTCTTGAAGTCCTTGCTCTGCCACAGCTGGGCGGGGCCGAAGCCGGCGCCGCTGCCGTCGGTCGTGGCGTATATGTAGTATGTGTCGCCGAACTTCTTGACCGTCGGGTCGGCGAAGTAGCCGGGCAGGACGGGGTTGCCCGCCCCCGGGGTGTTGTGGCGCGCCGCTTGTGGGCGCGCCGCCATCGGGGCGAGCGCCAGTGCCAGGACGGTGGCCAAGGATAGTCTGTCCATTGCTCAGTGTGTCAGATTTTTAGGGGTCAGTTTTATGACAAATCCGCCGCCGCTTGCCATGTCGACGCTCATGGTCGTGGAGCTGTCCACCGTGGAGGAGTCGATTTTGTAGTCTTCGGCGTCGCGGTTGGCGTTCGTGCCGTCGCGGAGGGTCTGCGCTTCATATTCCGTCCCGGCCGGCAGGAAGTCGAGGCGCAGGTCGAGGCGTCTGCCGTCCCAATTGGTCTGCCCGCCGACGTACCACGCCTCGCCTCGCCGGCGGGCCGTCACGATATATTGGCCGATTCTGCCCATCGGGACTATTGTCTTGTCGAAAGTCGTCGGCAGTGAGGCTATGAAGCTGGTGTACGCGCTGTCGGCCTCGTAGTTCGTCGGGCTGTCGGCGAGCATCGTGAGCGGGCTGTCGTGGACCACGTAGCATGCCGCCTGGTGGCACCGCGTCCCCATCGAGACGGGCTTGGTGTAGATGGCTCGCCAGTCGTGGCGTGTGCCGTTGCGCATGGCCCCGGGGGTGAAGTCGACGGGGCCCGACATCATGCGGATGAAAGGGAATGTCACGTCGTAGAGCGGCATGTCGTGGCTCATGTCAGTCCACCGGCACTCCTCCATGCCGAAGACGCTCTCGTAGTTGAGGATGTTGGGGTACGTCCGCTCCAGCCCGGCCGGCTTGTAGATGCCGTGCAGGTCGAGCACCAGGTGGTGGCGGGCGGCGCATTCCGCCAGCCGCTCGACCATCTCGACCGCCGCCTGGTCGTCGCGGTCCAGGAAGTCAACCTTGAAGCCGCTTGCGCCCATCGCGGCGTAGTGTGAGCACGCCGCCTCCAGGTTCTCGTCCATCACGTTGAAGACCGACCACAAAATCAAGCCCACCCCTCTCTCGCGTGCGTAGGCAATGAGCTCCGGCAGTCGGAGGCCGTCCTGGGGGTGCATTATGTCGCCCTTGTCGGAGTCGTACCATCCCTCGTCGACGACCACATACTCCAACCCGTAGCGGGCGGCGAAGTCCACGTAGTACTTGTATGTCTCGAAGTTTATGCCGGCCTCGAAGTCCACGCCCCGCAGGTTCCAGTCGTTCCACCATTCCCATGCGGCTTTGCCGGGGCGCACCCAGCTTGCGTCGCCAATCTTGTTGGGGCGCGCCAGGGCGTAGACCATGTTGTTCGTCGGCATCTGCGCGTCGTCGGCCGCCACGGCGAAGACCCTCCACGGATAGTCGCGCGGGCCGCGGCTCGTGGCGATATGGTCGGCGGTCTCGGCCACGTGCGTCATCGCCCTCCACGGGTGGCGGCCCATCTTGGCGGGGTGGGGGGCGTGGAGCGCATGGAGCTTGCCGCCCTCGGCCCGCATCCACAGGTTCGGGTAGCTCGCCACGTCGCTCTCGGCCACGGTCAGCTTGGCCGGGCCGCAGTCCACGGTCAGCGGCAGGAACGCCGGCGTGGGCGGGGCCGTGTCGAGCGCGCAGACGGCATATGTGTTCTGAAACGCCATGGCGAACGGGTTGGCGGGCGTCGTGGTGTGCGCCATCCAGGCCGTCGCCCCGGGCGCGAACTCGAAGTCGCCGACTTCGGACGCTATCGTCGTGACCCCGCGCCGCGTGGAGCTGAAGCGGTAGGCCACGCCCTCGTCGCACACGCGGAGGGTCAGGTTGAAGCCGTTTGAGAGGCGCACGACAATCTGCCTCCACTCCATGCCGAAGTGGCTTTGGCGATAGTGGGGGGCGTCAATCTCATCCCTTATGGTCTTGACGCGCGTGGCCGAGCCCCGCGGCTGTCTGCCAATATCCGTGCCGTCGGCCAGGCGCAGGCCTATGGGCGAGGGGCGCATCAAGACGTCGCCCATGCGGCTGATGCTCAAGGTGAGCCGGTTGTCGGTGCAGACTGTGGCTGTCAGGCTGCCGTCGGGCGACGCCACGGTGTGCGTCGCCGCGGGAGCCGCGTTCGCCGCGATCGATGCTAACGCAATCGTTAGGATTCTTTTCATGTTGTTGATGTCGGGTGGTTGCTCTTTGCGAAGATAGTCTTGGGGCTGTGGCCTATGGTGAAAAGATGTTCATAAATATGCAAGAATAATCCATGGGGAGGTTTTGGACGATAATTACCGAAGTGTGGACGAGTGTGACATTGTGTAAACAAAGGTTGCGGTAGCTTCGCCCCATATCAATCTACGCCTATGTATAAATCTAAATTTCTAATCCTCTTTACGGCGGCGCTCGCGGTGTCTTGCTCCTCCGGCGGCCCGGGGCGGACGATTGGCGAAGTAGCCCCCATCGTCGTGGAGTGCCCCGTCGGGACGGCGCCGCGCCTGCCGAGCCGGGTGTGGGTGCGCTATGACGACGGCGTGGGGGAGTTCCGGCAGGTGAGGTGGGGCAACAGCCCGCTTGCCGACGAGCTTGCTCAGGCCGACTCCGCCGCCCATGCTCCGGGGAGCCGCTATTCCGTCTGCGGATACATCGTGGGTGATCCGACAACGCCCCGCGGGTTCCCCGTCTCCGCCCAAGTCTCGGTCGTGGCGCGCCCCTACGCCGTGCCGCGGGCCGAGGTGGCGGCGACGTTCCCGCTCTCCGATGTCTCCCTCGACGGCCACAACCGCCTGACGCACAACCGCGACGAGGCCATAGAGGCCATATGCGGGTGGGACGTCGCCCAGCAGCTCTACAACTATCGCGACACCTATGGTCTGCCTACCGACGGCTACCCCGTGGCCGACGGGTGGGACTCGCCCGACACCAAGCTCAAGGGGCACGGCTCCGGCCACTACATGAGCGCCATAGCCCAAGCCTACGCCGTGGCCGCGGACCCCGGGCAAAAGGAGACGCTGAGGCGCAACATCGTCCGCATGGTCGACGGGCTCCGCGAGTGTCAGGAGCGCACTTTCGTCTTCGACAAGGCCCTGGGGCGCTACCGCGAGGCGCGCGACCTGGCCCCCGAGGCCGAGCTGCGCGACATGAAAGGTACGTGGCAGGCCTTCGACCAATATAAGACCCGGCCGCAAGACTACGGCTATGGCTACTTGAACGCCATCCCGGCCCAGCACTGCGCGCTCACCGAGATGTACAGGCCCTACAACAACTCCGACTGGGTGTGGGCGCCCTACTACTCCGTCCACAAGCAGCTTGCGGGTCTCATCGACATCGCCACCTATTTCGACGGCAAGGCCACGGCCGACAAGGCCCTGCTCATTGCTCGCGACATGGGCCTGTGGGTCTGGAACCGCATGCACTACCGCACCTACGTCAAGCAAGACGGCACGCAAGACGAGCGGCGCGCCCGCCCCGGCAACCGCTACGAGATGTGGGACATGTACATTGCCGGCGAGGTGGGCGGCATGAGCGAGAGCCTGGCGCGCCTGGCCGACCTCACGCCCGACGCCGCGGACAAGGCCAGGCTGCTTGAGGCGGCGCGCTGCTTCGACGCGCCGCGCTTCTACGAGCCCCTGGCGCGCAACATCGACGACATCCGGACCCGCCACGCCAACCAGCACATCCCGATGATTGTCGGGGCGCTGAGCCTCTTCAAGAGCAGTGGCGAGCCGCGCTACTATGCCATGGCCGAGAACTTCTGGAGCCTCTTGCAAGGGCGCTATGTCTACGCCACTGGCGGCGTGGGCAATGGCGAGATGTTCCGCCAGCCCTATACGCAGGTGCTCAGCATGGCCACCAACGGCCTACGCGAGGGTGAGGCGCAGGCCAACCCCGACATCAACGAGACCTGCTGCACATACAACCTGCTCAAGCTCTCGCGCGGGCTCAACTGCTACAACCCCGACGACGCGCGCTATATGGACTACTACGAGCGCGCTCTCTTCAACCAGGTCGTGGGCTCGCTCAACCCCGAAGAGTATCAGACCACGTACCAGTACGCCGTGGGCCTCAACGCCACGAAGCCTTTCGGCAACGAGACTCCGCAGTCGTCGTGTTGCGGCGGCACGGGGTCGGAGAACCACACGAAATATCAGGAGGCGGCATATTTCGCGTCCGACAGCGCGCTGTGGGTCGCGCTCTATATGCCCACCACGCTCAATTGGCGGGCCAAGGGGGTCACCGTGCGGCAGGAGTGCGAGTGGCCCGCCCAGGCCTCGACGCTGAGGGTCGTCGGCGGCGAGGGCGATTTCGCCCTCAAGCTCCGCGTCCCCGCATGGGCCACCGAGGGCTTCGAGGTGCGCCTCAACGGTAAGCCCGTGGCTGGTGAGTTCGCGCCGGGGACATATGCGGCAATTCCTCGCAGGCGATGGGTGGCGGGCGACAAGGTCGAGGTGGCCATGCCTTTCGTCAAGCACATTGAGTACGGGCCCGACAAGCTCCCCGCCGATGTGGCGAGCCAAGACGGCGCCCAGCTCGACGCGGCGTGGGTCGGGGTGCTGATGTACGGCCCGCTCGCCATGACGGCTACCGACGTCGCCACGTGGCGACAGGCCACGCTCGATGTCGACTCGCGTCTCAACAGCGTGGAGGAGATGGCGGACGCGTCCGGCGCCCTGGCGCTCAAGGCTGGCGGCAGGCTCTTCCTCCCCGACTATCTGCGCAACGAGAACTCCACGCACTATTTCCGCATCAACTTCTCCGACATCGATGGGGTGTCCGGCGTCAGCCCCGGCGCCGGGGCGGGGATGGACGAGCTGAGGTCGTTGCTCAGTCTCGCCGCGGAGCGCCGTGGCAATCAGGAGCGGTGGTTGCGGATGGAGGGCAAGGTGCCGGAACACGCCCCCTGGGCCCCTCACGGCTACGAGCGTCTCCTGGCGGCGATGGACGCGGCGGAACGGCTTGGCGACGAGGCCTCGGCGGCCGACGTCGAGGCGGCGGCCGCGCAACTAGGCAAGGCCATCAACACCATGCGCCCGGGCAACCTGGCGGAGATGGAGGACTTGCGGCCCCTCAACGCACTCCTGCGACGTGCCGGGCAGCCGGCGGCGGACGCCAACAGGCAGTTGGCGGAGGCTGTGGACTATGGGCGGATGGTTGTGCGCTACGTCGCCGACGGCAGCGGAACGCAAGACATGGTGGACGCCGCCGTGGCGCGCCTGTCGGAGGCGCTGGGGCTGTGACGTTGGCGGACGCGAGTATCGTACAGATGGACGCTTTTTGTCATCGTTTGGACTATTGTGTTAATATTAGCAAAGGGCATCATTGTAATTTAGCGGCGGAAGTGAAATCCTCCAAACAATAAACTCTAATCGTCATGAACATACAATCAATCTTCCTGAGGCTATGCCTCGCCGTGGCGGCTCTCGCGGTCGCGCTCACGGCCGATGCGCAGGGCGTCGAGGTCTTCGGACGGGTGGTGGGTGCCGAAGACGGGCAGCCGCTCCCCGGCGTGACAGTGGTCGAGAAAGGCACCACCAACGGCACCGTGACCGACTTCGACGGCAATTTCTGGCTCGACGCCCGCGAGGGGGCGCAACTCGTCTTCTCGTTCATAGGCTTCACGACGCAGGAGGCCCCGGCGGCCAAGGAGATGAGCATCGTCTTGGCTTCCGACAGCAAGGAGCTCGACGACGTGGTCGTCATCGGATATGGCACACAGCGCAAGGGCGACGTCACGTCGGCAATCACCAGCGTCAAGAGCGAGGACTTCACGCAGGGCAACATCCGCGACGCCGGGGACCTCGTCAAGGGCAAGGTGGCGGGTCTGACCATCACCAACGGAAGCGGCGACCCCAGCAGCTCGTCGTCAATACGCCTCCGCGGCGTCATCTCGCTCAACGGCAGCAACACGCCGCTGGTCCTGGTCGACGGTGTCGAGGGCAGCCTCACGACGCTCTCGCCGGAGGACATTGAGAGCATCGACGTCCTCAAGGACGCGTCGGCCGCCGCCATCTACGGCACGCGCGGCGCGGCCGGCGTCATCCTCATCACGTCCAAGGCGGGCAAGCGCGACGCGCAGACCGAGGTCAACTATTCCGGCTATGTCGCGGTGGCCAAGTTCGCCAACGAGCTCGACATGATGGACGGCGCCGACATACGGGCGGGCAAGACCGACTTCAAGGACATGGGCTACGACACCGACTGGCTCGACGCCGTGACGCGCACGGCCGTGACGCACAACCACGACATTTCCGTCGGCGGCGGCAACAAGAACACCACCTGGAACGCCGGCTTCAACTACCGCGACCAGCAGGGCGTCTTCATCAACACATACGCCAAGGAGATGCACTTCACGGCGGGCCTGTCGCACTGGTTCCTCAACGATATGCTCAAGCTCTCGTTCAACGTCGTCAAGCACTGGCACGAGAACGGGCCCGTCGACGCCGCCGCGACGCAGGTCTACCGCCAGGCCATCATGCGCAACCCGACCGAGCCCATCTACAACGAGGACGGCAGCTACTACGAGAACATGGCCATCAACTACTACATGAACCCCGTGGCCCTCCTCAGAGAGCGCACCGGCGAGTATAAGACCGAGAGCACGCGCCTCACCGGCAACGCCACCGTCGAGCCCATCAAGGGGTGGCAGACGAACCTCATGCTCTCGACCGACAGGTATAACAACCACGACGAGGGATATTACACAAGCAAGCACTACGACCAGGTCATCAACGGCCACACCGGCTACGCCTACCACAGCTACGCCTCCGGCCGGACTGACAACCTGGAGGTCACGACCAACTACAAGCTCCAGGGCATGGGCCACCGCTTCGAGGCCCTGCTCGGCTACAGCTACCAGGAGGGCACCTACGAGGGCTTCAGCGCCAACAACACCGACTTCCTCTCCGACTTCTTTCAATACAACAACCTCGGTCTCGGCGGATACCTCAAGGAGGGCAAGGCCGGGATGGGCAGCTACAAGAACTCCGACAAGCTCATAGGCTTCTTCGGCCGCGTCTCCTACGGCTACGCCGACAAGTACAACGTCCTCGTCAGCCTCCGCCGCGAGGGCAGCTCGAAGTTCGGCGACAACAACAAGTGGGGCAACTTCCCCTCCGCGTCGCTCGGCTGGACAATCAGCAAGGAGGAGTTCATGGGCAATGTCGATTGGCTCGACAACCTCAAGCTCCGCGCCGGCTTCGGCGTCACGGGCGTCATCCCCAACGACAGCTACCAGAGCCTCACGCGGTGGTCGGTGGGCGACCCCTACTATTATGACGACGGCACCTGGAAGCAGACCCTCAAGCTGGCCTCCAACCCCAACCCCGACCTCCAGTGGGAGAAGAGCACCGAGGTCAATGTGGGCCTGGACTTCAGCGTCTTGGGCGACAGGGTCTCCGGAAGTGTCGATTTCTACAACAAGAAGACCACCGACATGCTTTGGTGGTACGACGTCCCGACGCCTCCCAATTTGTATAACCAGACCCTGGCCAACGTGGGCGAGATGCGCAACAGGGGCATCGAGGTGGCCCTCAACGGCACGCCGTTCGAGAGAGAGGGAGGCGTGACGTGGAAGACCGGAGTGACGCTATCCCACAACTCCAACGAGCTCCTCAGCCTCAGCAACGACCTCTACGAGACCGCCAACGAGCACGACGTGGCATATCTCGGCGAGCCAATCAGCCTCCCGACGCAGCGCATGGAGGTCGGCAAGCCGCTCGGGCAGTGGTATGGGATGCACGTCACGGGGGTGAGCGCCAACGGGATGTGGATGGTGCAGAACCAGGAGACCGGCGAGAGCGAGGAGTTCACCGACAATATGCTCACCGACGACAAGTACCACAAGTACCTCGGCAACGCAATCCCCAAGATTCAGCTCGGGTGGCACAACACCGTATCCTACAAGGGCTTCGACCTCAACCTCCAGTTCACTGGGCAGTTCGGATACAAGGTCCTCAACGAGGCCAAGGCTTTCTATCAGAACAACTCTGTTGTCTACAACCGCATGAAGGGGGCCGACGGGCCTGTCATGGGCAATGTCCTCTCCGTGGCGCAGAAGCAGACGTTCAACGACTACTACCTCGAAAAGGGCGACCACCTCAAGCTCTCCAGCGCCACGCTCGGCTACACCGTGCCGCTGCCGGAGAACAAGTACCTGAAGAGCATCTACGTCTACGCCTCTGGGACCAACATCTTCACCATCACGGGCTACGACGGTCTCGACCCCGAGCTCTCCAACAGCGACCCGCAGAGCTCCGGAATCGAGTGGCGCGACAGCTACCCGACCACGCGGACGTTCACCCTCGGTGCGAAGATCTCGTTCTTTTAGTTGACGATAAACAATTTGAATTTATGAAACGACTAATATACGCCGCCGCGGCCCTATGCGCCGGACTTGGGGCGACCGCTTGCACCGACCTCGACGAGGAGCTCTATGACACTCTGACGTCGGAGAACCACACTTTCTCGTCGGCCGAGACGGCGCAGACCATAGGCTCTGTCTACAGTGCGCTGAGCACCGTCTACTGGGGATGGTTCGGACACTCCGACATCATGGACATGGGGGCCGACGTGTGGGGCGTCCCCTCGCGAATCGGCATAGGCTGGGGCGACCTCTACGTCTCGATGCACAAGCACGAGTTCAACAACCAGCTCGGCTTCTTCGAGGTGAACTGGGACAACAACTACGCCGGCGTCAACGCCTGCAACCAGATCCTGGCCAACGAGGCCGTGGCGGCGGACCCCTCCATCTCGGCGCAGGTCAAGGCCTTCAGGGCCATCTTCTACTACAACCTCTTCGACCTCTTCCGCAACATCCCGCTCGACACCACCTACAACCACGAGGCCGGGTGGCTACCGGAGCAGGAGGATCCCGCCAAGACTTTCGCATGGATCGAGAAAGAGCTCATCGAGGCCGCGGCGAACTGCCCGGAGGAGGTCAAGATGGGGCGCATAAACAAATATGCCGCCTACATGGCCCTGGCGAAGCTCTACCTCAACCACAACGCCTGGTTCAAGGACGACTCCGACAAGAGCTACTACCAGAAGGCGCTCGCGGCCATCGAGAAGACCATCGAGGGCCCATTCAGCCTCGCGGCAACATATAGCGCCAACTTCATGGAGGACATCTCCTCCTCGCCGGAGATTATCCTCGGCATCCCCTTGGAGAACAAGTATGTGGGGGGCAACTATATGGCCAACCTCTGGATTCACAATGCGGGCCGCGCGAGGTGGAACTTCTCCGGCTGGGCCACGGGCGGAGGCATAGTCTTCCCGCAGTTCCTCGACATCTACGAGGAGGGCGACAAGCGTTTCGACGCCACGTGGACGGGCGGACAGCAATATGCGCAAGACGGGAGTCCCATCCTGGTCGACGGCGAGCCGCTCGCATACACCCGCGAACTCCACTCGATCGACAACCCCGGCTGCTATCCCTTTGAGAGCTACCGCCTCATCAAATATGAGATTAAGAGCGGCGACTTCGGCACGAGCTACGACGACGTGCCATATTTCCGCCTTGCCGACGCATATCTGATGAAGGCAGAGTGCCTCCTCCGCCTGGGGCAGGACGAGAGCGAGGCCGCGGAGCTGGTCTCCAAGGTGCGCGCGCGCTGCTTCGACGACCCCGACAAGGCCACCGTCTCGGTGGCGGCGCTCAAGGGCGGCAGCAAGTACAATTACGGGCATCGCGAGAACCAGGGCAAGATGGGAGAGGCGGACAATTGGGTCATCACCGAGGAGGGGGGCGACGACATCGAGTTCGGCGGCCTGCTCGACGAGCTGGCGCGGGAGTTCGTCTGCGAGGCGCACCGCCGCGACGACCTCATACGCTTCAACATCGTCGGCTCCGACCTCAACGTCTGGTGCGGAAAGAGCTGGTTCTGCAAGGACAAGGAGGAGAACCGCAACTCCGACCTCTTCCCCATCCCCAAGTCGGCTATGGATGGCAACATCAAGCTTGTCCAGAACCCTGGCTACTAATCGATTGATAATCAATAATCAATAATTGGCAATTCTCGATTGTCAATCATTTTGACAAATAAAACATTTTAAATATGAGAAGACTGATATACGCCGTCGCGGCCCTGTGCGTCGGATTGGGCTTCGCCGCCTGCGACGACGACCCCGAAGATGCCGTGAGCAAGCACGTCTACGGACCCGACGAGAGTCCGTATCTGCGGACAGACACCAGCGCCACCATCACAGTCAACGTCGAGTTCCGCAAGGGCCACATTGCGGACAAGACGATAAGCCTCAAAGACCACGCCGCCAAGATTCAGAGCCACCTCTTCATGACGGTGGACGACATGTTGGCGGGGTTGGCCGACGGCTCGGTGGTCTTCTACAACATCAACGCCACCCGCGGGGCGTGGAACAAGGCCCCGCAGAACGTCAGCGGCGGATGGGGCTACTCCAAGGCTGGCCTTGTCTCCAACATTGCGGATGGCGCCACCGTCGTCCTCGACAAGGTTGACAAACAGTTGGTCCTCAGCATGCCCGGCGACGCCGCGGCCGGCACGTCGTTCACCGTCAATGTAGGTTTTGCAATCGACAATGGGCGAGACTACGACGATTACGTCCGTTTCACGATCAACATGGCCGTGGGCGACCCCGGCATGGTGATTCAGAACGTCACGGTTCCGACCGGCGACTATGCCGCCTATGAGGTCATCTTCGACGACGAGGCGACGGCCAAGGCCATAGAGGCCTGCTTCGGCATGACGGCCGAGGCGTTCAACAAGGCTGTGCAGGACCCCGAGGGCGACATCGCCATGTATATGGTCGGCGCCGACGGCAGTTGGATTGCCAAGGACTCTGAGGGTGAGGACGTCGAGTATACCGCCAACGGCATCGGATATTGGTGCGACGGCGACGGCAACCCGATGGGTTGGGGCGATGGCTGCGTCTTCTTTGTCGAGACGCACGACGGCAGTGTCGGCGTCGGCCGCTATCCGGGCGTGGCTTCGGGCAGTGTCTACCACCCGCACTTCGTCTATGTCAGCAAGTCCGACAACAGCAAGTTCGTCGAGTTCGTCATAAACGCAACATTCGAGTAATCATGTCAGCAAAGAATAACCTATTAGTCGGGAGCGCCGTTTGGGCGCTCCTGCTTCTCGCCCCCGCGGGTCTCACGGCCTGCGACGACGACGACACGACGGTCGTCGGCGACATCAGCGCCACGCAGTCCGACCGGGTGCGCTCCGTGGCGTGGGACGAGGTCGAGACCTCGTGCGTCTTCACGGTCAACACGCTTTGGACAGCCTCGACTTCTGCCGAATGGATCAGGCTGACGGTGCCAGAGGGCGATGCCGGGACTGTGCGGATGCCTATTGTCCTCTCCAAGAACGACAGTGACGCCGAGAGGGAGGGCCGGGTGACGGTGCGGTGCGGGGACAAGGACGTCGTGTTCGTCGTCAAGCAGGGTGCCAACCCCGACGCCGCCCACACCATGGACCCGGCGTCCATTGAGAACTACAGCAAATATTACACCCCCGGCACGCACAACGAGGGCTTCGAGAAGGGGCCAGAGGGGATGCTGCGCAGCGATGCGCGCTGGTCGTGGTGGCGCATGAAGCAGAGCGAGCACTTCTTCGTCTTCTGGGAGCCGGGCTTTGGCGACGACCCCAATGCAGAGACTGTCCCGGAGGCTATGCGCGTCGACGTGGACGACCTGTTCCTCAAGGCCGAGAAGTTCTATCAGACAAACGTCGAGACGCTCGGGATGGCGACCGTCGGGCAGGGCAAGTCGGTTCTCGACAACTACAAGATGCAGATCTACTTGCTCTATCAGGCAGAGTGGCTCGCCACGGGGTCTGGCTACGACGACATGATTGGTGCCCTGTGGGTCAACCCGTCGACGTGCAAGCCCGTGGGGTCCACCATCGGTCATGAGATTGGGCACTCGTTCCAATATCAAGTCTCCGCCGACAAGCTCTATTCCGGCGAGGCTGCCTACCAGGGCGACCTCCTTCCTGCCGGGTTCCGCTACGGATTTGGCGAGAACGGTGCCGGAGGGTGCGCATTCTGGGAGCAGTGCGCGCAGTGGCAGAGTTTCCAGGACTATCCGGCCGAGGCGTTTACGCAAGATGCCAATGTGCAGGTCTTCCTGGCCAACCACCACCGCCACTTCAACCACGAGTGGCAGCGCTACGCAAGCTACTGGTTCCCCTACTACTACACTCAGAAGCACGGCATCGGGGCCTATTCGCGGATCTGGAGAGAGAGCGCCTACCCCGAGGACCCCCTGCAGACCTACACCCGGCTCTATTGCGGCGGCGAGCTCTCCAAGCTCTACGACGACCTCTATGACTACGCCGCGCGTTGCGCCAACTACGACTTCGACGCCGTGCACAGCCACGTCGCGGAGGCGGCGCTCAGCCACTCGACGAAGCTATACAAGACAGCCGACGGCTACCAGGTGTCCTACTCCAACTGCCCCGGCACGTCGGGCTTCAACCTCATCGCCCTCAATGTCCCGGCGGCCGGCACGGCTCTGTCGGCCACGCTGACTGGCCTGGCGCCCGGCTCGGCTTTGGCGGCCGGCGATCCCGGCACCATTGTCGACGGCGACGGTGCCGCGGTGGGGCGGACGAGCAGCTACAACGCCCAGCAGAACACCGCCAAGGGCTTCCGCTTCGGCTTTGTGGCGGTCAAGGCCGACGGCGGCTCGGTCTATGGAGACATGGCGACCGGCGAGGGCGGCACAGCGGCGTTCTCTGTGCCAGAGAACACCAAGAGGCTCTACCTCTGCGTCTTGGCGGCCCCGACGCAATACAACCGCCATGCGTGGGACGACGACGAGAGCAACGACGAGCAGTGGCCCTATGTCGTGAGTTTCTCCGGCACCGACCTGCTCGGCAACGTCGAGATTACGCCCGGCGACCCGAACGATGCGACTAGCTTCCTGGCCGTCAATCTCGACGCCTCGTCGGAGGACTATGCGCTCCATACGTTCAACCTCCTGTCGGGCAACACCATGGCGCTCTTCGCCCAGGCCTTCAAGATACAGCCCGCCGGCATAGCCAGCGCCACAGTCGATGCCGCCACGGCTTCGGCCGAGGGCTTTGCGCCCGCCGAGGGCCAGGTCGCCGTGGGGCTGACCAACCCCGACGGCAGCATCTCCTACGCCTATTCCGCCAACGGCATAGGCTTCTGGATTGCCGCTGACGGCTCAGCCAGTTCGTGGGGCGACTCGCCGGTCTTCTTCGAGTACAATCCGGGGGCTTTCACGCTCACGGTGGGGCACCGGCCCGGCGGCAGTGTCGAGGGTGCGACCTACACGATTCGCCCGACATTCGTCTACGTCAAGGGCGGTGTCGCATATAAGGGCGTTGTCGACATCATGATGCGCTTCTAGCATTTTTTTGATATTTTATATAAGTCCACGCCGCTCAGGCGCCCCTACTTTTGTGGGGCGCCGGGGAGGTGCGGACTTTTCTCCATCAACTGGTCACACGATGAAAAAGGTTGCATTGCTCTTGGCGTTGTTCGTCGCCTTGTCTGCACGCGCTTTGGCGCAGAAGCAAATATATATGCCCGACACGCTCAAGCTCCACGACTTCGGTTGCGACACGTCGCTCTACTCGTGGCGGCACAGTGCGCAGACGCAGAACCTCATAATCCTTTGGGAGCGCGGCTATGGGGACAATCCCTATGCCGCCCCGGCTCTCGATGGGCATCCCATGAACTTCGACCTCGGCAACCTCATGGTGCGGCTGGAGGGCTTCTACCGCTTCTATCGCGACACGTTGCGCTTTGTCCGTCCGGGGAGCATTGCCGACAGGTTCAAGATGATGGTCGTGCTGCCCTATTCCCTGGAGGGCACCGCCTATGGCGGCACCTACGACGACTTCATCGGCGCCCTGTGGGTCACGCCCGGGCGCATTCAAGACGAGAGGCTCAACTGCCTGGCGCACGAGCTCGGCCACAGCTTCCAGCTGCAGGTCTTGGCCGACAAGGAGGGGGTGCCGTGGGACAATGGCGGATTCTACGAGATGACGTCGCAGTGGATGCTGTGGCTCGTCAACCCCGGTTGGGTCTCCGACGAGAACTACCATCTGCAAGCCTTTCAGAAACTTACGCACAGGGGCTTCCTCCATTGGGACAATGCCTACCATTCGCCCTACGTCCTCCAGTGGTGGGCGGAGAGGAGGGGCCTCGCGTGCATTGGCGACCTCTATCGCGAGGCGCAGAAGTCCGAAGACCCCGTCATGACCTACAAGCGCAAATATGGTCTGAGCCAGCAGCTGTTCAACGACGAGATTTTCGACTGCTACCGCCACCTTGTCAATTTCGATTTCGCCCACGCCCGCCGGGAGACGCGTCCCTACGCCTGTACGTTCGACACCCCGATGCGGGGGCGTCCGGGTGAGTGGCAAAGCCCCGACACCGCCTGTGTGCCAGAGAACTACGGATTCAACGCCATAAGGTTGGAGGCGCCCGCCCCCGGGACCGTGTTGCGGGCCGACTTCCGCTCCGAGGCCAGGGCTGGCGACGCCGGGTTCCGCTATGGTTTCGTGGCGGTCTCCGAGGCCGACGCGTGCCTCTATGGCGAGGTCGGGGCAAAGCCGTCCGGGCAGGCGCGGATTCGCATTCCCGGCGGAGTGAGAGTCAAGGCTCTCTACTTTGTCGTCATGGGGGCGCCCGCCACTCACTCCGCCGACCCCTCCTCGCGCAAATTCCCCTACAGGGTCAAATTCCACTAGCCGATGCTGAACTTTGCCAAAAGCCTGCCGGTGGCCGCGCTAGCGTGGCTCATGCTTCTCGTCCTGTCGTCGTTCTGCTCCGATGGGGAGGTGCGCCGGATTAGTCCGGAGAACGGACTCCCGTCGTCCACCGTCCGCGCCATAGTCCAAGATGCCGACGGCTTCATGTGGTTCGGGACGGACGATGGTTTGTGCCGTTTCGACGGATATGATGTGCGTCGGTTCGCCAACGACGACCTCGGGGCCAACCAGTTTGTCAGTGCCTTGGCCGTGTGGGGCGACAGGCTCCTTGTCGGAGGCTCGTCGGGCGCATACGTTCTCTCGACCATGGGGGAGGCGCGCTTCGCCCGGCTCGATACGGCCATATGCTCCCTCGTGAACAGTTTCTGTGTCGGTCCCGACGGCAATGTGTGGGTAGCCACGATGGGCGGCGGGCTTTTCTGCCACATTCCCCATTCGCGTGTGACGAAGCGCTACGCCTTGGAGCCGTTCGGGGGCGACGCCACGAGCGTCATTGTCGATGCCGACAATCAGGTGTGGGTTCTTTCGGCGCGGCGCGGTTCCGTCCCGATGCGCCTCAACAGGGCCACGGACCGTTTCGAGGCGGTGGACATCGGCGGCGGGGACTTTGCCGGCTGGTGCCTGGCTCAGATGCCCTGCGGGGACTATCTTGTCGGGACGTGGGAGGACGGCCTTTGGGCTTTCGCCAAGGGCGGCGCGGCGCGGCGGGTGCTGGCCCCCGGGGCCGATGGCGTCGGGACGCACATCCACTCTTTGCTCCCCGTCTCCGACGCCACTGTCCTCGTCGGGTGCGACGAGGGGCTTGTGGCTTTCGACGTCGGGCGCGGCTCGTGGCAGTTCGCCTATCCGTCGCTCCACGCCGCGGGGGCGTCGAGCCGTTTCGTCTACAGCCTGGCCTGCGACCGCGAGGGCGGAATCTGGTGCGGCTCGTTCTATGGCGGCGTCTCCTATGTTTCGCCCTATGGCGACCGCTTCTCGCCAATCCTTGGCGGGACGGAGGGGCTGGGGGGCAGTGTCGTCAGCCGTTTCGCCGAAGACGACGTGCATCGTCTGTGGGTGGCAACCGACGATGGTGGCCTCAGTTGCTACGACGTTGAGCGGCGGCGTTTCGTCGACTATCCGGGGCGGGAGCTTATGTCCGCCCTCAACGTGCATGGGCTGTGGGCGGAGGGCGGCGTGCTGTGGTGCGGGACGTATGGCGACGGCGTGCGGCGTCTCGACACCCGCACCGGCCAGGTTGAGACCTTTTGGTTCGATGCCGACACTCGGCGGTCGAGCTGCTATTGCCTCATGCGCGACAGCCGCGGGCGGCTGTGGGCTACGTCGATGAGCGGAGTGAAGGTGTTCGACGAGGCGGGAGGGCGTTTCGCGGATGTCCGGGACCTCGGCTCGCTGACAGTGGACATCGTGGAGGACGCGCGGGGTGACATATGGTTCGCCACGCAGGGGGGCGGCCTGTGGCGGATGGCGGCCGATGGGGCGTGGAGCAACTACTTGTCGGACAATGCGTCGGCGGTTGCTAGCGCCCACGTCAACGCCGTCCGCCAAGATGCCGCCGGGAGGCTCTTTGTGGCTACGCTGCAGGGTCTCTACCTCTACGAGGCCGAGGCCGACAGCTTCCGGCGCGTGGAGGTGCCCGTCGACAATCAGGATTTCAACGGTCTCGCAATATATCAAGACGAGCTGTGGCTCACGTCGTCGAGCGGAGTGACGCACCTCTGCCCCCAGGGCCATGTGCGGGTCTTCAACCGCCACGACGGCCTCCAGGGCGTGCAGTTCCGGCCCAACGCCTGCCATTTGGCTTCCGATGGGCGTATCTGGCTGGGGCTGACAAACGGTGTGGCGACGTTCTCGCCGCACAAGATTCGGGCCAACAGCGTGTCCCCGCCAATATTCCTGACGGCGCTCCGCCTCTTCAATGGCGAGGGCGAGGTGCTGATGGGGCGCGGGCGGGTGGACTTGTCGCACGACGACACCATGCTCTCTGTGGACTTCGCCGCCCTCAGCTATGCCGCGCCAGAGAAGAACCGCTACGCATACCGTCTTGACGGGTTCGACGCCGATTGGGTCAACGCCGGCTCCGAGACGACGGCCACATACACCAACCTGCCCGCCGGGGAGTATCTCCTGCGCGTCAGGGGGACGAACAACGACGGCCTTTGGTGCGGCTCCGAGGCGCGGCTCCGAATCGTCGTGCATCCGCCGCTCTACCTTGCGTGGCCTGCCAAGGCTCTCTACGTCCTTATTGGCGTTGGCGCGTTGGCCCTTTTGGTGCGGCACATGCTGCGTCGCAACGACAGGCGGCACTCCGAGGAGCTTCGGGCCGTGACCCGGCGCAAGGACGAGGAGATGCGCGACGCCCGATTGCGGTTCTTCACCACCATCTCGCACGAGATTCGGACCCCCGTGTCGCTCATCATCGGGCCGCTGGAGAACCTCATGACGACGTGGGCGCGCGTGGGCGGCAATGTCAGGGAGGGCGAGACTATTGCCGCCACGCTCGACGTCATAAGCCGCAATGCGCATCGCCTGCTCGACCTGGTCAACCAGTTGCTCGACTTCAACAAGGTGCAGAGGGAGGGGGCGTCGCTCCACTTCAAGGTGAGCGGCATTCTCAACCTCATGCGGGGCGTGGCGGAGCGTTTTGAGCCGACGCTGAGGCTCAATGGGGTGGCGTTCGACGTGGAGTATCCGCCGTCCGACTTCACTGCGGTCGTGGACAACGAGGGACTGACAAAGATTGTCTCCAACTTGATGACCAATGCCACCAAATATGCGCGGTCTGCCGTCGCGCTCCGATTTGCGCAGGTGGCGGGGCGGGAGGAGTTCTCGATTATTGTCGACGATGACGGCCCGGGGGTGGCCGATGCCGAGAAGAAGAAGATTTTCTCGCCTTTCTACCAGTCCAACGACAACAAGCCCGGGACGGGCATAGGCCTCAGCATCGTGGCGCGGCTGGTCGCGGCTCATAGCGGGCGCGTCGAGGTGTCGGAGTCGCCGTGTGGCGGGGCGCGCTTCGTCGTGACGCTGCCTGTGGCTATGCCCGACGTCCCGGTGGGGCTGTCGGCCGACAAGGCGCCGGTCGTTGTCGACGCTGACGCCGGGCATGAGGCGGAGGGCGGCGAGGCCGACTGCAAGGGCGGCGGGCGTCCGACGGTATTGGTCGTTGAGGACGACGACGACTTGCGCCACTTCCTGGAGGTCAACTTTGCCAACGACTACAATGTGCAAACTGCCGCCAATGGCGCTGAGGCCATGGAGAGGCTTCGTGTGGCGCCCGTGGGGCTGATTGTCAGCGACTGGATGATGCCAGAGATGGACGGGGCGGAGCTGTGCCGACGCGTCCGGGGCGACATCGCCACGAGCCACGTCCCGTTCATTATGCTCACGGCCAAGACCGACGACGACAGCAAGGCCGCAAGCATGGACTGCGGCGCGGACATATTCATCGAGAAGCCGTTCTCGATGAAATATCTCACGGCGTCAATCCGCAATCTGCTCGCAATGCGTAGCCGCCTCATGAGGCAGTTTGCCGAGTCGCCTGCCGAGCCCATCGAGACGATGGCGCCGTCGCCCCTCGACAACGAGTTCCTGGCCAAGCTCAATGCCATCATTGAGCAGAACATGGACAATGTGGGCCTCAACGTGAATTTCCTTGCCGAGCAGATGGCCATGAGCCGCTCCGCGCTGTTCCTCAAAATCAAGTCCATCTCCAGCGTCACGCCCGGTGAGATGATTCAGACCGTGCGGCTGCGCGCCGCGGCTCGAATGCTGCGCGAGGGGTCAATGAGGGTCAACGAGGTCTGCTACCGTGTGGGCTACAATTCCCCCTCATATTTTGCGAAGTGCTTCCAGAGGCAGTTCGGAAAGAAGCCGTTGGAATACGCAAAAACGATGGAGAATTGACAATGGACAGTTGACAATTTCCGGGAGTTGACCGTTGTTGTCCGGGAGGCATATGTAGTGACGCACGAACCGTGCGTCACTTATATTTTTGTGGCTTCGCTTCCACCCTCTCCTCCTAGGGCTCACGCCCTAGGCTACCTCGTATCGCCCCTTTGGGGCTTTGAGCGCGAGGGATGCGGCGGGGGTGTTGTGACTCGTAGCCCCAAAGGGGCGGCATATGTCAGCCTAGGGCGTGAGCCCTAGGACTCATTCCCCCAAGGACTCATGTCCTCCCAAGACTCATTCCCCCTCCAGGATGCTGTCCCCACAGGGCGCACACGATATGCCCCCCCCCAAAAAAAAAACAAACAAAACAAAAGGGGCGCACGAACCGTGCGCCCCTTCATAATACATCCCCACTCCGGGATGCCAAAATTGTCAATTGTCAATTGCCAATTGAATCATTGCCTAAATCCACTTCAGCAACGGGAAGTCCTGCTTGTGGGGCAGGAGCGGGTTCGACGGGAAGATGCGGAGCCCGAAGCGGAACACGCCCGGATAGTTGAGCGATAGAGACACCTTGTAGGTCACTTGCGACCCGTTGCGCTCCGCCACCTGGAACGGCTCAGCGTGGACAACCTTCATGTCGTTCTCGTCGGCGCCGCTTGCGAAGACCATCTCCAGGCCCAGGTCGATGTCGGCATCGACCTTGTCGAGGGTGATGGCGATGGGGTAGGTCTCGCCAATGCCGAGCTGCTCCTTGGCAATGTCGGGCATCTCGACGTTGACCACCTGAATCCGGTCCCATATGTTGCGCACCTTGCTTTTCCACGCCGATAGGTCGCGGGCGGCCTTGAAGTCGTTCTCGCGAAGCACGGCGCAACGCTTGGCCTGCGGGATGTAGAAGCGGTTCAAGTAGTCCGTAATCATGCGCTTGGTCGTGAACTCGGGTGCGATTTGGCACAGGGAGTTCTTGATGACCTGGATCCAACGGTGAGGAATCTCGTCCTGCTGGTCGTAGTAGAGAGGGATGATCTCCTGCTCCAGCATATAGTAGATCGTCGAGGCGTCGAGCTCGTCCTGATAGTTGCTGTCCTGATAGGTCTGCTTGTCGGTCAGGCTCCATCCGGCCCCCTTCTTGTAGCCCTCGAACCACCATCCGTCGAGGACGGAGAAGTTCACCACGCCGTTAAGCTCCGCTTTTTGCCCCGACGTGCCGGAGGCCTCCAACGGGCGCGTGGGGGTGTTGAGCCACACGTCGACGCCCGAGACGAGGCGGTGGGCAAGCTCCATGTCGTAGTTCTCCAGGAAGACAATCTTGCCGATGAACTCCGGCCTGTGCGAAATCTCGACGATGTTCTTGATGAGGTTCTGCCCCCCCTGGTCGGCGGGGTGAGCCTTGCCGGCGAAGATGAACTGGACGGGGCGCTCGGGGTTGTTGACAATCTTGGCGAGGCGGTCCAGGTCGGAGAAGAGCAGGTGCGCCCTCTTGTAGGTGGCGAAGCGGCGGGCGAAGCCTATGGTCAGAGCGTTGGGCTTCATGCCCTCGATGACGTCCATGGCGCGGCTCGGGTCGTTGGTCGTGTAGAGCGTCTGCTCCTTGCGGGCGTGGATGTAGTCGTAGAGCTTCTTCTTGAGCTGACGGCGCACGTCCCATATGGCGGTGTCGTCAACGCCCTGAATCTTCTCCCAGTAGGCCTTGTTCGAGACGTCTTTGAGCAGGTCGGAGTCGAGATACTTCTTGTTGAAGCGCTGCATCTCGCTCGAAGTCCAAGTGCCGTAGTGGACGCCGTTGGTGACGTAGTTGATGTGGAGCTCGTCGGCTGTGAAGCCCGGCCACAGGTGCTTGAACATGTTCTTGGTCACCTCGCCGTGAAGCCAGCTGACGCCGTTCATCTCCTGCGACGTGTAGGCGGCCAGGACGCTCATGGAGAACTTGCCGTCGTTCTCGCGGCCCAGTTGCATGAACTGCTGCCAGGAGACGCCGAGCAGCTCGGGGACGTGGCCGAGATATTTGCCGACGAGGCTCTCGTCGAACTTGTCGTGTCCGGCGGGGACGGGGGTGTGGGTCGTGAAGAGCGACGACGCGCGCACAACCTCCAGGGCCTCCTGGTAGTTGAGGCCGTTGTCGGTGTAGTCAATGAGCCGCTGGATGTTGAGCAGGGCGGCGTGGCCCTCGTTGCAGTGGTATATGTCGCTCTTGATGCCCAGGATGTTGAGCAGGCGGACGCCGCCCATGCCGAGGATAATCTCCTGCTTGAGTCGGTTCTCCCAGTCGCCGCCGTAGAGGGTGTGGGTCAGCGTGCGGTCCTCGGCGTTGTTGAGAGGGTGGTCGGCGTCGAGCAGGTAGAGGCTGACGCGGCCCACATTGACGCGCCACACTTTGAGCTGCACCTGCCGCCCGGGGAAGTTGATGGGGACGTAGACCTGCTTGCCGTCGGCCGTGCGCACCTCGTCGACGGGGATGCTCTGGAACTCCTGCGCCTCATAGACGGCCTGCTGCTCGCCGTTGACCGACAGGCTCTGCTTGAAATATCCGTAGCGGTAGAGCAGGCCGATGGCGGTCATGTTGACGCGGCTGTCGGAGGCCTCCTTGAGGTAGTCGCCGGCAAGGATGCCGAGGCCGCCGGAATATATCTTGAGGATGTTGCTCAGGCCGTACTCCATGCTGAAGTAGGCTATAGACGGCTCGTAGGCGAACGGCTGGGCTATATACGACTTGAACTTGGCGTAGACGCCGTTGAGGCGCGAGACGAAGTCCACGTCCTTTGCGAGCTCGTTGAGGCGGGTGTAGGAGACGCGCTCCAGGAGCAGGATGGGGTTCTTCTCCACCTGGTGCCACAGCTCCGTGTCTATCTCGTTGAACAGCTCCGTGGCCTCATAGTTCCACACCCACCATATGTTGCGCGACAGTTCATGGAGGCACGCCAACTCTGTCGGGAGCTTCGACTTGACGATTATCGACTTCCACATCGGCTCGGCCGAGGGCGCAAAGTTTTGTTTGATGTCCATTGTAGGTTTTTGATTATGTGTATGCCATTTGCTTGTGCCTATGCCAGCGCCGGTTGCGGCGACGCGCAGACGACCCCGCCCGCCAGACGGCAGTCCGGCGGGCGAGGTCGCCAATTAGGTTGCCATAGGATGCAGATTCACATACGTCAGCACAGGCGACTTTTACGAGTTATTGCTCTTTGGGTTCGCTTTTCTTGCGTGACGCTTTTTTTGCGGTTTTCTGCTCGTCGTCATCGGCTTTCGCGGCGGGCTTCTTCGCCGCGGGGCGGCGGGCTGTCTTCTTGCCGGCCTCGACGCCGGCCTTGACCAGCTGCTTCTGCAGGTCGGAGACCTGGTCGTGGAGCTTGTCGTTCTCGGCCTTGAGGCTCTTGACCTCGCTCGTCTCGCCAGAGGGGACGGCGGCCTGGAGGCGCTCCGCGAAGTCGCTGAGGATGTTCATGTAGTTGATGAAAGCCTCATAGGGGGTGGGGTAGGGAGACTGGTAGGAGTGGGACATCCCGTTGGCGAAGAACTTCGTGCCCATGTAGTAGAAGTTCTCCGTCGCCTGGAGATACTGCCAGTCTTTCTGGATTGCCGTGTCGTCGCATTGGCGCACCTTGTCGGCCAGGGCGTAGAGCTTGTCCACCGCCTCGGCCTGCATCTCGTTGCCGAGCCATGCCGTCAGGTCGCGCTCCTCGTCGACCCAGCTCGTGGCCGACGGGACGTTGATTGCCGAGACGGGCTGCAGCTTCACGGCGGCCTTGGAGGGCGTCACGAACGCGTAGTTCTTGTCTTCGAGGAAGATGCTCGGGAGGGCTTTGAGGAACTCCTGGATGCCCGTCTCCGGCGAGTGGACGGCGCCGAACGTCTCATAGTCCATGAAGAGGTTCACCACCTCCTCGTTTTCGGCCAGGCCGTCGAGCCATCCCTTGAACTTCTGCGCCGTCAGCGGCCACTCCGACCAGTTCTGGTTCGAGAAGCGCAAGGCCACGTCGTCGCTCAGGTGGTAGTTGCGCGCCAGGACTTTGAGGTGCGGGTCGATGGCGTTGCAGTAGAGGAAGTCGGGGCTCTTCCACCCCAGCGTCTGCTTGGCGCCCTCGGCGAGCATCACCTTGAAGCCCATCTGCGACACCATCTCGCCAATCTCGTCGGAGTATATGAGCTGGGTGTTGCGGAACGTCGTCGGGACCTGCCCGAACGTCTCCTCTATGGCCTTGACGTGCGCCGCCACCTGGTGCTTGAACTCGCCGGCGTCGCGCACCGACGCCAGCGAGCTCGACGACGTCTCGGCGAGGAACTCCACGTCGCCGGCTTTCGCCATCTCCTGGAAGCTGCTTATGACTTCGGGGGCGTAAATCTTGAGCTGGTCCAGCATGGGGCCGCTGATGGAGAACGCCACGCCGAACTTCCCTTTGTAGCGCCGGAGCAGGTCGGTCAGGATCTTGTTTGCGGGCAGGTAGCACGTGTGGGCCAACTTGTTGATGTTGCTCTCGTTGGCGTAGTCGTCGTAGTAGTAGTGGTCGTTGCCAATGTCGAAGAACCTGTATCGGCGCAGTCTGACCGGCTGGTGGAGCTGGAAGTATAAGCAGATATTTTTCATTGTCTTATGTTCTTTTTATGGTTGGGCCGCGCTAGCGAACGACGGAATCGTATACTTTCTTGATTTGCTTGGCAGAGTTCTCCCATTTGAGGGAGTCGACCTCCTCCTTGCCGTATTTGGCGAACATCTTGCCGAGCGACGGGTAGTTGAGGACGCCGTACATGGCGTCGGCCATGGCGTCGACGTCCCAGAAGTCGGTCTTGATGGCGTAGGTCAGGATTTCCGCCACGCCGCTCTGGTAGGAGATGAGGACGGGGACGTTGCTCTGCATGGCCTCCAGGGGCGAGATGCCGAAAGGCTCCGAGACCGACGGCATGACGTAGAGGTCGCTCATGCGGAGCATGGAGTAGACGTCCTGCCCACGCAGGAAGCCCGTGAAGCTGAACTTGTCCATAATCTTTAGGCTCGCCGCGCGGCGCACCATCTTCTCCATCATGTCGCCGTTGCCGGCCATGACGAAGCGGACGTTGTCCATCTTCTGGAGAACCTTGTGGGCGGCCTCGATGAAATATTCCGGCCCCTTCTGCATCGTGATGCGGCCCAGGAACGTGACGATTTTCTCGTTCAGGCCCTTGTGGGCGAAGTTGTTGTAGTCGCTGCGGATGGGGTCCACGGCGTTGTAGACGGTGACGACCTTGCTCGCCGGGATGCCGTATTTCTCGATGACGGTGTTGCGCGTCAGGTTCGAGACGGTGATGACCTTGTCGGCGGCCTCCATGCCGCGCTTCTCGATGTCGAAGACAACGGGGTTGACGCGTCCGCCGGAGCGGTCGAAGTCGGTGGCGTGGACGTGGACGACGAGCGGCTTGCCCGTGGCCTCTTTGGCGGCGATGCCGGCGGGGTAGGTCAGCCAGTCGTGGGCGTGGATGACGTCGAACTTGTTCTCCTGGGCTATGACGTTGCCTATGACGGCGTAGTTGCGTATCTCCTCCATGAGGTCGGCGCCGTAGCCGCCCGAGAAGTGGAACTTGCCCTCCTTGTCGGTCTGGTAGTAGCGGAAGCCGTCGCCGATGTTGAGGGTGCGCAGCTTGTAATACTCCTCCGGGTCGACGTAGGGGACGAGCTTCGAGTCCACCTCGATGTAGTCCAGCTGCTTGGACTCCTGCCAATGGCGGACGCGCTTGTTGCTTATCGACACCGTGTTGGCGCCTATGATGTCCTCAACCTTGCTCTTGTCTTCGTCGCCGAAGGCCTTGGGGACGACGAAGAGCACCTGGAGGTTGGGGATGGTGGCCAGGCCGCGGGTGATGCCGTAGCTGGCTGTTCCCAACCCGCCGCTGATGTGAGGCGGGAACTCCCATCCGAACATTAGTACTTTCATGTTGTTGTGTGTGTTTATTTTGGTTCGATGAGTTTTATGAGTTTGAGAACTGCGGCCACGCTTATGGCCATGGAGATGCACCCGCGGCCCGTGTAGGGCGGGTTGCCGTTGTATGTCTCGCTTATCGAGCCTATGCCGTGTTGCCGCACGACGTCGTTGAAGCCGTCAACGATGCGGCGGAGCTGCGCCATGGAGGAGTTCCTATGGACGGCCATGAGGGCGTCGGCGTAGAACGACAGGAGCCACGTGTAGGCGGTCCCCTGATGGGCGCACATGGCCCGCTCGTCCTCGTCCCCGTCCACCGCGCCGTGGTACTCGGGGCTCTCGGGCGAGAGGGTGCGCAGCCCGTAGGGGGTCAGCAGCTTGGCCGTGGCCTGGTCCACTATGGCCTTTTTGTGCTCGCGGCTGAGGGGCGAGAACTTCAGCCCGGCGGCTATGACCTGGTTGGCGCGAATCTTGGGTGAGCGGTACTCGCCGTCGGTGCGGTCGTAGAGGGTGCCGTCGGGCTTGAGGAACGTGGCGAGGAACGACCGCCCCACCAGCTCCAGCCTGGGCCTCCATGTGTCGGCGAACGCGCTGTCGCCAATCCGCTCCGCCACCTCTAGCGTCGTGGCTATGGCGTCGTACCACAGGGCGTTGACCTCGACGGTGCACCCGTAGCGGGGCGTCACCATGTGTCCGTAGCTTGTCTGGGCGTTCATCCACTGCTGCGGGTGCCCCTCGTTGCGGGCGTAGATGAGGCCGTCGTCCTGGCGGTGCATCTTGCCGGGGACGCCCGTCCAGTAGTGGTCGAGCAGGCTCCGCATCGTGTCGTAGTACTCTGCGGTGTCGAAGCCGCCGGCCCTGAAGCGCTCCATCTCGTTGAGGCAGCGGAAGAACCACAGCGGGATGTCTATCGACGTGTTGTTGAGCGACGCCTGCTCGATGTAGAGCCTCCGCAGGTTGGGCAGGCACGTGTGCAGAATCTCGTCGAAGGCTTTCTTGTCGTCCTGGAAAATCATCAGGCCGGGCAGGGCCAGGAACGTGTCGCGCAGTTGCGGGTCTTTCCACAGGAAGCCCGCCTTGAGCATCAGCTGGCCGTCGGGCTCGCGCTCCGTGAACTGCTGGGCGGCGTTGACCAGGCAGCTGAGCAGAGAGTCTTTTGCCGGCCGGCTCTTCTCCTCGCGCGTGAACTTTGCTTTGAGCTGCTTGGGGTTGGCAGGGGCGAGCGACGCCGCCACGACGATGGACTCGCCCTCCTGCATCTCCATCTCGAAGAAGCCGGGGACGTAGAGGTCTTCGCGGAAGCCGTAACCGCGGTAGCGCTCTTTGAGATATTCCACGTCGCGGTACCAGTCGGGCATGGCGACGAACTCCATGGGCTTGCTGCCCTGTATGCACAGGGGCGGGAAGCCCTTGTAGAGGCGGAACGACGCGCCGTTCTCTATCTCGGCGTAGTGCGTGTCGGCGTCCATGTTCTCGTGCGTCAGCTCGTGGATGCCGCGGAATGCCAGGAACGGCTTGAGCCGCATGGTGAACTTCTCCGGGGCCTCGACGACGGTGTAGCGCACGAGGGTCTGGTTCTCGTTGGCCGAGAGGATGAACTGCTGCTTGATGACAGTGGCGCCCACGCGGTAGGTGGCCGTGGAGGTCGGGGAGGCCTCGTAGCCTATGGCGTACTTGTGGCCCTTGGGCTCGAAGAAGTCGCCCTTGTACTCCTGAACGCCCAGGTTGAAAGGTTTCTCGCCCGAAGAGATGCTGCACTGCAACGACGACAGCATCACGTAGCTCGCCCCGCCAAACTCCTTGATGGGGCAGACCAGCAGTCCGTGATATTTCCGAGTGTTGCAGCCGATGATCGAGGTGCTAAGATATGCGCCGGCCCGGTTGGTCTGCAATATCTCCTTGAAGAGCGAGTACTCCAGGTTCGGGAGTACCTTGCTGTCAAACTCAATGTATTTCATAATCCTAGTTTCTTTAACAGATACGAAAAGTGTGCTTCGTGGCCGCGTGGCGTACATGTACACGCAAACCCCCGCGGCTCCCGCCTCTCCTCGTCGTCGCGTGGGCCCGGGTAGGTGTCTCTGTCCTCTGTGCCGACGTGGGCGGTATGCCGCATAGGCATCATTCTTGTGGCGGTCTTCTCTGTTGTCGTCTGTCGCTCTCGGTCGTCCCTACCTTAGCCGCAAACATAGCTATTTTTTCTCTAAATGCACCCTCGGTGTTCAAACTTTCAGTTCTTCTCGTATGCCTTTTGCGGCCGTCATGACGGGGCTTTTCACTTTTGTTCCGCCCTTTCCCGCTTTTCGTAAACGTCAGGGAGCCGGGCCGGCACCCCTCCCCTGGGGGCCCGCCCGGCTTCCCGCCAGTGCTTTCTTTCTGCCCGCACGCGCGCCTACTCTTCCACGAGGTTCGAGACCATCTGCTTCTGCCACGAGCCCCCGTCCCACGAGTAGCTTGTCGTCTGGCTCATCTTGCCGCCGTCGTATGCGTACTCCTCTTTCTGGAGTCCCACGCGGCTGTCGCCGTTGTAGACGTAGGTGGCTTTCATTATGAGGTTGCCGCGGCTGTCGAACTCCATGTCGTCGAGGTGGTCGTCTCCGTCGCTCAGGTCTTCGACGTCGCGGGCAATCTGTACGTCCCATTCGCCGTCGGAGGCCATGCGCGATATTGAGGTGCAGACAAGCACTCCGCCCATGTTGACGTAGGTCTGCCTCGTCGTCGCTCTCCACCCGTCGTTTGTCTTGGTGTAGACCACCGACTCGATGGCCTGGCCGTCGTAGCTCGTGCGCTTCATCATTGTCTCGTCCCACGAGTTGCCGCGGGCCGTCAGGGTGAGTTCGCTCACCGGGCGGCCCTGCGAGTCGTGCGTGACGATGGTCTTGCCGACAAGGAAGTCCCTGCCGCTGTCGTTGGCCGCCGCCGATTTGTCGTAGGAAATGGCTATGCAGATTATAGCCAATGCCGATATGAATGTGACCGCCAAAGTTTTCATTTTTCTTCCGACTTAATGATGGGTGTTTTTGTTCGTCTTGCCCGGGCGTCCGCACTCGTCTGTTGGGGAGTGGCGCGGCTCGCCCGCCGTTGTTCTTTTTCCCCCTGTTACGTCGGTTGGCGGCTAAAGTTGTTGACCGCGGTTTTTGAGGATGTGCTCATTTTGTCAAATTATCAACACTTGGCGCGCTTTTGCGTGACGAGCGGCGCCAGAGTGGTGACGAGCGGCGCTAAATCGTTGACGAAACGCTAGAGTGAAAAAATATTAAAGATTATACGAGCAGGAGTTTTATGTCGAAATACTCCGCCCCGGCGGCGCGCGCCAGGCGCCGGTTGGTGAAGCATCCGTGGAACATGGCTATGGCGCTTTGGACGTCGGGGTGGTGGGCGGCGGCGCGGGCTGTGCCGCCGGCCTCGGCCAGGCGGGCTATGAGCGGCGTGAGGGTGTCGCTGATGACGATTGTGGCCGTGTGGGGGGCCAGGGTCGTGATGTCGGGCAGGCAGTGGAACGTCAGCCCCTCCATCTTGTATGTCGGGGCGGCGATGGAGGTCGGCGCCGAGTGCTCGGTGCGCCCGCCGTTGGAGGCGTCGAGGTCCACCACGACCGCGCCGCGCTTGACGAGCGCCAGGTGCTCGGCGGGGACGGAGTAGCCGGGCGTCGTGCCGACGTGGCGAGTGCCGATGATGACGTCGGCCGAGCTCAGGGCCTTGGTCATGGCCTGCGGGTGGAGGATTGAGGTGAAGACGTGGTGCGGGAGCCCCATGGCGACAGACTGCAGTGCGCTGTGGCTCGTGTCGAAGATTTTCACGCTGCACCCCAGCGCCAGCCCGGCTCGGGCGGCGAAGAATGCCGCCGTGCCGGCGCCGACAATGACGACCTCCGTCGGGGGGACGCCCGTCACGCCGCCGACAATGATGCCCTTGCCGCCGCAACCCTCCTCCAGCAGGTGGGCCGCAGTGGTTATGGCCATCTGGCCCTCCATCTCGCCCAATGCCCTGTCTATCACCGGCCACGAGCCCGGGGTGTCGGTCATGCTGTCGGTGGCGATGAGAGTGGCCCGCCTGTCCGCCAGTCGCCGGAATACTTCGGGCGGCGTCTTGTGGCGGCCCGCGAAGCACGCTATGGTGGGCGACTGCCTCATCTGCGCCACGTCGGCCACTTCGGGCGGCGACACTTTCAGCACCAGGTCGGCGTCGAGCGTAGCCCGTCTGCTGTCGGCGATCTGCGCCCCGGCGTTGGCATATTGCTCGTCGGTGAAGCGCGAGGCGGCTTGCGGCCTCCTTTCGACCACCACCTTGTGGCCCGCCGAGGTCAGAATCTCCACGCCTTGGGGGGTCAGCGGCGAACGCGTCTCGACGGCCGGGTCTTCGGCGGGGATGCCGATGGTGAGCCGCCGGCGGCCCTCGGTCGGCACCACTCTCTCTTCGCAGGGTGTGAGCTGGCTGTCCATGTCAGTCGACTGTTATCTTGCGCTCGCCTCCCGCGCCCACTTCTATCGTGAGCCTCTTGGTGTCGGCGGGCAGGAGGCTCTCGGCGACACCCGGCCACTCGACGAAGCAGTAGCTCCCCGAGTAGAAATATTCGTCGAAGCCCATGTTGTACGCCTCGGCGACGTCGCCGAGGCGGTAGAGGTCGAAGTGGAACGCCGAGCCGCCCCCCGGAAGTTCGTAGTCGTTGATTATGGCGAACGTGGGGCTGTTGACGACGCTTGTCGTCCCCAGTGCCTTGCACAGAGCCTTGACGAGTGTCGTCTTGCCGGCCCCCATCGGGGCGTCCATGGCGACGACGCGGCTCGTGCCGATTGCTTTTAGGATTTCGGGCGCCAGCGTGTCCATCTCTTCGGCGCTGCCCGCTATGAAAGTGTGCGTCATGCCCAAATATACGCGTTTCCGCCGTCGTCTCCACTCCTTTTTCTCCCATTTTTTGCGTTGGCGACTGGTGCGGGACGGGGGAGGGGGGGGACGGCGAAGCGCGCCGGCGGGTGGGGGCCTTGCCGTTGTTCACCCGCCTGACGCGCGCATTGTTGACGTTGCCGGCTATGCCTTGATTGTCAGCTCGTCGATGATGTTCTGCGCTCCGCCCACTTTGTCGATGATGAAGAGGACGTACCGAATGTCGACGCAGATGCATCTTTGGACGCTCGGCTCGAAGATGATGTCGCCGCTCATGGCCTCCCAATTGCCGTCGAAAGCCAGGCCGATGAGTTCGCCATCGCCGTTGATGACGGGGCTGCCGGAGTTGCCGCCCGTGATGTCGTTGTTGGTGATGAAGCACACGTGCATCTTGCCGTCGGGGTCGGCATAACGCCCGAAGTCCTTGCGCCCGTGGAGTTCTTTTAGCTTGGGGTCTACGACGAACTCCCAGTTCGACGGGTCTTCTTTGGCCATGACGCCGTCGAGGTCGGTGAAGAACGTGTAGGTGGTGTCGGCCGTCGAGTAGCCCCCCACCTGCCCGTAGCTCAGCCGCATGGTGAAGTTGGCGTCGGGGTAGAAGTCGCGCCCGGGCGTCATCTGCATCCTGCCGGCCATGTAGGCTCGCCTGGCGTCGGCGAGCTCGTCGGTCAGCGCCGAGGTCTTGTCTACAATCTGCTTCGAGCGCACGTCCATCATTTCGTCGGCGCATGCCGCGGCCCGGTCGCCCTTGATGTCGTCGTAGCGCCCCTCGGCAATGGCGCGCAGGAGCTTGGTGGAGTCCGCCATGAGGCTGTTTGCGAACAGGTCGGCGGCGAAAGCCTCGAAGCCGGCTTTGCCTTTCAGCCCTTTGAGGAATTTGGGGTGGAACGCGTTGTCGATGTGGCCGGCGTAGTATTCGAGCATGGCCGCCGTCACTTTGCGGTCGGTCGAGGGGCTGTAGTCCTTGAAGAACGCGCGGACATATTGGTCCATCCCCTCCTTGTCGTCGTCTGCCGCCATCGTGCTCACGCTCTGTGCGAAACGGAAGATTTCGGGCCCGCTGTAGAGGCACTCGGTCCAATAGTATTGCGCCTTGGCGTAGGGCTCTAGCTTGCCGGTCAGTTCGCGCAACTGCTTGAGGGCGCCTTTCTGCTCTTTCGTGCCGTTCTGCTTCGCCCACTTCTCGAACTCCGCCTCCTCCGCCTCCTTGCGGCCTATGACGTTGAGGTTGTCTATGCCGCGGTTCATGCCGATGCTGTTCTTGTAGTAGTTCGTGCTGCGGGAGTACTTCGACGCGTACTTTATGTATGTGGCCTGGTCGGCCAGCATGTCCTCCAGCCATATCTTTTGCTTGATGTCCCGCGGCTCTATGCGGCTGGCGTTGACCACGTCGCGCGTCTGTCGCACGGCCCACGAGGTGGCGTAGCGGTCGGTCGAGCCGGGGTAGCCTATGGTCATGGCGTAGTCGCCGGTCTTCATGCCTTTGAGGCTCACGGGCAGGTGGTGGGCGGGTCTGTAGGGCTTGTTGGAGGCGGAGTACTCTGCCGGCTCGTTGTCCGCCCCGGCGTAGACGCGGAAGATGGAGAAGTCGCCGGTGTGGCGGGGCCACTGCCAGTTGTCGGTGTCGTGGCCGAACTTGCCGATGCTCTCGGGCGGTGTCCCGACGAGGCGCACGTCGGTGTATACCTTGTAGCGGACGAGGAAGAACTGGTTGTCGTCGAAGTAGCTCTCGACGCTGACCTCGTACTTGTCGTCGGCGGCCTCCTGCTCAACCTCCTTGCAGTGGCTTTTGATCAGGTTCATGCGGGCTTCGGGCTTCATGTCGTCGCCCAAGCCCTCGACGACGCGCGCCGTCACGTCGTCCATCGAGTGGAGGAAGCGCACCTCCAGCCCCTCGACGGGCAGGTCCTCTTGTGGCGAGCGCGACCATAAGCCGTCGCGCAGGTAGTTGTGCTCGACCGACGAGAGCTGCTGGATGGCGTCGTAGCCGCAGTGGTGGTTGGTGAAGAGCAGCCCCTGGTCGGAGACAATCTCGCCGGTGCACCCGCCGCCGAAAATCACCACCGCGTCTTTTATCGAGCCGTGGTTGACGCTGTATATCTGCTCCGCGGTGAGGCGGCATCCCTCTTGACGCATCACCTCTATGTTGTGTCGGCTCAGCAGGCTCAGCATCCACATCCCCTCGTCGGCCAGGGCCTGGGCGGAGGCCAATGCCGCGCATGACAGGGCTGTCAGTAGTTTCCCTTTTGTCATCTTCCTAAATTTTCGCAAATATAACCTTTTGCCGCAATGGGGGCGTTGACCCCCGGGTCGGCGTCACGACTCTTTATTGTTCGTTAACAATGTCGGCCCGTGTGGGAAACAAAACTTAAAACCTTGAAACGGTTTTGCGTTTTGTGGTTTTTGGGCTAGCTTAGCGCCCAAAAGTGGAGGGTTGATGGAATTGGCCGATAGGATTGTCGCGGCGTCGATGAATCTTTTCTTCGAGAGGGGGATAAAGGCCGTCTCGATGGACGACGTGGCCAAGAGTGTGGGGATAAGCAAGCGCACGCTATATGAGACGTTCGAGAGCAAGGACACGCTCCTGATGGCGTGTGTCGACGACATGGCCGAGGCTCACCGTAGGCAGATGGACGACTACATTGGGCGCGAGATGTCGTTCATGGAGTTCATGCTCCGTTGCACGTACGACGCCATGTCGTTCCTCCACAAGATAAACCCCGTCTTCTTC
Source organism: uncultured Marinilabiliaceae bacterium (assembly GCA_964481855.1). Classification (GTDB taxonomy): domain Bacteria; phylum Bacteroidota; class Bacteroidia; order Bacteroidales; family Marinilabiliaceae; genus W3P20-009. Next base: position 38,800 of record CAYZUH010000004.1, read on the forward strand.
TCCGACCTGACGCGCTACAACTACGTCAATGTCAAGCTCAAGTTCGACAACGACATAGCCCTCTACCGCCAGCGGATGGCGGACATGATTGAGCGCAGCAAGCGCGACGGGCATATGCGCGGAGACGTCGACTCGGAGCTTATGGCGATGCTCATCTTGGGCAACAGGAGGGGCGGGCTGCTGGAGGTTGTCGAGAGCGGGCGCTGGACGCTCCAGGAGGTCATGCGGAACCTGGTGGCGATCCTCCTGCGGGGGATGGCCACGGAGAGCGGCATCAGGGTGATTGACGACGCCCTGGGGCGGATTGTGAGCATGGAGGCGCAGAACGAGCAAAAAAACAAAAGATAGATATTTTTAGAGATGAAAGCCCTTTTAGTCCCGATGGCTTTGGCCTTGGCCGTCTGCCAGGCCCTTTCGGCGCAAGACGGAGGCGCGATGAGGGTGGACTTGTCCACCGCCATCGACAACGCCGTCAGCCACAACAAGCAATTGCAGGCCAGCGCACTCGACCGTGAGACGTACTACCAGAAAGTGCGCGAGGCGCGCTCGCAGGGGTTGCCGCAGGTCAACGCCCAGCTGACGGGGACGACCTACTTCAACAAGGCGCTCGACTTCGGAGGGATGAAGATGAGCATGCCCAATTCGCTGACGCTCGCCGCGACGGCCAGTTGGACGTTCGCCATGCAGCAGGTGGCGTCGGTCAAGGTGGCGAAGATTGCGCAGAGGCTCACAGACCTCTCCGTCCAGCAGACCGAGCTCGACGTCAAGGCCAACGTGGCCGACACGTACTACGCCGTGCTTGTCTACGAGCGCAACCTGGAGATCGTGGGCAAGAACCTTGAGGATATGCGGGAAATCGCCGAGCACACAGCCCGGTGCTATGACGCGGGGACTGTCGAGAAGACCGACGTCGACCAGATCAACATCAACGTCTCGACGCTGCAGAACACCGTCCTCTCGCTGCAGCGCGGCCTGGAGAGTACCAAGAAGCTGCTGGTCTTGCAGATGGGGGTGGACATAGCGACCAAGATCGAGACCGCCCAGACGCTGGACGAGGTCCTCGCCGCCAACGTCGGCGTGGACTCCGCCAAGTTCGACATCTCGCAGAACGTTGGGTACAGGCAGCTCCTGGCGAGCAAAGAGGTCGGCGAGCAGACGGTCAAGTTGCGCAAGTTCGCCTACATCCCGACGCTGACGGCCTCATACCAGTACTCCAACGCCATGAAAGGCGGCTTCATGAACTTCGACCATGTGGGCAACATCGTCCTCAGCGTCCCCATCTTCTCCGGTTTCCATCGCCACTCGCAGCTCAAGCAGGCGCAAATAGACGTCCGCAAGACCGAGACGAACATACGCCTCATGGAGGACAACCTGGCGCAGAACGCCGAACAGTACGCTTTCGACCTCCAGACGGCAATCGACGCCTACAACCTGCAAAAGGAGAACCTCGACGTGGCGCGCCGCGTCCTGCAAAACTACCGCAACAAATATGATCACGGTGCGCTCTCGAGCCTAGACCTGACGCAGGCCAACTCGAACTATCTCCAGGCCGAGACCTCCTACGCCTCGGCGAGTCTGGACTTGCTCATGGCCCAGACGAAGATTCAGAAGCTCTACAACCTGCTCTAGGGTCGCAATTCCATATGTTTGAACAAGATATAACAAGATAGAACCGATGAAAAGATTTTTGTTGCTCCCGTCTCTCCCGCTGTGCGCCGCGTTGCTCCTGCCTGCTTGCGGCGGAACGCAAGAGGCTCAGGAGGTCGTCGACGACGCCGTGCTGGTGAGGGTGGACACTTTGCGGTTTTCCGACGTCGACAGGGAGATTGAGTACACGGCCAGCCTGGAGGCCAACGAGCAGGTCTATTTCGCCCCGACGCTGACCGGCACGAGAATCAAGAAGATATATGTCGAGGTTGGGGACCGGATCCGAAAGGGGCAAGTCCTGGTCGAGATGGACGCCAACAATCTGGACCAGCAGCGCCTCCAGCTCAAGAACCTGGAGACGGAGTACAACCGCGCCGTCAAGCTCATGGAGACGGGCTCCATCTCTCAGCAGAACTACGACCAGGTCGTGACACAGTACGAGGTGGCGAAGACGGCCATAGCCAACCTTAGCGAGAACACCAAGCTCGTGGCCCCATTCAACGGCGTCGTCACCGGCAAATACATGGAGGAGGGCGAGCTCTATGGCGGCGGCGCGTATGGCGGCGCCGCGAAGCCGTCCATCATAGCCATCGAGGAGATCAACCCCATGAAGGCCATCGTCAACATCTCCGAGCGGTACTATCTTGAGGTCAAGAAGGGCATGGGAGTTGAGCTCCGCACCGATGTCTATGGCGACGGGCGCGTGTTCCCCGGCCGCGTCAACATCGTCTACCCGAGCGTCGACCCCAAGACGCGCACGTTCTCGGTCGAGCTGCTCTTCGACAACGCCAATGAGGACCTCCGCCCCGGGATGTATGGCAAGGTGAGGTTCTCCACCGGCCGCTCGCGCACGATTCTCGTGCAGTCCATCGCCGTGCTCAAGGTGCAGGGTTCCAATGACCGCTACGTCTTCCTCGACCGCGACGGCGTGGCCAAGCGCATCTCGGTCAAGATTGTCAACCGCTACGACGACAAGGTGGCAATCGAGGCTCTCGACGGCGAAATCCGCGAGGGAGACCTTGTCGTCTCCACCGGCCAGGCCAAGCTCGTCGACGGCCGCAAGCTCAAGATTAAGGAGTAAAATCTAGAGAATAGCGAAATGAGTATTTTCAGCACGGCCGTAGAGAAGCCTATCTCGACCCTGATGGTCTTCGTGGCCGTCATGGTCATCGGCATCTACAGCTTCATAACGCTCCCCATCGACCAGTACCCGAAGATGGACCCGCCGTACATCACGGTCATGGCCACATACCCGGGAGCCAACGCCACCGACATCGAGCAGAACGTCACAAAGCAGCTCGAGGACCAGCTCAACTCTGTCGACGACCTCAAGGAGATGACCTCCACGTCATACGAGAACCTCTCGGTCGTGACCCTGGAGTTCGAGTGGGGCATAAATCTCGACAATGCCTCCAACGACGTGCGCGACGCCGTCGACAAGGCCATGAACAACCTGCCCGACGACATCGACCGCCCGACAATCATGCGCATCTCGACGTCCATGATGCCCACGCTAGTCTACGCCGTCACCGCCGACCAGTCATATTCGGGCCTCTACAAGATTCTCGACGACAAGGTCATCATGAACCTCAACCGCGTGGACGGCGTGGCCTCGGCCTACGTCTCCGGCATTGCCGAGCGCGTGGTCTATGTCGACCTCGACCCCAATATGCTCGACGCCTACAACCTCACGCTGGCGCAAATCGGCGGCGCCATCACGGCCGAGAACCTCGACATCTCGGCGGGGTCCGTCAAGGTGGGCATGGAGGACTATTCGCTGCGCGTCGAGGGTGAGTTCGAGGAGAGCGACGACATAAAGGACATATCCATAGCCCTCGGCGACGACAAGACAATACGCCTGTCGGACATAGCGACGGTGCGCGACACCCTCAAAGACATCACCATGGAGACGCAGGTCAATCGCAAGAACGGTTGCGTCCTGCTCGTCACCAAGCAGTCCGACGCCAACGCCGTGGCCGTGGCCTCCGAGGCCCGCGCCGAGATCGAGAGGGCGCAAAAGGAGTTGCCGGCCGACATCGAGTTCCAGCTGATCTCCGACAATTCGGATTTCATCATCAAGGCCATCGACAACCTCAAGGAGACGCTCTTCTACGCCCTGCTCTTCGTCGTCATCGTGGTCTTCTTCTTCCTGGGCCGCTGGCGCTCGACGTTCGTCATAGCGCTGACGATTCCCATCTCGCTCGTCGTGGCTTTCATTTACCTTGCCGTCACCGACGGGTCGCTCAACACAATAACGCTCATGTCGCTCTCCATAGCCATTGGCATGGTCGTCGACGACGCCATTGTGGTTTTGGAGAATGTCACCAAGCACGTCGACCGCGGCTCGCGCCCCAAGGAGGCTGCCAAATATGGCACCAACGAGGTGTGGACGTCGGTCATCGTCACCACGCTTGTCACCATCGCCGTCTTCTTCCCGCTGACGATGATTCCCGGCATCATGGGCATCTTCTTCAAGCCGCTCGGCTGGATTATCTGCATCTGCGTCTCGACGTCGACGCTCACCGCAATATCGCTCACGCCCATGCTCTGCTCGAAGTTCCTGAAGCTCCGCGACAAGGATGAGGACAAGAGCTACAAGGGCTTCAGCTTCTACATCTGGAGCCAGAAGTGGCTGGGGCGGCTCGACGCATTCTATGAGAGGCTCATCCGTTGGGTGCTTGGCCACAAGGCCATAACCATTGGCTCCATGACGTGCCTGTTCTTCGCGTCGCTATTGCTCACGCCGTTCCTCCACACGGAGTTCTTCCCGCAGAACGACCAGAGCAACTTCAACATCTACGCCAAGATGCAGCAGGGTCAGCGCGTCGAGGTGACGAAGCGCATAGCAATGCAGGTGGACTCCGTCATCAGGGCCAGGGTCCCCGAGGTGACAATCATCTCGACCTCCTACGGCTCGGAAGAGGAGGCCTCGTTCGCCTCGATGATGAGCACGACGGGCAACAACATCTTCAATATGCGCCTGCGCACCGTCGACCTCAAGGACCGCGACCGCTCGGTCTTCGTCATGGGCGACGACGTGCGTCAGATTCTCAACGAGTTCCCGGAGATTCTGGACTACGAGGTCTCTTTTGGCAACAACGGCACGACGGGCAACACCGTCGACATCGAGATTTTCGGCCACGACTTCTCGGGCACCAGCAGTTTCGCGCAACGGCTCAAGTCGGAGTTCAAGTCGATTCCCGGTGCCGAGGACATCCTCGTGAGCCGCGGCGACGACAAGACTGAGCTCCAGCTCCATCTCGACCGCGAGAAGCTCGCCCGCCACGGGCTGACAACTTCGGGCGTCGGCTCCCTGCTCCGCTACTACGTCTATGGCTACCGCCAGTCGAAATTCAAGGAGGACGGCGACGAGTATGACGTCATTGTCCGCCTGGAGGAGAAGTACCGCAGCAAGATTGCCGACATCGAGAACATGCTCATCACCGACGGCTTCGGTCAAAAGGTGCGCCTCAGCGAGCTCGGCGAGCTCGTCGAGGGCTACAACCCGCCCTCCATAGAGCGCAAGAGCAAGCAGCGCATGCTGACGGTCAGCATCACCCCGGCTTCGGGCTACGCCATGGGCGACATAGCCGCCGCGGCGCAGGCCGTGATAGACAAGATGGACGTCCCGGCGGAGTTCTCGGTCTACATTGGCGGCTCCTACGAGGACCAGCAGGAGTCGTTCGGGGCCCTGGGGCTGCTCATCGTCCTGTCGCTTCTGCTCGTCTACCTTGTCATGGCGGCGGAGTTCGAGAGTTTCGTCATGCCGGGGATCATCATGATTTCCATCCCGTTCGCCTTTACCGGCACGATTCTGGCCTTGCTCATCTGCAATGTCAACCTCTCGATTGTGGCCGCGCTGGGCGCCATGATGCTCATAGGCATCGTCACCAAGAACGGCATCGTCCTCATCGACTACATCAACCTCATGCGCGAGCGCGGCGTGCGCCTCTATGATGCCATAGCCCTCAGTTGCCGCAGCCGTCTGCGTCCGGTCTTGATGACCTCGCTCACGACTATGCTCGGCATGCTCCCCATGGCGCTCTCGACGAGCGAGGGGTCGGAGACGTGGCAGCCGATGGGCGTGGCCGTCATCGGCGGCATGGTCTTCTCGACCATCATGACAATGCTCATTGTCCCGGCCGTCTACGCCGTCACCGACAAGAGCGGCAGCCGCGACAAGAAGAAGGCGGAGCGCAAGGAGTATCGCTTCATGTCCGACTTCAACGCCGAGACGGACTTGCCGGCAAGCACAAAGGCTAAACAATTGACAATTAACAATTAACAATTGACAACTTGCAGAGCCCCAGGGTCAGAGGCCTGCAGGCCGCGAAATGTGCGAAGCGCGGCATGAGGCCGGCCTATGGCGTAAGCCCTGTGGTGGCTCGGCGGCAATTTACGGATGTGGCGTTTGGTCGTCAATTGTTAATTAGTGATTTTTAATTCTTAACTGATGAAGGCTGTTTTCGTAATATACAATCAGGCCCTGACCGAGAGGCTCGAGTTCGTCTTCGACCAGCTCAAGATCACGGGCTACACAAAGTTCCCGCTCGTCTATGGGCGCGGGACCAACGGCGGCGAGCCGCGCATGGCGAGCCATGCGTGGCCGGAGATGAACAGCTCGGTCATAACCGTCGTCGAGGACGACGTGGTGCCCGTCTTGCTCAAATATGTCGAGAAGCTCGACAATGTGAACAAGGAGAACGGCATACGAGCGTTCGTGTGGAACGTCGAGCAGCAATACTAGCGCATATTGCGCGTCGCCATCAGATAGTTTGGTTTTTTGATTAGTGAGTGGTAGTCTCCCGTCCCGGCCTGCGACAGGTGGGGCGGGAGATTCTTTTTCTTGTCTCGTTCTTTAGGTGTAATTTTGAACCCATGAATGTGCATTTTGTGACGTGGGACCCCTCCGCGTCCGACGTCTCCATTGGCGACTTTGGCGTCATGATGAAGAAAGTCTTGCGCCAGGAGGACGATGCGCTCGTGGCCTACTATTGGCCTGTGCCGCGCGGATGTGGGGTGGAGGTCGGCGACGTCATCTTCGTCTTGCGCCGCGAGAGGCGCGAGACTCGGGGGGTCGCCATGGTCGCATTGGTCGTGGCTCTGTCGCACCCGGCCAGGAGGGCGTGCGACGGCTTCTGCCCGCTTGGCGTCCAGCCCATATATATGTTCGACACGGAACGCTATGATGTCATGTCTGTAGGGCGGCTCGCAAAGTGCATCACCGCGGTGGATTGGGACGGGCTCGAGGGTTGCGCCACACTCGACGAGGAGATGGGCGAGAGGGCTGTGAACCTGTGGGTTGACTACCTCTTGGCTCATTTCGACAGCATCTCGGGCCGCTCCAAACGCCCGCGGTCGCCCAAGGCGGTGACGCTCTTCGAGGTTCCGGGGTTCCTGGTCTTTGTGCCTGGCGTCTACCCCATCCTCTACCGCCGCTTTCAGCACCGGTGCGACATTTGCGGCTTCGACTTCGACTACGTGTTCCAGCGGCTCGACTACGTGCCGCACGTCCAATATTTGGCGACCTTGCGCAAGGGCTTCAAGCCTGGCAGCCCCGACTATCGCTCCGTCATCTGCGTGTGCGGCAACTGCTGGCCGCTCTTGCGTAGCGACATCCCGCTAGTGGAGCTGAGAGACAAGGTGCGCCCCGTCTCTTGCGACGCGTCGGCGTTGGCCATGCAGGTTGTGCTTGGGCCGGGGAGGCTGCTCAATTAAGTCTGTCTGACATGCGTTGGGATTTTTTGCGCCGGGCGGGGCTTGCGCGCGGGTGGTGTGCGGCGGCCTTTGTGTTGTCTGCCGTGGCGGGCGTCTCGCTTTGCGGTTGCGGCGGCAGGCCGGCGGCTGCGCCCGAGGTGGCGGACACTGCCGTTGTCGAGTCGCCCGTTTTGCTCTACGGTCTCCCCATAGACTCGTTCATCGTCGAGAGGGCGGCAGTCCGCCGCGGCCAGATGATTTCGCAAGTCCTCACGGGGGCCGGGGCGTCATATTCGCAAGCCATCGAGGCCTACGACAGGGCCATGCCCCTTTTCGACTTCCGCCAGATGCGCGCCGGTCAGACGTGCTGCTTCTTCTATGCCGCCGACACGGCCGGTCACGGCCCGTTGCGGCATTTTGTCTACGAGATTTCGCCCACTAGCTACGTGCGCTGCTCGTTTGCCGACAGTGTGAGCGTCGTGCGCGGCGACGTCCCCGTGGCGCTGCGTCGTCGCGCTGTGGCCGCCACCGTCTCGACTAGCCTATGGAACGCGCTCTCGGAGCAGGATGTCGACCCGCAGGTGGCCCTGGACCTCTCGGACATCTTTGCATGGACTGTGGATTTTTTCGGGCTGGAAAAGGGTGACCGCTTCGGAGTCATCTACGATGAGCGGATAGCCGGCGATTCTGTTGTCGGCTCGGGGGCCATATCCGCCGCCGTCTACGTCTCGGCCGGCGGCAAGCGCTACTACGCCTTTCGCCACGTTGGCGACAGCGTGGCGGGATATTACGACTTGCAGGGCAACAGCCTCCGGCGCGCGTTCCTCAAAGCCCCGTTGCACTTCAGCCGAATCTCCAGCCGTTTCAGTCATGGGAGGATGCACCCCATCCTCAAAATCAGGCGCCCACACCATGGCGTGGACTACGCTGCGCCTAAGGGGACGCCCGTGGTGGCCCTGGGCGACGGCAAGGTCATTGCCAAGGGCTACGACAGGAGGGGGGGCGGCAACTACGTCAAGATTCGCCACAACAGCGTCTACACCACGGTCTATATGCACCTCAACAACTTTGCGCGCGGCCTCTCTGTCGGCAAGCAGGTGCGGCAGGGCGACGTCATAGGAGCCGTGGGCATGACGGGGCTTGCAACGGGGCCGCACCTCGACTTCCGTATGCTCCGCGACGGCAAGCCCGTGGACCCGCTGAGGGTGGAGATGCCCCCTGCCGAGCCTATCGACAACGATGCCATAATCGGCTTCATGGACGAGAGCGACAAGCTCAAGGCGCGGCTCGACTCCCTGTGCACCCCATAGTTCAGTCAAGACAAACCAACAACATACGCACGACCCGATGGATACTGAAAGTTTGGAGACCCTGGGCGAGTTTGGCCTCATAGACCGTATTGCCAAGCAGACACGGACGTCGCGCCCCACGACCCTACGCGGGATTGGCGACGACTGCGCTGTCCTGGCGTCGTCGGAGGGGCGGGTCAAAGTTGTCACGACGGACTTGCTCCTGGAGGGCATCCACTTCGACCTGACATATTGCCCCCTTAAGCATTTGGGCTACAAGGCCGTGGCTGTCAACCTCTCCGACGTGTGCGCCATGAACGCCCGCCCCGAGCAGATTACGGTCTCCATCGGCGTGAGCGGCAAGTTCACCCTCCGCGCCATCGACGACCTCTATGCCGGCGTCCGCGCCGCGTGCGAGCGCTATGGCGTAGACCTCGTTGGCGGCGACACCACTACGAGCCTTACGGGGCTCACCATCTCCGTCACCGCCATCGGCGAGCAGCTGCCCGGGCGGCTGGCCTACCGCGGCGGGGCGCGCCCGGGCGACATATTGTGCGTCAGCGGCGACCTGGGGGCCGCCTACGCGGGTCTGCAGCTCCTCGAGAGGGAAAAGCGGGTGCTGAGGGACAATAAATCGACCTCTCCGGCGTTCGATGGGTATGGCTACATCTTGGAGCGCCAACTAAAGCCCGAGCCGCGAGTCGACATCGTGGACTTCTGGGAGGCCATAGGGGTCGTCCCGACGGCGGCCATGGATGTCAGCGACGGTCTCTCCAGCGAGTTGCTGCACATCTGCGCCCAGAGCGACACGGGGTGCCGCGTCTTCGAGGACAAGGTGCCGATCCACGCCGAGACGCGCCGCCTATGCGACGAGCTGAACATCAACCCCATCGTGGCGGCTCTCAATGGCGGCGAGGACTACGAGCTCCTCTTCGCCATCAGGCAGGAGGACTACGCCAAGTTCCAGAGCCAGCCCGGCCCCGAGATATACGCCGTGGGCTACATCTGCGACAAGCAGAAAGGACGCCGCATGATTACCACGTCGGGCGACGAGGCCGAGCTGAGGGCGCAGGGGTGGAAAAACTTCGGCAATTAATAATTGATAATTAATAATTGCGTGGGCTGTGAAAACAATGCGGTGTGGGTCAAGGCTGCGCTTTTGCGGTGCGCGGGGGTAAGGTTGTATCGGTACTTGTGCGAAACCCACAAGGAGTTTGTTCTGTCTTAGCTGTTGTTGCGTAGTGCTACTAGCATTGGTGCGAATGTCAAAGAGGCCATGTATGCGCAAAGTCGTGCGGATTTTGTGTCCAAGATGAACATAGCTCTTAAGGAGGCTGGGGGAGACAGAATATTGGCTCGACTTGCTGACTGAGACTGGCTACATTGAAAAGTATAATATTGCTTCGCAGAGCATGATGGACGATTGCCAAGAGCTAATTAAACTTTTGATGTCGATTGTGAAGACCACTCGCGCCAATCACAGTGATGGCGGCAGGCCGCCAAAGCAATAGCCCTCCTCGAAGAGCAAGGCTAATTGTTGATTATTAATTGTTAATTCTCAATTATTAATTGATAGAGTTTCTTTCTGGCAAATTGGCCACGCTGACCCCCACCTACGCCGTGGTGGACTGTGGCGGCGTGGGCTACATGGCGAGCATCTCGCTCAACACATTTTCGGCCTTGGAGGGGCGCGAGGGCGTCAAGCTCTTCGTCCACGAGGTAATCCGCGAAGACGCCTACCAGCTCTACGGCTTTGCCGACGAGGGCGAGCGCGAGGTGTTCCGGCTGCTTACGTCGGTGAGTGGCGTCGGGGCCGCCACGGCGCGCGTCATTGTCTCGGCAATGACCGCCACTGAGCTCCGGGAGGTCATCATGGGTGGCGACAGCAAGGCCCTCAAGGGCGTCAAGGGCATAGGCCTCAAGACGGCGGAGCGCATCATCGTGGAGCTGAAAGACAAAATCGGCAAACTGGGCGTCGAGACTGCCGCCGCGGCGCCGCGGGTTGGCTCGTCCGCCGCTGTCTCGCACACTAAGGAGGAGGCGGTGCAGGCCCTGGAGGTCTTGGGCTACGCCAAGGCCCAGGCCGCCAAGGCTGTAGACAAGATTCTCGCCGACAACCCCGAGCAAAAAGTAGAGGCAGTGGTCAAGGCCGCATTCAGAATGCTCTGACGAACGAGGGATGAGAGGCTCCGTCCGCTACCTGCCTGCCGCGCTCGCCGGCCTGCTCGCCATCGTAGGGGTGGCGAGCCCCTTTGTGCGGCAGGAGGTGAGCCGCGAGGCCATCAGCGGCATGCGGCTGGGGGCGGACCCCGATACGTCGCGGTTGCCATACCCCATGACTGACGAGGGCGACGTCCCGGCGGGCCCCGGGGCCCCGAGGCAGGGCGGGCAGAGCCCCGTCGACCTGCGCGACCCCGAGAATCTCGAATACTCGGCTGTCTACGACCCCGCCACGGGTGGGGTGACAATCTACCGCAAGATTGGCGGGATGAACGTCCGGTTGCCCTACTCCATGACCATCGACGACTACCGCAACGACGCCGTCCGCCGCTCAATGATGGACTATTGGCTCGGCAAGCAGAGGCAGGTTGGCAATGCGGACCGCGGGGCGTCGGGGGGCGGGGCCGGAGAACAGGCCAGGAACAGCCTGCTCAACAGCCGGTGGCAAATCAACAGCGACGCCTTTGCCAGCATCTTCGGGAGCAACAACATCACGATGCGCCTGCAGGGGCAGGCGCAGGTGAGCATCGGGGCGCAGTATAACCGCGTCGACAACCCGACCCTCCAGGAGCGCATGAGGGCCACGACGAGCTTTGACTTCGACCAGAGCGTGCAGGTCAACCTCAACTCCCAGATTGGCGAGAAGTTGCGCCTCGGAATAAACTACAACACCCAGGCGACGTTCGCTTTCGAGAACGAGGTCAAGCTGGAGTATAACGGCGACGAGGACGACATCATACAAGACATCGAGGTCGGCAACATCAACTGGAACCTCCCCGGGACGCTCATCCAGGGAAGCCACAGCCTCTTCGGCTTCAAGATGGACATGAAGTTCGGCAAGCTCTCCGTGTCTTCGGTCTTCTCGCAAAAGAGGGGCGAGAGCAGCACCATAACGGTCCAGAACGGCGTCACGGCGCAGGAGTTCGACATCGACGTGACTGACTACGAGAAGAACAGGCACTTCTTCCTCAGCCACCGCTTCAAGCAGATGTATGACGACGCCCTGCGGCGCCTCCCGACCATCAACTCCGGAATCTCGATCAGCAAAATTGAGGTGTGGGTGACGAACAAGGCCGGCAACTACACCGACGCCCGCAATGTGGTGGGCTTCGCCGACATGGGCGAGGTGGGCGACGACATCCAGAACACCGCCATGTGGAGCGGGACGGAGGCCATGCCGTCCAATGGGGCCAACAACCTCTATTCGGCCATGACGGGCGGGTATGCCGCGGCGCGCGACCCCAACGCCACTGCGCAGACGCTTGCCGCCATCCCGGGGATGATGGCGGGGCGCGACTTCGAGAAGGTCGAGAATGCGAGGCTTCTGTCGCCGTCTGAGTACACGCTCAACGAGCATCTCGGCTACATCTCGCTCAACAGCCCTCTCAACAACAACGAGGTGCTGGCCGTGGCCTACCAATATACGTACCGCGGGCGGACCTACACCGTGGGCGAGTTGTCGTCGAGCGGGGTCAATGCGCCCAGCTGCTTGTATCTCAAACTGCTTAAGGGCTCCACGTTCACGCCGCGCTACAAGGTGTGGGACCTCATGATGAAAAACGTCTACTCGCTGGGCGCCTACGACATCAAGAGCGACGACTTCGAGGTCAACGTGGTCTACCTCAACGACTCTAGCAGCACCTACATAAACTATTTCAACGAGGGCGAGCGCCCCGTCAACGGTGGCCTGAACGGGCAGACATATTTGCAGATTCTCAACCTCGACCGCCTCAACACCTACAATCAGGTCGGCTCCGACGGCCGGTATGATTTTGTCGATGGCGTGACGGTCAACACCGGCCGCGGCCTCATCATCTTCCCCGAGCGGGAGCCCTTTGGCGACTATCTGGCCGACAAGCTCCGCGCCACCCCGGCCCTGGCCGAGAAATATGCTTTCCGCGAACTGTATGACAGCACGCAAGTCTACGCCAAACAGCAGACGCGCAAGAACAAGTTCAAGATTCGGGGGCGGTTCCAAAGCCAAAACTCCAGCGACATATCGCTCGGCGCGTACAATATCGCCCAAGGCTCGGTCGTCGTCTCCGCCGGGGGGCAGATTTTGGCCGAGAATGTGGACTATACGGTGGACTACTCGCTGGGCCGAGTCAGAATCCTCAACCAGGCCCTGCTCAGCTCTGGGACGGCCATAAACATATCCTACGAGAACGAGGCCGCCGTCTCCACGCAGACGCAGACCATGCTGGGCGCCCATCTCAACTACGAGGTAGACGACAACTTCAACATCGGGGGCACCATTGTCCACATGAAGGAGCGCCCCCTCACCAACAAGGTCTCCTATGGCGAGGAGAGCGTGGCCAACACCATGCTCGGGTTCAATGTCGGCTACAGGCGGCCGCTGCCTTTCCTCACCGAGGCCATCGACGCCCTGCCGTTGGTCAGCACCAAGGCCGAGAGCTCTATAGACTTTGAGGGCGAGGTGGCAAGGCTCATCGCGGGGCACTCCAACTCCATCAATGCCGCCTACATCGACGACTTCGAGGGTTCGTCGGTCAAGTATGACATCAAGGCGTGGAGCGGGTGGCACCTGGCGAGCCGCCCGTCGGGGTCGGGCGTCCTCAGCCCCGACAACACGCCCCTCAACGACCTCAGTGCCGGCTTCGACAGGGCCCGCCTGGCGTGGTACTCCATCGACCCCCTCTTCTTGCGCAATATGTCGAACACGCCGCGCCACATCCGCAACGACATACAGCAGCTCAGCAACCACTACGTGCGCGAGGTCTACGAGGACGAGCTCTATCCCAACCGCGAGGCCGCATATGGCGAGAGCACGAACATCCCTATGCTCAACCTGGCCTTCTATCCCGACGAGCGCGGGCCCTACAACTTCACGACGGACATCCGGCCCGACGGGCATCTGACCTCGCCGGAGACCAAGTGGGCCGGAATCCAGCGCCGGCTGGAGACGACCGACTTCGAGAACGCCAACATCGAGTATGTCGAGTTCTGGATGATGGACCCTTTCATCTACGACGACAGCCCGCGCCGAGGCGGAGAGCTCTACTTCCACATCGGCTCGGTCTCCGAAGACGTCCTGCCCGACTCGCGAAAGGCTTTCGAGCACGGCCTGCCGGTGCCGGGCGAGGAGTTCTATGTCGACAGCACGGCATGGGGCTACATTCCGAAGACAAACAGCCTCGTCAAGGGGTTCAACACCGACCCGGCGTCGATGTTGGCGCAAGATGTCGGGTTCAACGGGATGAACTCGGAGAGGGAGAGGCTCTTCTACAACAAGCCCGAGTACCCCTACATGGACATGGTCCGCCAGATGTACCTCAATGGGAATCTGACGCGGGAGGCCTACGAGGCCATAGTGGCCGATCCCGCGTCCGACGACTACCACTACTACCGCGGCTCCGACTACGACCAGCAGCAGGTCCCGATTCTCGACCGGTACAAACGCTTCAACAACCCGGAGGGCAACTCGCGCCCAAGCGAGTACTCGCCAGAGGCCTATTCGACGGCGGCCACGACGCAGCCCGACAACGAGGACCTCAACGACGACTACACACTCAACGAGGCCGAGAACTACTTCCAGTATCGAGTCTCGCTGCGCCCCGACAGCATGGTCGTGGGGCGCAACTTCATTGCCGACCGAATGGAGACCACGACGACCCTCCGCAACGGGCGGACGGAGACCATCAAGTGGTATCTGTTCAAGATTCCAATCTCGCAGCCCGAAAAGGTTGTGGGCGACATGGGCGACATGAGCTCCATGCAATTCATGCGCATGGTGTTGACGGGTTTTGAGGACACGTGCATAATCCGCCTGGCGTCGCTAGACCTGGTCAAGGGAGAGTGGAGGAAATATGACGGCGACATGATTGACGACGGCGGCCACTCGTCGTCGGCCGCGACGTTCTCCACCTCCACTGTCAACATCGAGGAGAACGACCGGCGGACGCCCGTCAGCTACGTCCTCCCTCCCGGTGTGGACAGGGTCGTGGACCCCTCGAACCCGCAGTTGCGCCAACTCAACGAGCAGGCCTACGTCATGCGCGTCGAGGACCTTGCCAACGGCGACGCCAGGGCCGTCTACAAGACGCTCAACATGGACTTCCGCAACTACCGTCGCCTCAAGATGTTCGTCCACGCCGAGGCCATGGAGGGGCGACCCATTGCGGACAACCAGATGAGCGCCTTTGTGCGCGTCGGCTCCGACTACGAGGACAACTACTATGAGTATGAGATTCCGCTCACGCTCACGCCGCACGGCGTCTACACAAGCAATAGCACCAACGACCGCTACGCCGTATGGCCACTCGCCAACGAGCTCGACGTGCCAATCTCGACGTTCACGCAGTGCAAGCTGCGGCGCAACGAGGCTCGGCGCGACGCGCAGTCGGGCGTGACACTCCAGAGCGTCTACACCATGGCGGACCCCGACAACAACAACAACCGCGTCCGCATCAAGGGCAACCCAAGCGTGGGCAACGTCGTGGTCATGATGATGGGTGTCCGCGCCCATGGGGCGGGGACGAAGAGCGCCGAGGTGTGGTTCAACGAGCTGAGGCTCGCCGATTTCGACGAGCGCGGCGGATGGGCCGCCCGCGGGCGCGCGACACTGAGGTTGGCGGACCTCGGGACGGTGCAGGCGTCGGGCCAATACTCCAGCGTCGGCTTCGGAAGCATCGACCAGAGCGTCTTGGAGCGAAGCATGAGCGAGAACCGTCAGTTCGACATCTCGGCGAGCATGGAGATGGGCAAATTCCTGGGTCCCAACTCGCGCCTCAGCCTGCCGGTCTTCGCCGGTCTGAGCCGGACGGTCTCGACGCCGCGCTACTCGCCTTTCGACACCGACGTGCTGATGTCGACAGTCTTGTCGCAGGCGCAGACCAAGGCCGAGGAGGACAGCCTAAAGGAGATTTCGCAGACCACGGAGACCGTGCGCAGCCTCAACTTCACCAATGTAAGGGTCAAGCCTGCGCCGGGAAAGAGGGTCACGCCAATCAGCCCGTCGAACCTTTCGGCGTCGTTCAGCATAAGCACGACAAAGAGGACCGACCCCGAGACGGAGTATGACCTCACGAAGCTCGTCAACGGAAGCATCGCATACAACTATGCGGCCGGGGGCAAGTCGGTGCAGCCTTTCCGCCAAAGCAACATGAGTCGCAATCTCGCGCTAATCAAGGATCTGACGCTCTACACCATGCCCTCGCAACTCGGATACCGGTGGGAGCTGGACCGCGACTACCAGGAGGTGCAGAAACGCAATGTCACCAACCCCGAATATGTCGTGCCGATAAGCGTGGCCAAGGAGTTCTATTGGAACCGCTATTTCGACTTCCGCTACAACTTGACGCGCAACTTGAAGTTCGGTTTCAACGCCGTTGTCAACACCAGGATTGACGAGCCCGACGGACCCGTGAACAGGGGCAAGTACCCCGAGGAGTATAAGCATTGGCGCGACTCCGTCTGGAACAACATCAAGAAGTTCGGCAAGGTGCAGAACTATCAGCACAATGTCGACCTGGGGTGGACTGTGCCAATCAACAAGTTGCCCTACCTCAACTTCGTCACTGCCAACGCCTCATACAAAGGTGTCTACTATTGGATGCGCGGCAGCGAGACGGAGGACTATGAGTGGGGCAACACAATCCGCAACACCAACAACGAGCAGCTCAACGTCATGACAAACTTCGGCTCGATCTATGGCAAGTCGAAGTACCTGCGCGACCTCTACGACCACTACAACCTCTCGAACAGCACGCGCCAACAGCGCGCGGGCCAGGGCCGCAAGACGCAGACGTTCAACCTGCAAGGGCAGAAGTTCGTCGTAGGGCAGCCCATAATAATCTCCCACAATCTCAAGACAACCGACGTCTCGGCGCGCGCTTTCGACAGTCGAGGCCATGGGCTGAAAGGCATGCTGGAGGTTGTCGACGCCAACACGGCGACATTTACGCCCACCATGGCCAGCGACAACGCCCGGATTGTCTTGACGGGGACTGCCGAGGAGGCTGAGGAACAGCGCAATGTCTTCAAAGACATGGTCTTGATGTTGGCAACATCCATCAAGAATGTCAGCCTGAGCTATTCGGAGAGCAACGGCACGACCCTGCCAGGCTATATGCCCGGGAGCCATTTCATGGGGACTTCGGGCGAGCAGGGCGGCCGTGCGCCGGGCTTCAAGTTCATCATGGGCATCCAGGAGCGCGATTTTGCCATGCGGGCAGTCCGCGGCGGATGGATGACGACAGACTCGACGTTCAACGCTCCCTACGAGATGACGCACACGGAGAATCTTCAGCTCCGCTCGTCGGTCGAGCTGTTCCGCTCGTTGCGCATAGAGCTTAACGCGCAGCGCAGTCTGAGCCGCGACATGAGCGAGTACTACCTCTTTGGCGGTGACGGTTTCCTGGGGGTCTTCAACACCGTCGAGTCGGGCACGGCGTCCATAACGTTGCCGGCCTTGCGCACGGCGTTCAAGAGGCCGGGCAAGACGGGAAGCATGGGCTACGCCGTCTATGACGATTTCATTGCCAAGCGCGCGCTTCTCTCGGAGCGGCTCTCGGAGCGTCGCGCCGCGGGTGGCGATGCCAGGGTGCGCGACGACGGAGGGCGCGATGGCTACGGGTTGACATCGCAGGAGGTCATGATTCCGGCGTTCCTCGCCGCCTACACAGGCAAGTCGGCGGGGGCCGTGCCGCTCGACGCCTTGCCACGCACCCGTTCCATGCGCCCCAATTGGAGGCTCACGTTCAGTGGGCTGAACAACATCAAGGCGCTGCGCGACAAGGTGCGCAACATCGAGATTTCGCACAGCTACACGAGCCGCTATGCCGTTGGCCAATACTCCACGAACCTCGACTGGAGCGCCGACGCCGACGGCATCAGCCGGGTGCGCGACATCGACGGCAACTACGTCCCGCGCTTCGACATCTCGTCGGTATCCATAGCGGAGCAGTTCAGCCCTTTCTTGAGCATCTCCGCCACGCTTGTCAACAACATGACGGCCAGCTTCGCTCGCAACATGAGCCGGACGCTCACGCTGTCGATAGCCAACAACCAGGTTACGGAGACCTACTCCAACGACTGGTCGCTTAATGTCGGCTACCGTTTCGACAACTTGAGGCTCTTTGTCGGCAAGAGGGCCAAGGAGGGTTTCAACAACACCCTCAACCTCAATTTCGGCCTCTCGCGGCGCGACACATACACAATCTTGCGCCGGATTGAGGAGCAGACAAGCGAGTTGGCGAGCGGCACGCTCGGCACGCAGGTCAAATTCGCGGCGGACTATGCCATGACGAGCCGTTTCAACGTCCAATTCTACTACGACCAGAGCCTGGCGCGCCCCTACATCTCGTCGTCCTATCCGACGAACAACATCAGCGTCGGCTTCAGCTTCACGCTTCAGCTGACGGAGTAGTTCGTCAGGGAAATTCAAATTCTACGTCTATGAAGAGATATACGCCGGAGGCTATTGACAATCTGTGCCCCGGGGAGGTCTTTGTCTTCGGGTCGAACCGCAACGGCGACCATTGTGGTGGCGCGGCGCACGTCGCGCATGAGCGTTTCGGCGCAAAATGGGGCGTCGGCGAGGGTCTCACGGGGCGGAGCTACGCTCTGCCCACGCTCGATGAGAGCATGGGCAGAGTGTCGGTCGCCGATTTGGAGGAGAGCTTCCGCAAGCTCTTTGCCTGCGCCGCCGAGCATCCCGACTTGACGTTCCTGCTGACGAAAGTGGGTTGCGGCATCGCGGGGTGGGGCGTCACCGAGGTGGGCGACGCTTTGTGGCGCGCCGCCAAGGGCTATTACGCCGACGGAGCGCCGCGGCTTCGGAACATCGTCTTGCCGCGCGAGTTCGCGTCTAGGTTCGAGCGTTAGCTGGGCGGTCGGGGGGCTTCCGTGCGGTCTCGGGCGTCTGCTCCGCATGAGGGTGGCGTCGGCGTCGCATGATTTCGTTGCACTGCAAGTCGCATCTGAAGCCCGGCGGCGGAGTGGATTGTGTTGTCTGCGCACTCGTGCAACGGCCGGAGGCAGCCCCGCATGGCGCTGTTGGCGGCCGTTTTATGTGGGGGGAGGCGCTTGCCCAACGCCCCAAGGGGCGATGGGGTGTGCGAGACGATGCCCCCGGGAGGAGGGCGTCGCCGTTCTGATGTTTGTGGTCTTGGAGCTTTGCCGCCCCTGGGGTTGTCATGTCGTCCCGGGGGTGTCATGCCGTCCTAGGCCTCACGCCCTAGGTGTCCTATATCGCCCCCTTTGGGGCTTTGAGTCACCGGCGGGAGAAGCGGGATGCACGAGCTGTGCGTCCCCGCGTATCCCCTACAGGCAACCCCGGTCGGTTGTCAATTGACAAGTTTTTCTGGCAGTCTGGGCATGGCCCCTTTTTGCGTGCATACGTAGGCCGACGTCGCCACGGCGCACTCGTGGGCTTCGGCCACGCTGCGCCCGCGGATTATGCTGGCAATGAACGCCGCCGTGAAGCTGTCGCCGGCGCCCACGGTGTCGGCGACCTCCACCTTGGGCGTGGGGCGGAACGAGACGCCATCGGGCGTGAAGACATAGCTGCCGTTGACGCCGGCGGTCAAGATGAGCATCCGCAGGTCGTATTTGCCGAGCAGGACCCAGCACTTGTCTTTGAGGTCAATCCCCGGGTAGCCGAAGAGGCGGCCAAAGGCGACAAGCTCCTCGTCGTTAATCTTCAAGATGTTGCACTTCTCCATCGATGCCACCAGCGTCTCGCGTGTGTAGAAGCCCTGGCGCAGGTTGGCGTCGAAGACCACCAGGCGCCCCTCGTCGCGCGGCATTATGTCGAGGAACATGTTTATGGTGCGCCGCGAGACGACGCTCCGCTGCGAGAGCGAGCCGAAGCAGACGGCCTTGGTGCGCGCCGCCAGGCTCTCCAGGCGGCTCGTGTAGGGGATGTTGTCCCACGCCACGCCCTCCTTGATGTCGTAGCGCGGGATTCCGGCGCTGTCTATCTCGACGCCCACAGTCCCCGTGGGGTAGGGGACTCGCTCTATTATCGTCTCCATGCCGCCCTTGTCGGCGAGGTTGCGGAGAATCTCTTCGCCGAGCGGGTCGTCGCCCACGGCGCTCACCACGCACGACGGCAGCCCGAATTGCGACACGTGGTAGGCGAAGTTCGACGGCGCGCCGCCCAGTTGCCGGCCTTCGGGGAGCATGTCCCACAAGACCTCGCCCATGCCTACCACGTAGTTTTTGTTCTCTTCCATGGCTTTATGCTGTTTTCTTTATTTTAGACGTGAGGAGCAGGAGGTAGAGCGCCCCGACGAGCATCACCGCCACGGCCCCGGCCTGCCCCATGGCGTCGCTGGCGAAACCCATAGAGAGGGGGAAGAGGGCCCCGCCGAAGAGGCCCATAATCATAAGCCCCGAGACGGCGTTCTTGGCGTCGGGCATGGCCATCAGGGCCTGCGAGAGGACGATGGAGAAGACGTTAGAGTTGCCGAAGCCAATGAGGCCTATGCCGGTGTAGAGCAAGGCCTTGTCGTCCGCCCAGAAGAGGATTAGCACTCCCGCCAGTATCATCAGTGCGCTGACGGCGAAGAAGCCGCGGTGGGGCGCCATGCGCAGGGCGAAAGCCCCCGCCAGGCACCCGAGGGTCCGGAGCACGAAGTAGACGCTCGTGGCGTAGCCCGCCTCCTCCAGCGGCAGGCCCATGCGCTCGGTCATGAGCTTGGGGGCCGTGGTGTTGGTCCCGACGTCGATGCCGACGTGGCAGAGGATGCCCAGGAAGCAGAGCAGGACGATGGGGCAGCCCAGGAGGCGGAGGCACTCCACGACGCCCGACGCCTTGTCGGGCATCTCCTCGGCAATGGGCGTGACGAAGAGGAGCAGGACGGCGACGACGCTCACCACGGCGTAGACGAGAAAGAGCATCTTCCAGCCCATGCCAAGCGTAGGGAACGCCGTTGTGGCGCCCCACGCCGCTATGATGGGAGCCAGGAACGAGGCTATGGCCTTGACGAACTGGCCAAAGGTGAGCGTCGAGGCCAGTTTGTCGCCGCTGATGAGATTCGTCACCAGGGGGTTGAGCGAGGTCTGCATGAGGGCGTTGCCTATGCCCAGGAGCGAGAACGAGGCGAACATGACGGCGTAGCTGTCGCCAAAGGTCGGGAGGAAAAGCGACAAGGCCGTCACGACGAGGCTTATCAGGACGGTGTTCTTGCGCCCTATGCGGTTCATGAGCATCCCCGTCGGCACGGAGAAGATGAGGAACCAGAAGAAGACGAGCGACGGGAAGACGTTGGCCTCGGAGTCGGAGAGGCCCAGGTCGCGCTGGACGTAGTTAGAGGCCGTCCCCACCAGGTCTACGAAGCCCATGGCGAAGAAGCAGAACATGACGGGCACTATGCTGAGCATGAAGCGCCTGCCGGCTGTCTTGGGTGTTGTGTTCATGGCGTGGCTAGTTGTTGACGGTTATATCCCGCGCAGGCGGCGAGGGAAGCCGGCGACAAGACCCTCCGAGACCCTCCGTTCATGGTGATTCTGTTTTGAGTTATACGAGACGATGCCGCCCGCCAAATGCGGGCGGCATCGCTAAATTAGATGCGCATGGCGCGAAACTTTATAAGAATTGTCGCGGAGAATATAACAGGCGCAAACCCCTCCCGCTTTTATTGGGCCGTTAGGCGCACGACGTGGCTCACCAGGCGGTCGGCCGTGAAGACGTCGAGCCCCACTTTCATGAGGTAGTCGCCAGAGAGGACTTTGCCGTGCGCTTTGAGCGTCGGGTCCTGGCCGGGCATTAGGTTCACCTCCTCCACGCGGTAGAGCCTGCCGGCGTCGAGGCCCTCCATGCGGACCGGGAGGAGCTGCTCCTTGAAGCGGGGGAAGATGTCGAAGGCGAAGAGTGTGGCCGTGGCGCGGTCTTTTGCCACGTAGCCCACTGCCGAGTGGTTGCCGCCGTAGGGCGAGACGAGGCGGTAGAGGTCGCCCTCCATGATTGCGGGCTGCATCTTGCGCCAGGTGGCCACGGCCTGACGGCAGAACGAGAGCTCGTCGGGCGAGAGCTCGTGGAGGCCAATGTCGAAGCCGAGCTTGCCCATCGACGCCACGTCGGTGCGGAACTTGACCGACGCCGAGCGGTTCCATCCCGTGACGTGGGCGCTCAAGACCTTGGCGGGGAAGAAGTGCGAGAAGCCCCATTGGATGAAGATGCGGTCCACGGGGTCGGTGTTGTCGCTGGGCCAGAACTCGGTGAAATATTTGAGGCTCTCGTAGTCGCACCGCCCGCCGCCGCCAGAGCAGAGCATCATGGGCAGGTGGGGATATTTGTCGCGCACGCGGGCGAAGACGTTGACGACGCCGCGCACGTGGTCGATGTAGAGCCGCCCCTGCTTGTCGGCGGCGTAGGGCGAGAAGGCGTTGGTTATGGGGCTGTTGCAGTCCCACTTGAAGTAGGCCACGCCGGGGTTCTCAGAGACAATCTTGTCCACCACGCCGAAGACGTAGTCCTGCACCCGGGGGTTCGAGAGGTCGAGGACGAGCTGGTTGCGATAATAGTATGTCTCGCGGTTGGGATTCTCGATGACCCAGTCGGGATGCCTCTCGTAGAGTTCGCTCCGGGGGTTGACCATCTCTGGCTCAATCCATATCCCGAACCTCACTCCCGCGTCGTCGGCGGCCTTGACCAGGGCGCCGATTCCGCCCGGCAGTTTGGCCTTGTTGGCCTCCCAGTCTCCCAGTCCGGCGTTGTCGGCGTTGCGGGGGTGCTTGTTGCCGAACCATCCGTCGTCGAGCAGGAACATGTCCACGCCCAGGTCTTTAGCCTCGCGCATCAGCCCCGCCAGCTTGGCCTCGTCGAAGTCGAAGGCCGTGTTCTCCCAGTTGTTGAGCAGCGTCAGCCGGCGGCCCATGCCGTCTTTCACCTGGTGGCGCCGCGCCCAGTCGTGCAGGTTGCGGCTGCCGGCCGAGGTGCCGCGGCTGCTCAGGGTGAAGATGAACTCCGGAGTGGCGAACGTCTCGCCGGGGCGCAGGTCGTAGGCCGAGGCGTGGGGGTTGATGGAGGGCAGGACGCGCAGGTTGCCGGCGTTGTCCACCTCGAACGTGAAGCGGAAGTTGCCGTTCCACCCGATAGTCCCCATCAGGACGTCGCCGCGCCCCTCCTCGACAGGCGCGCCCAGGCCAAGCTCGAAGAACGGCTGGGCCACCATGGCGGCGCGGCTGCCGAGTTTGGTGTCTACAATCTTCTTGCCGAACTGTAGCCGCTGGCTCTGCATCTGGGCCTCGCGGGCCCAGTCGGAGGCGAACTCCGTCAGGTAGTAGGCCCCGGACCGGAAGTAGAGCATGGCCGAGGCGTAGCGCGAGAGGCTGACGGGCCTCTTCTCCTTGTGCGAGATTTCCGTCCAGGTCTTGATGACGTCCTCGCGGTCGTAGGAGACGTAGTGGAGGGTGACGTCGAGCGGGTACTTGTCGTCGGCCAGGGCAATCCGCGTGTGCGTGCCTCCGTCCACGGGCGTCGTCTCGACGCCGCGGAAGTAGAGGTAGGTCGCGGCGTTTCCGTCGGCGTGGGTCACGGCCAGGGCCGGCTCGAAGAAGTCCTCGCTGCCCGAGGTGCCGTAGGCCTCCCACCCGCGGCGGGAAAGGGAGCCGTCCGAGCCGGCCGCGACGGCCCAGTCGAGGTTGGCGGCGTCGGACGCGTGGAGCAGGCGCGGGCCGAGGTATGTCTGATAGAGGCGGCCGTTGTCGCCCACTTTCAAGATGAGGTCGATGTTGTCTGTCCCAATCCGAATGGGTTCGGTGCGGGTCGGCTGCGCCGACGCCATGACGGCGAGCGCGCCGAGGCTCAAGGTCGTTAATGCGGTCTTCATGCTCAAAAAAATGGTTTCATGCCGGGGGAGGGGGGCGCCGGGAGGCGTCCGCGGCGCGATGATAGGCAAAATTCCGTAGCGGGTGGAGGGGCGTCCCTATCATTTTTTTTTGAGCCTTGCCGATGCTTTTTGTGCCATATGTCGGCCGTGGGAGGTTCCGCCTGTGCGCGGCTCTGGGTGGCGTGCTAAAAAGTTGCATCTTATTGAGATTGCGCTTGTCAATTCTGAGGACTTTTTGATTAACTTTAGCGACGCACCAACAAACCAACCATGAAGACTATTCCCTCCCTGTCCGCAATCTGCCTGACGCTGGCGCTGTGCTCGTGCGTGGAAGAGCGGACATACAAGATCGGGGTGTCGCAATGCAGCCGCGACGACTGGCGGGCCAAGATGAACGCCGAGATTGAGCGCGAGGCGATGTTCCACGAAGACGCCCGGATAGAGATCCGATCCGCCGACGACAGCAACGCCAAGCAGGCCGACGACATACGGTATTTTGTCGAGAACGGCTTCGACCTCATCTGCGTGGCCCCCAACGAGGCCGGGCCTCTCACGCCCATTGTCGACGAGGTGTTCCGTGCCGGGACTCCCATCATCATCTTCGACCGCAACATCCTCAGCCACAGCTATACGGCGCGCATCAGTTCCGACGACGACGGGCTGGGGCGCCACGCCGCCCGCTATGCCCTGGGCCTCCTAGGCGACGGGGCCCGCGCTGTCGAGATTCGGGGGCGCATGGGGTCGAGCCCCGCCGTCGACAGGCACGACGGATTCGCCGACGAGTTCGCCAAGGGCGGCGGGCTCCTGCTCGGCGGCGCCACGGGGCTGTGGAACAAGGAGGACGCCGTGCGGGTGGCGGACTCCCTGCTGTGCCGCCACCCGGAGGCCAACATCGTCTTTGCCCACAACGACCGGATGGCGCAGGGGGCGGCGGAGGTCTTGCGACGGAGAAAGATGGCGGGCAAGATTAAGGTGATAGGCATCGACGCCGCGCCCGACATAGGGGTCCGCGCCGTGGCCGACGGTGAGATTGACGCCACGTTCATATACCCCACCGAGGGGCACCGGCTTGTCCGCACGGCCATGGCAATCCTCAAAGGCCATGACTACGACCGCGACGTGACCCTGCCGCTCTCGTCGGCCGTCGACAAGACCAACGCCGACATCCTCTTGGCGCAAGACAAGGCGCTGAAGGAGGAGACGGACCGCATGAAGACCCTCAAGGAGAGAATCGACGACTACTGGGCGCGCCACTCGTCGCAGACGGCTCTCTTCTACACCACTCTCACCATAGCCCTCCTCCTGGCCTGCATAGCCGCGCTCCTGCTGCGCGCCTATTGGCAGCGAATCCACCACCAGAGGGAGCTGACGGCGCAGAACGGCCTCCTCAAAGAGGAGCGCGACAACCAGCGGAGGCTCAACGAGCAGCTCTACGAGGCCACGCAGTCGAAGCTCTCTTTCTTCACCAACGTCTCGCACGACCTGCGGACGCCGCTCACGCTCATTGCCGAGCCCGTGGCGCAGTTGGCCAAGTCGCCGAACCTCACCAGGGTCCAGAAGACGCTCGTCTCCATTGCCGACAAGAACGTCCGGATTCTCCGACGCCTCGTCGACCAGGTTCTCGACTTCCGCAGGCTCGACAGCGGCAAGATGGACTTGCGGCTCGCCGAGGTCGACGTGGCGCAGGTTGTACGCGACTGGGCCTTGGCGTTCTCCACCACGGCGCGCAAGAGGGACATCGACGTCCGGGTGGCCGTCGAGGAGGGCGCGCGGTTCGAGATGGCCATCGACGTCGAGAAGATGGAGAGCGTCTTCTTCAACCTCGTCTCCAACGCCCTCAAGCACACGCCCGACAATGGGCGGTTGGACTTGGGCCTGGCCGCCAACGGGCGGACGCTCGCGCTCACCGTGGCCGACAACGGCGACGGAATTGCAGACGACGAGCTCGCGAGGGTCTTCGACCGCTTCTATCAGGGTCAGGGCGCCCACCCGGGCGGCTCGGGCCTGGGGCTGGCCCTCTCCAAGGCTTTCGTCGAGCTCCACGGCGGCACGATAGCCGTGCGGAGCAGGAAAGGGGAGGGGACGACCTTCACCGTCTCCATCCCGGTGCGCCATGTGGACAACACGTTGCCCGATGCCTACCGCGGCCTCGACCATGCGGCGGTGGAGGCCGAGCTCTCCGCCGCCGAGCTCTCCGCCGAGGCCGCGCCGGCCGACAGGAGGCGCGACCTCGTCCTGGTCATAGACGACAACCAGGACATGTTGGCACTGCTTCGCGAGACGCTGGCCGCGGACTACGACGTCATCGTGGCCCCCGACGGTCGGCAGGGGGTCAAGATGGCGGTCAAGTATGTCCCCGACCTCGTGGTCTGCGACATCATGATGCCGGGCGTGGACGGTTTGGAGTGCTGCCGACGGATTAAGGGGAACGTGGCCTCGTCGCACGTCCCGGTGGTCATGCTCACCGCCTGCTCCACCGACGAGCAGAGGGTGCAGGGCTACGACAGCGGGGCCGACGGCTACCTGCCCAAGCCTTTCAGCGGCGAGGTCTTGCGCGCCAGGGTGCGCAACCTCATTGCCGGCCGCAGGGTCATCAAAGACCTGTGGGGCGGCGGCGTGGCCAAAGACGCCGCCGCGCCCAGGCCCGACGACGGGCGCAAGAGGGAACTCCCCGAGTCGGACATCGACAACGAGTTCTACAACCATTTCCTGAGGGTCTTCAAGGAGCGCATGGGCGACGCGAGCCTCTCCGTATACTCCCTGGCGGGAGAGATGGGCCTGGAGAGGAGTCAGTTCTACCGCAAGCTCAAGGCCATAACGAACTACTCGCCCGTCGAGCTCATCCGCCGCCTGCGGCTCAACCATGCCAAGATGCTGCTTGTCCGGAGCGAGATGACGGTGAGCCAGATTGCCTACGAGACGGGTTTCTCCAGCCCCGCCTATTTCACCAAGTGTTTTCGCGAGGCCTTTGGCGAGACGCCCACCGAGACGCGCGTCAAGTTGGCGGGCTGAGCCGCCGCCGGGGGCTTGTCGTCCATTTTGGTCGCGTTGTATGTCAAAAAATGCGCGCTTGCTCCTTTTCTGACATATGGCGCGACTTCGTTTATACCCATGTCGGCTTGACGGGCGCAATTTCGCACCACGGAATTATATCTAAACGCAACAGACATGGACAAACGGGGGCTTGCCT
Organism: uncultured Marinilabiliaceae bacterium; assembly: GCA_964481855.1. Taxonomy (GTDB): domain Bacteria; phylum Bacteroidota; class Bacteroidia; order Bacteroidales; family Marinilabiliaceae; genus W3P20-009. Next base: position 65,640 of record CAYZUH010000004.1, read on the forward strand.
CGACCACCCTCAACGCCTACTTCCGCAAGGCGCAGGACAGCTCCTACGAGGGCGTGCGATATGCGCAATACTACTCCGCGGCGCGCTTCGAGGCTGGCAAGAACGAGTATTTCCCTATTCCGTACAGCCGGTTCTACTACGTCATAGGCCTCTGCGAGCAGAACAAGGGCTACTGAGCAAAATGTCAATGGTGATTGACGAAGATTCCCGACGGGGGCGTTAATTTGTGTTTTGTTTGAGGGTTGGCGGCGCGGGCGTAATGCCTGCGCCGCCTTTGTTGTGTCGTGTGTGAACAAAAATTGCGAAAAAGGCGCGTGCGTCGCGCCAGGTTAAGCGACAAATTGCTATCTTGGGGCGATACGCTCGGCGGCAACGCCATACCCCAAGAAAGTAAAGGAGACCATGAGAGTTTGGCAAATATCGTTTTTGTTGGCGGCCGCGGCTGCGTTGGCCTCGTGCGACGACTTTGCGAACCTCTCGCCCGACGGTGCCCAGGACGAGGCGGCGGACATGAACAACCCGGAGGGGATGGTTCGCTCCGCCTACGCCATTATGGGCGACGACTGGTTCACTTGCCCTTTGAACCTGTGGCCCTACGGCGACGTGGCGTCCGACGACGGGCTCAAGGGGGGGGGCGGGATAACCGACACGGGCTATCACGCCGTCGAGACGTGGACCGGCATGGGTGCCGGGCATGGCGAGCTCGACGCGCTGTGGGCGCAACTCTACATTGGGGTCAGCCGGTGCAACAGGGCCATAATGGCCATACGCATCAGTGGCGAGAGGAAGCTCGGCGCCGACGTGGCGAGGGTGCGCGAGGCGGAGATGCGCTTCTTGCGCGCCCACTTCTATTTCAAGCTCATACAGATGTTCCGGCAGGTGCCCTGGTTCGACGAGGAGGTCTACGCCGCCTCGGCCCACGAGCAAATCCCGAACGACGAGTTCACCTATCGGCAGCTGATGCAAAAGGTCATAGACGATTTCGCCGAGGCCTACGCCGTCCTGCCCGAGGAGCAGGACGGCATCTACAGGGCCACGAAGATTGCCGCGGCGTGCTACCTGGCAAAATGCCACCTGACGCTCGCCTATGGCGACGGGTATGAGGGGACCAACGGCTATGCGCATGTCGACCGCGGGCATATGGGCCGCGTCGTGGAGTATACGGATGTGGTCGTGAGGTCGAAGTTCGGACTTCTGCCCGATTTCGCCGACGTCTTCCTGCCGGAGAGCAAGAACTCCATTGAGAGCATATTTGCCGTGCAGCACTCCGGCGGCCAGGAGGACGACACGGTCTTCGGGACTGCCAACTGGTCCAACGTCCTCAACGGCGCCTGGGGGATATGGACTTGCGGATGGGACTTCCACAAGCCCAGCCAGGACCTGGTCAACGCTTTCAAGACGCGCGACGGTCTGCCGATGTTCGACGACTACGATGCCACCGACGACCATCCCGTCAACGGGCGCCCGACGGAGCAGAAGTGGGACCCGCGCCTGTTCCACACCGTCGGGATGCCAACGTTCCCATACAAGTACGAGAGTCAATACACCCTCACGACCAGGAACAGCCGCGACCCTGCCACCTACGGCTACTACTGCTCGATGAAAGAGGTGCCGCAACGCTCTAGGGGCGAGACCTGTGACGACCGCTTCCTGTCTTTCGCCATGAACGAGTACGTCTTCCGCTACGCCGACGTCCTGCTCATGCGGGCCGAGGCGCTCATAGAGTTGGACCAGATGGAGGAGGCGCGCCAGGTTGTCAACGCCATCCGCGACCGGGCCAAGAACTCCACCTTGCGCATCGGCTATGCCGCGGACCAGTGTGAGGTCGAGTCCTATCCGTCGGCGCACTTCGCCACAAAAGAGCTGGCGCGCCGGTGCCTCCGTTGGGAGCGTCGGTTGGAGTTGGCAATGGAGGGTCACCGCCTCTTCGACTTGCGCCGTTGGGGGCTGATGTCCGCCACTCTCAACCGCTTCTTCCGCAAGGCCCGGGCGAGCGTCTACGAGGGGCAGCGCTATGGCCAATACTACGGCGAGGCGCGTTTCGTCTCGCAGAAGAACGAGTTCTACCCCATTCCGTCCAACCAGATTGACCGCGCGTCGGGTCTGCACAGGCAGAACCGGGGCTACTGATCCATGTCGCCGCTTCGCGCACTTCGTAGCCATTGGGCTGAGTGAGGCGTGTGCGGGCAACAACGGTCAACCTCCAGAAATTGTCAATTGTAAGAGTGGTTTCCCCCCAGCACCATGTTCACGCCGAAATACGTCATCAGCACCGTGGCGAACGCCGCCACTAGGTAGGCGTGGGCCACGCATGGGCGTCGCAACGCCGGGACGAGGCTGCCGTGGAGCGGGAGGGCGTAGACGAGCAGCGTGACGAGGGCCCACACCTCCTTGGGGTCCCACCCCCAGTAGCGCCCCCACGACTCGTTGGCCCACACGGCGCCTACAAAGATGCCCACCGAGAGTAGAAACAGGGCGGGGTAGAGAAGGGCGTGCGACAGGCGGAGAGCCGCGCCCCGGCGCCGCGCCCCGGCGCAAAGGGCGACGAGGCTGTTGGCGGCAACGAGGGTCAGCAGGGCGTAGCCCCCCATGACGCTGGCCACGTGGATGCTGAGCCACGGCGAGTGGAGGACGGGCATGAGCGGCGTGATGTGCGGGTTCCCCATCCCCAGGTGGGCGACAAGCAGGGCGAATCCCGACATGAGAAGCGACACCGCCGAGAGCAGGCGTTGCGACGCGCTGAGCCACAGCGAGCCACAGGCCAGGGCCAGGGCCAGGAAGAGCATCGTCTCGTGGCCGTTGCCAAGTGGCCAACTGTCGGCAATGAGGCCGCGGGCGGTCAGTGCCGCGGCTTGGAGGGCCAGGCACACGGCCGCAAGTGTCGTGGCCGCGCGTTTGGCCGCCCGCCCGCGGCGCACGGCAAGCGGCAAGGCGGCGAGACCCGCCGCGAGGGTAATCTTGAAGAGTGCCGACGTGGGGCGCAGATGGTTGTAGGCCACCTCAGTCTTGCGCCGCCACGGTGAAATCGGGGCCTCTGTGGGGCGAAACGCCGTCCCGCCGGTCAGCTCCACGATGGCTTGGAGCCGGTCGTCGATGTCGATGGCGGTCTTGTTGCCGGCGGCCAGGTGCGGCGCTAGGAGGTAGTTGCCGCTCTCGTCGAACAGCCACTGCGCCGCCGTGTGTCCTCCGACCACCTCTATCCCCATCTGGCGGGCGGCGTCGGGGTCCTTCACCTTTATCATGGGCGCGCCCTGCCACTCCGCGGGCGAGAGCATCCACCCCAGGACAATCGCTTCGCCAGCAAGGCCGCGCCAACTGTCCGCCCCCGCCACTTTCTGCATGAAGTCGGCGCAATATGTCCCGACCGGGGCGACGCGCCCGTTATATATGATGTTGAGGCTTGCGAACCTCTCGACTTTCGCCCGGGGCGGCGCGGCGGGGCCCGGGGGCTCGTCCGCCTTGGCGCACGAGGTCATGCCGGGCATCGAGACCGCCACCGCCACGACTGTCGGCAGAGTGCGCAACAGGCGGCGGAAACGCCCGGACGGCGAGAGCAGCAGCCACAGGAACGACGCGGCGAGGCTGGCGTAGCCGAGGTAGGAGAGCGCCATGCCCCACGGGTCGTGGCAGACGCCTAGCGTCGTGCCGCGCAGGTCGGCGTCGTAGCCCATTTGGAGCAGGCGGTAGCCGCCGACTGTCAGGACGCGGTTCATCGATACCGTCTGGCGGACGCCGCCGACGGAGAGGTGGCTGGTGTAGTCTTTCGGCGTCGTCGTGTGCGGGTAGTGCGAGACGCGGAAAGAGTCGAGCGCTATTGCCACGGGCAGCTCGTGCGCGACTCCGTCGTTGCTCGTGAAGCTGTGCGCCGTCTGCCCCTCGCGCAGTCGGAGCGACCCCTCGATGCCCGTGAGGCGAGTGGCCAGGGCGCCGAGGGCAATCAGCGCCAACGAGAGGTGGAGGGCGAGGGCCGGAGGCCGCCCGCGCAGTCGGCGCGTGGCGACGACCGTGCCCGGGACGACGACCGAGGCCATCAGCAGGGCGAACCATGCCGAGCCGTAGATGTTCTCCCAGGCGAACTCCGTCCCCTGCCGCCACTCTACCAATGTGGCGACGCACAGCGTCACGACGAAAGCCGCGTAGCCCGCCAATGCCACAATCCTCATGCGGCTCAGAAGTTGGCAAACGACGTGCGCCGCCCGTCTACGGCTATGCACTCCATCTCGATGAGCCACTGCGGGCGGCACACGGGGGCCAGGACAATGACGTAGGGCGTGCGTGGGAACTTCTCGGCGAACATTTGGCTTACCACGGCGTAGTCCGCCATGTCGCGCAGGTAGACGACAATCTGCATCGTGTCGTCGAGCGTCATCCCGCCCTCGGCCAGGAGGGCCTCGACGTTCTCCCACATCCGCAGGGTCTGCCGCCTGATGTCGCCCGGGTGGACAACGTTGCCGCGGTTGTCTATCGACGCCGTGCCGCTGATGTAGGCGTGGCCGCGGTCGCCAAACTCCACCAGCGTGCCGCGCTCGAAAGTCACACCATACTCGATGGTCTTGTTGAGGTGCGAGAGGGCGCGGAGGTGGCGCCGTTGCGAGGGGGCGAGCCCGGTGAGCGCGAGCGCCCCGAACTGGACGATTGCGCCCGGGTCGGCGGGCGAGCCGCCTATGCCCGTCGAGGCCACGTAGTGGGTCTGGGCGGTGAGGCCGTTGGCGTCGAAGTTGGCTTTGCGCGCCGTCACCATTCCGGCATATTGGGTGTCTACGTCGCGGACGTGGAACCAGGTGCGGATGCAGTCCGTGGCAATGTTGGCGCCGTGGCGCGAGAGCATGGCTTCGTACTCCTCTAGCAGCGCCCGCGTCTGTGTGGCGGAGTCGCCCTCGGCGACGGTCCGCCCCATCTGCCACAACTGGCGGTAGCCGTTGTGCTCCACCACCGTGAGGCCGTCGGCCTCGCGGCGCGCCTCGACGCCTTGCTCCATGTATATCCACAAGGCCACTTTGCTGCCGCGGAGCGGCGGCTGCTGGATGCAAGTGGCTGTGGCGTCGTCGCCCAGGAGGTGGGCGGTGTTTGTGGCGTCGGAGAGGAAGAAGCGGCGGAAGACCACGCTTGCCCCCGCCGACAGTGGCGCCGACAGTAGCGACGCCTCGGCGGCCCTTAGCCGCGACAGCTGAGTGGCGAAGCCGTCGCCGCGCGGTTCGACGCTGACCATGGCGTGCGATTCGCCGACGCCTCCATCCTTGGGGGCGAAGCGTGCCAGGCGGACAAGGGTTCCGTTCTCGGTCGATGATATTTCGTGGTAAGTCTTCATGTCTCTTTATTCATCCATTGTTCTAATCCATTCGGCAACGAGTTCCAACAGCGGCGTACGGTCGTCGTCGACAAAGAATACCGTGTGTGAGTAGCGCACGTTCTCGTCGCCTGTGGTCAGGACCCTGTAGAGGAAGCTCCGGGCCGTGTCGCCCGGCGCGACCAGGAGTTCCCCCGGCTTGCGTGTCGAGGCGGCGCCGACGAGGCTCGCGTGGGCCCGGCCGGTCGTCAGGTCCAGCCCCGCGGCCGGGGTGTCGCCGCCGTGGCAACTGTTGCAGCTCAGTCGTTGAAATACTGCCTTGTCTACCGCGCCAAAGGGGCTCAGGTCGGCGTCGCCCAAGTCGAAGAGGAGTGTGTCTCCGCCGCTCTCGGGAACCGGCATGGAGTAGAGCGTCGCTATGCGGCGTCGCAAGATGTTGCACACGGCAATCTCGACGCTCTGCGCCGAGGAGGGGACTCCCGCCAGCGTCAGAGTGTCGAGCGAGGTCGCGCCTTTGCGCGCGGAGAAGTTCTTTTGGACAATGGAGTAGTCGCTCCCCGCCCCGAAGCACGCCAGGGCGAGCTGGTAGTCCTCGCCCCACGTCCCCAGTCCGCGGAACGTCCCGACGACGCGCGCCACCTGGGTGGCGGGGCTGTCGGCATAGACGGGGTCGTCTACGTGTCCGTCGTCGCACGCCGAGGCCGCCAGGAGTGCGCACGCGGTCCATGCGGTGGCGGTAGCGCTTTTCAAAATGCCCATGGCGTCAGAACGTATATTGGAGCATGACGCGCGCCGAGTGGGTGGCGACGCCGAGGTCGTCGTTGTCGCGGTCCAATTGCGTGGCGTGGCCCGTGCGCCCCGCGTATTGGTACATGGCCGACAGCTTGAGGCCCGAGTTGCGGACGAAGAAGTTGAAGCCCGCGGCGGGGCTGTTCAGCAGTCCGTCTTTGCTCATCCCGTTGCGGTCGAAGAGGTCGTAGCGCGCGGTCAGCTGCCAGTGGTCGGCCACGAAGAGGCCGGCGCAGACATACCCGCCCCAAAAGTTGAACGTGTCGTCAATCTTCTGCCGGTCGGTGAAGCCCATGTGCATCATGTAGGCCTCGGCGCCAAGGAAGAGGCGCCCGCGGAGCCAGCTCACCTCAACCCCCGCGCGGGTGTCGTTGGTGCTTTCGCTCTCGCTCTCGACGTTGATGCTGCCCGACAGCGCCACCTCCAGCTTGTTCTCGCCCAGCATCTTGGCGTTGCCCTGCGTGCGCGGCATCTTGCCCATGGGCGTCCACGTCAGCCGCCCGGCATAGAGGAGCGAGGGGATGCCCCAGTCGTCGGAGAATGTCTTGGTGGCGCTGTTCGTCCCCGCGCCCGTGCCGTTGAAGACGCCCACCTCGTAGCCCAGGTGAGGGGTGCCGATGTCGCCGTGGAGCATGACGCCCAGGTCGAATCCCGTCGACATGGTGGGGTTGGCGGCGTTGAGCGAGTGCGGCAGGATTACCGTGGCGGTGAGCGACGTGGGCAGTGTCGGCATCATTGTCTCGCCAAGCGTGGTGAGGAAAGCGCTGGTGAACGGGGTCTTGAACTTGCCGACCCTCACGGCGAAGTTGTCGCACACGCCGATGTCGAACCACGCCTGTTGGAGCAGGCTGCCGCCCGACGCCGCGGCGTTGACGGAGAGGTTGTAGGTAATCTTGTCGAAAGCCTTGCCCGTGAAGCCCAAGACGCCGTAGGCGATGGAGAAGCCCGAGTTGGCCACGTTGTCCTGGTTATACGCCTTGTCGAGACCCTCGTCGTCGTACCAGTTGTAGTTGGCCGAGGTCTGAATCATCATGTAGGGCTTGAAAGAGAACCTCTTGTCGGGGCTCTCGATTTGGAACATGCGGTCGCTGCCAATGGTGACGACGCCGTTGTCCGCGTCGAACGCCATCGGCTCCTGCGCCGTTGTCGCCGTCGCCGCCAAGGCCGCCAGTGCCGCAATGTATAGAGTCTTCATTTTAAAGCGATTCTAGGAATTTGAGTAGGCATTGCCTGTCGGCTCTGTCCATGCTCTTGAACAGGTTTTTCGAGGCCTCGCCCTCGCCGCCGTGCCACAAGATGGCCTCGGTCAGGTTGCGGGCGCGCCCGTCGTGGAGGTAGTATGTGTGCCCGTTGACTTTCTTCTGAAGCCCTATGCCCCACAGCGGCGTCGTGCGCCACTCGTTGCCGCGGGCCATGCCGCTGGTGTAGTTGTCGTTGAGCCCCACGCCCATAATCTCACTCCCCATGTCGTGGAGCAGGAAGTCGGAGTAGGGGTGCACTGTCTGCGAGCCGAGCCACGGCAGTTCTGTGGCGTTGAGCAGTTGGGCCCCGCGCGGGCGCGTGTGGAGCGTGGCCACGTGGCACAGGTGGCACCTCGCGGCGCCGAACGCCCTCTCGCCGCGCTCCACGGCCTCGCGCTCGGTCAGCGCGAGGGTGGTCCCGTCGCTCCGCGTCAGCTCCACCAGGGTCGTCTTGCTCCCCTTGCGGCGGGCCGGGACGCCGAGAGAGTGGAGGTAGAGGTCCACGTCTTCCATCTCCTCGGTCGAGATGTCGAGCCGGTCATACGTCAGCCCCATCATCGAGCCCTCGGACATCTGCGTCTGCCCCTGGCAAATCTCCTCCGGGTAGCGCGAGTTGGTCGTCCCCATGTCGCTCGAGAAGCCAAGCTCTACGGTCAGGTCCAGGTGCTGGGCCTTGTTGCCCGACAGCCCGACGCCGGTCACGCCGCGCTCCGTGATGTAGTTGCAGCGCCCCGAGATGCCATATTCGGGGTAGTTGCTCTGGGCCGCCAGCCGCTCAATCTCCGAGCGGTCGAGCGACATCATCTGGCCCAGGCCGACGTGGCGCAGCGGTATGCGCACGGAGCAGAACAGGTCTTCGGGGCGAATCTCCACGGAGTCGCCCCGGACGCCGTCCCACATCTTTTTGTACCACCGGACCACTGTGTAGCTCGGTAGGGCCAGCTCATAGGGCTCGCCGTCGGGGAATTGGCCCGCCTCGTAGCCGTAGCGCACTTGCAGTTTCCCCTCGGCCGTGACGCCATATATCGACTGGTCGTGGAGGACGCGCCCGTAGCCCTGGAAGAAGACGCCGTTCCGGCGGGCCACGTAGACGAGCATGGCCGACATCCCGTTCTCGCCCGAGCCGTAGACGGGCGTCCCGTCGGCGTCCGTGCCAATCTGGTTCCAGACCCCGGGCATGGTGCGGCCGGCGTTGAAGTGGCACGAGGCGCACGAGAATCCGGCGTAGACGGGCCCATGGTTCGCCGCCACGTTGTCGTAGAGGCGGTTGCCGTTCTGGAAGCGCGATGCGTTCTTGCCCGACAGCCATTCGGCCTCCATGTCATACGCCTTTGCAGAGTTGTAGAACACAGTCGAGGTCCCGGCCGAGAGGTGGTAGTTCTCCAGGTCGCGGGAGTGGATGGCGCAAAAGGCGTCCACGCCCTCGGTGTCTTCTTCGCACGAGGCCGCGAGGACCATGGGCAGCAGCAGCGGCGGCAATAGTCTCAGTCTCCGAAACATGTTGATTGATAACAATGTGTCTTGGCAGATGGCAAAGAGGGCGGGAGGACGACGACCTGCGCCTCCCTCCCGTCACCCCCCCCCCTGCGTCTGTTGTCGCCCTGCTATTTCACTATTGTTCGGGGGTTGCCGTCTTTAAAGGTCAGGAACTCCAGCGTGTGGTAGCCGCGGAGCGACTGCGCGGCGGCTATGCTCTCGTTCTTCTCGTCGAAGTCGCCCGACCAGTCGAGGTTGTCCCACCGGCCGGAGGTCAGGATGTTCTCTATGCCGTTCTGGTCGAGAGGCCAGGAGTCCATGTTGGGGTCCAGCCCCTTGTCGGCCACGGGCCCGAAGAGGAACGCCTCGCTCGTCTCCCACGGTTGGCGCGCGGCGAGCCAAGCCGCGGCGCACGCCTCGAAGCCCTTGTCCGACGGCGAGGCGGCGAAAGCGTCGACGGCGGTCTTGAGGGCGGTGTTCTTCTCTTTGAGGCTGGCGTAGGTGGGCAGGACCACGACGTCGACATAGTTCGCCACCACCTCTTTCAGCTCCTGGGCGTCGATGCTCTCCAGCGCCTTTTTCAGGCTGCCCCGGAGGATGTCATACAGCTCGCCGCAGGCCGTCTTGGCCGCCAGGGCCTCGGAGCTGGCAATGTTGTTGCGGAACGGTTGCGGGATGGCGTAGATGGCGTCGGCGGCCTTCTCGATGGCGGCCACCACTTTGGCGTCGAGCTCGGCATTGGCTTTCTTGACGGCCGCCGAGAGCGACTTCGCGCTCACAGTGCCGTCGGTCGTGCCGAAGTATGAGTTGCGGATGGAGGCTATGTTGTTGCGGTAGTCGTCGCGGGAGTGCCACGAGTACCAGCTCTCGACGGCCAGGACGGCCTGGGTCTTGTTGCCGGCGTTCCACTTGTCTATGGGGTCGCCAATCTTGGCCTCGCCAACCTCGTTGGCAATGTCGCTGCACCCGTCGACAATCTGCTCGGCGGCCTCCAGGGCGGGGAGGTTCTTGAAGTGGGTGGCGTAGCCGCTGGGGTAGTCGCCGCTGGCCGACTCCCACGCTTCGCAGAGCGTCGTGGCGTCGTCCACGAGATATTTGGCCACGAGCTTCATGTAGGTGGCGAAGCTCCCGACGTTGGACGCCGTGGCGTCGACCGAGGCCACACTGACCGTGCCGCCATTGTCGTTGTTGTCGTCGTCGCACGCCGTGGCGCAGAGCGAGAGGGCCGCCGCCGTGGCGGCCATTGAGAGAATTCTGAGTTTCATCCTTTTATATTTGTTTTTGTCTCTATCGTTTGAAGAACCAGCCCACGTATGCCACGCCAATCGAGACCTCTTTCTCGTTGTGGTAGTCCGACTTGCCGAACGGCTTGTCTGTGCCTATTCGGCGCGTCGTGGCGTCGGCCTTGATCACGAGGTTGGGCAGGGCGAACCAGTTGAGGCCCGCCGTCCACTTCGACACTTGGCACCGGCGGTCCACCGTCTGGCCTTTGTCGCCCTCCTCCTGCGGGTTGTAGTATTCGTAGCGGGCGAAAGGGTAGACCACCGGCCCGCGCGCCGCGGGGTAGAAGATGCTCTTCAGGTTGACGCCCACCTCGGCGCCGTAGGTCAGCGCGCGCTTCGCCACGCTTCGTTCCGTCCCGTGGTGGTAGCTCGACTGGCTCGACAGCGTGACGGCCGATATTTTGGCGGCGTTCTCCAGGTCGCCGCATATGTGGTTGGCGCGCAGGGTGACGTAGCGGTTGGCATATTGGGCGTCGAACGACCATATGGTCAGGCGCGCCCCGCCCACGAGGCTATATTTGTAGGCCTTGTCGGCGTTCTCGGTCACGTCGTGGCAATAGTATGCCGAGGCCCCCACGCGCAGGCCCGCCACGCCGCGCCAGTCGACGCGGCCGAAGTAGCCGGGCGACTTGAAGTTGTCCACCTCGAAGAGGCCCTGCTTGCCGCTGCCGACCCAATTGTCGCGCCCGAAGCCGTCGGCGTTGAGGCCCGCCACGATCATGGCCTCGTAGCAGAAAGTGGCCGCACCGCGCCCAAAGGTGCCGAAGAAGCCCAGGCCCGTCTCGTGCCATGTCGAGGGCAGGATGGTCGTCTCGCCCTCGGGGCGCACGGTGCCAAAAAAGTTTATGGGCTCGTGGTGCGAATTGGTCAGCCCAAGGCTCACGACCTGGTGACCCACGCGGATGTTGAACGGGCGGGCTATGTGCCGCGTGATGTGGAATTGCTCCAGGGCCACCTCGCCGCCTTTCTCCAGCTCGGTCTCATACTCCAGGTTCTCGGTGTTCTCCAGCTCCTGCGCCACGCCGACGCCGCCGGCCTCGAACTCAATCTCCAGCCCCAGGCTCCAGTCGGCGTTGAAGCGGTAGTCGCCGGCAATGACGGCGCGCGGGATGGCTATCGTGCGGCGCTTGTCGCTGTTGGCGGTGCCGCCATAGAAGCGGTTGCGCCCATAGTTGAGGAACGAGGCGACCATCTCGCCGTAGCCGCCCAGGCGGAACTTCGTGTAGCCGTCGGCCGCGGGTGCCGATTTGTCGGCCGCGACCAGGGTGTCGGCCGCCGTCTCTTGCGCTGTGCCGGCCGTCGAGAGCGCGAGGAGGCCCAGCGCCGCCATGGCGCCTTTGTGTGATATGTTCATTGTTGTCTCCAAATGTCTGGCGCAAAGTTAGACTTATTCCAACTTGATATTAATACCTCAAAATGACTGCTTTCGGGGCGGGGGAGGGGGCTTGGCTAGTCAGAAATGGGTATTGGGGGGGGCATTGTCCGCGGATAATCATTGCATACGCATAATCTGTGCACACGCGTAATCCGTGCGCGTGCTAATCCTAGGGCTCACGCCCTAGGCTGCCTTGTGCCGCCCCTTTGGGGCTAGGAGTGGCGTGGCGATGGGTAATTCCGCCCCACGCACGGTGTGTTGTCGCCCCCCCCCCCTCCCCGCATGGAAAAATCCCCTAAATTTGCCGCCATGACCACTATAAACAAGGCAGCGGCCGACTTCGCCGCCCGGTGGGAGGGCCGGGGCGACGAGAAGCAGGACACGCAGAAGTTCTGGATGGAGCTTCTCGACGCCCTTGGCGCACCCGAGGCCCGGGCGCGGATAGAGTTCGAGAAGCCCGCCGAGGGCGTGGGCTACATCGACGCCTACCTGCCCGGGACGCGCGTCCTCATTGAGCAGAAGAGCCTCGGCGTGCGCCTCGACAAGGCCTACAAGCAGAGCGACGGCACGCCGCTGACGCCCTACCTCCAGGCGCGCCGCTACGCCGAGGCCCTGCCGCTGAGCCAGAAGCCTCGGTGGGTCGTGGCGTGCGACTTCGCGTCGTTCGAGGTTCACGACATGGAGCGCCCCGCGGCGGCCCCGGAGACGGTGCTGCTCCGCGACCTGGGCCGCGGGGCCCACCGCCTGCTCTTCCTCGCCGACCCGGCCTGCGACCGCGTCTCGGCCGAGGTGGAGGTCTCCGTCGAGGCCGGGCGCCGCGTCGGGAGGCTCTACGACATGCTCCGCGCGCAGTACGTCGACCCCGACTCGCCCCAGGCTCTGGCCGAGCTCAACCGCCTCTGCGTCCGCCTCGTCTTCTGCCTCTACGCCGAGGACGCCGGCGTCTTCCCGCGCAAGCAGATGTTCGGCGACTACCTGCGCGCGCACTCGCGGGACGCCCGGCGCGCCCTCCTGGACATATTCGCGGCTCTCGACACCCCGCCCGCCGCGCGCGACCCCTACATGGCGCCCGACCTCATGGCGTTCCCCCACGTGGGCGGCGACCTGTTCCGCGGCGCGGTGGTCGTGCCCCGGCTGACGGCCGAGATAGTGCGCGCCCTGGTGGTGGACTCGAGCGAGGAGTTCGACTGGAGCCGCGTCTCGCCCACCATCTTCGGCGCCCTGTTCGAGAGCACGCTCAACCCCGCGGCGCGCCGCGCGGGCGGCATGCACTACACGAGCGTCGCCAACATCCACCGCCTCATAGGCCCGCTGTTCCTCGACGGCCTCCACGCCCGTCTGGGCGCCGCCCTGGCCGAGCCCGACGCCCGGAGGCGCGCCGGGGCCCTGTGCGCCCTGCGCGAGGGCCTGGCCTCGCTGCGGTTCCTCGACCCGGCGTGCGGCAGCGGCAACTTCCTCACGGAGACGTTCCTGTGCCTGCGGCGCCTGGAGCAGGAGGTGGTCAAGGCCCTCAACGCCGACGGCGTGCCGACGCTGCCCCTGCCGAGGGTCTCGGCGCGGCAGATGTCGGGCATCGAGGTGAACGGCTTCGCCGCCGCCGTGGCGCGGGCGGCGCTGTGGATTGCCGAGAGCCAGACCCTGGCCGAGCTCGACGCCATCACGGGCGCCGAGACGGACTTCCTGCCCCTGACGGCCGGCGGCGAGGTCCTGTGCGCCGACGCGCTGCGGACGGACTGGCGCGAGGCGTGCGGCGGCAAGGCCCCCGACTACATAATCGGCAACCCGCCGTTCGTCGGGGCGCGAATGATGAGCCGGGAGCAGAAAGACGGCCTGCTCTCCGTCTTCGGGGCGAAATGGCAGGGCGTGGGCGACCTCGACTATGTGGGATGCTGGTTCAAAAAGGCCGCCGACATGATGGCCGGCTCACCCGCCACACGCACGGCGTTCGTGGCAACTAACTCCATCGTGCAGGGGGGAGCGGTGTTCAACTTGTGGAAGCCGCTCATGGCGGCCGGTGTGAAGATAGACTATGCGTGGCGCAGCTTCGTGTGGGACAGCGAGGCGGTGCAAAAGGCGCGCGTCCACGTGGTCATTGTCGGATTTTCTCGTTGTGGCGTTGGCAATAAATTGATATTCAGCGAGTTGTCCCCCCCCCCTCCGTGTGGGTCGCGGCGAACATCAACGCCTACCTGCTCGACGCTCCCGACGTCTTCATCGAGAAGCGCACGCGGCCGCTGTGCGACGTGCCGCCAATCGGCATCGGCAACAAGCCCATCGACGGCGGCCACTACCTCTTCACGCCCGGAGAGAAAGATGAGTTCGTGCGCCGCGAGCCGCGGTCGGCGAAGTATTTCCGCCCATGGTATGGCGCTGACGAGTTCATAAACAGCCGCCCCCGCTGGTGCCTGTGGCTTGGCGACTGCGCGCCGTCCGAGCTAAAGTCCATGCCGCTGTGCTATGAGAGGGTCAAGGCCGTGAGAGACTATCGCCTCCGTAGTCCGAGCGAGGGGACGGTAAGATTGGCGGAAAAGCCAACGCGCTTTCATGTCGAGAATATGCCAGAGGGGGATTTCCTGCTGGTCCCTAGTGTGTCATCCGAGAGGAGGGTCTACGTGCCGATAGGTTTCATGAATCAGGAATGTTTGGCATCAAACCTTGTTCTCGTCATCCCCTCCGCCACCCTTTATCACTTCGGCGTCCTCACCAGCTCCGTCCATATGGCGTGGATGCGCGCCGTCTGCGGTAGGCTCAAGAGCGACTACCGATATTCAAAGGACGTGGTCTACAACAACTTCCCATGGCCCGCCGCCCCGGCCGAGGTGGCGCGCGGGATTGAGGCCACCGCCCGGGCCATCCTCGCCGCCCGCGCCGCGCACCCCGGCGAGAGCCTCGCCGACCTCTACGACGACTTGCTCATGCCCCCCGACCTCCGCTCCGCCCACCGCTCCAACGACCGCGCCGTCCTGGCCGCCTACGGGTGGCCGGCCGACCTGCCGGAGGAGGAGATTGTGGCCCGGCTGATGGCGCTCTACTCTCAGTTGACAAGGGAGATTAATTGACAATTGACACGCTTCCCCGCAGGAGACCCAAAGCCCCAAAGGGGCGATATAGGTCAGCCTAGGGCGTGAGCCCTAGGGGTATGCGTGAATTGTGTGGTCGTGCGTGAATTGTGTGGGTATGCGTGAGTTATAGGGTTGAACGTGAATTTTAGGGTTATGCGTACCCCCCCCCATGGATATACGCGAGCCATAGAACCATGCAAAGAATGGGGGCCGCACAATCCGTGCGCCCCCCATTCTTTGTGTGTCCGTCAACCCGTCAGTCGCTCAGTTTCTTCGTCCACTTCTTTATCACCTTGAGCGTCGACTTGTCGGAGCAGAAGACCGAGTTGAGGCCTTGCGCCTCCTGGGCGGGGTCGCCGGTGTATGGGTCGCCCACCTGCCACTGGTCGTGCTCGGGCTCGGCCTCGCCGCCCCAGCCCCAGAAGTTGCATCCGGCGAAAAGCTCGCCCTTGCGCCTCGCCTGGGCTATGAGGCCGAAGACGTAGTCGTAGTAGTCGTCGCGGACCGTCGTCGGGGCCTCCTGGCTGAACGAGAATCCGTCGCGCGGGAATCCGAACTCCTCCATGACGAGAGGCTTGCGGAGCTTGCGGCTCACGGCGAGGTGCTGGTCGATGTAGTCCTTGGTGTTGTCGCACGAGCGTCGCAGGTCGGCCCGCAGGTGGCGGGCGCGGGCCCAGCCCCAGTTGTAGGGCCACAGGTGGATGTTCATGTAGTCGACGTTGGCGTCGGCGCACAGCCGCTCGTAGAGTGCCATGTCGCCCTCGCACCCCCAGAGGCCCTCGCTGCCGATGCTCACCAGGTGGTTCCCGTCGAGGCCGCGGATCAGCGCCGCCGCCTCGCCAATCCACTTGGCGAAGGGTTCCTTGCCCTCCTGGCTAAAGGCGCGCGGCTCGTTGCCAATCTGCCAGCTCATGATGGCCGGGTCGTCAACATACTTCTTGCCCGTGTAGCGGTTCGTGCGGCCCACGATGAAGCGCACGTGGTCGTAGAAAATCTCGTGCGCTTTCTCGCACGACGCGTATTGGCTCACGAACTCCATGTAGGCCTGGTAGCCGTCGACGGAGGGCAGCGGCCCGACGCCTAGCCCGGCATGCTCGAGGTAGAAACTGTAGCCGCCGCTCCATTCCCACGAGTTGTTGAGATAGAGGACCGCCACCATGTCGCGCTTGCCCATCTCCATGAGCAGGTAGTCCAGGCCCGCCAGGATGGTGTCGTTGTACACTCCAGGGGCAATCTGCAGCGTCGGCTCCACCTTGGCCGTCACGCCCCTGGCGCCGTCGGAGCCCACCAGGATCCGCAGGTTGTCCATGCCGGCGGCTTTGAGGGCGTCGAGTTCGCGCGCCAGGCGGGCGCGGTCGCCCCCTTGCCCCTCCGAGCCCAGGATGGCGCCATACCAGAAGTTCGTGCCGACATAGTAGTAGGGCTTGCCGTGGCGCTCAAAATGCCCGTCGCGGACGCCGACGAACGCCGGCTGTTGAGACAGGGCGCCGGCCCACGCCGCGAGGGCGCACAGGCACGTCGATAGAAGTCTTTTCATGCTTTGGGTTGTGTGAATAGAGGGTTATACGTGGCTCTCCAGCAGTTTGGCCCGTCCGTCGGGGCTCAGCGTCAGGCTCTTGGTCGACGCCGGCACCAGGGCGGCCTCGTGCGGGTGGAGGACCACGGTGGCCCCGTCGGGCGACGTCAGGCAGCAAGAGCCGTCGAGGGTCATCAGGATTTTGAAAGAGTCCACGCCCGAGTAGTCGCGGGCGGTCGGCCCCGTGGGCCGCAGGAGCGTCGTGGTGAAGAACGGGCAGCGGACAATCTCGGCCGGCTCGCCCGGTCGCTCGGTGTAGTGGGCCCGGGGGTCGGGAGTCGTCTCGCCGAAGCGAATGGCCTGGCGCGCCAGGTCGGTGTGAAGCTCGCGCGGGTTGCCGTGGCTGTCGCGCCGGTTGTAGTCGTAGAGGCGGTAGGTCACGTCCGACGACTGCTGAATCTCGGCTATGTACGTCCCGCCGCCTATGCCGTGGACGCGCCCGGCCGGGATGTAGAAGACGTCGCCGGCCGACACCGGCACCGTGTTCAGGTAGTCCTCGATGGAGCCGTCGGCCACGGCCCGCGCGTAGTCCGCCTCGGCCAGGGGCTTGCGGAAGCCGTCTATGAGGTGCGCGCCGCGCAGGGCGTCGACAACATACCACATCTCGTTCTTGCCGAACTTGCCGTGGAGGCGCCGCGCCATGTCGTCGTCGGGGTGTACCTGGATGGACAAGTCCTGGCGCGCGTCGATGAACTTGACCAGCAGGGGGAAGTCGGTCCCGAACCTGGCCCACGGGCCGTCGCCCATTAGCGCCTCGCGCTCTTCCGCCACAATGTCGGGGAGCGTCCGCCCGGCGTGCCTGCCGTTCGTGGCCACCGACTCCGAGCCGCTCACCGCCGAGATGAGCCAGTCCTCGCCGCCCCACAGGGTGGGCTTGTGGAGGGGTGTGAATTTTATTGTCTCCATTGTCTCTCAGATGCTGTTTTTCCGTGGTGCAATGATAGCCAAATTGTTGCCATCGGGCTATACGCTTTTTATCTTTATGTTGTAGGTATTTAACAACATTGCCGCACGTCGAGCGTCCCGACGCGCGGCAATGCCTCAGTGGTGTGCCTGGCCGAGGCCCTACCAGTGGATGACCTTAAGCAGTGCGCGCCTCTCGGCGTCGGGCAGGGTGAAGAGGACTGTGCGGAAGCCCATGTTGGACTGCGCGGGGCTCAGGGCCCGGGCCTGCTCGTTGTCCTCGACGCGCACCTCGATGCGCGCCGCCCCGCGGAGCCACCACAGGGCGTAGGCCAGGTCGCGGCCCTCGCCGCGGTCTTCGACAATCATCTCCGTGCGCATGTCGTTTATGATGAAGTCGGGGTCGGAGACGTCGTCGCGCCCCGTCGAGTAGCCCTCCGGGACCCGCGCCGCGTCATAGAACTTCACCTCCTGCTTGGCCTCGCCCTTGCGGTTCAGCGCCAGGCGCAGGCCGTTCTTGACCCCGATGCGGATGTCGTCGCGGCCCGTGGCGCTGATGTAGAAGTTGTCCGTCTCGTAGTAGTAGGGTGCCTGGGCCGCGCCGGCGGCCGTGAGCATGGTGGCGACAGCCAGGATGGCCAGTCTCAAGACAATTTTGGTCATTTTTTTTTTGTGTGTTTAATTGGTTAATAATAGTCGTTTCGCCAGCTCCCACAGGGCTATCCCCGCCGAGACGCTCACGTTGAGCGAGTGCTTGGTGCCGAACTGTGGAATCTCGACGCAGGCGTCCACCTCGTCGACGACGGCCTGCCCCACGCCGCGCACCTCGTTGCCCACCACCAGGGCGTAGCGCCCGCCGCGCTCCACCGGCAGCCGCTCCAGGCTCACGCTCCCGCGCGCCTGCTCCAGGGCCAGGGTGACGTAGCCGCGCCCTTTGAGGCTCTTCACGGCCTCCAGGGCCGTGGGGCTTTGGCTCCACTCGACCGAGTATTCGGCGCCCAGGGCCGTCTTGTGGATTTCGGGGTGTGGGGGGGTGCCGGTCGTGCCGCACAGCACGATGCCCTCCAGGCGGAAAGCGTCGGCGGTCCGGAACAGCGAGCCTATGTTGTTCAGGCTCCTAATCTCGTCGGCCACGAGGACCACCCGGGTCTTCTCCGCTTCGTGGAACTCGTCGGCCGTCATACGTCCCATCTCCTCCATTTGGAGCTTCTGGCGCTTAGGCATCTCTTGTCAAACTGTTTATGCCACAAGTTTAACCATATTTCTCCAAACAATATGGCTTTTGCGGCGGAAAAGATTCGGCAAAGAGGTAAATTTGCGGTCGTTTCACGTCACGTTAGAGATGAGCATTAAAGACATTCAAGACCAAATTGTGGAGGAGTTCGCCGCCTACGACGACTGGATGGACAAGTATTCCCTGCTCATTGAGCTGGGCAACGACATGGAGCCGTACCCCGAGCTGTTCCGTAGGCCGGAGTTCATCATCGAGGGCTGCCAGAGCTCCGTGTGGATATATTGCGAGGCGAACCCCGACGGGACGCTCTCCTTCAAGGGCGACTCCGACGCCATAATTGTCAAGGGCATCGTGGCGCTGCTCCTGCGGGTGGTCGGCGGGCAGAGGCCGGAGGACATCGAGAGGGCGGACTTCTTCTTCATCGACCAGATTGGCCTCAAGGAGAACCTCACGCCGACGCGCTCCAACGGCCTGCTAGCAATGATTAAGCAAATCCGCCTCTACGCCATGGCCCATGCCGCCAAGGCCGCAAGCAAGGCATAGACGCAAGGGGACATGGGAGAGAGAGAGAGCACGAACGGGGCCGCGGACGGCGGGGCGAAGACCATAGACCAGTTGGTCGTCGAGAGCCTTAAGACGATTTTCGACCCGGAGATTCCCGTCAACATCTACGACCTGGGGCTGATATACAAGCTGGAGGTCTCCGCCGCCGCCGATGTCAGAATCCTCATGACGCTGACCGCGCCCAACTGCCCCGTGGCGGACAGCCTCCCCGAGGAGGTGACCGAGGCCGTCAAGGCCATTCCGGGCGTCAACTCTGTCGAGGTCAACATCACTTTCGACCCGCCATGGTCGGAGGAGAACCTCACCGACGAGGCGCGGCTGGAGCTCGGCCTCTTGTGAGGCGCGCGCGCCGGGGGGCGGAAAAAGGGGCTGTGCCGATTGGCGCAGCCCCGTCCCTTTTCGCATGGCCTCATGGAGATGCCCGCGCGTCTTTTGCCGCAATTGCCCGGCTACCGCCTTTTTAGCACTTCGGCGAGCATCCGCACCTCCCGGGCGGGGAGAGTGAACGTGGCTCTGCCGTCGTGGAGCAAGACCACCACCTTGGCGCCCCCGGCGGCATGGCGCAGCGCGTTGCCGACCATGCGGCCCTCGCCGGCGTCTTCCACAATCATCTCGGTCAGGTTGTCGTTGACCACGAAGTCGGGGTTGCACAGGGGGCGGATCCCGGTCGTGTAGCCGTCGGGCAGGCGGCCGGCGTCGTAGATGTTGACCTCCATCTTGTGCTGCCAGCTGTTGGCCACAAGGCGGTAGTCTCCGCGGACGCCGATGCGCAGGTCGTCACGGCGGTTGGCGCGGACGTAGAAGCTGTCGGTCTCGAAACGGAACGCGTCTTGCGCCTCGGCGGTGGCGGAGGCCGCGATGCAAATGGCCACGAACGCCATGCGCATGAGCGTCGTGCTGAAGTGTGGCAACCTGAGTGTCATTGCTGTTTTTTTGTCAATACGTAGAAGTCGGCGGTCTCGCCCTGAGCCTCGTTGCCGACGGAGTCGGTCATGACGACGCTCTGGGCGTCGCGCACCTTGAAGAAAGTCCGCTCGCCGCCCGACGGGCGGACTAGGGCAATGACGCCGTCCGCGCCCTGCTCGAAGACCCCGCTGGCCTCGTCGACCGTCGTGCTGTCTTCGGCGCTCTTCTGCGTAAGGCCATACGTCTTGTCGGCGTTGAGCGTCAGCGTGGTGACAAGGCCCGGGCCGTCGGCGGCGGGGATTGTCCCCTCGTATGTCCCGACGCAGCTTGCCGGGGTGGCCTCCGCGCCCTTCGTCTGCTCTTGCGTTGCGCCGTTGCCGGTGTTGCCGCCGCCGGAGCATGAGGGCAGCAGCGCGGCCGTCAGGGCCATCGCCGCGAAAATCGTTCTCTTTTTCATGTCTGGTATGTTTTGGAAATTGTTTTCTGCGAGACACTGCGCAATCTCCCGCAAGGGTGGCGGGATGATTGCCGCGCGGAGCGGAAGCCTGGCGTTTTTGCGCCGTCTTCTGCCCTGTCTTGCGCCCAAAGGTAGAACTTGGGCGCAAATCGGCAAGGCTAAAAGATGCTAATGTTCACGCCGTTTGGGGCTCGGTGGCCTTGGGGTCGTCGCCATAGTCGTTCTCGCCCACAGTGCCGGGCAAGACGGAGAAGACGAACAGCACTATGCCGCCTATGATGGGCAGGAGGTACAGCAGGAGCCACCACCCGCTGCGGTTCGTGTCGTGGAGGCGGCGCACAAGCACGGCCAGGCTGGGGATGAGGGTGAAGAGGACCCACGCCACGGAGATGGTGGTCACGATGGCGTTGGCGACGATGTTGTGCACCAGGGAGAGGCTCAGGGAGCTGAGCGCCGACGAGACAATCAGGCAGTCCAGGTAGAAGAGCCAATACTCCTGCCGACGGGCGCGGCCGCTGAATGTGGCGAATTTTTGCGAGACGCACAGCTTGAAATAGTCCAATAGAATCATTCTTCGTGATGCTTTAGTCATGTCCGAAAATACGAAAAATGTGGGAGCGGCGCAAAAATGGCCCCGCCCCCACATCTGTTCTTGCGCGTCGCCCTAGGCGCCGAGCTTGGGGTTCGCGCCCCACTTGTTCTCCTCCGGCTTGCCGGCCGTGGCGAACCAGACGAGGAGGACGATTTCGCCAATGACCGGGACGAAGATCAGGAGCTGCCACCACCCGCTCCTGCCGGTGTCGTGGAGACGGCGCGCGCCTACTGCCAGGCCGGGGACGAGGAAGACGAGGCCCAGGAGTCTGCTCAGGACCGACCAGCACGCGAGAATCAAGTCCGACGACCAGCACGTGAGAATCAGGATCGACCAGCACACGAGAATCGAGACCGCTATGCTCACGAGAAAGACCGCTATGCTCACGATGCAGTTGCCCAGGACGAAGTACAAGTACTCCTCGCGGCGGGCGCGGCCCTTGAAGTTGGCAAAGTCCTCCTTGAAGCACTTCTTAAGGTAGAATAGAATTTTGTCCATTACTTAGACTTTGACTTTTGATGGTTGCAAAAACAGGCGCAAAGGTAACAATAAAAGCCCCCAACGCTAAAAAAGTGAGCGGCGCGGGGGCTTCAGCGTGCGACGCGTGGCCGCTACTTGGCCTTGCCCTGGTTGGCGACGGCGTCCATGAGCTTCTTGATCTCCTCAGGGTCGCCGAGGAGGTAGTCGTTCTTCAGAGCCAGCGTCTCGTCGTCGAACTCGAAGACGTAGGGCACCGCCGTCGGCAGGTTGAGCGAGATGATGCCCTCGTCGCTGATGCCCTTGAGGAACTTGATGATGCCGCGGAGCGAGTTGCCGTGGGCCACGACCACGATGTTGTCCACCTTCTTGAGCTGCGGGAAGATGACGCTCTTCCAGTAGGGGAGCGTGCGCTCAATGCAGTCTTTGAGGCTCTCCGTGCGGGGAATCTCGGCGTCGGGGACGTATTGCGCGTAGCGCGGGTCCTTGGTGGCGCTGCGGTCGTCGTCGTCGGGGATGGGGTTGGGGGCCACGTCGTAGCTGCGGCGCCAGATTTTCACCTGCTCGTCGCCGAACTTCTGCGCCGTCTCGGCCTTGTTGAGGCCCTGCAGGTTGCCGTAGTGCTTCTCGTTGAGGCGCCACGTCTTCTCGACGGGAATCCAGTCCAGGTCCATGTTGTCCAAGACGGTGTTCAGGGTCTTGACGGCGCGCTTGAGGAACGACGTGTAGGCTATGTCGAAAGTGAAGCCTTTCTCTTTGAGCGTCTTGCCGGCTTTGGTGGCCTCGGCGATGCCGGTCTCCGTGAGGTCTACGTTGGTCCAGCCCGTGAAACGGTTCTCCAGGTTCCATGCGCTCTGACCATGGCGGATGAGGACGATTCTCTTCATAATGCCTTTTGTTTTTGAATCATTTGTTGGCGGCAAAGATACTAATTTCGGGCAAAAGGAGGCCGTCAGGCGCCAAGCCCCAGCAGCCTCTTGATGTCGTTGAGCTTGTTGAGGGCCTCCAGGGGGGTCAGGTTGTCTATGTCCAGCCCCTCGATCTCGTCGCGAATGCTGCGGACAAGGGGGTCGTCGAGCTGGAAGAAGCTGAGCTGGACGGGGCCCTCGTCTCTCGTGGCCGTCTTTTTGAACCCTTTGCGCTCCTGGGCGCCGGGCTCCGTCGGCCCGCCGTCGCGCTCGCGTTCCAGCTTGGCCAGGATTTCGTTGGCGCGGTCCAGGACGGCGCGGGGCATCCCCGCCAGCCGCGCCACGTGGATTCCGAAGCTGTGCTCCGAGCCGCCGCGGACCAGTTTGCGCAGGAAGATGACTTTCGAGCCGGCCTCGCGGACCGAGACGTTGTAGTTCTTGATGCGGCCGTACATCTTCTCCATGTCGTTGAGCTCGTGGTAGTGGGTGGCGAAGAGCGTCTTGGCCCTGGCCCGCTCGCTGTTGTGGAGGAACTCGACGATGGCCCACGCTAGCGAGATGCCGTCGTAGGTGCTCGTGCCGCGCCCAAGCTCGTCGAAGAGGACGAGGCTGCGGGGCGTGACGTTGTTGAGGATGTTGGCCGCCTCGGTCATCTCGACCATGAAGGTGCTCTCGCCGAGCGACAGGTTGTCGCTGGCCCCCACGCGGGTGAAGATTTTGTCTACCGCGCCTATGCGCGCGCTCCGGGCCGGCACGAACGAGCCGCACTGCGCCAGGAGGACGATGAGGGCCGTCTGCCGGAGCAGGGCGCTCTTGCCGGCCATGTTGGGCCCCGTGACGATGACAATCTGCTGGCCCTCTTTGTCGAGATGGATGTCGTTGCTGACGTAGCTCTCGCCCTCCGGCATGAGGCGCTCGATGACGGGGTGGCGGCCCTCGGCGATGTCCAGGGTGTCGGCGTCGTCCACCGTGGGGCGGCAATATCCGAAGTCCGTGGCGTTGCGGGCAAAGGTGTGGAGCACGTCGACCTCCGCCAGCCGGGTGGCGTCGGCCTGCATGGCGCCGAGCCGGGTGCCGAGTTCGGCAATGAGGTCGGAGTATATTTGCGCCTCCAGGGCCGCTATGCGTTGGTCGGCACCGAGGATTTTCTCCTCATACTCTTTGAGCTCGGGGGTGACGTAGCGCTCGGCGTTCGTCATGGTCTGCTTGCGGACCCAGTCGGGAGGCACCTTGTCCTTGTGGGTGTTGCGGACCTCTAGGAAGTAGCCGAAGACGTTGTTGTACGCCACTTTGAGCGACGGGATGCCGGTCTCGGCCGCCAGCCGCTCTTGGAGCGAGGCCAGGTAGTCGCGGCTCGATGTCGAGATTTGCCGCAGGTCGTCGAGCTCGGCCGAGACGCCGCCGGCTATGACGCCGCACTTCTGTATCGTCGTGGGCGGCTCCGGCACGATGTCGCGGGCTATGCGGTCGCGCAGCTCGGCGCAGTCGTCGAGAGCCGCCACCATGGTCTCCAGGGGCGTGCCGCCCGCGGCCTGCCTGGTGGTCTCTTTGAGGGCCGGGATGGCCTCCAACGCCTTTTTGAGCATTATGACCTCGCGCGGCGTGATTCGCCCGCAGGCAATCTTGCCCACCAGGCGCTCCATGTCGCCGACTTGCCGCAGCAGGGCGCCGACGTCGGCGGTGAGCTGCGGGTCGCCGACGAACTGACCCACGACGTCCAGGCGGCGGTCTATGGCGCGGACGTCGCGCAGGGGCATGACGAGCCACCTCTTGAGCAGGCGCGAGCCCATGGGCGTCGTCGAGCGGTCCTCGATGTCGGCCAGGGAGCTCGTCCCGTCGCGCCCGTCGTTGAAAATCTCCAGGTTGCGGATGGAGAAGCGGTCCAGCCACACGTAGTCCTGCTCGTCGATGCGCTGTAGGCGGCTTATGTGGCTCTGCCCGTCGTGTTGCGTCACGTCGAGGTAGTAGAGGATGGCACCGGCCGCCGTGACGCCCGCCGTGAGGTGCTCCACGCCAAAGCCCTTGAGGTTCTGGGTGCCGAAGTGCTTCAGCAGCCGCTCGTGGGCCGACGGGGCGGCAAAGGCCCAGTCGTCGAAGGGGTAGGTGGTCCACTTGTTGCCAAAGGCCTCGACAAAGGTCTGCTTGTTGCCTTTCTCGAAGAGCACCTCGTTGGGGCGGAACGTCGCCAGGAGGCGGTCGGCATAGTGGACGTCGCCCTGGCCCATCATGAACTCGCCCGTCGAGATGTCCAGGAAGGCCAGGCCCACGCACGCGGGGGTGAAGTTGACGCAGCAGAGGAAGTTGTTCTCGCCCGTCACCAGGACCCCGTCCGTCACCGCCACGCCGGGCGTCACGAGCTCGGTAATCCCGCGCTTGACGATGCCCTTGGCCGTCTTGGGGTCCTCGAGCTGGTCGCACACCGCCACGCGGAGACCCGCGCGCACCAGTTTGGGCAGGTAGGTGTCGAGGGCGTGGTAGGGGAATCCGGCCAGGGCGCCGAGCTCGGGGTTCGTCCCGCTGCGCTGCGTCAGCGTGATGCCGAGGATTTTGGCGGCCTTGGGGGCGTCGTCGAGATACGTCTCGTAGAAGTCGCCCACGCGGAACAGGAGCAGAGCGTCGGGATGTTTGGCCTTGATGCTCATGTACTGGCGCATGAGCGGGGTGTCTATGAATGATTTTGAGGCCATGGCTTGGTTTGTCTGTCGTTTGCTCCATGCAAAGTTAATCTTTTCGCACTTGTCCGCCCGACGCGGTTTTGCTATCTTTGGTTGCCAAAATGCTTGTTCAGGCCTATGAAAACAAAAGAGGAGATTGTTGAGAACTGGCTACCGCGCTACACCGGCAGGCCCATTGCGGACTTCCCGCGATACGTCTTGCTGACCAACTTCATGAACTATGTCGAGATGTTCGCCGAGATGTTCGGGGTCCCTGTCGTGGGCGGCAACATGCCAAACGCCATGACTTCCGACGTGGCCATAATCAATTTCGGCATGGGCAGCGCCAACGCCGCCACAATCATGGACTTGCTCCAGGCCGTCAGGCCACGCGCCGTGCTCTTCCTCGGCAAGTGCGGCGGCATCAAGAAGAAGAACAGCCTTGGCGACTTCATCCTCCCCATTGCCGCCATACGCGGCGAGGGCACCAGCAACGACTATATGCCCGCCGCCGTCCCGGCCCTCCCGGCGTTCTCGCTCCAGCGCGCCGTCTCCGGGGCCATCCGCGACCACGGCTACGACTATTGGACGGGGACCGTCTACACCACCAACCGCCGCGTCTGGGAGCACGACGACGAGTTCAAGCGACGCCTGGAGGCCATGAGGGCCATGGCGGTCGACATGGAGACGGCCACGCTCTTCACCGTCGGCTTCCACAACGAGATCCCGACGGGCGCGCTGCTCCTCGTCAGCGACCAGCCCATGATCCCGGAGGGGGTCAAGACCTCCGAGAGCGACAAGAGGGTAACGGCGTCGTTCGTGCGCCCCCACCTGGAGATTGGCATCGCCGCGCTGCTCGACATCCGCCGAGACGGCCACTCCGTCAAGCACTTGAAGTTCTAGACGATGCCGGCGCTCTCGCAAGACGAAATTACAAAGGAGCTGAAGAAAGGGACCTTCAGGCCCGTATACCTGCTCATGGGCGAGGAGCCCTACCCCATCGACGTGGTGAGCGACTACATCGAGGCCAACGCCATGCCGGAGGCCGACAGGGCGTTCAACCAGATTGTGGTCTACGGGCGCGACACCACGGGCAAGAAAATAGGCTTGGAGTGCGACCAATACCCCACGTTCGCCGAGCGCAGGGTCGTCATCGTCCGCGAGGCGCAAGCCGCCGCGGGGCTCGCCGACCTGGAGGGCTACGTCTCCCACTGCCTGGCATCGACGGTGCTGGTCCTCTGCCACAAGTACAAGCTCCTGCCCAAGAACACCAGGCTCTACAAGGCCATCGACAAGGCCGGAGGGGCCATCATGGAGACCAAGGCCCTCTATGACAACCAGATGCCCCACTGGATAAGCTCTTTCGCCATGCGGCAGGGCTTCGCCATCGAGGACCGCGCCGCCGACCTCCTCGCCGAGTTCGTCGGCACGAGCATGGGCGACGCCGCAGCAGCCATAGGCAAGATCCGCTCCGCCGTGGGCGCGTCGCTCAAGACCATCACCGTCGACATGGTGGCCGACAATGTCGGGGTGAGCAAGGAGTACAACGTCTTCGAGCTCCGCGACGCCCTCTTCAAGAAAGACCGCGCCAAGGCCATGCGCATCGTCAAGGCTTTCGGGCAGAACGAAAAGGCCTATCCCGTCCAGGCCATCTTCGCGGCGCTCTACAACGGCTTCGACCACCTCTTCACCTACTGCTACACGCGCGCCAAGACGCGCAGCGACGAGGCCGCCGTGCAGGCGGCCATCGCCGTCGGCGAGAGGAGCCCCTACGCAGTCTCGAAGAACTTCGGCCCCGCCGCGCGCCTCTACACGGCCACCGACTGCATGCGCATCACGGCGCTCATTGCCGACTACGACATGCGCTCCAAGGGGTTCAACTGGCCCGAGACGTCGAGCCGGGACATGCTCGTCGACGTCGTGAGCCGGATCTTGGGCTGAGGCGGCACCGGCGGGCGGCTACAAGACATCATCAACCCAATATACCACAAGACAATGAGCTTATTGCGACTTTTGGCCATGGGCGTCGTCGCCCTCGGCGTCTCGTCGTGCGCCGACAGGGCGGCGACGGGCAAGACTTTCTCCGTCCTGGGCGACTCCTACTCCACTTTTGTCGGCCGGGTCTCGCCCGACACCAACTACGTGTGGTACACCCCCGAAGAGGTGAGGCGCGGCAACACCGATGTCGACTCTGCCTCGCAAATGTGGTGGAGCATCTTGGCCGACAGCCTCGGGATGCGGATGCTTCAGAACAACTCGTTCTCCGGCGCCACGGTGTGCAACCGAGGCTACGACGGCGCCGACTATTCCGACCGCTCCTTCATCACGCGCCAGGACAATCTGCCCAAGTCCGACTACGTCTTCATCTTCGGCGGCACCAACGACAGCTGGGCCGGCGCGCCCGTCGGGGTCTACGACCACTCCGTCTTCGCCCCCGACAGCCTCTACTCTTTCCGCCCGGCCATGTCGCTGCTCCTCGCCAGGTTGCGCCAGGCGCAGCCCGAGGCAGAGATTGTCGTCATCATCAACAGCCAGCTCCGCAACGAGATTACGGAGTCCATGATGTCCATTGCCGACCACTACGGGGTGGCGTACGTATGCCTCTACGACGTCGACAAGCGGTGCGGACACCCAACAAAGGCGGGCCAGGAGGCCATTGCGCGTCAGGTGGCCAGGCGGCTGGCGGCGGCTAAATAGCGCCGCGGCGAGGTGGCAAAAGGAAAAAGTGTTAAATTCACATCCCGAACAAGAACGGCATAACGAGAATGACTAAAAGAAGACAGTCGGCGGAGCAGCACTTTGAGGCGCTGAGGGAGAAGATTGTGAGATTCTTCAGGGAGAACAGGGACGGCGCCTACAACTATAAGCAGGTGACGGAGGGCATCGGCTATAAGGGCAAGAGGGACCGCGAGGAGGTGCAGGAGGCGCTCTACAGGATGAGCGACGACGGGGGGCTGCGCGAGGTCGCGTTGGGCAAGTTCGCCATGCCGGGCGAAGGCCCGGGCCGCGTCCGCGGAGTGGTGGACATGACGGCGAGCGGGTCCGCCTACGTCGTCCCCGACGACAAGGAGGCGAACCCCGACGACATCTTCGTCGACCGCTCCAAGACAGGTTCGGCCATGCACGGCGACCACGTCGAGGTGGCGCTGTTCCGCCGCCGGGCGGGGCGCAAGCCGGAGGGCGAGATTGTCAACATCTTGGAGCGCAAGAGGGAGACTTTCGTGGGCATCGTCGACGTCATCGACAGGGCCGCCTTCCTGGTCTGCAACCACAAGCAGACGGGCGGCTATGACATCTACATCCCACTCGAAGCCCTCAACGGCGCGGAGAAGGGGCAGAAAGCAATTGCCCGGGTGACGAAATGGCCGCAAGGCGGCAAGAACCCGGAGGGCGAGATTGTCTCAGTCCTGGGCAACATGGGCGACAACCAGGCCGAGATGCACGCCATCTTGGCCGAGTATGGCTTGCCCTGCTCCTATCCCGACGAGGTGGCGGCCGAGGCCGAGAAGATTGACCCGGGGATAACTCCCGCCGAGGTGGCGCGCCGCGTCGATATGCGCGGCGTCCCGACGTTCACCATCGACCCCGCCGACGCTAAGGACTTCGACGACGCGCTCTCTATCCGCAAGACCGAGGGCGGGCGTTGGGAGGTCGGCGTCCACATTGCCGACGTCACGCACTACGTCGCCCCCGGCTCCATCATCGACCAGGAGGGCTACGACCGCGCCACGTCGGTCTATCTCGTGGACCGCGTCGTCCCGATGCTCCCCGAGAGGCTATCCAACTTCCTCTGCTCGCTGCGCCCCGACGAAGAGAAGCTGACGTTCTCGGTCATTGTCGAGATGGACGACGACGCGCAGGTCCTCAGCACCCGCATTGCGAAGACCGTCATACGGAGCGACCGCCGTTTCACCTACGAGGAGGCGCAGGCCATCATCGAGGGCGCCGAGGGCGACTTCCGCGCCGAGGTCCTCAAGCTCAACGACCTGGCTCAGAAGATGCGCAAGCGGCGCTTTGAGCATGGGGCGATAGGCTTCGAGCGCGCCGAGCCGCGTTTCACCATCGACGAGAACGGCAAGCCGCTCAGCGTCTTCTTCAAGATTGCGAAAGAGAGCAATATGCTCGTCGAGGAGTTCATGCTCTTGGCCAACAAGAGGGTGGCGGAATATATCGGCAAGAACGAGATTGCAAAGGGGAGGGGCGGCGAGGCGCGCACGTTCGTCTACCGAGTCCACGACAAGCCCTCTGAGGAACGCTACGGCAAGTTCGCCACTTTCATCCGCCGCTTCGGCTACGAGGCCATGCCGCAGAAGCAGGAGACGATAAGCAACGCCGTCAACCGCGTCTTGGGCGAGGTCCGCGGCAAGGGAGAGCAGAACCTGGTGGAGGTCTTGGCGCTGCGGACTATGGCCAAGGCTGTATACACCACGAAGAACATAGGCCACTACGGCCTGGCGTTCGACTTCTACACCCATTTCACAAGCCCCATCCGCCGCTACCCCGACATGATGGTCCACAGGCTGCTCTTCGGCTACATGAATGGGGAGAAAAGCGCCAACGCCGACCTCTTCGAGGAGCGGTGCAAGCACTGCTCGGAGCAGGAGGTCATGGCCGCCGAGGCCGAGCGCGACTCCATCAAGTACAAGCAGTGCGAGTTCCTGCTCGACAGGCTCGGCGAGGAGTTCGACGCGCACATTTCGGGAGTCACGGAGTGGGGGCTTTTTGCCGAGATTAACGAGAATATGTGCGAGGGGATGATTTCACTCCGCGACATGGACGACGACACGTATGTATTCGACGAGGACAACTATTGCGTCGTGGGTCACAACAGCGGCAAGAGGTTTCAGCTCGGCGACCCCATCCGCATCCGCATAGCCAATGCCAACCTTGAGAGGAGGCAGATTGACTTCGCCATTGCGGGGACGCCGCTCACCGACATCGAGAGGCAGAACCAGAAAGTGCTGGCGCAAGGCGGCGACCTTGCCGCAATCCAGCGCGAGGCGGCGTTGAGCCATGCGGGCGAGGGCCCGAAGCCAAAGGCGGCAGGACGGGGAGGCCGAAGCGGCCACGGCAGGGGACGGCGCGACGGCGGCGGAGTCCCGCCCAAGAGCGTCATCGACAGGCGCAAGGCCAAGAAGACAACGTCGAAAAAGGGAGGCAAGAAAGGGGGGCGGCGCAAGTAGCCGCCTCCGCTCTCCGCCGGCGCTTTTGGAGCTGTAGAGCATGCCACTGGTCTCCGTCTGCTGCATAACTTTCAACCATGCGCCCTACATCCGCAAGGCGATGGACTCGTTCCTGGCGCAGGAGGCGGACTTCGACTTTGAGGTTATCGTCCACGACGACTGCTCGACCGACGGCACGGCGGACATCCTGCGCTCCTACGCCGAGGCGAACCCCGGGCGCGTCCGCCTCATCCTCCAGCCCGAGAACGTCTATTCGCAAGGCGAGAGGGACATCTTCCGCCATGTCGTCTTCCCTGTGGCCAAGGGGCGCTATCTCGCAATATGCGAGGGCGACGACTATTGGACGGACCCGCGCAAGTTGCAGAAGCAGGTTGCCTATATGGAGGCGAACCCCGACTGCGCCATGTCCTACACCAACTTCGACCTCCTCTTTCAGGACACCGGCAAGGTTGTGCGCTCGCTCTTCTCGCGCAGTCGGCGCAACTATCGCAAGGACTACGCCTCGCCAGCCGAGTTTGTCCGCGCCATGGGCTATGCCGGCGTGGCGTCGTGGGTTCTCAGGCGAGACGCCCTTGAGGGCGTGTGCGAGTTCAAGTCGCTCGACTACACGTTCGTATGGTTCACGCACTTTCTCTGCACCACCCGCGTGTGGGCGTCCATGGACGTCACGTGCGTCCGTCGCCTGCTGCGCGAGAGCGTGAGCCGTTCGCGGGCCGATTTGCCCAAAATGTTGGAGAGGCAGCGCAGTCTGCTCGACACTCAGATGCACCTCATAGACCACTACGGCCTCGACCCGGCATTGAAAGGGCAATGTCGGCAGGACTTCTATCGCCGGAATCTTAAGCTCTTCGCCAAGATGGGCCTGGGCGAAGAGATCCGGACGGCGCGGGAGGTGCTGAGGCGCAAGAGCCTGAGAGAGGCCCTGCTCTTGGCCTACGCCCGGCTTTTCACTTGATTCGTCCCCAAAAAATTGGGGACCTGGGGGGGGGGGGGAACTCATAGCCCCAAAGGCTACGAAGTGTGCGAAGCGGCGGCATAAGACAGCCCAGGGCGTAAGCCCTAGGACGATGTACCCCCAATGATTAGAAGCGGAAGCACGGCACAAAGGGGCGCACGATTCGTGCGCCCCTTTGCTGTGCCTCCCCAATCGGTCGCCAATCGCTACAGAGGGTACTCCGTGAACGAGTATAGCACCGTCGACAGGTAGCGCTCGCCGGTGTCGGGCAGGAGGACCACTATGTTCTTGCCTTTGTTCTCCGGGCGTTGCGCAATCTGGGTCGCGGCGAACGTGGCCGCCCCCGACGAGATGCCGACCAGGAGGCCCTCGGTCTTCGACAGTTCGCGGCTTGTCCGTATGGCGTCGTCGTTGCCCACGCTGATAATCTCGTCGATGACGGAGCGGTCGAAAATCTTAGGCACAAAGCCCGCTCCGATGCCTTGAATCTTGTGCGGGCCGGCCTTGCCGCCCGACAGGACTGCGGAGTCCGACGGTTCCACGGCCACGATTTTCACGTCCGGGTTGTGCTGCTTCAGTCCTTTGCCCACGCCGCTCACCGTGCCGCCCGTGCCTACGCCCGCCACGAAGATGTCCACCTTGCCGTCGGTGTCGCGCCAAATCTCCTCGGCCGTCGTCCGGACGTGGAATGCGGGGTTGGCGGGGTTCTCAAACTGTTGGGGGATGAAAGAGCCGGGATTCTCGTCGTGCAGCCGCTCCGCCGCGGCAATCGCCCCTTTCATGCCGTCGGCCCCGGGGGTGAGTACCAGCTCCGCGCCAAGGGCTTTGAGCAGGTTGCGGCGCTCCAGGCTCATGGTCTCGGGCATCGTCAAGATGAGCTTGTAGCCCTTGACGGCGGCGACGAACGCCAGGCCCACGCCCGTGTTGCCCGACGTCGGCTCGACAATCAGAGTCCCGGGCTTAATCCGCCCCTCCGCCTCGGCGGCCTCAATCATGGCCAGGGCTATGCGGTCTTTGACGCTGCCGAGGGGGTTGAAATACTCCAGTTTGGCAATGAGGTTCGCCTCCAGCCCTTTGCTCTTCATGTAGCTGTTCACTTGTAGAAGTGGGGTGTTGCCGATGAGGTCTGTCAACTTCGATGCAATCTTTGTCATGTCTGTAGGTTTTTGTCAACAGTGCAAATTTACTCCGCGGTGGCAGACGCCGCTATAGCCCGTGTGTGGTATTTTGGCGGGTCGGGAGTGGTATGTCCAGCTCTATCACCATCGGTGTCCTTGCGCCGACCCTTATCCGTGTGGCGGCGTTGAACCTCTTGCCGGTCAGCGCGTCGCGGCCCGAAAGCGTAGTCCCGGAGACTTCGGCGAAACGCTCCATGTTGAGCGAGACGGCCTTGTGGCACAGGTTGAGGACCACCATGACCCTCTCGCCGTTGTCCGCAATGCGGAAGAACACGTAGGCGTTCTCCGTCGGCAGGAAGTGGACCAGGCGCCCATGTGCCAGCGCCCGGCTCTTTTTGCGGAGTGCGACGAGCTTGGCGACGAAAAGGAACGTCTGGCGCCGCGCCTCCTCCTTTGGCTTGTAGCCGCTTGTGCCGCCGGTGGCCAGGGCGAACCAGTCCTCCCTGTCCCCGTCCCATCCCCCGGGCATGTCGCGGCGGATCTCGGCGTGCCCGCGGTCGGAGTCGCCATCCATCAGCATCTCTGTGCCGTAGTAGATTTGCGGGATTCCGCGTGTCGTGAGGATGAAAGACAGCGCGAGCCGCAGTGCCTGCGTGTCGCCGCCGAAGCGCGAGAGCATCCGCCCCGTGTCGTGGTTGTCGCCGAAGACCATCATGTCGTCGGGCCGTGCGTAGACGCGGTCGGCGGCAATGGCCGCATAGAGGCGGCTAGCCCCCGTGCCGTAGCCGAAATCTTCGTTGAAGCTGCGGACTATGGCCTCTTGCAGTGGGAAGTCCATAATCGTGCGGAGCGACGATGCCTGTTCGCCCTCCCGCGCGCCGCCCCGTTGCCATGCCGCCAGCAGGGCGGGGCTGCCCACCCACGTCTCGCCGACGATTGAGAGCGAGGGGTACTCCCGCAAGACGCGCTCCACCCACCAGTTCATCCCCGTGCGGTCGGCGTAGGGGAATGTGTCGACGCGGAGGCCCCCAAGGTCTGCCGTCTCCACCCACCATATGGCGGCCTGCGCCAGGTATGTGCGCACCAAGGGGTCGGACATGTTCAAGTCGGCCATAGTCGCGTCGAACCATCCCTCCACTGTCCGCCGGCGGTCATACGCCGAGGCGTGGATGTCCGTGGCGACGCCGGGAGCGTAGTTGGTCAGCTCCGGTTTCCACTCCCAGCTGTTGAACCATTGCGAGCCGGGGGCGTCCTCCATCCACGGGTGGCGCGTCCCGCAGTGGTTCAAGACCATGTCCATGACGAGCCTTATGCCCCATTGGCCCAGGCTTGCAGAGAGGAGGCGGTAGTCCGCCAGGGTGCCGAGGCGGGGGTCTACGCCGTAGTAGTCGGTCGTGGCGTAACCGTGGTAGCTTTGGCTGTCCATGTCCGACGTCATCACCGGCGTGAGCCACAGGGCCGTCACGCCCAGGGCGTGCAGGTAGTCCGTGTGGGCCATGATGCCGCGCAGGTTGCCGCCGTGCCGCCCATAG
The DNA here is from genome assembly GCA_964481855.1 of uncultured Marinilabiliaceae bacterium. Taxonomy (GTDB): domain Bacteria; phylum Bacteroidota; class Bacteroidia; order Bacteroidales; family Marinilabiliaceae; genus W3P20-009. The sequence continues at coordinate 99,212 of CAYZUH010000004.1, forward strand.
GGTCGGCGGCGGTCGGGCTTCTCGCGCGTCGTGGCGGCGTCGCCGCCTGCGGGGGCCGATGCGAAGCGGTCGGGCATGGCGAGATATACGACGTCGGCGCCCGTGAGGCCGCTCCGCACCGCCGAACCCTGCTTGCGTTGCCGCAGCTCGTAGGGGGTGGACGCCACGACGTCGTCGCCAATCGAGAGGTCGACCGCGAAGCTCCCGGGGCGGGCGTCGGCCGCTATGGCCATGTCTACGAAGAGGTAGTTGGCGCTGTCGGTCGTGCGCGACGTGAGCAGGCGAACGCCCTCGCCACGCACCGATGGGCGCGTCAGGCCCACGTTGCGGCCCCATATCGTGAGGGTGAGCGTCGGCTCGGCCATCCCGACCCACCAGTTCAGTGGCTCAACCCTCCCGATGCTCACCGAGGCGTCGTCGTTCTTGCGAACCACCCGCGGCATCGGGAACTCCTGTCGCTTTTTCATAATATCCTTACGGTCATTCGGACGTCGGTCTGCGGGCGAGAGTTGGCGTCCACCCTCATGTTGTTGATTTTGACCAGGACGTCGAGCCCCTCGGTTATCTCGCCGAAGACGGTATATTCGTTGTCGAGTTGGGGCGCGCCGCCGATGGTGGTGTAGTCGCGGCGTTGCTCGTCGGTGAATTTCTTGTAGTTGGAGATGCGATACTCCATCTCGATGCGGTCGCGTATCTCGCGAATCCGCGCCTTGTAGGCGGCGGGGTCGGTTGTCTTCTGGGCCGCAAGCTCCTCCTTGTAGGGCGTGTAGTAGAGCTTGTGCAGGTTGTTGCGGATGGGGATGTTTATGCTCTTTTCATATTTGGTCAGATAGTCGTCGTCGTAGACGCGTCCGCGGACAATGTAGAACTGCGAGACGTCCGACGTCTTGAAGAGGTTCACCTTGTCGGGCTGCCGGGGGGCGCACAGGGCGCCGCGCTTGTGGTAGCATTTGGGTGTGAACTCCGAGTCGATGTTGACGGCCTCGTCGCCATACCCTATGTGCTGGCCGGGGCGGGCGTTGCGGCTGTCCGACGAGCCGCCTTGAATCACGAAGTCTTTCACCACCCTGTAGAAGAGCGTGCCGTCGAAGTGCTTCTGCTTGACGAGCTTGACAAAGGCGTCGCGGTGTCCCGGAGTGGCGTCGTAGAGGTGCCCGCGCATGACGCCCATGTTTGTCGAAATCTCGAAACGCACCGTCTGCGCCGACGCCGCGCGGGGGGCGGCGATGGCTGCGGCTAGGAAGAGGAGGAGTGTCGTGGGGCGCATTGTCTTTCTTCGGTTGTTTTGCTGTGTGTGCGCGCCTCGTGCTACTCCTGCAAGGGTCTGATGACCATCCATATGTCTTGGCCCGGGCGCATGCTTGGGGGGCGGACGGCGACGCTGGCGATGGAGTCGATGACGTTCAGCCCCTCGTAGACTTCGCCAAAGACGGTGTACTCCATGTCGAGGTGGGGCAGTCCGCCCTCCTCCATGTAGGTACGCTTCACGTCGTCCGGGATTGGGCGAATCTCGCCGCGGTCTTTGCCTATCTCTTCCACTTTCTCTACAATGCGGAAGTGAAGCTCGCTCATCTCCTCCGCCTTGCCGGCATCTTGCAGGGCCTGGAGCGAGTCGGAGTAGAATTTGATTATCTCCTTATAGATTTGGGCTCTGACCTTGTTGTTGTGGATTGTCTCGGTCTCGCCCAGTTGCTCGGCGCTCTGCCTCTGCCCCTGCACAATATAGAATTGGCTCCCGCTCGACGCCCGCTCCGGGTTCGTGCTGTCGGGTTGGCGCGCCGCGGCCAGGGCCCCGCGCTTGTGGAAGTGGGCGGGATAGGCTATCTCGGCGGGGATGTTGTCGCCAATGCTCTTCTCGCCAAGTGCCGCCGTCCGCGGGGCGTGGGCCGATGTCGGGTCGCCGCCCTGGATGACGAAGCCGCGGATGACGCGGTGGAAGAGGAGCGAGTCATAGGCTCCCTGCTCGACGAGGCGGATGAAGTTGTCGCGGTGCCGCGGTGTGTCGTCATAGAGCCGGGCTTTCATTGTCCCGTAGGGTGTCCGTATCTCCACTCTGTAGTTTTTGTCCCCGCCGTGCGCGCACGACGTTGCCGCCAATGCCGAGGCGACTGCCAGGATGGGAAATAGTAGTCTTTTTAGAGGCATTTTTCAGTAGTTGAGAAGTTTAAATGTCGTTTGTGCGCCGTCTTCGGCCAATGCCCGGACGACGTACAGCCCCGAGGCGTGCCCGCACATGTCCAGGCTCACTTCGGCGCGCCCCTCGGCTTGCGTCTGCGCCACCAGGCGTCCGCCGCGGTCGTATACCGCCACCAGGCGCAGCGCTGCGCCGTAGACTGTGGCGACCCCGTCCGCGACTTTTAGGCGTATGCCGCTGTCGGAGACCAGGGCGGGCATGGCCGTGTCGGTCGCCTCGGTCACGATGGCGGAGAGCATAAGGCGTTTGCCGTCTACCGTCTGCCGAGAGCCGGACACTATTTGGACTTTGTTGTCGCTTTGGGCGGCAATGTCCATCAGCGTCAGTGAGTTGCCCGACGTGAAGCCCGACGCCGTGACGTGTACGTAGGCTGTGCTTCTTGCCCCGACGGACACGGCGTTGGGCAACGCTATGGTCACGGCCCCGCCGGTGCGGAACCGGCTCAGCAAGACCGACGCCGTCTCTGTGGGGGCCGTCGTGAGGTTGGAGGAGACGCCGACCTCCACCCGAGCGCTGCCGGCGTTGAGGTAGGGCTGGGTCTCGATGGCCGAGGCGTAGAGCGTCACGGCCCAGTAGGAGCGAGCCATGGTCGCTCTCGGGGTCGGGCTTATGGGTTGCACGTAGGCCGTCCTGCTGACGTCCAGCGGTTCCGCCTCGCTTTGGCTGTCCGTGTCGTTTCCCGATGGAGAGAACGTCGAGACCTGCCCTGTAGCGCCGTTGCCGACCAGGTAGTCCAGTCCGCCGAGTGCCTCGGGGTCCATCCCGCCTGGGTCGAGTGCCGCGCAGAGCGTCGGGTAGCCGTCCGACGAGGCGTTCCATGCCTTGGAGAACATCCAGAAGTAGTCCTGCACCGGGTTGCGGCACGTCGCGGCGCCGCCTGTGAGCGAGCCTATGAGCTTGCCGCCGGCCGTCATGAGCGGGGCCCCCGACGAGCCGCCCTCCGTGGCCCCGATGGACCATCGGGAGATGAACCAGTGGGAACTCGGGGCGAAGTCGCCGCCTGTGGCGTTCTGGTCGCCAGTGTAGGTGGCGCTGGGCGCGGCGGCGGACGAGACCGATATTTTCTTGACGTCGCCGTAGGGGTGGTGAACGCACACGACGTCGCCGTCCGTCGGGGCCACCGCCGTGCGGCTCCACCCCATCCAGTAGGGGCGCGACGTGAGCGACGGCGTCTGCGGCAGGCGGATGACGGCCATGTCGGTCTCGGCGTCGAAGGCCGCGAGCGTGCCGCCCACTATTGTCTCAGTCCCGCGGTTGTATAGCTCGCGGTCGTTGGCGCACGTCGGCTCCTCGAAGCCGAAAAGGGCTTCGCACGCCGTGAGCTGCGACGAGCCGACAACGTGGGCGGCGGTCACGACGAGCGGGGCGCGGTCTTGCGCCGTGTTGTTGACCAGGGTCCCGGTGCCAAAAAAGCGGCCGTTGAGGATGAGGCGGCATACGCCGCGGCGCAATGCGGAGACGCTGGCCATGTCCTCCTTGCACGCCACCGGCACCTCGCACGAGGCCGACGAGTTGTAGTCGCCGGGGGTGGACTTGTTGCCCCATGCCGACGGCGTGGGGGAGCGGAACCCGCAGTTGGCGCCGACAATGCGGAAGCGGGGCTGTGGGCGCGCCGGGCCGGCGTAGCGCAACACTATGGCGTCGGAGAAGACGGTGGGCGTCATGGCCCGTGAGCTGCCGGGGCCGACCCAGACTTCGGAGCATGTCTCGCCAAGGGTGTCGGACACGGTGAGGCTGCCGCCCGCCGGGAGCGATATGTCCTCCAGGCAGAGGCTCATGCTCTTGGCCCCCTCGGAGCGGAACGCCACGCCCCACGTGGCGGTGCCGTCCGCCAACGTCGCGACGTCGTCCGCAAGGATTTCACGGCTTTCGGCCGGAATCTCCACAAGCGAGGCAAACTGGCTGGCGGACTGCTTGGTGGCCTGCCCCGGAGGCGAGACCCTCCTCAGCGCCACGACCCGCGTGGGTATGTCGGCGGCCGACCACACCTGCCCCGGGGACGTGTGCGCGGATGCCAGCGCGCAGAGGGCTATCGTTATCCAACGTTTCATTGCCGTTGTGCTGAAGTGGCGAAAGATATAAGCCACGCAAGATAGTCATTTTTCGTCAAACCACTATTTTTGCACTCCGATGGCATAACACAAAAGAATCCGATGATAAAGAATAAGAGCTTAGTCTCCATCAACGATTTCACCAAAGAGGAGATGCTCCGGGTCTTGGAGCTCGCGGCCGATTTCGAGGCCAATCCCGACCAGCCGCTCCTCACGGGCAAAATCATAGCGAGCCTCTTTTTCGAGCCCTCGACGCGCACGCGGCTGAGCTTCGAGACGGCAATGAACAGGCTCGGCGCCCGCGTCATTGGCTTCTCCGACGTCAACGCCACATCGACAACCAAGGGCGAGACGCTCAAGGACACGATTCGGATGGTGAGCAACTATGCCGACCTCATCGTCATGCGGCACCCACTGGAGGGCGCCGCGCGCTACGCCTCGGAGCAGAGCCCCGTGCCGATTGTCAACGCCGGCGACGGGGCCAACCAGCACCCGACGCAGACACTCCTCGACATGTACTCCATCAAGAAGACCCAGGGGAGGCTCGACAACATGAAGATAGCGATGGTGGGCGACCTCAAATATGGGCGCACCGTCCACTCGCTAATCATGGCCATGAGCTATTTCAACCCGACGTTCTACTTCGTGGCGCCCGACGAGCTGAGAATGCCGCAGGAGTATAAGGACTTCTTGCGCGACAAGGGAATAGCTTTCGAGGAGCATCACGACATGGCCGACGTCTTGCCCGAGGCTGACATCCTCTACATGACCAGGGTGCAAAAGGAGCGCTTCTCCGACCTCATTGAGTATGAGCGCGTGAAGAACGTCTACGTCTTGCGCGACAATATGCTCGGGGTGACGAAGGAGAACCTGAGGATTCTGCACCCGCTGCCGCGCGTGGGCGAGATCGCGCCCGATGTGGACCAAAACCCCAAGGCCTACTATTTCGAGCAGGCGCGCAACGGGATGTTCACGCGCATGGCCATTATCGCCGCCATTCTGGGGGTCAAGTAAGAAAAATGTTTTAGCTGTGGAGAACAACAACAAGGAGCTCAAGGTCAGCGCCATCAAGGAGGGTACCGTCATTGACCATATCCCCGCACAAAACCTCTTCAAGGTCATTTCCATCCTGGGGCTGGAGAAGATTCAGAACGCCATAACTTTCGGGACAAACCTTGAGAGCAAGAGGCTGGGGCGCAAGAGCATCATCAAGGTGGCGGACCGCTTTTTCGCCGACGACGACATCAACAAGATTGCGCTCGTCGCCCCGCAGGCCAGGCTCAACATAATCCGCGACTACAAGGTTGTCGAGAAGAGGCAGGTGTCGCTACCCGACGAGATTGCGGGCTACGTCAGGTGCTTCAACCCCAAGTGCGTCACGAACCACGAGGACATCCGCACCCGTTTTTTCGTCGTCAGCAAGTTGCCCCTCGAGCTCAAGTGCCACTATTGCGAGAAGGTGACGACCGAGGAGCATATGGTCATCAAGTAGGGGGGGGGAGCTGTGGCCGATTTGTTTTGGAAGCCTGGCAATATGCTCAACCCGTTGCCCGTCGTCCTGGTCAGTTGCGGAGACTGCCCGGCGAACTACAACATTGTCACCGTGGCGTGGGCCGGGACGGTGTGCTCCTCGCCGCCCATGGTCAGCATCTCGCTTCGCAAGAGCAGGCATTCGCACTCCATCATTAGCCGCACGGGCGAGTTTGTCGTCAACCTGACCACCGAGGGGATGGTCTACGCCACCGACTGGTGCGGCGTCATGAGCGGGCGCGATGTCAACAAGTGGGAGGCAATGGAGCTCACGCCGTTGGCCTCGCGGTCTGTGGCGGCTCCGTCAATAGCCGAGAGCCCAGTGTCTATTGAGTGCCAGGTGCGCCAGGTCGTCGAACTGGGCAGCCACGATATGTTCATTGCCGAGGTGTCGGGTGTGAGGGTGCGCGACAGGTTCGTTGGCCCATCGTCGGGGGCGCTCGACCTTGAGCGCGCCGGCCTCATCTGCTATAGCCACGGAAAGTACTACTCCCTGGGGCGCCAGTTGGGGCGCTTCGGCTTCTCCGTCCGCAAGGGGAGGTACAGGAGCTAGGCCTCGCCTTTCTGGTCGGCCATTCATTCGGCCCGCGCCTCCTCCCAGGCGGCTTTGGCTCTCTCCTTGCGCCTTTCCCTCTCAATCTCCTCCTGGGCACTGATTGCTAGTCTGCCCCGATATGCTTTCAAGGAGGCCTCATAGCCCCTGCGCTCCGATGGGGTCAAGCCCGCTAGCGCCGATTTTTTTTTCGCGAGATGTCGGGATGCCGCGCCTCTCGCCCTGGTGCAGGTTGTTCAAGAAGTCGGGTAGCGGCGTCTTGTTGGCCTCCTGCCCGAAGGTTCTCATGAATCCGCAGTCTGTGAATGGGGTGATATGCTTTGCCGCGCCGTTGCGACTTTGTTGTGTCGCAAACGTGCGCAAAGGCGGCGAAAAAATCAGGCGGCATGCCCCCGCGTTGTTGTGCCTCGAGCGGGACTCGAACCCGCACGGCCTCGCGGCCAAGGGATTTTAAGTCCCTCGTGTCTACCATTCCACCATCGGGGCTCCGTCTCCCAAAACGCCCGCGAATATACGCGTTTGTTACCCTTTTTGGATTATCTTTGCGGCGGAATTTTCGGGCGGGGGGCCTTACCCCCGCAATGTTCAATCTAACACCATTGTATGGACGACTACCCTCCGGCGAATCCTGAGACGCGCTGTCTGCGCCCTCGTCTCGTCTCCCCGCGTGGAGGGGATGCCCCGGCCGTTGGCGGCCGCTAGCGCATCGCCAGGGCGGAGACCATGGCCTTGGGCGCAGAAGACGCGGAGCTCGCTGTTTCCGCCATTCTAGACCCACAACAAGAAGAACAAGGCCATGATGACTTTCTATATCAACAACAAGGGCTTCGAGGTGACCGACAAGTGGCAGCCCAACTGCTGGACGTCGCTCGAGTGCCCCACCACCGAGGAGCGCAACTTCCTCATCTCGGGGCTCGAGGTCCCCGAGTCTTTCATCTCCGACATCGAGGACAACGACGAGAGGCCGCGACGCGACGAGGAGGACGACGGATGGCAGCTCATAGTCCTGCGAATCCCCATACGCCGCAACGACAGCCGGATAGACTTTACCACGGTCCCGCTCGGCATCATCATCAAGGACGACGTTTGCGTCACCATCTGCAACTACAAGACCGACCTCCTCGACGATTTCGTGGTCTACTCCATTCGCAAGAAGATTACTGTGGCCAACCATTTCGAGCTGGCCATGCGCCTCATGCTCTCAACGTCTGTCTGGTTCCTCAAGTACCTTAAGAACATCAACGTCCAGATAATGAGGTCCGAGTCGGAGCTACAGGAGACGGTCCACAATGACGAGATTCTGAAGCTCCAGCGCATCGAGAACTCGCTCGTCTACTTCGTCACGTCGCTCAAGGGCAACGACGTACTCTTCTACAGGCTCGTCCACTCCAAGACTTTCCGGGAGGCCTGCGACGAGGATCTCACCGAGGATGTGGAGATTGAGCTCAAGCAGGCGGAGGAGACGACGAGCATCTACCGGAACATCATCCACAGCATGAGCAACTCCTACTCGTCGGTCATCTCCAACAACATCAACGGGACGATGAAGACGCTCACGAGCATCAACATCATCCTCATGCTCCCGACGCTCATCGCCAGCCTCTATGGCATGAACGTCTCGAACTACATGGAGAACAACCGCTACGCCTTTTTCATCGTCGTCGGGGCGTCGCTACTGCTCAGCGTGCTGCTCTCGCTCTTTTTCCGGCGCAAGGACCTGCTCTAGATGCGCGTCTCGGTCGTTGTCGACGACGCTCTGCCGCGTCCTTTGGCCCGCGAGCATGGGCTGTCGCTGTGGGTCGAGACGGCGCGGGGCGCCCTGCTTCTCGATGTCGGCCAGTCGCCGGCGGTCTTCGCCGCCAATGCGGGTCGCCTGGGGCTGCCTTTGGCCGAGGCGTCGGCGGTCGTCGTAAGCCATGGTCACTATGACCATTCGGGCGGTCTCCGCGCGCTTGTCGATGCGGGTCTGCGCTGCCCCGTCTTCGTAGGCCCCGACGCGGGGCGGAGGCGTTTCTCGGTGCAGGTCGGCCCCGGCGGCGCCCCGGGGGCCATGCGCAAGCAGATTGGGATGCCGGCCCCGGAGCTGCTCGATGTCTTGGACGTCCGCCGCGTGCGGGGCGTCGTCGAGGTCTCCGAGGCCCTGACGCTCTTCACTTTGCCGTGGCCTGCGCCCCCCAACCCCCGCCTGTTGGCCGCCGACGGCGTCTCGCCCGATGCTTTCTCCGACGAGGTGTTCGCCCTGGTGCGCGACGGTGGCGAGGAGTGGCTCTTCGGCGGGTGCACTCACCATGGGGTGCCGATGTTGCTCGATTTTGTCTTTGGCTCTTTGGGGCGGAGGCGGGTGGACCGTTTCGTCGGCGGTCTGCACCTTGTGGGGCGGCCCGCCGGCGAGGTCGAGGCTGTGGCGGATGCCGTGGCTCGGCGCGGTGTCGGGGCGTGGTCGTTGCTCCACTGCTCGGGCGACGTGGCGCGCGCCGTGTGGGCGGAGCGTTTTCGGGTTGTTTCGCTCTAGTGTTCCTTTTGGCGGGGCGGGGAACATTCTTTCACCCTTAAATGACTTTTTTGTCCACCTCGCCTACCCGCAATTTCAAGATATTTGCATTCGAGACCGCAATCCCCGAGTTCCGGGACGCGTTGTCCGAACAAGTGATAATACGCAAATATCTTTTTTATGAATCTATTCAGCAAAGCTCTCGGCGCGCTGGCTATCGCGGGTGTCGCCGCCCCACTTGCTCTCGCGCAAGACGCCACGGTGGTGGTCAATGCCGACCTGGGGGAGACCACCATAAGCAGGCACATCTACGGACACTTCTCCGAGCACCTCGGGCACTGTATATATGGGGGCCTGTGGGTCGGCAAGGACTCTAAGATTCCCAACGTCAACGGTGTGCGCAAGGATGTCATCGACGCGCTGAAGAAAATACGGATTCCGAACCTGCGTTGGCCGGGCGGATGTTTCGCCGACGAGTACCATTGGAAGAACGGAATCGGCCCCCTGGAGAACCGCGCCAAGATGGTCAACACCCACTGGGGCGGGGTGGTGGAGGACAACTCTTTCGGCACCAACGAGTTCCTCAACATGTGCGAGGAGATTGGCACCGAGCCATACATCTGCGGCAATGTCGGTTCCGGCTCCGTCGAGGAGATGAGCGAGTGGGTGGAGTATATGACGTTCGACGGCGAGAGCCCCATGGCCAACCTGCGCCGGCAGAACGGACGCGAGAAGCCCTGGAAGGTCAACTTCTTCGCCGTGGGCAACGAGAGCTGGGGGTGCGGCGGCAACATGACGCCCGACTACTATTCCGACCTCTACCGCCGCTATCAGACTTTCGCGCGCAACTATGGCGACAACCGCCTCCTCAAAGTGGCGGGCGGTCCCAATGTCGACGACTACAATTGGACTGAGACGCTCATGCGCAACGTCCCCCATTGGCAGATGTGGGGCCTCTCGCTCCACTACTATGTCCACCCCGGCGGTTGGGACGACAAGGGCAGCGCCACCAAGTTCTCCGACGAGCAGTATGTCCAGACCATGGAGCGCGCCTACCGCATGGACGAGCTCATCACGCGCCACGACGCCATCATGACCAAATATGACCCCGAGAAGAAGGTGGCCCTCGTTGTCGACGAGTGGGGGGCGTGGTACAATGTCGAGCCCGGCACCAACCCCGGATTCCTCTTCCAGCAGAACACCATGCGCGACGCGCTCATAGCCGCCGTCACGCTCAACATCTTCCACAAGCATGCCGACCGCGTCCGCATGGCCAACCTGGCGCAGATTGTCAACGTCTTGCAGTCCATCATCTTCACCGACGGCGACAAGATGATGCTCACGCCCACCTACCACATCTTCGATATGTACAAGGTCCACCAGGACGCCACGCTGCTCCCGTCGTCCACCACCACGCCCAAGATTGAGAATGGCGCTTTCAAGGCCGACCAGGTCTCCGCCTCCGCCTCGCGCGACAAGGACGGCGTAATCCACGTCTCGCTGGCAAACCTCGATCTCAACAAGAAGGCTACTGTCAAGGTCGACGTCCGCGGTTTCAAGGCCAAGGCCGTCGCCGACGCGCAGGTTGTCACGGCCAGGAACATTGCCGACTACAACACGTTCGAGAACCCCGACAAGGTTGAGCTTGCCGGCTTCGACGGTGCCAAGGTGGGCAAGGATGGGGTCGTCACGGTCACGATGCCCGCCATGTCGGTCGTCACCTTTGCCGTCAAATAGGGGCTTTGCGCTTCCGCCCATGGGGGGCGCGCCGGCTGTGCGTCCCCCCCTTTGTCTAAGAATAACACTTGCAATGCAATGAACAACCTGAAGATAGCGTCCGCCATCCTCGCCGCGGCTGTAGGGGTCTCGGCGGCGGCGCAGAAGACGCTCGTCCTCGACGTGGCCAAGCCGGCCAAGGGAGCCGACGTGGCGCGGACCATGTATGGGATCTTCTTCGAGGACATCAATTATGCCGCCGACGGCGGTCTCTATGCCGAGATGGTCAAGAACCGCTCTTTTGAGTTCCCGCAGGCCCTCATGGGGTGGGAGGTTTTCGGCAATGTCGAGGTGCGGACAGACGGGGCCCCGTTCGACCGCAATCCGCACTACGTACGCCTCTCGCCCGCGGGGCATCCGCACAAGCGCACGGGGCTTCAGAACGAGGGCTTCTTTGGCGTCAGTGTCCGCAAGGGGAGCGACTACCGCTTCTCCGTCTGGGCGCGCGCGCTGGGTGGGGCTAGCAAAATCCGCATCGAGCTGACCGACCCGGCGGCGATGGGCGAGACGCAAGTCCTTGGGGCCGCAGAGGTCGCCATAGAGGGTGGGGAGTGGAAGAAATATTCCGCCACCATCAAGGCCGACGCCGATGCCGACAAGGGCAAGCTCCGTGTCTTCCTTGCCGGCGACGTGTGCGACCTCGAGCATGTGTCGCTCTTCCCCGCCGAGACGTGGCGCGGCCGCGAGAACGGTTTGCGCGCCGACTTGGCGCAGGCCCTGGCCGATGTCCGTCCGGGCGTCTTCCGTTTCCCCGGCGGGTGCATTGTCGAGGGGACGGATTTGCAGAGCCGCTACCAGTGGAAGAACAGTGTGGGCCCCGTCGAGAACCGCCCGCTCAACGAGAATCGTTGGCACTATACGTTCCCCCACCGCTTCTTCCCCGACTATTGGCAGAGCTACGGCCTCGGCTTCTACGAGTTCTTCCTCCTCGCCGAGGACATCGGCTCCGAGCCGCTACCCATTGTCAGCGTCGGCCTGGCGTGCCAGTTCCAGAACGACGACGCTCATGCCCACGTCCCCGCAACGGCCGAGGCTCTCGACCCCTACATTCAGGACTGCCTCGACCTCATCGAGTTCGCCAATGGCGCGCCCACGACCGAGTGGGGCAAGGTGCGTGCCGAGATGGGCCATCCCGAGCCGTTCAACCTCAAGTACATTGGTGTCGGCAACGAGCAGTGGGACGCGCTCTATCCCGAGCGTCTGAAGTTCTTCGTCAGCGCCATCCGCAAGGCGCACCCCGAGATTAAGATTGTCGGCTCTTCGGGCCCAGACTCCGAGGGGGCGCAGTTCGACTTCCTGTGGCCGGAGATGAAGAAGCTCGGCGCCGACCTTGTCGACGAGCATTTCTATCGTCCAGAGGCCTGGTTCCTCGCCCAAGGTGCGCGCTATGACAACTACGACCGCCGCGGCCCCAAGGTCTTCGCCGGAGAGTATGCGTGCCACGGGGCGGGCAAGAAGTGGAACCATTTCCACGCCTCACTCCTGGAGGCGGCGTTCATGACCGGCCTGGAGCGCAACGCCGATGTCGTGCGCATGGCCACCTACGCTCCGCTCTTCGCGCATGTCGAGGGCTGGCAGTGGAGGCCCGACATGATTTGGTTCGACAACACCCGCTCCGTCAAGACGGCTTCATACTACGTCCAGCAGCTCTATGCCTACAACCGCGGGACGAATGTGCTTCGGCTTCAGATGGACGGCAAGGCCGTCTCCGGTGCCGAGGGGCAGGACGGGCTTTTCGCCTCGGCTGTCTACGACGCCGCCGACGGCGCCTATGTCCTAAAGGTTGTCAACACTTCCGACCGCGAGCAAGACGTCCGTTTGCAGTTCAGCGGGCTGAAGAAGAAGCAGTCGCTCGGGGCCTATTCCGTCACGACGCTGCATTCCGACAATCCGACGGCCGACAACACCCTCGACAATCCCGCGGCTGTCGTCCCCGTCGTCGAGGAGAGGCTTGCCCCCGGCGGCCAGGCCCTCGACCTGCGCCTCGACGCTCAGACTTTCCATGTCTTCCGCTTCACGGCCAAATAGGGTCAACTGACATTAATATGTATCGTCATGTGGGGACGCGCAATTTTGTGCGTCCCCATATGTTTTCCTCCCCCCCCTCGCGTCACCATGCCGCCCCTTTGGGGGCTATGGGGCGTGGGGGGACGGTGGGCGTGATTGGTGCCAATAGGCCGTTTCGCGCTCTTTAGGCCTATGGTTACGCCTGTTGGGATGCGCGTTTCGCGAGCCTTTTTTTTACCATTGTGTGAATTTTGACGCATGGGTTGCGCCTCCCCCCACTTTTCCTGTTGCGCAATCGATCGTCATCTGTTTGCCCACTCCGTGGGGGCTAGTGGCCTCTTCTAGTTGGCGGAATTGTTCTTTGTCAACTGTCGTCTGCCCGCCTGTTGTCTCTCGCTTTTTGCCTCCAACAACGATAGTTGCCCCTCTATACTCTTGCAGTCTCTTGCTTTTTTCATACCTTTACAGCCCAACAGGGATTTTTTTGCGCCCGAACAGAGGTGCGTGAGTCCGAACAGGTGTTTTAAACATTTGCCACACTGTTTCTTTTGACGGCGGATTTTCGACATACGTTGGCTCTTAGCTCCATCGCCGGGGTTGGCCCTGCCCTTTTGCGGCAGCTCCTCTCGCGCCATGGCTCTGCAGAGGGAGTCTTCGCCCATGTGGCGGAGGGCGTCCACGGTGCGTCGCCGTCGCTCCGAGCCTTGGCCGGCGCCATCGTAGCTGGGCGCGATGCGGCTCTCGCCTTTGCTGACAGGCAGGTCGAGGCGGCCGAGCGCGACGGGGTGCGGATGCTCTGCGTGGGGGGCGAGGGCTATCCCGCTCGCCTTGCGCAGTGCCCCGACGCCCCGCCCGTCCTTTTTGTCCGCGGCGGGGTCAATTTCGAGGCCGCAAAGGTGCTCAGCGTCGTCGGCACTCGCCACCCCTCCGACGAGGGGCGAGACCTTTGCGACGCTCTTGTGGCCGAACTCTGCCGCCGTCACCCCGACCTTGTCGTTGTCTCCGGTTTGGCCTTTGGCATCGACATTGGGGCCCATCGTGCCGCGCTCCGTGCCGGGCGTCCGTCGGTGGCGGTTGTGGCCCATGGGTTGGACTCTCTCTATCCGGCTCAGCACCGCGAAGAGGCCATGCGCATGGAGCGCGGGGGCGGGGCCGTTGTCTCGGAGTTCGCCTATGGCGTGCGGCCGGAAGCGTATAACTTCGTGGCGCGCAACCGCGTCATTGCGGGGCTGGCGGACGCCACGCTTGTTGTCGAGACGGCTCTCCGGGGTGGTAGCCTCATCACCACTCGTTGCGCTTTCGACTACGACCGGCAGGTGCTAGCCGTCCCCGGCTTCCCGGGGCGCGAGCTCAGTTGCGGTTGCAACGACCTCATTCGGCGCAATGTGGCGGCTCTCGTCACGTCGGCCGACGATGTCGACGCCGCCATGGCGTGGGATGTCCCTGCCGCCGTCCGCCAGGCGCACTCCGCCCAGCCGTCGCTCTTTGTCGAGCCGCAGGGACCCGAGCAGGAGGCCATCGTTGCCGCCCTCCGCGCTGAGGACGGGCTCACGGCGAGCCTCATCGGACAACGCGCGCGGCTCCCCATTGCCACGGTCAATGTGGAGCTTCTCAACATGGAGTTCGTCGGCATCGTCAAGTCTATGCCCGGAAATAGTTATCGCCTGCTTATTTGAGACGCTATGGACGTGAAACGGAACAGCATTGGCAACATCGCGTCGTTTAGCGACGTAAGATATATAGGAGAGGCTGTGCCTCCCGCCCGCGCCGCCCGCTTTGGCCGCGCAACCTCTAGAAGACACTTTATGGTAGTTCAAGATATGAAGCTCGTTTTGAGTTCGCTCCGTCGCGGTGTCCTGTGCGCTGTGGCGGCGTTTGTCGTCTCCGGTGCGTCCATGGCGTCCGCCGCCAATTGGGACGTGGCGCCTCTCGAGTTGCCTAGCGTGGCTGCTTTGCCGCCTAGCGCAAACTGTGAGGGGGTGCTGTGCGCGGTGGGGAATAATACCACGATATACATCAAGCTCTATAAAGATGGGGCGGAGGTTGTTAATGGCAATGCTACAGGGCAGATACTTATCAATGATGTGAATTATGTGGCCACAATGCAGACCGCCGGTCAGTATTCTGGTTTCTACCTGATAAACGTGGGGCGTGATCTTCGTGATGCCATAGACAACGGAACGCAAGTCAAGTTCGACGATTTGAATAAGCTCGTCGCCGGTATTACTGCGACTTTCACCACCACCAAGGGAGTTGACCCCTGCGGATGCCCCACTGAGGAGCAGATGAGGGCCCACAGCGTCACCGCCAACGGCACATATGGCTGCGCCGGCGACCAGGACACCCACCTCCAGACCTCCGGCTCCTACGAGGGGGTCACATACCGCGTCTACAAGGACGGCCAGGAGTATCAGTTCGCCACGGCCGCCGGTGGCCGCAAGGTCTACTCCGTTGTCGGCAACCCCGGCAACCAGCCGTTGCGCTTCTTCGTCTCCGAGGCCGGCACCTATACCGTCCAGGCCGAGTGCGGAGGGACTAAGGCCACTCTGACCGGCTCTTTCGAGGTGCGCGACTACAACGAGCGCACCACCATCGGGACGCACAACTACTGCACCAACGACCTCGACACCCGCAAGCTCTACATTCAGAATTCGGAGTATAAGGTCAAGTATACCCTCTACAAGGACGGACGCCCCTACAACAATATGTCCGTGACTGGCAAGGCCGACAACGGCACCGACGAGATGGAGCTCAAGGGCCTCACGGCCGGGGTCTACACTGTCATGGCCCAACGCGAGGGGTGCAGCCAGACCAAGCAGATTAGCGGCAAGCTCGTCATCTCCAACGGCGCCACGCGCAACCTCACCGCCACGCCTGTGGCCAACAACGGCACGGGTTGCGCCGGCGGGAGCTACAAAATATCCATCGACGGATATTCGGCGGGCGTCACCTACACTCTCATCCGCACCGACGCCGGCGGGCAGGTCTCGACCGTCGAGGAGTTCAAGCCCATAACCGACGGCGGTGTGCACCAGTTCACGAAGACCGTCTCCGACCCCGGCATCTATACCGTCACGACGAGCAATGCGGCGTGCGAGACGGTGGCGGGTCAGCAGGTTGTCAACACCACGACGGCCCCGGATGTCAGTCTGGAGGAGACGCACACGGGGTGCAACTACGTCATAACAATCCGGGGGGCCACGAACCCCGGCTACACCTACTATCTCTATGGTGAGCCAGAGAACGGCAACAAGTACGACGCGGCGAGCAAGGTCGGCACTGGCACCGACATAACGTTGCTCACCTACGCCGCGTCCGACCACACCACCACTTTCACCGCCATTGCCCGCCCCACGGGGACGACCGGCAACGCTTGCGACCAGGCGGTGCAGGGCTCCGTGCGCGTGCCGGGTGTCCCTGCCGCCCCGACGCCCACCGACCAGACGTTCTACTATTGTGGCGACGACGGGGCCGACGTCTTCCTGACGCTCCCCGACGGCGTCACGGCGCGCGTCACCCTCTACCGCGCCGACGGCACGCAGGTCAACGCCCAGGAGGTCATGATTGGCAAGAACACCCACCGCTTCCAGGGTGTCACCGAGGGCAATTACTATGCCGTGGCGTCCAACGACGACGGGTGCCCGTCGAAGCGCTCCACGCAGATTCGAGTGCAAAAGGTTGAGTACAATCCGCAGGTCACAGGCCTCAGCGGCGAGTATTGCATCACCGACCTGCGCACCGACGCGCAAAACGGAAAGAGCAAGCCCATCAAGATTACATACCTCATCCCGCCAGCGCCCGACGCCGCCGGCAACAAGCAGACCTACGACTTCCGCATCGAGGTGACGGGGTCCGGCCGCACCGAGGGATTCTCGCGAGACGACGGCATGAAGCAGAAGACGTCCGACAATGTCGACGTCATCACAAAGGTCGACGACCAGAACTACATTTTCAATCTCGACATCACCAGGTATCAGCAGACAACCGGGACTGTCGAGGTCAAGGTCATAACCACTGCCGGGGCCATTGGCGAGTGCGAGGCGCAGCCACTCACGTTCACCATCAAGCCACAGCCCGACAGGCCCACGCCAAACTCCAAGTATACGCAGTCCAACAACGGAATCATCTGCGAGGGCAGTCAGGCCACCTATTGGGCCGACCTTGCGGGAGCCGACGAGAACACGCGTTTCTTGTGGTATCAGGACCAGGCCTTGAGGCACTTGGCGTTCTCCACCGGAACAAAATATGATGTCGACACCGAGGTCAATGGCGTCATGTACTACGCCAAGGAGCACACTGTGTCGGTGCGCCACGATGGCAATTTTGCCTACACCACAAACGCCGACGGAAACTGGGAGCGCACCTGGTATGTCCAGGCCGTGGACAACAAGCTGGGCGGCTGCGCCTCCGACCCTGTGGAGTTCAAGGAGGTTATCAGGCCAAACAACGCCGATTTCAACCGCGACAAGGAGAACTACGAGTGGGCTCTCTGTGAGGACTCAGAGCCAGTCCAGCTCAGCGAGTTCTTCATCCCGGGCGACGGCACGTTCTACATCCAGGGCTGTGCCGACCGCACTGTCCTACTGCCCATAACCTCCAAGGTCAACGGCTCTGCCGTCTTCGACCCCAAGCTCTTCACGCCGACGGGGCTCTCTGCCGACTTCTGGGCCAAGACGGGACTCAACCAGGCAGATTACCCCGGCTTCACGGTCTGTGCGCAGACGCCAGGTGCCGACGGCATCCACACACAGTACACAATCGTCTACCGCGAGAACTTCTGCACCACTTTCACCGCCCAGCACGAGATGACGGTCTATCAGAAGACCCTCGACGGCAAGGTGGCCATCGCTGCCGACGACTGCTATTGCCAAGACGAGCTTATCACGGTGACCGGTGTCCCCAACCGCCCGCACAACGGTGGCTATGGTCGCCTCTTGGCCAATGGTGTCCTGGAGCTTGACCAGCCCGCCGACGACGGCGATCCCATTTCCTACACTTTCGACCCGACGTTGCGCTATCGTGGCAATGGCAACGGAATTCCCGTCACCTGGACATACGAGTATAAGGAGGGCAACACCGGGTGCGTCTACACGGTCTCCAAGACGAGCTACCTCTATCAGCCCGTGCAAAAGGAGATTTTCTTCGAGATTGACGGACTGCCGCAGGGCTTCCAGCGCGGCTCTGCCGACGACTTCCTCTGCCCCGAAGATGCCAAGGAGTATAAGTTGCAGCCATATCTCTATCAGTATCAATATTATGGCGACAACACTCCGCAGATTACCCTTGGCACTGCTGTCGACGGCACCAAGCTCGTGCCGCACACTAGCCAGGTCAACCACGCCACGCAGACCGTGACGCCCGTCGCAGGCTATCAGTTCACAGGCAAGACGACCAACTCCGTCACCGTGCCCGCTCAGAACGGGGCGGGTAATAGCAGGGTTGCTACTGTTAATGCCGTCGACTTCCCGTGGCTTGGCGACAGGGAGTTCATTGTCCAATGTCCTGTCGGCGTCGAGGTCACGATTACCTCAGAGATTTCTCGTGATGACCGGACGAATGTGGTCAGTGCCAAGGTCGACATCCGCGAGGATGCCTACTACACTTTCCCCGACGGCACCATCACCACGGCGCGCAACATCGAGGCCGCAATGCAGCAAAAGGGGGCTGTGCCATATAAGAAGGCGATGAGCCTCCTCACATACAACAACCCCAATGCCCAGAACTACTACTACTACTTCACCGGCGGAGGGTTTGTCAAGGAGAAGATAAATGCCGTGACAAACTTGGTGGACTACTACTACTTTGTCCCCAAAGACCTTGGCAACGACAAGAAGGGTACCATCACCCTCCACGTCTCCAACGGCAACGAGTGCAATCATCAGAACGCGGGGGGGACGAACGAGGACAAGTGCAAGGCCGAGTATTCGCGCAACTACGTCATCAGCCGCCACCTCTATACGGACATGAAGTCCAACTACTGCTCGCGGACTGACAACAGGGTGACGTTCTCCGTCAACTATCCCTCCCGCTCGCTCACGCAAGCCGAGACGGTCAACGGCAACGCCATGCCCAACCCCTACGAGTTCCGTGCTGTTGACTACGCATACAAGGGCTTGGCCGGCACGACGACGATAACCGTCAAGCACGTCACGGGCATCGACGCGCAGGGCAACAGGACCTACGACGCCTACACCAAGACGTTCACCACCAACAATGCGCAAGACACTGAGCGTCCGACGGTCACGTTCGACAACGACGGAATCGGCCGAGTCTCCTGGCCCGACCTCATCGGCCAAAACGGCAATGCCAAGACTTTCACCTGGGAGTATCAGCAGGGCACCTCTGGTCAATATGAGTTCCATTGGGAGTTCACTCCGGCGGGAGAGGATGCCGCTTGCAAGATGGACACCACTTGGGATGTCTTCCTCTCCAATCAGACAGAGCCGTTCGCCATCCACTATGGACACACGCTCGACCAGGTTGCCGCTGGCGACAATGGAGAGTTCCCAATCTCTTATGCCGACAAGGATAAGACGACTTTCGCCACTCTCAATGAAGACGGGCTGTGGAAGCAGGGCAACAACTTTGTCAACAACGACCAGTCGATTATCAACGACCCCGATGTCGCCTTGAATCTCTGCCGCAAGCTCTCCTATCTCGACGAGAACATGAAGGTTCGAAACCTCATCTCGTTCCGTCCGCGCGAGACTGGCGATGTAAATGGGCAGATTCCCGGCTCGTTCTGGCTCCAGGAGCTCTATGACAGCAAAGGCAATAAGAACCCGCTCCCCGATGTCGAGCCGGCGGGCATCGTGAGCGACGTATATAAGATGCGGAAGATTGTCAACGCCAACTTCCCATACTCCACTACGAACTACGAGCTCTATACCGACGACCCGAACATCACGCCGAATAAACAGTATCGAATCGTCTACTTTGTCGGATGTGGCGCCCCGTTCAGCCGCCGTGTCATTTTCACCGACGACGCTTCGGCAAAGATCACCATTGACGGTGCCGACGGCTATCCGGCCGGAAACTCCAATGGCATCCAATATCTCTGTACCCACGCCAAGTCCGTCGTAGACGGCATGACGGTCTACACGCCGCGCACACTCGTCACCATGACGTTCACAACCGGCGGTAAGGTCGATCCCGACGATGTAATTTGGAGCGTCAGCGGTTTCGATAGGAACGATGTCCTCTATGTCGACCCGAATAATAAGGTCGATGCGCAAAACCGGCCCATCGCGTTCCTCGACATGACCAAGTTCCTCTCGCAGACGCCTAAGGACAATGTCCAATATTCCGTCAACGTGGCCTACCGTTCGGGGCTCTGCGAGTTCAGCCAGACGCAGGTCTTCTTCATCTCCAACTTCGGTAATCCGCAGGTCGAGATTGTCCCCGAGACGGGCGACGAGCCGCGTGTCTTCTGCCGTAGCGAGGAGGGGCTCTACTCCCTCAAGGGGTCCGCGCCTGTCTCGCCATCGACCAATGCCAAGGTCTATGGCTACGGTTGGTTCGAGGCTGTCAAGCTCGGCGCGTCGTCGGGCAATACGTTCGGTCTCTATTGGGTCAAGAATGGAGATACCAAGGACAACGCCATTGCTGTCACTCCCGACATGATTTCGGAGGCCGGACGCAAGGTCTACAACGACTCCACGGGCGCGTTCTTCTTCATGCCCAAGGATCTCACGCCCGGTGTCTATACTGTCAACTACATCTTCCAAAGCTCCGAGGCGGCATACAAGCGCAGTTGCTTCAAGAATGCCTCCAAGCAATATTTCGTCTCGCCCAAGCACGAGTATGTTGGCAAGTTCGATGTCCCATATTGCCCATACTATATGGACAACGCCGGCAAGTTGCAGGACAATTGGGCCAACAACCCCGACGGCGATGTCCTGACGCCCAAGATGAAGATTCCGAAGCAGAACCTCGACCAGGCTTTCTTCGGATACTATGAGTTCAACCTCTACGACGGTAACGATGCAAGCACGTTCTTCCCCGTCGAGCTTGTGCAGGGCAAGGACACCAATGCCGACATGATTGAGCTGACCGTCAAAGACCCATCCAACAACAAGGTGGTCGAGACGGCTACCCCGCAAGACGGTTGGGTGCTCAAGGCAAAGCTCCCCGTGACGTACTACCTCTCGAAGGACCGCTCGAAGATTTTCGTTGTCGACAAGAACGGCAACGACCTCAATGGGCGAGGCAACATCAACAATGTGGCCACCACGGCCGACGAGATTAAGGAGGCCGATGTCAACGCCAAGAGCGAGAGCGGTTGCGAGGCCGATGTCGTCTTCTACTATCCGGCGACCCACAAGGCCCTGGATATGACCTTTGACGTCAAAGACGCTTGTTCGGGCGAGACCAACGGCTCCATTGAGCTGAAGACGCTCACCAAGGTCAAGGCCGGCACGCCAAACGAGCCGCAGGTTGTCTCCGACGGGTCGTCGGCCTTCTCCTACGATTGGATGATGAGCGACGGTCAGACGCCGTCCAACTTCAATGGGCAGACTTCGCCCGCAAGCTCCTCCATACATTTCACGGGAGGCAAGGGCAAGTACGTCCTCAAAGTCGTGGACAACTCGACGCGGTGCATCTACAAGAGCGGCGAGTTGGAGATTAAGGAGATAGACCCTGTTGAGTTCTATGTCGATGTCCTGCAGGGCTACACCTGTTGCACCGACGATGCCGCCGCGTGCAACGGCGTGGGCATAGGGGCCGCAGCCGTTTCGCCCAGCGACCCCATGGGCGGGCCGGTGCTTACGCTCCCGTCAGAGCGTTCCATCCGTTGGTTCCGGGGGCAGGGTGCGCAGATTAAGATCGGCACCGGGCTAGATAGTCTGACGGCCGGAGTCTACTCCGCCGAGGTCTACTCTGGTGTCAACGACGCTTGCAGGCGCACTGTCGAGTTCGAGATTAAGGCTTTGCCCGACATCTCTGCCAATTCCGTCGAGACCGCTGTCTCCTGCAAGGGCAAGTCCGACGGCAAGACCGTGGTAAGCTTCACGCACCTTAAGAACCAGGCCGCGAAGAGCGGGACCAAGGATGGGCAGAGCTACGCTTTCTATCATGCCTTTACGTCCAATGTCAACTTCATCATCGAGCGCCGCGGCGTAGCTGTGGATGCGAATGCCTCCGGGTGGAGAAAGGTCGACGACTACAAGACCCAGGCCAAAGCCTCCGTCACGACCATCGGTCTCTCGGTCGATGTCACCTACGACGGCAACAACCCCGTAGCGTCCACTTCGCCCGACAATCAGGAGTTGGAGACCTATCCGCTCACCGTCGAGGGACTCTTGGCGGGCGACTACACCATTTGGTTCAAATATGCCGACTATCCGTCGTGCCTCTACTCCTACGATTTCTCCATCACCGAGCCAGCCAAGCCACTTGCCATTGTCCGCACGGCTGTCGAAGACATCTCTTGCTTCGGCAAGGGCGACGGTGCCATCGAGGTGACGGCCCTGGAGGGTGGCAACACCCAGACCTATGGCGAGGGTGCCGCCGCCGGCAGCTACAAGTATAAGCTGGAGAAGGTCGACCCCGCCGGTAATACGCAGGTGCGCGACTTTGCGACGAACCCCCGTATTGAGAGTCTCGCCAAGGGGACGTATCTCCTGACGGTGCAAGACGAGGGGGCCAAGTGTACGGCAACTGCCACCTACAGCGTCTACGAGCCGGGTGCCATCGACTTCGCCGCGCCTGTCTACGACCCCTGCGAGCAGTCCGTCACGACACGAATCCGCGGGCATTGGGACGGCCTTGCTGCCAACGAGAACCCGCGTCGCCACAAGGTCGAGTTCGAGGTCTCGGTGTGGAACGGGACGACAAAGGTCAACGACTGGACTGTCCCGACGCTCAACAACGCTACGGGCTACGGCGAGAACTCGTTCAACATCGCTGTAGACAATCTGGCGGCTCCGACGGAGTTCACCGTCAAGTATCGAGCCAAGTGGGTCAACGAGGCTGAGTACACTGTCTCCGGCGCCCCCAAGGAGTTTGTCGGTTGCGAGGGAGAGAGCAAGGTCACCATCTCGCCGTTCATCGAGATTACCAGGGAGGAGCATACCGACTTCAAGTGCGCCGATGTCGCAGTTCTCAACCCGATTGGCGACCGCAGGCCCATCACCGAAGACGGGACTAAGCAGTCGTCCGCCACCATCACCGTCGGTGCGCAGTTCGGCGGAAGCAATCAGCACTACTATGAGCTGCGCCGCGCCCGCTACGAGGAGGTTCTCGACCCCCAAGGGCAGGGGACGGGTGTCTACCACTATGTGGACGCCGGCTTTGTCGAGGGCGTTGTGGAGACCGCCACGGGGCAGGCCTCGACGCATACGTTCACCATCGCTTCGGGCAAGTCGGGCTACTACTATGTCATTGTCTATCCGGGCGGCAATGCTACCAACTCGGCCTGCAGCAAGCAGACGGGCTACATCCACGTTGTCCAGCCGGCTGACGTCGAGGTCGTCCACGTGCGCACCAAGCAAGATTCGGGTGCCAACGACGGCGAGATTGAGATTCAGACCCCGACGGGCGGCAACACCAACAACGCTAGTTGGTGGTGGACGACCGAGGCCGGTGGCCGTGGACATTTCAACTACGACGACCCGGACAACAACGTTGGAAATATTGGGCAGAAGAACACCAACCTCGTCTCCGGCCTCGACGTGAAGAACTGCCCGGGCTACGATGTGTTCTTCCTCAACTACAAGGATACGCAGGGTTGCCGCTTCGACATGGCTTTCCATGTCCCGTGCCAGGCGCTCGTTGTCACTCCTAGCGTTGTCCACAACAGGTGTGTCGACGACAACCACTCCGCCAACGGTGGCTCCATCTCCATCTCCATTGTCGGTGGCGATGGCCCCTACACTGCCACCATCGGCAGCCAGAGCGTGACAGTGGCCGGCAACGACCATAAGTTTGAGAACCTCACCGCCGGTCTCTACACCATTACCGTGGTCGATGCCAACGGTGTGCAGTTCACCATCCAGCAGATTGAGGTCAAGGATGTCTCGTCCATGGTCAAGGGCGAGGTGAAGCACAACCTCTGCGAGGCCGGCAAGGGGCAAATATCCTACGCCGTCAGCGGTGGTGCCGTCAAAGACGGCAAGCCGAACTACAAGTGGTATCTCTATAAGGACGGGGCCACGACTGCCTACTTCAAGGATGGCCGTTTCAATAGCGATGCCGACGAGACCGACGCCAAGAACAGCGTCGCCTATAAGTTAGACAAGGCCAATCCGTCGGCCGTCGTCATGACGTTCTCCGACCTCACCGATGGCCAATATGTCCTCCGCGTCTTCGACTACAACTCTGTCGAGGGCAACGTGGGCGACGGCAACGCCTGCTCGGTCACGTTCGACGCCGTGACGCTCACGCAGTTTAAGGTCGATCTCGATGTTGTCCAGCCGCTCTGCGAGACTGGCGACAAGGGCAGCATAGAGGTAAAGACCACCAACGCCATCGGCAAGCTCTCCTACCTGTGGAGCGGGGGCAGCACCGCCACGACTAGCCGGATTGAGAACCTCGCCCCGGGCAAGTATAAGGTCACGGTCACCGACGACGGCCGCAAGGCGACCCTCGGTGCCGCCGACGCTTGCAAGCTCGAGGCAGAGGTCGACCTCGACTATGTGGTGGACATCACCCTGGCGCAGGATTTCGACAAGATTATGGCCGTCGAGACTTGCGCCGGCAACGGCAACACTGTCGAGCCGCTCATCGACTTCCAGGGCTTCGCGGATCGTCAGCAGCAGAAGCTCGACCAAAATCTCCAGCCCGTCGTCGACCCTGTTACGGGTGCCGTGGTCATGGAGACCATCACTGCCGACACGCAGATTCGGCAGGTCAAGTTCGCTTGGACTGGCCCCAACGGCTTCTATAAGGAGGTCCGAGTGGCGCGCAACTCTGGCAAGGTGGGGCAATACTACTTGGAGAGCGCCACGCTCCCGACGAGTGTCTCCTACGACGCCGATGGAAAGCCCATTGCCGCCGAAGAGTTGGATTACACCCTCACCGCCACGTCGGGCAATTGTGTCTTCACTTTCCCGGCTAAGGTCAAGGGAATCTTGCCCATCTTCTTCAACCTTGAGGTGGACGACATGTGTTCCGACGTGCGCAAGCTGAGCGTCAAGGACTTCTCCTACGACGGTTCGCATGCCGACTATCGGTTCACGTGGACGGGAGACTCCATCCCGGCGAACTTCGCTTTCAACTATCCCAGCACGTCGGCGCTCCCTGCCGGTGGGCGTTATCTCCTCACCGTCACGAGCAACACCAACTCCGATTGCTCGCTCCAGAAGCAGATTTTCCTCACCTCCAAGCCCCAAATTGAGACCGTCGAGGTGCGCGATGTCATGTGTTTCGGTGCCGCCAATGGCTACATTGAGGTCAAGGCCGCGCCAGTCTACGACAAGACGAGGAACGGTTTCACCTACAGCTACACATATAAGTGGCAGTTCGCCGCCGGGGCGGAGAATGCCGACCCGGCAGCTCTCACCTTTGCCGACCTCAGCGGCGAGGCCGTCTCGCCAACTGCCAAGCCCTATTCCGTCTCGGGCCCCACGGGGTGGTATAAGGTGACGGTCAAGACCAACTACACCGACGAGGCGGGCAAGACCCACGAGTGCGAAAGCACTAAGGACATCTTCTTGCCGACCAAGGAGATTCAGGCCGCCATTTCCCACACCGACATAATCTCGTGCGAGGCAGGGGTTGTCGATGGCACGATTAGCGTGCGCCCCCAGGGTGGCACGGAGCCCTATGTCGTCGAGGTCAAGGTTGTCGGCGGTGTCGGCGCGGCCGTCTTCCGCATGGCGAACATTGCCGAGGGTGCTTTGGCGGAGTTCACCAATGTCCCCGCCGGGGCCTATACCATCGTCATTACCGACAAGAACAACTGTCAGTATGTCGGCAAGGACACCGACGGCGATAATCAGGTGGACGACATCAATGTCAACGTCCTCCAGACGGAGCAGGTCAAGGTGGCGGTCCAAAGCGTCTCGATGACGCAGGATGATGTCTCGGGCGTGATTGTGCTCACGGTCACCGGTGGCATGCCGACCTCTGGCACAACCGCCGCCGACTACAAATATTCCTACCGCGTCCGCATCCAGAACACGACAAACGGGCAGTCGGAGACGCGCGACTTCCGCGACATTGCCAAGGGCGACGGCAACGTCACCCTCAGCAATCTCGCCATGGGTGTGTACACCATCGACGTCTTCGATGCCAATGCCCTCTCAAGCTCCACCTGCACGGACCAGGTGGAGTCCGTCGGTCTCGCATCGTCGCTCGTTGTCACCAATCCGTCGTGCTCGACGAGCAACGATGGCTCCATTGTCGTCCGCACCGAGGGGCGTCATGGCGCCATCTCCTATGTCGTGAAGAAAGATGGAGTGGAGGTCTACAACACTAAGGCCGCGACCGCCGTCGAGACAATTAAGGGTTCGTCCGTCACCGACGTGTCGTCCATCACCACGACGTTCTCCGACCTAGAGCCTGGCGAGTATGAGATTGAGGTCTACGACAACTATATTGCCTCCTCTGCCGACAATGCCAAGCTCGTGCTTGTCAAGCAGACGTTGAGCTACGCCAAGACGTTGGCCGTCACCGCTGCGTCGACGCTCGATGCCACTTGCTTCGGAAATGCCGACGGTCAGATTACGCTCCAGGTCACCTCGACCGGCGTGGCGGCCTCGACGCTCCAATATGATTGGTATCGCGTCACCGGGACCGCGCAAAGTCCTTTCTCGCCCTCGCGAAACAATCAGACGTTCACTGGCTTCCCCGCCGGGACGTACAATGTGCGTGTCGTCGATGGCGCTCGCCCGGAGTGCTACGTCGAGCTCGACAAGCAGGTCACCATTGGGCAAGACCCCAAGGTCGAGTTCTCCATTGCGCCCGACGACGCTTGCGCCACAGACCGCAAGCTCAATGTGACGCTCTCTGGCGCCGACTTCATCAAGGCCGTCACCAATGCCGGCTCGAAATATAAGTTCGAGTGGAGCGGCACGGGGCGCACGGCCAACGCCGGCTTCTCCTATGCCAAGAACACCGCGGCCTACGCCAACGGAGACACCTGGCTGCATGGCTCTGTGGAGAATATCCCGTCGGGGGGCAAGTTTACGCTCCGCGTCTACAACGATGCCAACGCCTGTGGCGTGTCGCAGTCGGTGGATCTCTACGACGAGCTGACGGCGCAGGTCGATGCCGTTGATATCCGTCCCATCAACCAGAGCCGCAACGGCGAGGCTTCCGTCACGGCGCAGGGCGGCGACAAGCAGTATACCTACACTCTCTACCGGCACGACGCCGCCAAGACGACGGCCAAGGACTACGAGAACGAGACGGCGGTCAAGCCCTCGCAAGTCTCCAACGTCTTCACCGACCTCACGGCCGGGACTTATGTCGCCGTGGTCAAGTCGGCGGGCTGTTCGGCGTTGACCAACAGCTTCACCATCAATCCCTATATCGGTCTCTCCGTCACGGCCTCCGCCACGCAGGTCTCCTGCATCGGGCAGAGCGACGCCGACCTTTCGGCTGCCGCCAACGGTGGCAACCGTCCCTACACCTACCAGTGGGCAAAGAGCGACGAGAGCAACAACTTCATCGACATTGCCGGGGCGACGAGCGAGAACCTCCAGAACCAGTCTGCGGGGAGCTACCGCATTACGGTTGTCGATGCTGAGGGGGCCAGGGCCCAGGCCACGGTCTCCGTCTCCGACCCTGTCTCCAACGACTTCCGTCTCACCACTGTGGACGATGTCGACTGCGACGGCAAGAACGCCAAGCTCAAGATTGAGTTTGTCGATGCCAACTTGTGCGAGGCCTTGAAGCACAATGTTGCCGACGGTTCGACGCAAGTTCTCAATCCTGCCACGGGGCGCTATCCGACGCAAGACGGCTACCATTGGGATGCCGCCACGAAGCAGTTGCAGGTGTGGTATGTCAAGAACGGCGTCAACGAGACACGCACCATGGAGATTGCTTGGGTCGGCGCGCTTGTTGACGACAGTTATACTCCCGCCGCGGGCGTAGTGCCTGTGGACAACAAGACGAACCCTGTGGAGCGTGGTGGCCTGGTCAGTGGGGACTATAGCGTCACCGTCACTATGCTCAACTCCACTGGGGCGCGCAACTGCCCCGTGACTGGCAAGGTTACGCTCGTCACGCCCCTCACGGTCTCCTACAATGTCGTCAACAGCCGTTGCCTAGGCCAGGAGACTGGCGAGATTGTCGTCAACGTCTTTGGCGGGGCCGGAAAGTACACGTTCTGTTGGGAGGATCTCGGCGAGACTACATACTCCGCAATCAATTCGCGCGCCAACCTGACGGGCGGCAAGACCTACAGGGTGAGAGTCCGCGACACGCGTGCGTCGGTCGCCACGACCACCAAGAGAGAGTTCTGCTACTATCCCGACGAGACGAAGTGGCTGGAGATTACTGTGCCATACTCCTACAATTTCAGTGTTGGGGTGACAAAGACCGACGTCACGTGCTACGAGGCGCAGAACGGAACGGTCAATGTCTCCGTCACAGGTGGTTCGGGCAACTATACCTACCAGTGGAGTGGCGCCGGCAATGGTCTCAACACCACCGGCAACCGCAGCAATCAGACGGGTCTCTCGGCAGGCACCTACCGTGTCGTGGTCTCCGATGTTGACTATGGGTGCACAGTCGCCGAGGAGGCGACCATCTCTGGCCCGGCGGCCGAGCTTGCCGTCGTGGCGCAACATACCGATGTTATGTGCAACGGCAAAGCCGATGGCACGATTTCGTTGGCCGTCAGTGGCGGCACGACGGCCACGGCCAATGGGCAGCAGGGGGTCTACTACTACAAGTACAACGAGCAGGCTTGGCCTGCCGACATGACCAAGTGGGAGCAGACCGTCGTTGGCTCAGCGGTGCAGCCCGTCAAGATTAAGTATAAGAACGGGACGACGCTCCAAGACGAGTGGCCCGCCGGTTCCTATCTCATCACCGTCCGCGACGCCAACGGTTGCGAGAAGGCGCAGACGGTCGTTGTCGGTCAGCCCGACCCCATAACGTTCAACTTCACCACGACCAATGTGACGGTCTCGGGCGGCTCCAATGGCTCTATATCCATTCTCGACGTCCAGGGCGGCACTCCGGCCTACACTTTGGAGTGGGGAACGTATGATGCCCAAAATAAGACTTTCACTGCGAACAATAACTTCACGAACCAATATACGCGCCGCAACCTCGCCAAGGGGACTTACTATGCCCGCGTCTCCGACGTGAACGGTTGCAACTCCGACGTGACTGCCATAACGCTCACGGACAACGGGGCGCTTCAGATTGACGTGCCGGTCTCCGAGGTGGAGGATGTCAAGTGCTTTGGCGACCAGACGGGTTCGTTCGTGGTCCGCATTGTCAATGGGCGTGCGCCCTACAGCGTCTACGTCGACGATGTCCTCCGTGTCTCCAACTTCCGCGGCGGTTCCGATGTCCTGCTCGAAGATTTCGGGGTGGGCAACTATGTTGTCCGCGTCACCGACGCTTCGGGGGCTTCCATAACTGCCGACCCCATCGAGATAAAGTACAAGAACGGTGTAAATGCGCCTCTCGATTTCACGACTGTCGTCTCCTATCCTGCCGGGCAAGATGCTGTCTGTTTCGGCAGCCAAGACGCTACAATCGAGATGACCGTGACTGGCGGTGCGCCCCAAGGCACTACATACGCCAAGTATACCGTCTCGCCGGGTGCCGTGACCGTGAAGGACTTCAACAACAAGGGGAATCTCAACAGCTTCTACTCCACGGCTCAGCAGAACAGTGAGAACTTCGGTGCGGGTACGTATGTCATAACCGTTTCCGACCAAAATGGTTGCCGAGTCCAAAAGGAGGTTGAAGTCAAGGGGCTCGACGAGATTTCGATTAGCTCGCAGGTGGTGCGCGATGTCAAGTGCCACGGTGCGCAAGACGGGTCGATAACCTACATGGTCAGCGGCGGCAATGGTGCCTACTCCTACGAGTGGAAGAAGAAAGCCAATGCGGCGGCGGCCGACTACACCGAGACAGTGACGTCGCTCCGTGCGCCGGCGGGTGTCGGCAATGTGCAGAACATCTCGCAAATCCCGGGTGGCGACTACCAGGTCACGATAACCTCGGGCGGGTGCAAGAAGGCGTTCACGTTCCATGTCGTCGAGCCGGCTGAGGCTCTGACGCTGACGGCGGCGGAGGTCGACCGTGTCGACCCGTCGTGCTTCGGCCTGGCCGATGGGCAGATTGTGGCCAATCCTAAGGGTGGCACTGCCCCCTACAGCTTCACGTGGCGGCGCGCCAACGGCACGTTGCTCAGCGGTGCTACGAATATGCAGACGGGCCTCGCCGACGGCAACTACTCCGTCACTGTGACCGATGCCAACGGGTGTACCTCCGAGCCGCTCACTGTCACGCTCACGCAGCCCAAGACGTTCTATATGGGCGTCGTCAAAGACATCAACTGCGAGGGGACTAAGGCGGAGCTTGCCATTGTCGACACTAAGGGCGGCCGCACCCCGGTAACCGACCTCGACGGCTATACCGTCTCCTGGTCGGGCTCGAACCTCAATGCCACCGAGGCCGCGTCGGGCAACGGTAAGGCCACGCTGACGCTCGACCGTAGCGCGCAGACGCCTGCTGCCCCCATCAACGGGACGGTGCGCTTCAAGATGACGAAGACCGGGGCGTGCGACATCTCCGACGAGGTGACGCTCGTGGCGCCGATGAGCGTCTCGTTCACAAAGGTAGACCCGACGTGCGACGGCGTCAACGACGGCTCAATTCTTGTCTCCGTCTCGGGCGGTTCGGGCAAGTATAACTACCATTGGTATCAGAAAGACGCCCAAAGCAATCAGATTAACAAGGTCGACGGGCTTGCTCTGCGCAGTGGACTCGACAAGGGGGTCTACTACTTCACTGTCGAAGACACTCAGGCGCGCGATGCCGACGGCGACGGCAAGCCCGACGAGACTTGCAAGACGGCCGAGACGGAGGTTGAGCTTGTCTCTGCCAACGGCTTTGAGGTGCGCGAGGAGCATCGCGACGTCACCTGCTTCGAGGAGCAGGATGGCCTCATCTCCATCAATGTCCTCAATGGCTCGGGCGACTATTCCTACTCCTGGAGCGGCACCGGTGAGGGGCTGATTAACAATCTGAGCGTCCAGCAGGGTCTCTCGGCCGGTGTCTACACCGTCGTGACGCGCGACCGCCAGTGGGGTTGCACCAGCAAGGTCTCCGTCACCATCGAGGGTCCGACGCAGTCGCTGGGTGTCCGCACTCAGGTGACGCAAAACGTCAAGTGCTACGACGGTGAGGACGGAGAGTTCTCGGTCTCCATTTCGGGTGGCGTGGCTCCCTACTATTGGTCGGTCGACGACGCCAACGTCCCGACGGCCCCAAATGGCGCCAACGAGATTGCGGCGGCCGGAACTACGAGTTTCAGCAAGGCGGCGGCCAACTTCTCGGGCAAGGCGGGCAGGCATCTGCTCTACGTGCAGGACAAGAACGGGTGCTTCGAGGTTGTCGAGGTCAACATTTCGCAGCCGCAACCCATCAATCTCACCTACGAGGTTGTCAACCCGACCGTCAAGGGTGCTTCCGACGGACGGATTACCATATCTGGCATCACGGGCGGGCTGCCGCCATACACTGTCGAGTGGGAGAAGGCCGACGCCGGGGCTCAAGGCGGCTATGCAAGCATTGTCGGCAAGACCGAGGGGACGACCGCGGTGACCGGCAACACGCGAATCCTCAATGGGGTGGGGCGGAATGTCTACCGCCTCACAGCAAAAGATGCCAATGGGTGTTCGAGTGCGCAATATGTGGTCAGCATCACCGACGCCGGGGCTCTCGATGTCGAGTGGGGGCATACCGACGCCTCCTGCTATGGTGGCAACGGTACTCTGACGGCGCTTATTCTCAACGGCACGGCTCCGTTCGACATATACGTCAACGAGGTGCCGGTTCAGACGGGCTTCCGTGGCGGCGCCCAGATTGTGATTGAGCGCCCGGCGGGTGAGTACACTGTCCGCATTGTCGATGCTGTCGGTGGACAGGTCTCGCACGAGTTCACGACGGCCAGGAATGAGGCCATCAAGCAGCCCGACAGTCCGTTGGCGCTCTCTGTTGCCGAGGTCGACAAGCAGTGCTACGGCACGAGCAATGGCACGCTGAACCTCAACGTCACAGGCGGCACGGCGGACAATGCCAATGCCTACACGGTCGTTATGGCAAGCACGGGCGCGTCATACACCGTCAACCGCGGTATTGACTATCCGGTCGCGAATCTTGCGCCGGGCACCTACACTTTCACGGCGCGCGACAACAACGGATGCTCCATCTCCGCTTCGGCCGACGTGACAGAATATCCGCGCTTCACCATTTCGTCTGTCACGACCCCGGTGACCTGTGCCGGCGCTGAAAACGGCTCGGTGGACGTCACCGTCGATGGCGGCACGGGCAACTTCTCCTACGAGTGGGAGAAGTTCACCGACGCCGACGGCAAGACTGCCGACACCAAGTTCACAAAACTCACCACAGAGGACATCACTCTCGTTGCGGGTGGCTACTACAAGGTGACCGTCACCGACCAGGTGG
Source organism: uncultured Marinilabiliaceae bacterium (assembly GCA_964481855.1). Taxonomy (GTDB): domain Bacteria; phylum Bacteroidota; class Bacteroidia; order Bacteroidales; family Marinilabiliaceae; genus W3P20-009. The sequence goes on from CAYZUH010000004.1 coordinate 131,419, forward strand.
CCACGGGCAAGACTTGCCCAGTGACGAGCGACGTCATCTATGTGGCGGAGCCGCAGCCCATTGTGGTTTCGCAGACGCTTAAGAACGACATATCGTGCAACGGTGCCGACGACGGCAAGATTTCTGTCACTGTCCGTGGGGGTACTATGCCCTACACCTACGCATGGACACGCGCCGACGGCACCGAGTTGGCTTCGACGACCAACGCCATCGACAACCTCTCCGAAGACACCTATCTGCTCCGAGTCGCCGATGCCCGCGGATGCTCCGACGCGTCGTTCAGCGCCACGATAACCGAGCCCTACGACTTCGAGTTGCAGCTCACCACTAGCCCCGACTGCGACGGCAACAATGCCGTGGCGACCATCGTGCGCAAGGGCGAGAAGACCGCGTTCGACAACGCCAATGCCACCTATGGCGGTTATACCATCGCGTGGGCCGGGCAAGCCGGGGTCAACGGTGTCACAGCTTCGGGGCTGAAAGCCGGGACGATGCAGAGGGTCACTATGACCAAGGCCAACAAGTGCGCCGTGGTCCTTTCTGTCGCCATCCCTAAGACCATCAGTGTCTCCTACGATGTTGTCCCGCAGACTTGCGCCGGAATCAACGACGGTGAGATTCTGCTCACTGTCTCTGGCGGTTCGGGCAACTACAAGTATGAGTGGACTGGCATTAATGTCAGCGACGCCAACGGCCCGCATCAGGTCAAGCTCCAAGCCGGGACATACTCCGTCAGGGTTACCGAGGTGCGCACCGACGGCGGCACGCCTTGCTCCGTCGACATGGCGGACATTGTGGTGGGGACGGAGCGCGACTTCCGCGTCACGGCTGCCATGAGCGCAGTGTCGTGCTTCGGCAACCAGGATGGCGCAATCAATCTCACCGTCCTCAATGGCTCTGGGCAGTACACGTTCGATTGGAGCGGCACTGGCTATGGCATTGTCGACGGGCAGGAAGATCAGGCTTCGCTCGGACGCGGGCAGTATACCGTCGTCGTGACCGACCAGGTGCTGGGGTGCTCCGTCACTCAGTCCAACCTCAAGATTGACAGCCCCGACGCCGCTTTGCGCGCCACGGTCACAGCCCATAAGGACATTGAGTGTCCCGACGGTGCCGACGGCAACATTACGCTTGAGATTACGGGCGGCACGCCGTTCACCGATGCCACGGGCAGCTATTACTCCGTCTTCGTCAACGGTGCGACGCAGGAGAACAAGGTGCGCCCCGATGCGAACAACGGGAATCGTTACCTCTTTGCACATGGTGTGGCCAATGGGCGGTCGAGCCTTGCCGCCGGCGATTACCACTTCGACGTTGTCGACTTGGGCGGATGCCGTGCCTATGCCGACCAGGCCATCACTCGGCCCAACCCCATCGAGGTGTCGGCAAGTGTGACCCCCATCTCTGCCATGGGCGTCAACGACGGCCGGGTTACGCTCAGCATCACTGGCGGTAATCCCAACCCCAATGGCACGCCGCGCTATCGGATTTCGTGGACTAGCACGGCGGCGGGCTTCGATGCCGCGGCCGCGGAGAACAGGCAGGAGTTGGCCAAGCTCGCGCCGGGCGACTACACGTATACCGTCAGCGACTATGCCACCACGACAGGTTGCGCTTCGGCCACAGGCACGGTGACTGTGCCCGACGATGGCCTCTTCTTCCAAGTCGAGAAGCGCGACAACGCCTGCTTCGGCGCCTCTGGCGGGCAAATATCGGTGGCGATAACCAATGGGGCGGCGCCCTATACGATACAGCTCTCCGGCAAGGGCGGTAGCACGCTCTCGGGTGTCGACGGGCGAGACATCTACTATTTCGAGAACCTGGAGAACGACAACTACTATGTCACTGTCACCGATGCCAAGGGCATTGCCGTAGTTCAGCGTGTCGAGATTACGAACCAGGGGACAGAGCTCTCTGTCAAGCTGACTGGTTCCTCTATCGACTGCTTTGCGGCCAACAGCGGTGTCGTCTCCTACTCGGTCAGCGGAGGTGTGGCGCGCAACGGCACATACTCTTATACTGTCCGTCTGGAGGGTGCCAACCAGACCCAGATTAGCAACACCATAACCGAGCTTTCGACCGACGACCAGCGGAAGTTCAACAATGTGCCGGAGGGGACGTACCGTCTGCACGTCATTGACAACAACGCCTCGCCCACGGTCTGCGAGGCCTACAGCGACGAGTTCACGCTCGCGCAGAGCCACCTTTCGCTCTCCACTTCCGCCACAGATGTCAGTTGCGCCAATGGCAACGACGGCACTCTGACCGTCGCGGCTTCGGGTGCTTCGGGGCTGACCTACAGTTGGAGCAAGTTCGACACGCGTGCCGCCGCCGAGGCGGGGCTTGCCGCCAAGACTGACAATCAGAATTTCAGCTCGGCAACGCTCACGAGTGTCGGCAAGGGCTTCTACTATGTCGCTGTGACCGACCGCGGCGTGGGCGGGGCGGCAGGTTGTAAGCTCTTCGGCTCCATTGTCGAAGTGGCGGAGCCGCGTCCGCTTAGCCTCGTGACGAACCCGATTACGGTGACGAGTTGCGACAACACCGTCGCCAATGGGCAGATTGTGGTCCGCGCCGAGGGCGGCACTGCCCCCTACACGTTGACGCTCGACGGTGCCAACATTGTGACAACCGAGACCGGCGACTACAACTACACCGGTCTCCTGGCCGGTAGCCACACGTTGTCGCTCACCGACAGCCGCGGGTGCACCTATTCGGGCAATCCGGCTCTCGTCACTGTGCCTATCTATGCCAAAGTCCGGATGTCGATTGGCGAGTATGTCATGGACGACAGCGAGAACGGAACAGGCAGCGCCTCGATATCAATCGAGGGTGGCGTGGCCAACGCCGACAACTACATCTACGAGGTGACGCTCTCCGGTGCCACCAGCGGCACTGCGCAGAGCGTGCACATCTCGACCGACGCGGCGGCTCTGCCTGCGGGCGTGACCGTCAACAAGGACCCGGGCAACAACGTCACGAGTGTCGATGTCAAGTTCACGGGTCTTGCGCCAGACTCATACCTCGTCACCGTTCGTGACGCCAACGCCGCTAGCAGCAGTTGCGCGGCGCAAGGGGAGTTCGTGCTCAACAAGCTCTCGCTCACTTCCACGCAGACCAACCCCGACTGCCAGACGCTCATGAACGGCTCTATCAACGTCACCGTCACTGGCGCCAATGGGTTCCTCAAATACGAGTGGTACCTTGGGGCGGCGAAGATTTCGGAGGGGACTAGCCTCATCACGGGTCTCGACGCGGGCACGTACACCCTCAAGGTGTCCGACATGGAGGGCGACAAGTCCGCCAACAGCGCGCCGCACAAGACGGGTGTGTTGGAGAAGACGTTCAGCCTCTCATATGAGCGGACGCTCTCCATCGTCCTGCCGCAAGACGCCGATGTCAACGAGAAGTGCTATAACGCCAACGATGGCGAGATTAGCATTGTCGTCCAGGGTGCAGACCCGACAAAGAACCTCTCCTACAAGTGGATTGGCCCCTATGGGTTCACCTCTTCGCAACAGAACATCTCGAACCTGCGACCTGGGCAGTATACCGTTGTCGTGACCGACGAGGACGGCTGCCAGGTGACGGCCAACAAGCTCGTCAATGCGGCTTCGCAGATTTCGTTCAACTTGACCAGCAACCTTGTCGACTGCCAGGACTACAAGCGGACGATAAGTTTCCGTCTGCCAACGAGTGTCGACCCCGCCAATGCCAAGGCGGAGGACTACATCTCGGGCGGAACGCCGTTCACGAGCACCACGGGTGGTGCCGGCGGGGCTGTCGTTTCCAACTACTATAACTATCGTTGGTCGGGTGCGTCGCAGGTTACGACCTTTGGCGTCGTCGGCGAGGCCGATTTGGCCAAGAGGTATACCACCAACGAGCTTTCGCGCGGCGGCCTCTATTCGCTCACGGTGACGGATGCCAACGGTTGTGAGGTGACCAAGACCATCACGTTGCCCGACGACATCGAGGCCCGGTTCGACATCACCAACGTGTCGTGCAACGCCGGGGCCGACGGTGCCATAGGTGTCAGCGTCAGCGGGGTCGTCAACCCCTCCTACCAGTGGTACAAGAGCAATGGGACGACCTACGACAAGATCGACGCTGCCGTCAACCCGACGGCTACGACGAGCCGTCTGACCAACGTCACTGCCGGCACGTATAGGGTCGAGGTGACGCGTCCTAACGATGTCGCCAACTGCGCCAAGAGTTTCGACGACATTGTTGTCAGCGAACCTGCCGCGGCTCTTGCTACCTACGTCTATAAGGCCGACCCGACAGGTTGCGACGATGCCTCCAATGGACGAGTACGGGTTTTGGTCACTAGCGGAACTGCGCCCTACACCATAACGCTCAGTGGCGGAGCCGCGCCCATCGAGGTCTCTTCGGCTTCGGGAGACTACTGGTTTGACAATCTCTCGGCGCGTTCCGTCGAGCAGGGGGGCCTGGAGTATCAAGTCAGCGTTGTAGACGCCAACGGTTGTGTCTCCAGCTTCGTTGCCACCACCGACGATGCCGACGCCGACGGACGTCTGACGCTCTATAGCCCGATGAAAGTCGTGGTGACGGCTACAGCCTACGCTGATGTCGACGCGCACTGCATCCCCGACGGTGCCGTTGCCATTGCCGTGACGGGCGGGACGCTCGTCAACAATCAGGCGGAGTATGTTGTCACCGTGGCGGGCAACGACTTCGTGCGGACGTTCAACCTCCAGGCCGCCGCCACGCTTGGGGTCACCAACAGGTACAGCTATGTCTACACACTGCCGCAAGCCACTGTCGGCGTGTCGGTTGACAATGGCCGCATACTCGTCTCCGGCCTTGATGCTGGCGACTATTCTCTGCGCGCATACGACCGCAATGCCCTCCCGACAGTCTGTCTGCAAGAGGTGCCCTTCTCGGTCAGCCCGACCGTCACGGTCTCGGCTTCGACCACCGACATCCTTTGCCACGGTGAGAGTACTGGCTCAATAGACATTGAGCCTGCGGGCGGCTATGGCCGATACTCCTATCAGTGGTATTATGGCCAGTTCGACGTGGCCGCCGACGGCAAGATTGTCAAGCTCGACGCGCAGGGTGCTCAGACGGCCACTGAGGCGGTCGAGGCCGACAAGTTGGCGCTTGGCGGAACTGCGCAAGATGTCAACAACCTTGCAGCGGGAGACTACACTGTGGTCATCTCCGATGCCGACCGTGCCGGCAACTGCTCCAACAAGTATGCTTTCCGATTCACGCTCACCGAGCCCGACGCGATTACCATCACCGGCGTCGCGCAGGATGTCTCGTGCTACGGTTTGGCCGATGGGGTCATTACGGTAAGCGTGGCGGGCGGCGTCAGGCCCTACTCCTATACTTGGAACACGGGTTCGAGCGTCCTTGAGCTTACGGAGCCTAGAATCTCCGGCATGGCGGAGGGGACGTACTACGTCACAGTCCGAGACGGCAACGGTTGTATCAAGGAGCAGAGCTTCACAGTCAAGCAGCCCACCAACATCGACTTCGTCCTCAGCCGCACCAAAGATGTCGACTGCGACGGCAAGAATGGTGAGCTGCAGGTGATGTTGCCCGACGGCTCTGCCGCTCCGACGTGGACGCAAGGCACTGACTACACATCGATACTTTGGACCGGGCCGGCAGACGTCCCGCAGTCTAATGTGCTGACCAAGAGCGACCTCCGCTCGGGCACACATACGGTCACAGTCCGTCAGAGCGCCACTTGCTACGTCACTCGCCAATATTCGTTCACGCAGCCCCTCACCATCGACGAGACGCAGACCAAGGTTGAGGACAACCGTTGCTCCGGCGCCCACGAGGGTTCGGTGCAGATTGCCGTCACGGGCGGCTCGGGAAGCTATACCTACGAGTGGACGGCATATTCGCAAGTGGACAACGACGACAAGCCCGTCCAAAGCTCCAAGATTGACAACAGCGGCGTGAACAACCGCAATGGCGGCTATCAGGCCGGCTTGCAGGCGGCGTATTACTTCGTCACCATAACCGACAACAACAAGGAGAGCCATGCCACGCCGGCAGAGAAGTGCAGTGTCACTGGCGGCCCCTATCGTGTCAGTGAGAAAGTTGAGCTTCTCGTCAATGCCACCGACGGCAAGGAGACTTGCTTCGGCAGTCGCGACGGTCAGATTTTCGTCACCGTCGCGGGTGGCTCGGGCAACTACGGCTTCAGCTGGTATGGCGACGGGCAGGGCCTGGTCAGTGGTCAGCAGAACCAGATGGCACTGAGCCGCGGAAGCTATCAGGTCACGGTGGTCGACCTCGACAACCAGTGCTCGGCCACGGCGTCGGCGCGTGTCGAGGGCTCGCAACGGCCTTTGACGCTCGGGACGCCGACCATAACCGACAACAAGTGCCACGACAACACCGAGGGGCAGATTATGGTGTCCATAATTGGCGGCACGCCCTACGACGCCACGACGGCGACCGACCCGGTGACCGGTGTAGCGACAGCTACGCCCAGCCACTTCCGCTACACGTGGAATCACGATGGGGCTGTGCGGACTGTTGACTATAATGTCGCAGGGACTGTTGTCTACGCATCCGTCGATGCCCAGGGTGCGCCCACTCCAAATCTCGGTGCGGGCAACTACCACCTCACGGTCACCGACAAGTTCGGGTGCGCAGTATCGGGGGACTACGTAATTGCCCAGCCCGACGACATTGTGGCCATCCACGAGGAGACCCACATAATCAAGAAAGGGGAGGAGACGGGCGAGGTACGGATTACGAACGTCGAGGGCGGCACGCGTCCCTACACCATCTCGTGGACTGACGAGAATGATGTTGCGCTGGCTCCTGCGCCGACCGACCAATACACGGCCTCCGGTCTTGCCGCTGGGACGTACAAGTTCACGATTGAGGACGCCAACAAGTGCCAAAAGACCTATGACGTCAGCATCACCGACGCCGGTGCGCTGAGCGTGGATGTCGAGGTCGAGACGAATGTCATGTGCTATGGCGACCAGTCGGGTGTCATCAAGGTGACGTTCGCCAGCGGTCATCCCAAGTACTCCATTGCAATCAATGGTGCTACTGAGACGACGGATTTCTTGGGCGGCACGTTCCGCAAGCGCGGTCTGCCTGCCGGTCAATACACCGTTGTCATAACCGACAGCGAGGGCGCTTCCGAGACGAAATCCGTCGAGGTGCGCCAGCCCGCCGCTCCGCTCGCATGGAGCGTCTTGCAGGTCGACAAGGGTTGCTATGGCGATGCGACGGGGGCCAAGGCTCTTGTCCGCATCAGTGGTGGCACGCCGTTCGACGCCGATGTCAACGATGCGACGAAGGGCTACTATAAGGTGCTGTGCAACAACGACTCTAGGCAGGCCACGTATCAGCTCGTCACGGCCGACCATGCTAAGGTTGCCAATGCCGATTTGCAAGACTCTAAGCAGTTTGAGTTCCTCTTCGAGGGTCTCGACATCAATCGCTACAACTTCGCCGTGACCGATGCCAACGGCTGCCAGCTCACGCAGTTTGTGGACATTGAGCAGTACGAGGAGTTGGATGTGCGTCAGGTCTCCAAGACCGACGTGCTGTGCAACGGTGCCAATACTGGCTCCATTGAGGTCTCCGTCAGCGGTGCCGCCAATCCGCAATATCTGTGGGAGGCCACGACCGTCATGGGCATCGCCGATGCCGCGGAGCTCGCCGCCTACAAGAAGCAGGTTGCCGACAACGCCAGCAGTATGCTGATTGACCTCAGGGCGGGCATATATAAGCTCACTGTGACGCGTGGCAATGCCGACAAGGCCATCCGGCTCGACGGCTCGGACAGCTCCTGCTCTGTCGACGAGCAGTTCGTTGTCAGTCAGCCCGACGCCATAGCAGTCCGTGCCACGGTCTACGATGTCACGACCTGCAACGGCGACGCCAGCGGGCAGATCACGGCGCGTGTCACGGGCGGCGAGAAGCCCTATGTGGTGTCGCTCTACAATACCGCGTCGCCGTTGGAGAAAGACGAGAGGACGCTCAGCGCAAGCACCGTGACGTTCGCCGGGCTTGTCAAGGGAAGCTACGTCCTCGACGTGACGGATGCTAACGGTTGTCAGGCTGTGCCGAACGATGCCAACAATGTCACAAACCCAATATCCATTGCACAGCCCGACGAGTTGCGCATTGTCGACTTGGTGAGCGGCATCGACTGCGAGAATGCCGACGGCAACATTTCGTTCAAGGTCGAGGGCGGCATGAAGAAGAAGCTCTCGGGCACGACGTGGACGGACATTGCCGACGCTGAGTATGACATTGTGATTACGGGTCCGGCGAACAGCAACAACTCGCTCGGCAGTTGGAGCGCGAGAGCTACCGACGCAAAGATGAAGATTGCGTTCGATGCGGCCACGGGCGTATACTCCCTCGACGCCTTGCAGGAGGGGACGTACGTCTTGACTGTCAAAGACCAGAACTCGACAGACGTCAATAGTTGCCAAAAGACAGCCACAATAATCCTCTCCAATGTCCACATCGAGGGTGAGTTGACCAATCCGACCTGCGACGGCATCAACGACGGGCGAATCAACATCACGGTGAGCGGCAACGACGGTGAGTTGGGCTATCTGTGGCAAGTCAAGGATGCGAACGGAAATTGGGTTGACCTGGCCGACGACATCAAGACGGCGCAAAATGTCACGGCGCTGACCGCCGGAGACTACAAGGTGACGGTCTCCGACATGGGCCGGGCCACGACCGCCGGGACGGGGACGACCTATTGCCAGGTTGAGAGGGAGTTCCACCTCGACTTCAAGCACGACATAGTCGTCGATCTCACGGCACAGGCTAGCCAGTGCTATGGTCAGAACGACGGGGCAATCTTCATCCGCAAGATTACGGGTGTGGACGACGAGAGCCTCCTCTCGTTCCTTTGGACTGGCAGCAATGCGTTCAACAGTAGTGAGCGCGACTTGACAGGTCTGGCCAGCGGCAGCTACAATCTCGTCATGACCGACCCGACGACGGGTTGCCAGGTGACGAAAGATGTCATTGTCCCCGCCGCGCCCGCCGAGATTAGCATCAAACTTGTCGACGAGACCGTGGCGGCCAATGAGGCCGACGCCGACTACTATCGCCACAAGATTACCGCTACTGTCGGTGGTGGCGCGGGTGGCTACGTCTGGTACACTACGGGTTCGGCGTCCAACATGACGTGGGTCGATGTCCCGGCGGCTGGTTCCGATGTCGTCAAGGAGCTCTATGCCGACAAGGGTGGTCAGTATCAGCTCACCATACGCGATGCGCACAACTGCCGAGTCTCCGCCAGCCTCACCGTGGCCGACCCGCTGTCGCTCACGGCGCAGGTCACGAACGTCATCTGCCACGATGGCGACGGTGGGGCCATTGCCGCCGTTGTGGCGGGCGGTTCGGGCAACTATACGTATGCCTGGACCGGCAACACGAAGGCCGACGGCAACGGGGCGACAATCAATATCCAGGATGCTGACAAGCCGCAGATTTCCAATCTCAAGGCGGGATTCTACACCCTCAAGGTGACGGACAACAGCACGGCGCCGGAGTTCGCCAAGTCCGTCAATGAGCCTACGTTCATCATGCGGACGTACGAGGTGGCGCAGCCCGAGGCTCTCAGCATCTCCGGCACGGTGACGCATCTGTCTTGCTTCGCGGCGGGCGACGGTCAGGTGGCTATTTCTGTCACTGGCGGTGTGGCTCCGTTTGCCTACGAATGGGGCATCGCCGGGCAGGATGGGGCCACCATCTCGAACCTAGCCAAGGGAATCTACACCGTCACGGTCGTTGACAAGAACGGCTGCAAGGCCACGAGGCCCTTCGATGTCAAGGAACCCGATGAGATTCGCTTCGACATCAACGTGGCGAGCGACGTCACTTGCGACGGCACGGGTGGTGAGTTGCAGATTGGCACGACCGATGCGCAGGGCAACTTCACGCCGGGTTCGCCCACGGGCGGCTGGGGATGGACGGTCGATGACGCGTCGGGAGAGCTTGTGGCGGCCACGCCCAAATACAATATCGTATGGAGCGGGGAGGCTGTCCTGTCGCAAAACGAGGGCAATAAGGATGCCGACGGCAATGTCTTGTCCTATAGGAACTTGACCAGCAGCTATTCTGGGACGTACCGTGTCACGGTGACAGACGCCGCGCCCGGCCATAACTCTTGCTCGCTGACCAAGAGCTACGACTTCCAGACGCCAATCAAGGCCGCGGTGGACAACATAACCACTGAGACGTGCGACGGCAAGATGGATGGCACTATATCGGTCTCCATCAGCGGGGGCAAGACGCCCTACACATATCTGTGGACCACCACCGACGGTGCGGGCTTGAGTCCGACGAGTGCGAACCAGGTGGGCCTGAAGGCCGGCACGTATCACTTCACCGTCATGTCGGCAGACTATGACGACACCGACCCAGCTAATATCAAGGGCTGTAAGGTCGAGATTCCCGACATTGTGGTGGGCAAGGCTCGTGAGATTCGCATCGATCCCAAGATTTCCGACGTGCGTTGCCTGGGCGGCTCCGACGGTGCCATCGACCTTGCAAATATCGTCGGTGGCTCGGGACGCTACGACTTCTTGTGGATTGGCACAGCCGACGGTCTCAAGCCGACGCAGCGCAACCAGTCGGGGCTGACGCGTGGCCAGTACACCGTCACCATAACCGACCGAGTCTATGGTTGCCAGGTGACGGAGACGTACACTGTTGGTGGCTCCGACGAGGCTCTGCTGATTGACAAGATTACTGTCGATGACATCAAGTGCAAGGACAACACCGGCTCGACGTCCGACCTCAACTATGGTCGCATCTCCGTACATGCTGTGGGCGGCATGCCTATAAGCACCGACCCGCTGACGGGCGAGGGGACATACTCCTACGCTTGGAGCGGCGACGGGGTCAACTTTGGCAACAGCAACAGCGTCGGCAACCTGAGGGTCGGGACCTACAAGGTCACAGTGACAGACAAGGTGGGTTGCCAGGTGACGTCGAGAGATATCGAGGTCAAGGAGCCTAAGTACACGCTCACGGCTACAGTGGACAACGATGAGATTGTCGACGTCAAGGCACATGGTGGCTCCGACGGCGAGATTACGGTCAGAGTCCAGGGCGGCACGGGGTCCTACTCCTACGAGTGGACGAAAGACGGAGACCCGAACTATGTCTTCATCCCCGGGGCCCAGAACCGTAGCCACATAACGAACCTCACGGCGGGCGACTACACCGTGGTTGTCAACGACGAGAACCAGTGCCGTGTCTCGGTGGAGAGAATCCATGTGGCGGAGCCGGGCGAGGCGCTCGATGTCAAGATTAAGTTCGCGAATGTTGGCCCCTGCAAGGGTGCCAACAATGGGACAATCGACATCGACGTCCACGGTGGTAAGATTCCATACACCATCCGTTGCCTCAGCGGTGAGGGACGTCTTGTCAAGGAGACGTTCAACCACAGCTCGCTCAACGTCACCGACCTCGCTGCCGGTCACTACACAATCAATGTGACCGATGCCAACGGTGTGAGCTTCCCGACGCAGACTGTCGTAATCATTGAGCCGGAGACGCTTGTCTTGACCAAGACGCGTGGCGCCGACGTCAAGTGCTACGACGCTCAGACGGGGCAGTTCTCGCTCAGCGTGGCGGGTGGCACCAACGTGACAGACGGCAATGGGGTCAAGCCTCTCAACAGCTACCAGGTTGTCGTGACCGGGCCCGACGGATACTACGATGTCGCTACTTCGGGCGCAAATGGCTTCACCACCAATGCCGACGTGACGAGCAAGACCTACTCGAACCTCCATGCCGGGACGTATTACATATCCGTAATCGACGGCGGGGCCATTGCGGCGTGGACGCCGAGCGGTGCCAGCGGCAGCTACACATATACCGCCGACGGGGTGTTCAACCTCAACGACGACTGCTGGCTGACCGACACCATCGTCATACACCAGCCGGAGGCGCATGCCGAGCTTAGCCGCGTCAACACGGGCAGCGCGTTCTATGCGTGCGCCGATCATGAGGTGGAGCTAAAGCTCGTCGTCTCCAACTGGGGGTATAACCTCGCTACGAGGCCGCTAAAGGTCGTGGTCCGAGAGAACGATGTCGTCGGCACGCCGACAGACTACAATGCGGCGGACATCGACGCCAACACGTCGACCGACATAATCCACACGGTGACGGAGAGTCCATACATCTTCAGAGTCAAGAAGTCGGCCACGACGTCGTTCCGAATTGTCAACCTCTACGAGGACGACGCCGCGTGCGGCCGAGGGACGTTCCCGGCCGAGGCCACCATGGTTGAGTATCGTCCGCGTCCGACGGGTTACATCCACGGCAACAGTGAGATTTGCTTCGGGGGCTCTGTCGAGGCCACCATCGACCTCACTCCGTCCGACGGCAATTCGGCCCCGTGGCACGTGACGCTGACCGACGGCGAGGTTGAGGAGACCTTGGTGGTCCGCGAGACGCCCTACACCTACACCTACGTTCCGCGCAATGTGACGCAGGGCGGAGCGCCGACCCAGTTGCGCCTGCTCGGAGTCTCCGACAGCAACTGTGCCGCCACGAGTGTCGATTTGCGTGGTGCCGCGGAGGTGACGGTCAACAGCTTGCCGACGGTCACCATGACGGGTTCGACCACTATATGCCAGGGCGAGAGCGCCAAGCTCCAGTTCCGCATATTCAATGGGACGGCGCCTTTCACTGTCACATACTACTACGAAGACCCGACGGACTTCCGCCGTGTGACTAACACCATCACGGCTCAGACTGGCGCTTTGCAACCCGATGGGTCATACATCATTGAGCAGACCGTAAGCCCGGCCGCGACGACGGAGTATCACATCGGCGGCATTGTCGACTCTAAGTCGTGTGCGCCGAGCGGCTCCAATGCCTACCAGGATGTGGTGACCATCTACGTCAAGGAAAAGGCCACGCGTCCGCAGGCCATCGAGGGCGACGACCTTGTCTGCCAGGGTGCTTCGGGCATCGTCTATACCACGCCGCGTGTGGCTTCGGCGACGGGCTACAAGTGGACTGTTCCCAACGACGGACAGGACGACGGGCTGACAATTGTCACAGGACAGGGGTCGAACACCATCTCCATAAAGGTGGGACGCAGCTTCGACAGTGGGGAGATTTCCGTGCAGGCCCTCAACGACTGCAACGAGAGCGACAAGCTCACAATGCTCGTCTCTGCCAACTACTTGCCCAAGTTCGCCATCGACGCCATGGGCAAGGAGCTGCGGACTGTCCACAGTGCCGGCAACTTTGTCGGTAGCGAGGGCAGGGTGAACTTCTGCCAAGGCGAGCAGAACATCAGCTTCTCCATCGACCAAATCTCCTACGCTTCGGAGTATGAGTGGAGCCTGCCGTCGGGCATGCGCATCATCAACGGCGCCGGGACGAGCAGCATCCAGGTCAACGTCGAGGAGTATGTCACCCCGTTGCGTGGCGAGGTCAAGGTGCGCGCCAAGAATAGCTGTGGAGACGGCGAGTGGTCCGACCCGTTGGCGGTCACCATCAACGCCGTGCCTAAGGTCGATGCCGGCAAGGATATGACATATTGCCCCGCATACGACGTGACCAATCTCGTAATCACGCCCAACACCAGGCTGTCCGCTCTCGGCGGCAACTATGTCGGGACGTGGGAGGTCATTGGCGGCGGTTCGACGTTTGCCGACGGCACGCGTTCTTATGTCGGCACGGCCGAGAACATCACGGTTCTCAATTCGTCGCTCACGCAAGACAAGAACGTCTACCGTTGGACGGTGGAGGACACGCAGACTGGCTGTGCCGCATCCGACGAGGTGGTAATCCGCAACCTCGATGTCAACGTGGCTGCGGCGCCCGTCACGACCATCATCTGCGACGGCATTGCGGAAATCGGAGCCTCGGCTCTGCCCGAGAGTGTCGACGGCATATCATACACAGGCCTGTGGACAATCGAGAGCGGGCGTCATGCGGGCGTCGTCATCGACGACGCGTCGAAGCCCATCACGACAATCCGTAACATGAACAAGGGAGACCTCACTGTCCGTTGGACGGTCATGGCGAACACTTGCCCGACTTTCGCAGAGTTCTCCATCACCAACAACGAGCCCGACTATCCCGTCATCACCGTCTCCTACAATCCCGACGATGCCGGCAAATACTCGGTGAGCGATGTCTACGACGGCGCGCGCCGCGACGGACGACTGACCTACGACGAGGCCAACGGGTGGTACAGGCTCGTGGTCTGCCATCCCGACGTCAAGCTCCACGGTGCGCACTACATCGACCCCATCAACACCAACAAGGGGGACTCAGATGCCATCTTTGGCGCCAACCAGACTGTGGAGTGGCAGCAGGTGACGGGCGGCGGGACGTTCAGCTCGGCAGACATGACGGCCACCGACATCGAGCTGAACGGCCTCACGTGGGGCGATAATGTCATCAACTATGTTGTGCGCAATGGCAATTGCTCGCGCACCATTGCCCTCAACCTCTACTATGGCAAGCTGACTCTCACGGCCGGCAAGGACGCCTCGACGTGCGACGCGTCGTTCACGTTCAACGCCTCGACGACCGACATCCCCGTTGGGGCTGTGGCCAAGTGGTACAACTACAACCCATTGGCAGAGAACCAGCGCATAACGGGCACTGGAATCTTCGACAACGCTTTCAGCTCGACGGCTACTGTCTCCGACCTTAGCCATGGCAAGCAGACGTTCTGGTGGGTTGTCGATGTCGAGGGCTGCTTGAGTGTGGACTCCATCACCATCACCAACAACAAGGTGGATCCCGCTGTCGTCACCGAGCGCAACATGGTGGTCTGCGACGGCGAGGAGAAGCAGCTCAGGGTCCGCAAGAACGTCAACACCGAGTACGAGAGCGGACGGTGGTCCATCATCAAGGGCTATGGCGAGTTCGGCCACTATGACTATGAACTCGATGCCAATGGCAAGCCCAAGGTAGACGCCAACGGTGAGCCGGTCTACAAGTTCGACAAGGACGGAAACCAGATATGGGTGACTAGCCCTGCCGACGCCCTGCCGTTCACGACGGTGCGCAATGTCGAGCGCGGGCAGAATGTCTTCCTGTGGACCATATCGTCGAAAGAGGGCGGTTGCTCTAGCTCAGACACCGTGGTGGTCAACAACTACTCCATCGATGTCGATGCCGGTAACGACACGTCGATATGCACGACCACTGTGCAGCTCCACGCTCGCACCACGGGCCTGCCCAACGCCCGGTATGAGTGGAAGGCCGTGTCTGGCTCGACGTTCAACCTCTCGGGCGACGATTTGAGCAATCCGCGCGCATGGATTGGTGGTGTCAACCCGGGCATCAACCGCTACGTCTGGTCTGTGACATATCTTGGTTGCACATCGACGGATACTGTCCTTGTCACCAACAACACGCCACAGCTCGAAGACGCCAACGTGGCGACGGTGTCGGGCGACAGCATCATATGGGTCACCGGAGGCTATAAGAAGATTCAGAGCAGCGACCACTCCAACAGCACCGTCATCACCGGCGCCGCGCCGCGTGCGGGCTATGGCACGGGCCATTGGGAGCTTGGCGTGGGTGGCGGCACTGTCGAGACGCCCAACAACGTCACGACCCGGCTGAGCAACCTGAGCCTTGGGCGCTCGACGTTCAAGTGGATTGTGGTCAACAACGGTTGCCGTGTGGTCGGGACATACACCGTAGACAATGGTCAGACGACCGACGCCAATGCCGGTGTCGATGTCTACAACCTTTGCGGCGGCACCCACACCCTGCGAGGCAACGGGCCTTTCAACGGTGTCGGCCAGTGGTCGGTGGTCTATGGGCGTGGCACCTTCTCGAACCCGCGCGAGGCCACGACGCAAGTCTCGGGTCTGCAAAAGGGACGCAACACGTTCCGCTGGACGATAACCTACAACAGCGGTTCGACGTCCGACACTGTGCAGGTCTGGAACATGGATGTCACGGAGGCTTATGCCGGCAGCGACCGTACGGGCAACGAGTCGATATGCAGCGACAGCATCACCATCCAGGGCAACGACGTCAAGCAGGGCAACTACTCCTATACCGTCAATGGCCAGACGACGACCATCAAGACGAAGCACGAGTGGCTACTCATCTCCGGCTCGGGCAACTTCATGCTCAACAAGGACTCGGAACCAATCATGCTCGACGCCGATGGCGCCCCGACGCTTGTCGATGCCGATGCTCGCGAGACGTTCACTTTCATGGCCATGCCGGCCGGCTACCCCGACAAGTGCACGCAGGCGGAGAGGGATGCATATGACAACTACAAGAAGCGAGAGGAGCAGCTCGCCAAGTTCTCACGCAATCCCGCCGTCAAGGGCTTGCGTCAGGGCGAGAACACGTTCCTCTATCGCATCACGAACAACGTATGCTCTAGTGCGGACACCGTGGTGGTATACAACGACCGCGCCGACGACGCTTGGGCTTGCGGTGTCAACAATGTCTGCGACACTCTCTACACCTGCGACGGCACCATCGCCCTCAACCCCAACTCGCCGACATACGGCACGGGCGCATGGCGCGTGTCGAGCGGAGGCTCTGCCAAGTTCAGCGGCAACTATGCCTACGATTTGGCGCCGGGCGTCAACTCGCTCGTGTGGGAGATCTCGACGTCGAGGGGCGGGGCCTGCACCACGTCCGACGAGGTGCTTGTCATGAACAACACCCCGACCGAGGCCGATGCCGGGCCCGACGACCCGCTGACGGTCTGCGGCTCCGAGAGCGTCCTCTCTGGCAACAAGCCGATGTACTACACCCGTGCCTATTGGGAGCTTGTCGAGGGTGCCGGCCAGTTCGTCAAGAAAGATGCGCAGGGTGTGGACATGACAGTAATCAAGTTCGAGGAGGTGACGCGCGTCACCTACGACGACGCCACGGGCTTCTACAATCACTACGAGAGCAACGGCACGTTCTTCATGTGGTACACGCCGAAGACCGGCGAGTACTTCTACCACCCGAAGGACACGCTCGGCAACTTGATTATGACGCAGAGCATCAAGCTCACGGCGCGCACGACTACCGAGAACGCCGAGATTAAGGTTGGCGGGGTGTCGCAGACCATCCAGTATACGACGACTCGGCTCTACATGCCCGACGGCACTCTCTATGCCCGTCAGGACCACAACCGCGACCAGACGTATTCTGAGAGGCGTCTCGGAATCCTGACAGACCGGGTCATCTTGCGCCGAGGCGACGGCACCGACAACCAGAACCTCACCGTAAACGGCTTGGCGTTTGGCAACAACCGTTTCCGTTGGGTCATTGAGAACGGCGAGGGCGAGCATGTCTGCCGCTCGACCGACGAGACGGTGCTGAACAACATCTTCATCCAGGCCGTGGCGGGCAAGGTGCAGCCGCTCTGTGCCGACTCGGTCAAGCTACAGGCCAACAACCCGTCGCCAGGCGTCGGACTGTGGAGCATCGCCGCTGGGCGGGGACGTGGCAGCTTCGACGACCCGCACGACCCGCACTCCTTTGTGCGCGAGCTCGGAATGGGCAACAACGTACTCGTTTGGACGGTCAACTATCTGGAGTGCCCGTCGACAGATACTGTGGTCGTGCTCAACAACCGACCGACGCCGGCTGTCATAAATGGTGGAGACCAGACGCTCTGCGGCACCGACGAGACTGTGCTTGTCGGCAGCACGCTGGCCAATCTCGACCCAAGCACCAACACCTACGAGTATGGTGAATGGCAGGTGGCGGAGGGTGCCGGCAACATCTTGAGTCCCAACAGCTCGACGACGCGCGTCACCGACGTCCCGTTCAACATCAAGGGCAACAGGTACAACTGGGTCGTGCGTCGCAGCTACAACAGCTTCACTTGCGTGGACTACGCTTCGAGGGCTGTCTACAACTACACCATCGACTCCGACGCTGGCGACGACGACCTCATCTGCCGCGACAACTATGCCCTGCGTGGTTCGTCGCCCTATCCGGGCGAGGGCGAGTGGTCTATTGTCGGTGCGGCAAGTGCCGGCAAGTTCGAGGACGCCGGCAACCCGACGACGCAGGTGACGGGGCTTGCCAACGGGGCCAACGTCTTGCGGTGGACCATCAAGTACAAGGGTTGCGAGACCTCCGACGAGGTGAAGATTTACAATGGCAATCCGAGTGCGCCAAATGCGGGCCGCGAAAATGACGTGTGCGTCACGTCGGGGCCCGAGCATGATATGGTGACGCTCGGCGCGCGTCAACCGGAGCTTGGCATCGGACACTGGGTCACAATGTCGGGCGCCGCCAACTGGGGCGAGGACACCACGGCCTTTGTGGACCAGCGGTGGCTCCTCAACGAGGCGGAGAAAGAGAAGTGGACGGCGGCGCAGAAAGCTAAGATCGACGCCGACATCCCCGCAGACGACCCCGCAAGGGTGTGGTATTCCGACCGGACGAACGATTGGGCGCAGGCCGTGGACAGCAGTATGTTCAATCCTAAGGCGCACGTCCGTATCGGCAAGGGAGACAACACGTTCCGGTGGTATGTCGAGAAGAGGAACGCTGTGCCGATCATGCTTCGCACATACGACGGCAAGGCCGACAGCACATACGTCATAAGCACCACCACGTGCGTGCTCTACCACGATGTCGTGATTCACAACCTCAACCCGAGCGACCCCGACATCGGCAACGACCCGACGGTGGTGGTGTGCGACGACAGCTTCACGCTGCCGGCAACAAAGCCCACTTTCGGCGAGGGCCTTTGGACAATCGACGGCAAGGGCGGTGGCAAGATTGCCGACCCCTATGCGCACAACAGTAGTGTGACCAACCTTGCCTTTGGCGAGACGCAGTTCAAGTGGACCATATCGGTCAACAATCAGTGTCCGAAGTCGGCGGTGTTGCATGTCAACAACATGAAGCCGACAGAGGCCGAGGCTGGGCCCAATGTGCCGATTTGCGAGGGCGAGTGGCAACTCAACGCCAATACGCCGATAATTGGCAAGGGCCACTGGGAGGTGGCGTCGGGCAACTTCTCGACGATTGCGCCAGACGGCTCGGAGAAACTCTCGTTCTCCGACCCCTCCGACCCCAAGGCCATCGTCTCGAACCTCATCTTCGGCGACAACGTCTTCCATTGGAACATCGTCAACGAGGGCGTGTTGAACGGCAAGGCATACCAGTGCATAAGCATGGATTCTGTCATCATCAACTACCGTGTGCCCGACCAGGCTGTGGCCGGTGAGAACCAGACCATCTGTATGGACCATACGGTCATGAACGCCAATATCCCCAAGTATGGCGTAGGCCATTGGAGGATTATCCAGGGCGAGGGTGAGATTCTCGACACGGCCAATGCCCATACGCAGGTCGTCAACCTCTCCTATGGCGAGAACATCTTGCGGTGGACGGTGAGCTACCTCGACTGCACGACCGACAGCGACGTCGTGATATACAGCCAAAAGGCAGAACCCTACGCCGGAGAGAACGACGTGACGTATTCCGACACCTATCAGCTCAACGCCGGCAACCCGGGTCGCCTCAGCGGCTATTGGGAGGTGCTTGGCAATGCCGACAACTCGGCATATGGCGGCACGAAGATTGAGTTCGAGGACAAGACGAAGTACAACACCTACGTCTACGGTCTGCGCCGCGGCGTCAATACACTGCGGTGGGTCATCGAGACGCAAGACTGCAAGGTCTACGACGAGGTCTCCATCACCTACAAGATTGTACCGACGGCCGGCTTCTCGTCCGATGTCGAGGACGGGTGCTTCCCCCTCACGGTGCGCTTCTCCGACGCCAGCCTCAACGCCACGAAGTACAATTGGGACTTTGGCGACGGCACTACGTCGACAATACGCAACCCGACGCACACGTTCCAGTTGCCTGGCAACTACGAGGTCAGGTTGGTGGTCCCGGGCCCCGATGGGCTGTCGAGCGACACTTCGATGTACATAACCGTCTACGACCATCCGGTGGCCAGCTTCGACGCCGCGCCGCAGTTGGTCTACATCCCCGAAGACAAGGTGCACTTCATCAACCGGAGCACCGGGGCCACGGAGTTCCTTTGGAACCTGGGCGACGGTACGACTTCGGCGGAGAAGAACCCCCTCTACACATATAAGAACGAGGGCTTCTACACCGTCAGTCTGAAAGTGTGGAACGAGTATGGTTGCGAGGCCGATACGGTCAAGGAGAGCTTCATCGAGGCTCGACGAGGCGGCTTCATAATCTTCCCGAACACGTTCGCCCCGCGTGCCGACATCTCCGGAATCAACAGCATATATGGTGTCAATGCTTCGTTCCGTCCGGTCTATCAGGATGTCGAGACGTTCGCGTTGCAGATTTTCAACCGCTGGGGTCAGCTGGTCTACGAGACCAACGACATCAATTCTGGTTGGGACGGCCGCTTCAATGGCACCATTGTGCCGGAGGGCGTCTACACGTGGGTGGCCAAGGGACGCTTCATGAGCGGAAAGGAGTACACCAAGTCGGGTCAGATCTTCGTGATAAGGTAGTGGGAGGCGAAGTCCTGCTCCTTTCCATCGGTCTGATGGCGAAACAATTATTAATCTCCAGACGAATAAGGGACTGAATGCGGGTCTCACTCCTGCATCTCTGCGGGTTTCGGCGGCGGCCACAAGCGTGCGTGGCCGCCGCCGGGAATCCGAAAAATGATTCAATGAACCACAAGATTAACATATTGCGGACGGCTCTGTTGCGCCATTTGCTAGCAGGGGTCGCTCTGCTTGTGCTCGCGGCTCAGCAACTTAAGGCGCAAGATGCCCAATTCTCGCAAACCTATCAGGCGCCGCTCTATTTGAGTCCGTCTTTCACGGGTCTGACAAACGGCACACGTTTCGGATTCAACTATCGTAACCAGTGGCCGGGGGTCGGCAGCGCATATCAGGATTACGCCTTTTCCGTAGACCACTTCTTCAACCTTTTCCACAGCGGCATCGGTCTCACGTGGGTGTGTGACAACGCCGGCAAAGGTATATTGCTGGACCACCTCATCAGCCTCCTCTATGCGTACGAGCTGCCGCTCTCGCGCGACCTCTTCCTTCGTCCCGGCATATCGTTCGACTTCAAGAACCGCTCTGTGGACCGCAACAAGCTCATCACGTGGACGGACATCGACAGCGACGGACGCATTACGCCTGGCGGGGCGGGGTCGAGCCTGAACATTGAGCGGACTAGGGTCTCGAAGTTCGACGCCTCGGCGTCGCTCATGGTCTACAACGACGACTGGTGGGCCGGCGTGACGTTCAACCACCTCGTGCAACCCGACATGTCGTTCACCGACTCCAAGGACAAGGTGGGGCTGAAGACGACAGTCTTTGGCGGTTATCGCTTGACCTACGAGGGCAGCTACCGAGGCTCGGAGCCAAAGACCGTGACGCTGTCGCTCAACTACAAGCACCAGTATCAGTTCAACCAGTTGGAGGTCGGGGTCTCTTGGTACTACTTCCCGATTGAGGTCGGGGTAAGCTACCGCGGGCTCTTCTTTAGCGTTGCGGGCGAGAAGTCGAACACCGATGCCGTAATCCCCAATTTGGGCATCAATGTCGGGCCGTTTCGCATTGGCTATAGCTACGACCTCACGGTGTCCGACTTCAGCTCGTTCGGCAACGGTGCCCACGAGGCGTCGCTAATCTTCCGTCTGCTGCCCGACGATGTGAAGAGGCGCACCTATAAGATTAAGCCCGTGCCGTGCTCGGAGCCGATCATGGGATACAGCTATGGGGCCAGGGGCGCACGCGACGCCCGTGCGCGGCGGGGAATCAGAAGATAATTCATAGCGATTCTCTCGGCATGGTTTGAATAGGGTCATGAAAACAGAGAGAGGGCGCACCACTGGTGCGCCCTCTCTCTGTTTTCTGCCTCAGCGGTGGCTTAAGCCTTTTTCAGCTTGGTGTAGCCATACTTGGCGTTGGCGCCGAGCTCCTCCTCGATACGGATGAGCTGGTTGTACTTGGCCATACGGTCGGTGCGGCTCATGGAGCCGGTCTTGATCTGGCCCGAGTTCGTGGCCACGGCGATGTCCGCAATGGTCGTGTCCTCGGTCTCGCCGGAGCGGTGCGACGTGACTGTCGTGTAGCCGTGGCGGTGCGCCATCTCGATGGCGTCCAAAGTCTCAGTGAGGGAGCCGATTTGGTTCACCTTGATGAGGATGGAGTTGCCGGCGCCCATCTCGATGCCCTTTTGGAGGAACTTGACGTTCGTCACGAACAAGTCGTCGCCCACGAGCTGGCAACGGTCGCCGATGGCGGAGGTCAGCTTCACCCAGTTCTCCCAGTCGTTCTCGTCCAGGCCGTCCTCGATGCTGTCGATGGGGTACTTCGTGATGAGCTCCTCGAGGAACTTAATCTGCTCCTCGGCGCTGAGCTTCTTGCCGTTGGGGTCTTTCTGCTTGCCGTTCTTGAGCTGCTTGTAGTCGTAGAACCACTTGCCGTTCTCCTGCACTGCGAACTCCGATGCGGCGCAGTCCATGGCGATGGTCACGTCCTTGCCCGGAACGTAGCCTGCCGCCTTGATGGCCTCGACGATGCTGTCAAGGGCGTCCTCGATGCCGTTCAGAGCGGGGGCGAAGCCGCCCTCGTCGCCAACGGCCGTCGAGAGGCCGCGCTTCTTGAGGAGCTTGGCGAGGTTGTGGAACACCTCGGCGCCCATGCGGATCGACTCCTTGATGCTCGATGCGCCGACGGGGCGAATCATGAACTCCTGGAACGCAATGGGAGCGTCGGAGTGGGCGCCGCCGTTGATGATGTTCATCATCGGGACGGGCAGCGTGTATGCGTTGCATCCGCCGATGTAGCGGTAGAGGGGGATGTTGAGAGCCTTGGCGGCGGCGTTGGCCACGGCAAGAGACACGCCGAGGATGGCGTTGGCGCCGAGCTTGCTCTTCGTCGGCGTGCCGTCCAGGGCTAGCATCTTGTTGTCTATCTCGCGTTGCCCGAGGACGTTGAAGCCTTTCAGGGCGGGGGCGATTACGGTGTTCACGTTGTTGACGGCCTTCTGGACGCCCTTGCCAAGGTAGCGGCCCTTGTCGCCGTCGCGAAGCTCCAGGGCCTCGTTCTCGCCCGTCGAGGCGCCAGACGGCACGGCGGCGCGGCCAACTATGCCATTCTCCAGCGTCACGTCAACTTCTACCGTAGGATTGCCACGAGAGTCGAGTATCTCGCGAGCCCAGATTTTCTCAATAATCATTTCCGATATTTTTAAAGTATTGTTCTCGGTGCTCACGCCGGGGGCGCGGAACCTTGAATCGGTGCGGCTCGTGGCCGCCAATCGCAAGGCGCGCACCCATGCGTTCTAAGCGGCGAAAGTAGCTACTTCCGTGCTTTTTTCCAAGACTTGTTTTATCTTTGTTGAGTGCTAACTGATTCTACGGTATCGACTTTTTGAGCTACTTTTGCCACCATGTTGTGTTGCCGTTCGTTCTTCTCCCGCAGGTCGGTGATGGCCGTCGTGGCGTTGCTTGCGTTTTTTGTTGCTTCTGCCGGGGCTTGCGCCAAGCCAAGGCGGGGCAAGGTCTATGAGAATATACTCGACTTCGGCTCCTGTGGACGGCACCTCTTTTGGAAATATGAGGATGGCGTCCTCAAGATTAGGGGCTTCGGCCCCATGGACAACTTCCCCACGCCCTACGACGCCCCCTATGCTCCCTTTGCCAAAGATGTGAGGGCGGTCGTCCTCTCCGATAGCGTCACGAGCATCGGGGCCAACGCTTTCGCCCTGTTCTACAATTTGGAGACAATCAACATCCCGCGCTACGTCAACCGCGTCGGCAGGCGGGCTTTCTATGGTTGCTCCAAGTTGGGGAGCCTCTCGTTCTCCTCTTTTGTCGACCGTTTTGGCGACTACGCCTTTTTTCGATGCGCGTCGCTCGCGTCGTTGCCCATACCAAGCAAGGTGCGTAAGATCCCGCCAGGGTGTTTCCAAGGTTGCTCGGGGATAACAGACGCGTCGCTCCCGGCGGGCGTAACCTCGGTGGGGGCGCTTGCCTTTGCGGGGTGCAGGAGCTTGGCGTCGGTCTCAATCCCCGCCTCGGTGGCGTATGTCGACGGCTCCGCATTCTCCGACTGCCCCTCGTTGGAGACCCTGAGTGTGGCTGCCGGCAATGCCTACTACGATGCGCCGGGTGGGGTGCTCATGACTAAGGACAGGTCTAGGCTGATGCTCTATCCCTCCATGCGGGTGGGCGACACCTATACTATTCCCGACGGTGTGAGGCAGGTGTCGCAGGGTGCCTTTTTAGCCGCCAAGAATCTGACGGAGGTCGTCTTCCCGCAAGGTGTTGACAGCGTGGGAAATGGCGCGTTCTCCGATTGCAAGGCTCTTGCGAAGATTACGATCTACGAGCCTTTCGAGAAGTTTGGGATGCACGTTTTCGCCAACTGCCCAAACATCTCCGAGATATACATCACCGCGACAGGCGAGGCCTATGCAATTGTCGACGGAGTCCAATTCTCTGTCGACCGCAAGACGCTCTTGTCCTACCCCCAGGGGCGCAAGGACGAGACTTACGTTGTCCCCGACGGCGTGGAGGAGATTGGCGTCAAGGCCTTTGCCTCCAATGCGTCGTTGCGTACTGTCAAGTTGCCGGCCTCCGTGCGGACCATAGGCGTCGGGGCGTTCCACAAGTGTGGCAAGTTGGAGACTGTTCTGTTGCCGGAGTCTCTCGACAGCATCTGCCGCGGGGCTTTCTCCGAGTGCGTCGCGCTGCGTGCGCTGTCGTTGCCCGAGTCGGTGACGCTCATTGCGCCCTATGCGTTTTTCAAGTGTGCCTCGTTGAAGAAAGTCCAGCTCCCGCCCGGGCTCGACAGGGTGGGGCAGTACTCTTTCTCTGCCTGTTCCTCGTTGGCCAGCGTCTCCCTGCCGGACCAGGCCGTGGCCATCGACCCTTTTGCCTTTGCCAACTGCACCAGCCTCAGGACCATAGAACTCAACGAGGAGCTAGACTCCATCGGGAGCTATGCATTCCAGGGTTGCTCGGCGTTGCAGGAGGTCGTCTTGCCGGCCGACCTCCACTATGTCGGCCGCGGGGTCTTTGAGAATTGCACCTCGCTCTCTGCCGTGACCCTCAACGAGAACGTCCAGACATTCCCCCCGCGCCTCTTCAACGGTTGCCGGGCGTTGGCGAATTTGGTTGTCCCTGCTGTCAAGCCGCCCGAGTTGATTGAGTCGCCTCTCTACGGTGTCGATTTGAAGACGCTCGTAGTCCATGTCGACGAGGAGTTCCTTGGGGCCTACAAGCAAGACGTCTTTTGGGGGACGCTCCCCAACTACGAGACTTTCTCTTTCAACGGCAAATAGCTATCGGGGGGGCACAGTGCGTGCGCCCCCTCTTTTTTCGCCGCAAAAAACCAAAAGTGCATTCCGCCGTATAAGCCTGCGAAGATATTATCAAGAAATACCACGGCTTACTATGAAAAAGAAACTATCCTCTTTCGCTTTATTTCTGTCAGCGGCGGCGTTGGCAATCGTCGGGCGCGCCGCGAGCGGCGGCCCCATGGGTGTGTTTGAGAGGGGCGCCTTTGAGCGTTCGCCACAGGTGGTGGCTACGAAAGCCATCGAGGCGGACGCCGTAGGTGATGGATATTCTGTCTCTGGCGGTGTCTTTCACGTCCTCAATGCCGACGGTTGGGCCAAGTTGGCCGAGTTGGGGTCGCAGGAGTTCGCCGACGTCACCTCCATCGAGATCGACGCCGACACCATTGTCGTGTCGGAGTCGCTGGGAATCAATCTCAACCTGCCGCTCGACGGTAAGGGGCATATGGTGGCGTTTGAGAAGCTAGGATACCAGCTTTTCGACTCAATCGGGGTGGCGGGCAGCGTGGCCAACCTGCGCATTTCCTCCATTTCAAAATCGAACGTGGGCGTCGTGGCGGCACTGCGTAGCGTCGGCGGAATCGTGGCCGGAGTCAACTATGGCAAGATTACAGACTGCTACGTCCGCGGCACATTGCAAGTGGACCTGAAAGCCGCGTGCTACGGCCTGGACCCCAACAAGCGCAGGGTGGCGATGGGCGGCGTTGTCGGCGAGAACTATGGCGAGATTTCCCGATGCCATTTCAACACGGGCATATATATGGAAAGCCCGTCAGACACCGAGACCGACGGATACATATATCCCTCGGATGGCGTCTTCATAAGCTGCATGGTGGGATACAACGCCGGAAGCATGACGGACTGCTTCTTCAATGCGGCCATGGCCAACGGCAACGCCATGCGTGGCGACGTCTTCTCTGGCAGCAATTTCGTCTTGACTATCAGAGACACTACCACGACAGAAAAGCCCATCTGCCGCTATGCCCTTTGCGTTGCAATGGACGGTGGGGGGACTGTCTCCAGGCTCTATTGTCCCCAAGGGACTTTTGACGCTTTGCTGCGAGAAAGCAAAGTCGCTTATGTGGGTGTGCCTACGGTGAGTGTCATGAACGACAGGGAGGGAATTGTTCTTTATGCCTCTGAGGTCGAAGACGAGATGGAGATGTTGACGGAGCTTGACTCCCGTGTGCCTTCGTGGAACGATTTGCAGTTTGCCGACAACTCCGCTTGGGGCTTCGACTACTCGTTCTATAACATGGATACCGCCAGCCACGTGTCCATCAACTATCGTGCGCCCGAGCCTCTCATGGGGGCTGAGCCGTCGTTCGGCGGCTTGGCTGTGGCCGATGGGGTGGTGAACGTGGGCAACCGCGAGCAGTGGAATCACCTCTCCGACGCCTTGGAGCACGGTATCGTCAAGACCGTCAACCTGACTGCCGACATCGATGGCACTTTGAACGCGCGGCTTTTCCCTGTGCGCAATTTCAGCGATGTCACCTTTGGGGGAGACGGCCCCACCTTGGAGGGTAATGGCCATACGGTCTCGTTCGAGGCCGCGTCGTCGGCTGCGCTCTTTGATGCCGTCGGTTATAATTCCACGGTGCGAAACCTGCGTGTCCGGGGCGAGGCAAGCTCCGTAACCGAGCCAGTCGATGGCTTGTTGGCTAGAGAGAATTTTGGAACGATTGAGTCCGTGTGCGTCATGGGCTCCCTCTCTTCGGCGTTCGTCGAGTCTTTCGCTAATATCGACTCCAAAGAAAGTGAAGTCGTGCTTGGAGGCATTGTCGGTGCGAACTACGGCACGATAAGCAACGCTTATTCAAATGCGCGAGTATCCTTGCGGTGCGATGCCAGAGGCACGGTTTGTCCCTGGTGGGTCTACGTCGGTGGTCTCGCCGGGCGGAACTCCGACACGATGAAGAACTGCGTGCTCGATGTTGTGGTCGATGATGTTTCGGAATACGGCGGCACTGTGGTTGGGCAGGGGCTTGGTTTCGCAGTCTCTTCTTTATATGGGGCTGAGGTATACGTGGCCGACACTACATTTTTTGGCGAAACGATTCAAAACGCCATCGGTCTTGCCGTTGGCATCGACTATGGCACGCTGACCAACATATATTGCTCCAAGGGTACATTCTCGACTTCGGGCAACTACCGATATAAGGCCGGTGTCTCGTTGGAGAAATTCATTGTCAACGGCGACGATGAGGCAACAGCCAAGATTGTCGCGCCTTTGGAGTGGGCCGACGACGCCGCCGTCATGCAAGAGATTGGGCGCGAGTGGCCCATTGCCGCCGACCTCAAGACGCTCTTCGGAGACGACGCCGCGAAGTGGACGTTCAACGTCTCCGACTACGCCAGGGCGCAAAATTCCGGCTACAGCCGCCGCTCGCCAATCCCGACCATGGGGCAGGGCGTTGAGTTCGACTACGCCAAGAGCCTAAACATAGTTGACGGTGTCTCGATTGTCCGCGACTCGGCGCAGTGGGATGCCACTTGCCATGCCATTGCCGATGGCGTCGCCATAGATGGTATCGAGATTGCGCGAGACTTCGCCATGAGCGACAATCAGCAGACAATCGTGCAGCTCGACGGCACTCTCAATGGCGGCAAGCACAAGATCGACAACGTCTCCCGCCCGCTTGTCGAGAACATTGGAGAGACGGGTTCTGTGCGCAATTTGGCAATCTATGGCAATTTGGTCACAGTCAACGCTCCGACGTTTGGCATGCTTGCTTGCGTCAACGCCGGCTCGGTCGACGGCGTGCTTGCCAACGTCAGTTTGTATGTAGGCCTGGAAGACGTCATGAACGCCAGCGTGTGGGCGGAGGACTCGGCCAGTGTCGGCAAAGTGGCCATTGGTGGCCTGGTAGGGCGCAACAGCGGCGCCATAACCTCCACGCACGTCTCGGCCTCCATCGATGGCATGGAGAACGAGGGCGACACCATAATGGTGGGTGGAGGCACGCTCAGCTCGTTCCATATTGCGGGTGTTGCGGGTCATAACAGCGGTGTTGTCAAAGACTGCTACGTCGGCAATGTCGTTGGCGGGCAGGAGAGGTCGTGGCTCATCTCGCTCTATGGCACGGTCATGCAATTCGTGAGCGACACAGCGTCGCAAGCCAATGTCGCCCTTGGCGCGGGCTATCTCGTGGGCGGCAACACCGGCGACGCCCCCTCGACCGTCTTGTGCGCGCCGGGGATGGCGGAGAGCGAGCCCGAGGGGGTCAACCTGAGTTTTGAATCCAGGTCGTCGCTGAACATGGAGGTGATGCAGAAACATAGCCTCAAAGACTCATGGAACGGTGGCGGCATGACAGATTTGGAGGTGGAGGTCAGCGACACCCTCTACGGTTGGTGGGCTGTCGACGCCAATCTCTATCTCTTCGACGACCCCGCGAAGTGGACTTTCAATGTCGGGGCTCAGCGCTCGATGGAGTATGGCGGGTTCCGCTATCCCGTCCCGAGCATGATTGAGCGTGTCGTCGATGTCGATGCCGACAAGAATACCAGGAATATTCTCGTCGCTGTCAGCGACTCCTCCAGCCTAAAGGGCTTCTTCGAGGTTGTTGGCGACGCCAATACCGGTTTCTACCGCGATGCCCTCATCACTTTCTTGTCCGACGTGGCCTATTCGCCTTTCTATCCTCAACTTGACACCCTCACGGCTGGCAATGTGCACGAGGTCTTGGACAGTCTGCCGTCCATACCGAGGTTCAATGGCACTTTGAACGGCTCGAATGTTGACAATCTCGCTTTCCAGACGGGTGGTGTCATCGACACCCTCGATGCCGACGGAAACGTCAATGGCCTGGTGCTCAACAATACGCT
The DNA here is from genome assembly GCA_964481855.1 of uncultured Marinilabiliaceae bacterium. GTDB lineage: Bacteria > Bacteroidota > Bacteroidia > Bacteroidales > Marinilabiliaceae > W3P20-009. Next base: position 160,522 of record CAYZUH010000004.1, read on the forward strand.
TTTCTATGTGGATCCGACCAACCCCAACTACCTGCGTAGCAACGACACGATTTATGTCCACTTGCTCGTTGGACTCAACAATGGCCGCATGAACAATGTCGGCGTGAGCGGGTGCGTTGTCGTCGACGACCGGAATCTGAGCGCTTTGGGCGACACCACCATTGTCATCGTGCTTGTAGGCGAAGACAGTGGATTGGGAATGTCGGGCTACATATTCCTCGACGACCCGCAGACCCCCGGCTCGAACAAGAGGTTCATCCCCATAAAGCAGAACCTGTGTACGGGGCGGAACAGGCCGCAGGGGAAGAACAAGGTGGCAATGCGCAAGGTTGATGGAACAAAGTCGCTCATGTTTGATGTCGACCTCAACAGCCTGCGTTTCAAGCAGGAGCATTGCCTCTTCAGCGACGAGGAGTTTGGCAACGGCCTTGTGGCATATTGGCTCAACTTCTCTGGCGAGGGATTCACTGGAGAGTACACCGGCGCATGGACGCAGGGCGACCGCGTCCCCGTCTCGGCCAAGAACAAGCGCACGGCGCTCTACAAGGTGGACATCGAGTTGCAGGGCGACAGTGCGCTGACCAGCGCCCCGCTCTTCGCCAATGGTGGTAGCGTCGTCACCCTGCGCCACTCCAAGCGTCCGCTGAGCATAACAATGGGTGGGAGCGTCGTTCCTGTCCAGTCTGACACGCTGACGTCTTTCGAGTATGTCGGTGGCGCCAAGATTGTGCTGAAGTTTGGCACGACGGCTCTCGAGCAGGCGGACATTGTGCCGTTCGGGGTTGCCGTCGACGGCTCGGTCGTGAGGTTTGTCGGTGGAGAGGGCGAGACGAAGACGCTCTACAACTTGGCGGGCGTCAAAGTGGTCGAGACCACGGCCGGCGAAGTCCGATTGTCGCAAAAGGGCATATTTATTGTACGTTGTGGCAAGTGGACGCAAAAGCTGACCGTCAAATGACGGAATCCGTAAGATAAGAAGCTGATTGAGTAAGCGGATGTCGTCCACAATGGCGGCATCCGCTCTCTTTTTAGAACCGATGAAATGAAGAAGTTGCTAGTTCTCCCCCTCTCTGCCTATTGCGCATTTGCGGCGTGTTGTGCCGTGGCGCAACACGCTGTGCGGCAACCGGCGCCGCAGGCCGACACCTTGTGCGTCGCCCGTTTCCCTTGGCGGTTCGTGCCTCTCGACAGCCTGCGCACAGCGGACATTTTGCCACCCCGGCCCATCCGCAGTGTCTTTGCGGACTTGGCCGCCTCTCCCCAAAGTGCGGACAGCTCCGGGCGCCGCGAGGTGGCGAAGCCCTTGCGCTTAGTCCCCGTCAGGCAATCCCTTGGCGCGGGGGACGAAAAAAATCAGTGAGAATTGTGCGGGGGAGGGCGGCGTACTGTGTCGGAGAGTTGATTTTGCGCCTAGATAGTTTTGTCTGCAATTTGCACATTTTTCATTACTTTTGCGCAGACGAGGTTTCGTATTACAATTTGGCGAGTCGTAATGGTTTTACTATACTTAGTCCCTCTGGTTTTGCTCCTTTGGGGCGCATCTTACAGTGGGCGGCAAATATATCCCGATTACATGGGGAGAGCGCAGACGCACGCCGTAAATGGCTTTTTCATATGTTGCGTGTTCTTGAGGCACATAAAGACTGGGTATTTGTCGAAAGCTGGTTATGACTTCGCCGGTTTCGGAGACTCGCTGTTCCTCTTGGTTGACAATCTGCTTGGGCAGCTTATTGTCGCATGCTTTCTATTCTATTCTGGCTACGGCGTAGCCACCCAGTATTTGATTAGGGGGGGGGTATGCAAAAACTATGCCAAAGAGCCGTATCGGTGCGACTGTGCTGAATTTTGACGTTGCTGTGTTGCTTTTCCTCGCTCTCGATTGGTGTCTTGGGATACAGTACGATATGTCGACCGTTGCGTTGTCGTTCATTGCTGTAACTAGTGTAGGCAACAGCAATTGGTACATCCTGGTTATTGTCCTCCTTTACTTTGCCGCGTTTCTGGCTTTTTCGTTCGGCAGGTCTCGAAATGGTGTCTTGGGCCTGTTGATTTCGCTCTCGGTGCTTTTGTGGTTTCTGTTGTCGCAGTTCTCTAAGTATGCGTGGTGGTTCGACACGCTTTTGTGCTTTCCGGCGGGTGCGGTGTTCGCTTTTCATAAAGCGCGGATAGAGGAGGCTGTGTCTGCGCATTGGTTCAGGTCGCTTGCGCTGTGTCTTGCCTGTTTCTGTTTGCTCTACGCCTCTATCGCTTTGGGAATAAACTACCGCGGTATAGTCCACAATTTGGCTTCGGTTGCTTTTGCGTTCTCTGTTGTTGTCGTCACTATGCGATTTAGGTTGGGCAATAGAGTGATATGCTGGTTGGGAGAGAATCTGTTCCCGCTCTATATCTACCAGCGTATTCCAATGATTCTATTTGCTAATGTGTTGGGAAGTAGCTTCTTGTCGCTCCATCCATATCTTTACGTCGTGGTGTGTGTGGTTGTCACGTTGCTAATATCGTTATATTTGTGGCCGAGAATTAGAGTACGGGTGTAGGAGAGGGGCGTCGGCCAATGTCGGCGGAATGCCGTTTGGGCGGTGCGCCTTTCGGTTTTTCGGCTTGTTATTTTTGAGGCTTTTGGGCGACAACAAGAGGATTGCAAAAAACACCATATATCTGTACGTCCGGTCCCTGTTTCTTTTGCTAGTCGGGCTCTATACCACAAGGCTCGTGTTGCGATTGTTGGGGCAGGAGGATTATGGTGTGTTTCAGGTCGTGGGTGGCGTTGTGGTGATGTTTTCGATGCTGAGCGCAACGTTGTCGTCCGCGTCGCAGCGTTTTGTGTCTGTCGCCATGGGGCGGGGTGACGAGGCGGAATTGAGGCGGGTGTTTGCCACGTCCCTTTGGTCTCATCTGCTCTTGGGCGTGGTTGTCGTGGTTGTGCTTGAGGTTTTGGGTGTGTGGTTTCTCGAGAACGAACTCAATGTGCCAGCCCAAAGGCATGACGTGGCAAGGTTGGTTCTGCAGTTCAGCATCGCCACGTTTTTCGTTGGTGTCATATCTGTCCCATACAATGCTGTCATAGTCGCTCACGAAAAGATGGGTGTTTTCGCCCTCATAAGTGTACTTGAGGGCGTTTTGAAGCTGTCTTTTGTCTTGTTGCTCTATGTCCTGCCGTGCGATAAGCTGTTGGGTTTCGCGGCAGCTCAGTTTGCTGTGGCTCTAGTTTTGAGGTTTGTCTCTTCTCTCTATGCTATGAGGTCTTTTTCCGAAGTCAGGAATGTTCCCCGAAAGGTTGACAGGGCAGTCTTTAATGAGATGTTTTGTTTCGCAGGATGGAATCTGCTTGGCAACGGTTCTCTCGTGTTGCGCAATCAGGGGGTTGACATCCTGCTCAACGTCTTCTTCGGTGTCGTGGTAAATGCTGCAAAGGGCATAAGCAATCAAGTGCAGGGAGCTGTCATGCAGCTTGTGGGTAATTTTACTACTGCGTTGAAGCCTCAACTCACAATGTCAATTGCGCGGGGCGATTATGCTAGGGCTTTTTCGTTGATAAACAAGGGTTCTAGGTATTGTTTCCTGCTTATGCTCGTAGTCGCCGTTCCTGTGATTGTCTGTGCGCCGGGGCTTTTGCAACTTTGGCTTGTCGATGTGCCGGAGCTCGCTGTTCTTTTTGTCCGATGGACGATGCTGTACCTGTTGTTGGATTCGCTTTCAAAAATGCTCATCCACTCCATCCTCTCCAAAGGTGACATAAAATGGTACGAGATTTGGGTCGGGGGAACTAAGCTTTTGGCTATCCCGCTAACGTACTGCTTTTTGCTCGGCTATGAGGTCGCAATAGTGGGGGTGTGGGTTAATATACTCTTGGAGTTCGTCTGCCTGTGCGAGAGGCTCTACTTCAATGCTAAGCTTTTGAGCTTCGACTGGCGTGCGTTTCTAAGATCTGTGCTTGTGCCTTGCTCGTTGGTGTCGGTTCTCTCGCTTGGAATGGCGGCCTGGTTGGCTCAATTCTTTACGGGTGGGCATATGCTGTTGCCTCTGTTGGCGGTGACGGCCGGCGTCACCTGCGTGAGCGTTTGGTTTCTAGGCATGGAGAGCGTAGAGAGGGCCTATGTGGTTAAATGTGTGCGAGAGCGTGTCTTAAAAAGATGATGGCTAAGAACATTCAAGGTGTCTCAGATTCGTATCTGTGTTGCAATTGTGGAGCCTGTTTTGCGGCCTGCCCGCACGGGGCGATTGACTTCAGGTGGAGCAATGTCGGGAGGCTATATGCGCAGGTGAATGACAGGTGTACTGATTGTGGGATTTGCCAGAAGGTTTGTCCGTCGCTCGACTTGTGTGGGGTTCATGAGGCGTTCGCAGACAAGTTCGTTGGGGAGATTCGCAATGTGTATGTCGGTAGAAGTCTAGACGACGCCATTTTCAGAAACGCCCAAAGCGGGGGGCTCGCCACGGCGTGCGTGCGCTACTTGTTCGACAAGGGGTTGATTGATGCGGCTTTGCTCTGCCGGATGGACTTTGGGGCTACGCCCAAGGTCTCGCCCTGCGTGGTGACGTCTGTCGAGCAGTTGGGGGCCACGCAAGGTTCTTGCTACACGCCTGTTTCGCTTTTGGCCGCATTGAGCGAGGTGCGCCGGTTTAAGTCGGTGGCAATTGTCGGTCTACCTTGCCATTTGCAAGGTCTGTGGGCACTGTCGCGTTTCGCTAAGCGATACAGTAATATTACCTATCGTTTTGGCCTCATTTGTGACCGCACAGAGTGTTCGGGCATACAAAAAGTTATAAAGCAACGCTCTAATTTGGAAATGTTCAAGATAAGATGGAGGCGAAAGTTTGACCCTAAAAGCCGGTCTTTTAACTACAAGTCCGCTCCGTTGGTCGCCATTAGTAGCGATGGCGAGGAGAAAATACTTTCAAGGGACTGTAGGCTGGGTCTGAAAGATATGTTCACCCCGCCTCGTTGTTTCGTGTGTCCAGACAAGTTGGCAAGTTTTGCCGACATCGCTTTTGGTGATCCTTGGGGCCTATCGGGCAGAGGCATAGACCATACCAAAGGAGCTTCTCTTGTTGTGGTTCGCAATGAGCGAGGCGAAAATTTGTTGAGAAACATGAGCGAGTGTGGCTATGTCGAGTTGAATGTTCGTAGTGTCGATGAGTTGCTCTTTCAGTCTCAGAACGTAGACTCACGCCGCATTCGTGTCGCAGATTATTCCGAGGGGTTCGCCGTCCTCCCGAATTTTGTAAATTCGCATCTGCTAAGGGTTTCTGGTCTGGCGTCGAAACTTGGCAAAGACAGGGCGGAGCGGACGCTTTTGGACTTCGTGGATTTGGAGAGGGCGGACTGTTGCTCGATGTTGGCGAAAGCCGAGGAGGCCATCGAGGCCTACGGGAGGGTGGCGGCAAGAAAGCGGAGTATGTTGGGACGCATGTGGCGTTTGTTAATAAGATGTGTTCGTGGACGGAAAGGTTAGGGTCGTCCTGTCGGGGGTCGAGACAAACAACAAGGGTGCGGAGCTGATGCTCTATGCCATTCTGAGGGAACTCGAGCGGAGAGTTCCCGGGGCGGAGGTCTTTATGCCGGTCGGCTCCGTGCGTCAGGGTCTCTCCTATGTGCATACACCTTTGTTGTTGCGCGACAAGCCTTTTGCACGGCTGAAACTTTTTGCCATGCGCCACAAGGTCGACAAGGTTTTGCGTAGGCTCGGAGTCTCTGGTCGCCTGCTCTCCGACACGCACACCATCGGCAAGGCTGACTACTTTTTTGATGCCAGTGGTTTTGCTTTTTCCGACCAGTTCCATAACACAGTCAACTCCGCCCTCCTTTGGGAGGAGCTTCTTAGTGGTTACCGTAGGCAAGGCACCAGGGTCGTTTTTCTGCCGCAGGCGTTCGGCCCATTTGAACAGCCTTTTTCGCAACGGCTGATGCGGGTCGTACTCATGAACTCTGATCTGGTTTTCGCTCGCGACAGGCAGTCTTTGGCTTATGTCCAGGGTGTTGGATTCGGCAGTTGTGACGTGCGCCTTGCGCCAGATTTCACATCGCTCGTGGAGGGCGTTGTTCCCGCGGAGTATTCGCACCTGCGCAATGCCGTGTGCGTCATTCCCAATTCGCAGATGATAAACAAGGGAGTTCTCGACTTTGAGCGGTATGTTGACATCTTGTCGGGGCTGATTCAAGCGTCGCAGGCTAAGGGTAGGCGCGTCTATATGCTCAATCATGAGGGCGGACGCGACGAGGCGCTCATGAGAAGGATGAAGTCCATGTTGCCGCATGATGTTCAGATGGTTTCTGGCCTCAATGCATTGGAGGTGAAGGGTCTTATCTCTACTGCGTATCTGTGCATATCCTCGCGATTCCACGGTGTGGCTTCAGCCCTGAATTGTGGTGTCCCCTGTCTTGCTACTAGTTGGAGCCACAAATATCAGGAGCTTTTCGCTGATTATGGACAGGCAGATTGCGTGTTGGGGCTGGACGACGATGGCAAGATTGCGGAAAGAGTTGCGGAAATGCTGGATGTAGGCGTCAACACGGGAGTGCGTAAAAAGTTGTCGGCTGTTGTTCCATATATAAAGGGACAGGTTGCGAAGATGTGGGATGTAGTGTTCGCTAGGTGATTTTTATGGAAAAAGTCAAATATAGCATTGTCATTCCGCACCGAAACTCAGAGGCCACACTGCGCCGCTGTTTGGGTTCTATCCCCCGTCGGGATGATGTGCAAGTCATTGTGTCGGATGATTGTAGTGATATCCCCATTGACTGGCGTCGTCTTAAAAGTGATTTCCCCAATGTTGTAGTTCTTTTGTCTGACAGATGCCGAGGGGCTGGGGATGCGAGGAACCGGGGTATGGAGGCCGCCGTCGGCAAATGGTTGCTGTTTGCAGACGCTGACGACTTTTACGTTGATGGTTTTTTGGATGTTTTAGATAGGTATGCGGCGCAGAGCTTGGATGTCCTCTATTTCAATGCTAAATCTGTCGATTCGGAGAACTTGAGTAGCGTCGGTTTGACAGATTCCCTCAATGAGTATGTCATGAACTATGTAAAAGATGGTACGTGTGGGGATGGCGTGAGGTATCGTTATCGGGCTCCTTGGTTTAAGATGTTTAGGCGTGCTTTCATACGCCAGTTTGATATTTGTTTCGAGGAGGTCATAAAGGGGAACGACATTATGTTCTCCTTTTTGGCGTCATATTTCGCAAAGCGATTCGAGATAATCGACGACGTGTTGTATGTGTACACGTACAGCCCCCTTAGCGTCTCTCACAAACATTCTGACTGCCGCGTAGCCTTGTGCATCTTTGGGAATGTGTTGAAATGCAATAGCTTCTATGAGTTCATTGGACATAGAGAGTGGTTGCGCAATCCTCTCAAAGCCGCGGTGCGCTCCTTGTGCGACGCTCGAACGGTTGATTGGTTGCTGTTTGCGGTGCGTTTCCCGGTGCGATTTTTCCCCATATATGCGCAGAGATACAAGTATGTGGAGATGGCAAAACGTGGGGTTTAGTTGTGGACGTGGTGGTGCGGCATAAGGCGGGGAGGGGGCCGAGCTTCATATCTTGAGAGTTCTTTGGCGTGCGCTTAGCGGCAATTGGGTCTTTTTGTGCTTTTTCTTTTACCTGTTGGGGATGCTGTCCATGTCTTTCTTGGGAGTGGGCAGTAAGTTGGGGCGTGTTGTCTCTCTTCTCATCATGTGTTTCCTAGTCGTAAGGAATGGCGTTCGACCTGTTAAAGACAATATTGTAAAGGCTATCGGCGCATATTTTTTTTGTTGCGCATTCTCTCTCCTGTTTTCGCCCGATATTGCTCAGGGCTCAGTTAAACTCTTGGAGCTGTTCTTGCTTTTCGTTTTTGTGAACGAGGGCGTTCGGCATTTTAGCGTGGTTGGAGCTTGGTCTTTGTTTCATGTTTTCCTTTTTTACAACGTTGTTCAGTCGGCAGTCGCCCTCTTTGGCTATTATGCCGATCCAACGGTGGTAGCGGAAGACACGGGGGCTGCCTCGTATGTCACTTTTTTAGTGTGCAAGTACCCGCCGATACACGCCAATGGGCTAGGAAGCATATGCGGCTATGGAGCTTTGTTCTGTTTGGCTTTCGCAACAATAGAGTTTCGTCGTGGTGCCGGGCGTCTTAAGGTCTGCGCCATTTTCTCAGCCTCTGTGGTGTGCGCATATGTGATGTACTTGACAAGCTCCCGGACTAGTATGATTGCCTTTGTTTGTGCGTTTTTAGTTTGGTTCTATAAGGCTTACCATGCAAAGTTCCGTCTTGCTTTTGCTGTGTTTGTGGTTGCTTTGTGCCTGTTCAATGGCGAAAAGATTTTGGATGGGATGGTCTCGTTCTTCGAGAAGAAGCAGACAGAGGAGACTTTGGAGGAAGATACGGCCAATAATTTGTCAAGCGGCAGGTTGCAGATGTGGCAATACGTTCTGCAGCACCCCGAACGATGGATTTTGGGGCAAGGCTACGAGACCGGGTATTTCCAAATGTACAGGAATGGCGAGCTGACTGCCGGGAATGCCCACAACTCTTTCATACAGATTCTTTACAACACGGGTATAATCTCCCTTTTCTTCTGGTTGCTCATGTGGTGGTTTGTCCTAAAAAGGTATCTATGGCTCATGAGACGGAAAGGTCTGTTGCCCTTGGATCCGTTGTGGTATCATCTTGCGGCGGCTGTTTTAGTCCTTTCCTTTGTGCGCTCTTTCGGTAACGTGAGCTTTGTCAGTCTGCAGTTGGTCGCTTTCGCTCCCATCGGGTGCATCATATTGTTTGTCTATAGCACGGAGCAGTTAAAGAAAGGTGTGTCCGGCTCTTTGGGTGTTCAGCAACGCAATGCTGGGCGGGCATAAACTACAGTATTGAGGTCAGAATATGGATTTGTTCAATCATACCAAGCCGGTTAAGAAGATTAAGGCTGTCGAGGGTGGCTCTGTGAAGTGGATTGTCACTGCTAAGCAGTGGATACATCAAGGGTTCACCTATTTGGACAGCACCGAGATGTTTTGGCGGGTCGTATGGGAGTTTGTTCCTTTTGCTACCGTCTTTTCGTTGCTGTTCTATTTGCTCGGCCTCAGTTTTTGGCTCGCCGTTTTTGTGGCGTTTCTTGTGGCTCACACTCTAAATTGGGTCTTCAATTTCAATTTTTGGACTTGTCTCGACTTCACTTTTCCGTCAATACACAATCCCGGTAACGACGCAACGGTTGATTATCTTCGCAGAATGCAGGTGCGCATGATAAAAAACAGCGCGATAACCGGATGTATGATATATGGTAGTCTGTCGCGTGGTGTTTGGCACAATAAGAGCGATCTTGATATGAGGATAATCGGTAAGACTGGGTTTCTGAACGGATTCAAGGTGTATTGGGCAGTTTTTACTGAGCGCCTCATTGCCGTGAGGGAGAGGCAGCCTTTGGACTTGTATCTGGCGGATAGCGTCAGGTTTCTCAGGAGGATGAGAAAGGATGAGTTCCCCATCTTCTTGAAATGTGAAGATCGTAGGCTATCGGAGTTCTATGGTGCCGACATAAGTGCAGCCTGTCTTGACAATGTTGGCAAGTTGAATGAGTTGGCGACAGGGAGAGTTGTGGGAGGATGAAAGTACTCAACATATTGTGGAAGTTCGGGTCGGGTGGTATTGCACGTTGTTTCCTGACTTATGCGTCGTTGGCTGATGCCGGCGGGAATGTCGAGGTTGTGTCGGTATGCATAAACCCTCGGGGGGGGGCTTACGACAAGGGACTCTTGAATGCTGCGAAAGTGGTGGACATCGGTATTGCGGGTGGTAAGGACTTTTCTTGGATGAAGCGTGTAAATGAGATAGTTCGGCGAACGACCCCCGATGTTATCTTTTGCCATGGTTTCAATGGGCCAATTGTGGTTGCCGCATTGAAGTTGCGTTATTGGTTGAAAACTCCGGTCGTTTGTAGCTATCACGGCGAGTATTATGCTCCATCGGCGAGTAAAAAGTGGAGGCCTCCTTTGTTCAATGGGCTTATGCACTTGTTGTATCGGGTAATGGCGAAAAAGGTTGTGGTCGTCTCGGAGTATTCAAAAAGAGAATTGTTGCGGGTTGGTGTGTCGAGGCAGAAGCTAATTGTTGTTCATAATGGAATACCGACAGTTGCTTCCGTATGCAAACGGCAATGTGGCGAAGCTGTCCGCATTGGGGTCGTTGCTCGCCTGGACCCGTTTAAGGGTATAGACGACCTTATTGAGGCCGTCGGGCTGTTGCGAGGACGCACAACAATTCCTTTCCTGCTTGATATTGTCGGCGATGGGCCGATGGGGGGCGTGTTGAAATCATGCGTTGCCGATCGAGGGTTGCAGGACATTGTGACCTTTCGCGGCTATCAGTCTAATATTTCCGAATGGATGTCAAAGTGGGACGTGTTTTGTTTGCCGTCGTATTTTGAGAACCATTCAATCTCTATATTGGAGGCCATGCGTGGGGGGCTGTCTATAGTTACAACCAGGGTTGGCGGTAATGAGGAGTCTGTTTCCGATGGAGTTGAGGCTCTGGTTGTTGAGCCTAAGGATGTTGAGGGGCTTGCTTCCGCTCTTTTGCGCCTAATCAGCGACGATGATTTGCGAGCGAGGTTGGGAATGAATGCGCAAGACCGTTTCCGCAGGGAGTTTACGGAAGAGATTATGAAGCGTAATATTATTGCGGCTCTTTCTGACGCCGTATAGCTGTTGCTTGTCGTTGTGAGAATCGTTTTCTATACGACGGACATGATGCCCTCGCGAGAATACCTGATGCCGTGGCGCACGGTTATTGAGGTGGCCAAGGGCTTGAACGACATGGGGCACGATGTCGTGGTCGTAAACGGATGCGATGCGCCTGTGGAGTATGGCCGATGCGTTGTCTCTGTTTGTTCGGTCGCTAAAGGAATGAACCTGCTACGAGACCTTTTGGCGAGGTTGAATGCAGATGTGCTGTTCATTGAGGCCAAGTGGAGAGACGCTGTAAGGGGATTCCGCGCATTAAAAGGGCTTCACTGCCGAAAGTTCGCATATTTTACAGGGGGCGTATATGATTTGCAAAGTGCGTGGTTGTTAGCTGATTTCTGCGGTCTAAGGTTGGCTAGAGCCTATCTTGCGGAGGCGCTAGTGCCCAAACGTCTGTTGGCGTGGCGTCTGCGACAGGCCTCTTTTGAAGGTGTCATCGGTTTGACCCCTAAGACTGCAACTGTTGCGGCGGAGGCTGGTTGTGAAAATGTCAGGGCCGTTTTGCCCGGAAAGGACGGATTTGAAAGGTTGGCAGGCGATACTTCGGTACTGAACCGACAAGGGTTGTGCGGGAAGCGTTTCCTTTGTTTTGCGGGCGCACCGGCCCCGACGCGTGGAGCACAGTTGCTATTGGGAGCTATAGACAAGGCGAAGTCCGAAGATTTGCTAGTGGTCTTCCTAATGCGCACTGATTTCGGGTCTGATTTTAGCCGATTCAATGCTGAGCTTGCAAGAATGCGTCATCGTGAGAGGGTCGTTGTCATTGTTGAGAGTGTGACGCGTTGTCAATTAAAGGCGTTTTTTGAGGCGGCGTGGTATATGGTCTTGCCTTTTGTTGTGGTTCCAAGTGAGATCCCTTTGACTTTTTTTGAGATTATGTCCTGTCATACTCCTGTTATTACTTTTGCCAATGGAGGTACTACTGATTATTTGGGGGAGGGCCTCCTGGTTGCGCAAAAGTCTGTAGATGGGCTCTCGCGGGCCATCGACGAGGCTTGGGGCGATGCCGGTGTGGTGCGTGCCACAAAGGCGGATAATGCGCAGCGTCTAATGCGGTCTCATCCCGAGTGGGCTGAGGTCGCTAGAGTGTGGTCTGATATACTTGTTTGACACTAAGCCATGACTAGGTACATCATAATTAGCGGAATAGACGGTAGTGGTAAGACTGCGATAATAAATGCGTTGAAAGAGCGTCTAGAGCAAGAGGGATTGGATGTTAAGTATATATGGATGCGATATAACCACTACTTGGTGAAGTTCATGAATGCGTTGGCGCGGCTTTTCCGTCTCTCGGTTAAGGTGCATAACGCCATGGGTACGGTTTGGGAGCATAGGTTGTACAAGTGGAGGTGGTTCTGCAAGGTTTATGTCTGTTGCTCATATTTGGATAACTTGATGGCGCGCCACAAGGTGATGGCTCTAAAAGCAGACTATATTATATGCGACCGTTGGGTTCATGACGTTCTTGTCGATTTGGGCGCCGAATGCCGCTTCGGAGATATTTTGGAAAGTCGGTGGTATCGAAGATTCCAGGCTATTCTACCCGAAAATTCTCATCAGTTTGTTGTAAGTCGAAAAAAAACAGCACTTCTTGATTGTAGGTTGGAGAATAACACAAATCCGGATTTTGAATATAGATTTGAGTTGTACCAAAAACTAATGCAAACTGGTGATGTCTGTGTGGTTGACAACAATGGCACTATTAGTGAAAGTGTTGGGCAAATTTTGCTAAGATTGGGCAACGAATTGCCTAAAGGTTAGAAAAGCGAGAGAGGGTGTTTTATCGTCAAGTGGATACTGAACACAGTGGCATCTAGGTTGCTGTTGTCACAGTTTTTCGTAATGCCGTCTTTAACTCCATGTCGCGGACTTGCCCTATGCTTCTGAGCTTGTGCGCAAATCTATGCTGATTAACCTTTTTTGCGCAGTGCAAAAACAAAAGCGGCCCGAGGTCGTGCCCCGGGCCGCTTTCTTCGTCTGCTGTTTTTTCTACTGTCCCTCGCTCTCCGGGACTGCATATTGCTCCCCGCGGGAGCCTTTGTCGATGGCGTCGGCATATTCGCGGCGGCTGAGGAAGTTGCCCTGGTCGCGGCGGAACACGCCGAAGTGGCCTCTCTCGAAATTGTTGTCGTCGAATACAATCGGGACAATGCCGCCGTTGTCGTGCGCCGACTTGGCCACAGTGTTGGCATAGTAGGCCTCGGAGCCTATCGTCAGGCTGTCCGTTTCGCTGTGCGATATGGTGCCAAAGGCGGACATGAGGGTGGGGAGGCCGTTGGGAATGCGGCTGAGGAGGTCGGAGAAGTGCCGCCTTACTGCCTCTTCGTCGTACGACGAGGACCAGTCTACTCCCGACTTGAACGGCTCGCCCCACAGGGACTTCGTGGCGTCGTACCATGCGAAGTCCGCCGGGCGGAAGAATCTGAACGACGCCAGGAGACGGTCTGCCACGACGTCGTTGGTGGGCATCTCGACTGTCGCGCCGCTCTCGCCGTCTATCGGGATGACGAGGCTGCGTTTGTAGTTGTTGCCACCGTTGCGGCGCACGGTCTGCACGAAAATCTCGTTTAGGCGTCTCATGATGGGTAGAGCCTCGGCCCCCAGCTCGCTGACCGACAGATGGTCATATGCCTCGAACAAGACATGGTCGTCCTGCAATATGAGTTCGGTGGCTATGCGGTTCCATGTGCGGGCGTATGTGTCGAACAGTGCGGCAGTATCGCCTCTCGCCACCTTGTCGGCAAGCCATCCGTCAACGTCCATCGACACTATGGCGAAAGCCTCGCCGTCGGTGCTTCGGCCTGTTTGCGCCACGCTCTCCGCCAAGGCTTTCACGGCGCCGACACGTAACTCGTTCAGCGCGCCGTCGTCGTCTACAAAGGGGCAGGTGAGCCGCACGACGTTGACGCCGAGACTCGTCAAGGAGTCCAACATCCACTCGGTCAGTGCCGAGACATTGGCATCGCGGTTCTCATGGGCGTCGGTCATGTTCCATCCCCATTTCATGCTTTGGGCAATCTCGTTCGCCGTTCGCCTCACGCCGCTGAAGTCGAATTGCGTGGCGTCTTCCACAATCTTGCTTGAGAAGCGTTCCGTGCCGAGGGTGAAGACGATGCTGTCGTTGCGTTGCTTGTCAGAGAAGTTCATCAGGACGTTGAACCTGGCTTTGACGCTATGGACAAACTCGTTGCCTTGCACGGGCGTCCGTTCGACACTCCCTGGCACTATCCACCACGGGTAGCTCACCTTGTAGTCTCCATTGGTCTGAAAACCGACGAGCAGCTCGCCACCCTCGTAGTTGGGATGCCAGGCCTGCCCTACGGAGTTGATGTAGGTGTCGTTGTCATACATCAGCAAGTCCTCTGCCGACTGTCTCACGACTATTCTGGCGTTCTTGTCGCCCGCCGTGATTGTTATCGACGAGCTGCGCGGGCCGAAGCCTGTGAGCGTCTCCTTGTCGGCCACGTACTTGCCCACCTCGACGCTGATGGTGGTGGGCGTGCCGTCTCCCACGTTCACGGTCAGCCAACTGTCGGCGGCGTTGGCCTCGACGGCTACGTTGGCGCTTACCTCGATGGTGTATGTTCCGCCGCTGTTCGGCGCCCTCAGTGTGTCTGCCGACACCGACAGCTGGGCTTCGGGGGCCACATCCTCCTTCTTCTTGTTTCCGCCGTCGTCGCACCCCACGGCAACGAGCGACATGGCGAGTGCCGACGCCGCGACGATATGTGTGTACTTTTTCATTCTCTGTAAACGAATGGTTCGCCCTAAGTCTACGTAAAGGCGCGCCGAAATGTTGTCACGCCAAAGTCCCGGAACGACGAGCCGTCGCCCCGGGACAAGTCTGTGTCTCGCCAATCTGTGAAAGCCGGCCTATACGAGGCCCTGGGCCATCATGGCGTCGGCCACCTTGACGAAGCCGCCGATGTTTGCGCCCTTGACGTAGTCAATATGGCCGTCTTTCTGCTTGCCATATGTGGCGCACGTGGCGTGGATGCCGACCATAATCTGGTGAAGCTTGGCATCGACCTCCTCGCGGCTCCACGACAGGCGCTCGCTGTTCTGCGTCATCTCCAAGCCCGACGTGGCGACACCGCCGGCGTTGGACGCCTTGCCCGGAGAGTAGAGGATGCGGGCCTCCTGGAAGACGTTGACGGCCTCGTTTGTCGAGGGCATATTTGCGCCCTCGCAGACGCAGTAGACGCCGTTGGCCACGAGCTTCTTGGCGTCGTTCTCGTCAATCTCGTTCTGGGTGGCGCAGGGCAATGCGATGTCCGCCTTGACGCCCCACGGACGCTCGCCGTCGAAATATTTGGCGTTGGGATACTTGGCCACGTATTCCTTGATTCGCCCGCGCTTGACGTTCTTGAGCTCCATGACGTAGGCCAGCTTCTCGGCGTCGATGCCCTCCTCGTCGAGGATGAAGCCGTTCGAGTCTGAGAGGGTGATGACCTTCGCGCCCATCTGGTTGGCTTTCTCGCAAGCGAACTGGGCCACGTTGCCCGAACCGGAGATGAGGACAGTCTTGCCCTTGAAGTCCTTGCCTTGGGTGGCGAGCATCTCGGTGCAGAAGTAGACGACACCGTAGCCCGTAGCCTCGGGGCGAATCAGTGAGCCGCCCCAACCGAGACCCTTGCCTGTCAAGACGCCGGTGAACTCGTTGCGCAGACGCTTATACTGTCCGAAGAGGAAGCCAATCTCGCGTCCGCCAACGCCTATGTCGCCGGCCGGGACGTCCGTGTCGGGGCCTATGTGGCGCTGAAGCTCGGTCATGAAGCTCTGGCAGAAGCGCATCACCTCGGCGTCCGACTTGCCTTTGGGGTCGAAGTCCGAGCCGCCCTTGCCGCCGCCCATGGGCAACGTCGTGAGGCTGTTCTTCAAGACCTGCTCAAAGGCCAGGAACTTCAAGATGCCGAGGTTCACCGTCGGGTGGAAGCGCAGACCGCCCTTGTAGGGGCCGATGGCGCTGTTCATCTCGACGCGGAAGCCGCGGTTAATCTGGATGTTGCCCTTGTCGTCCATCCAGGGCACGCGGAAGATGATGGTGCGCTCCGGCTCCGCCATGCGCTCAAGAATCTTTGCCGACTTATATTGCGGGTTCTCGTCGATGTAGGGCATCAGCGACGTGACGACCTCCTTGACGGCCTGATGGAACTCGCTCTCGCCGGGGTTCTTGGCGATGATTTTCGTCATGAATTCATTGACCTCTGCTTCAATGTTTGCCATAACTGCTATGTGTTGTGTGGGTTATTCGTTCGTTTTTTTTTCTACGACGCTAAATTACACCATAGCGTCCTAAGGGCGCGCAAAAGGCCGTTCATTTACGTGAATCGCTTACGTCTTTAGGTATGGCACGCACATTTTTGCGGCCCCCATGAGGGGTCAGAACGGGACTTCCTCGCTGTTCGACAGGTTCGGGAGGTCGTCGCCGGGCAGTTGGCTCAAGACTGTCCCTGTATTTTCCAAGCTCATTCCGCTCCCGCTGTCAATCAAGGACTTTGTTCCACCCCCCAGGAACGTCTGCGGCGAGGCTGGTTCGTCATCCGAACTCAGCAGGGCGGTCCCGGCCTTCGGCTCCTCGAAGCGGATAAGCTCGGCGCGGAAGCGCAGAAGCACGTCGTCCACGCGTCCGCTGCGGTGCTTGGCGATTATGAATTGGGCCATGCCAACGAGCGAGTTGCCCCGACCGTCGTCCTTTATGCCATAATATTCCGGGCGGTGGATGAAGCAGACCATGTCGGCGTCTTGCTCGATGGCGCCCGACTCGCGCAGGTCGGAGAGCTGAGGCCTCTTGCTGTCTATTGCGCTCTTCTCCGACGTTCGCCCCTCGACATTTCGGTTGAGCTGGCTCAAGGCTATGACCGGTATGTTGAGCTCTTTGGCCAGGCCCTTGAGCGAGCGCGAGATCATCGAGACCTCCTCCTGGCGGCTGCCGGGCTTCATTGCCGAGGCGGTCATGAGCTGCAGGTAGTCGATGATGATGCACTTGATGTCGTGCTTCTTCTTCAAGACGCGCGCTTTCGAGCGCAGGTCGAAGACGGAGAGGCCCGGGGTGTCGTCGATGTATATCGGGGCGTTGCGCAGTCGGCCTATGCTGCTGTTGAAGTGGTTCCACTCGTCGACGGTCAGGCGCCCGCTCTTGATTTTCTCCGACGTAATCTCCGTCTCGGCCGTCATGAGGCGCTTCACGAGCTCGACGTTGCTCATCTCCAGCGAGAACATGGCTATGGGGGTGTTGTGGTCGATGGCCATCTTGCGGGCCATCGATAGGACGAACGCCGTCTTGCCCATGGCCGGGCGCGCCGCTATGACCACCATCGTGGCCGGCTGCCACCCTAGCGTTATCTCGTCGATGCCGTGGAAGCCGCTGGCCAGGCCGCTGAGCTGGTCTTCGCGCTTGGCGGCGGCTTTCATCTGCTCTATGGCCTCGTCGATGGTGGAGCTGATCTGGATGACGTCGCGCTTCATGCTGCCCTGCGAGAGGGTGAAGAGGTTGTTCTCGGCCTCCTCCATGATGTCCTCGACGTCTTTCGACTCGTCGTAGCCGCTCGTAATCATGTCGCCGCCCAGGTGGATTAGCGACCGTTGGAGGTACTTTTGGAAGATTATCCGCGCGTGGTACTCGATGTTGACCGCCGCGCCGACGCGGCTGGTCAGTTTGGCTATGTAGACGCGGCCCCCTACGGCCTCCAGCTCGCCCGACTTCTTGAGCTCCTCGGTCATGGTGAGCATGTCTATGGGGGCCATGCGGGCGTTGAGGCGCAGCATGGCGCTGTAGACGCGCTGGTTGGCCTCGGTGTAGAAGTGCTCGGGTTGCAGAATCTCGACCACGTTCTGCATGGCGTCTTTGTCGAGCAGGATGGCGCCCAGGACGGCCTCCTCAAACTCTAGTGCCTGGGGGGGGACTTTTCCGCCGAGGGAGGCGAATGCCGCCGCCGAGTCCGACGCGCGCACCTCGCCTGTGCTTTTCTTTGCCATATGTATGTTTGCTGAAGTCTTGACGAACGCGAAGATACTTTGGCCGCGCCTTTTGGCTACAGGTGGAGTCTCGCAAAACTCCAACATTCGCTGAACGTGGCAACCAACAGGGCGCTGTCAGTTGCCGCCGGAGGCCTGGCCAAGACATCCGACAGCCCGGACGAGTCCATGCTTGTCCGGGCTGCCATAGGTGGAATGTGTATATGGAGAATGTGTGTGTGGCTTCTAGGCTTTCTTTATCTCGACGAGCAGGTCGTCCTTGCTGACGTTCTGACCTTCGCGCGCGCCCACTGCCACCACGACGCCCTTCGTCGTCGCGCTCAGTGTGTTCTGCATCTTCATGGCCTCAAGCACGAGAAGCGGGTCGCCCGCCATCACCTCCTGCCCCTCGCGGACATGGACGGAGATTATCTTGCCCGGCATCGGGGCGCGGAGCTCCTCGTTCTCGTTCGCGGGCCGGTTGGCTGCTAGAATCTGGCGGCGCTTGAGCGAGAATGGGGTCTCGACTGTGAAGTGGTAGCTCACCCCGTTCACCACGACCTCATATGTGTTCTGCTTCACCGAGACAATCTCCACGGGGTAGCGGACGCCCTCACAACTCAGCAGGGTGATGCCGTCCGCCTCCTCAATCATCTCGACCTTGAGCTTGCGCCCCTTAGAGCTGAACTCATACTGGTTCTTCACCTGGAACTCGTAGTTCTGCTCGCCATTCTCGCCAACCGCTATCAGTGTGCGGTTCTGGATGTTTACGCTGTTGTTTTCCATGGTTTCTTGGCTGTTCTTTAGAGGTGGCGGATGCGTTTTTGCAGAACCCAGGGGTCTACGTTCGCCTCGGGTTGCTCAGTGGTGTCGCCTGAGAAGTCGCTGTCGTGGTTGTAGTTCGAGACGGCGAGCAGGGCGGCTATAAGCTCCTCGTGGTCTTCGTGCCACACGAGGCTGTCCATGCAGGTCTCGATGAACGACGTGTTGAAGTCGCCCTTGCGATACACCTCGTTGTGGAGGACGGCCTTGTCGAACGGGATTGTGGTCTTGACGCCCGTGACCACAAAGTGGCCCAACGAGTGGAGCGCCGTCTCGATGGCCTCCTCGCGGGTCTCGCCGTGGACGATGAGCTTCGCAATCATCGAGTCGAAGAAAGGCGTTATCTCCGTGCCGACGCGCACGCCCGAGTCGATGCGGATCCGGTTGTTCGACGGCAGGCGCAGGTTCTTTATGATGCCAATGCTCGGAGTGAAGCCCGACTGGACGTCCTCCGCGTTGATGCGGCACTCTATCGACCACCCGTTCAGCTTGATGTCCGACTGCTCCACCGGCAGACGCTCGCCAGAGGCTATGAGGAGTTGGAGCTCGACGAGGTTGAGACCCGTAATCATCTCGGTCACAGGGTGCTCGACCTGGATTCGGGTGTTCATCTCCATGAAGTAGAAGTTGCCGCCCTTGTCGAGCAGGAACTCCACAGTGCCCAGGCTCTCATACTTCGCCTCTTTGGCAAGTCGGACTGCCGCCGAGGTGATCTTCTCGCGCAACGCGTCGTCGAGGGCTGGCGACGGGGCCTCCTCTATGAGCTTTTGGTGCTTGCGTTGGATGGAGCACTCCCTTTCGCCCAGGTGCACGACGTTCCCGAACTTGTCCGCGACAATCTGCACCTCGATGTGCTTCGGGTTTTCGAGATATTTCTCTATGAAGACTGTCGGGTCGTTGAACGCCGTCTGCGCCTCGTGGGTGCAGAGGTTGTAGTTCGTGCGGACTTCGGCCTCCTCGCGGCAGATGCGCATCCCGCGTCCGCCACCACCCGTGGCTGCCTTGATAATGATGGGGTAGCCGAGGCGGTTCGCCTCCTCTATGGCGGCCTCGGCGGTCGGAATCCCGCCCAGGGTGCCGCCAAGCATCGGGACGTTGCTCCGGCTCGCTATCTCCTTGGCAACAATCTTGTCGCCCATGGCGTGGATTATCTCCGGCGAGGGGCCGACGAAGACAATCCCCGCGTCGCGGCAGGCGGCGGCAAAGTCGGGGTTCTCCGACAAGTAGCCGTAGCCGGGGTGCATGGCCTCGATGTTGTTGTCCACCGCCAGCTTCACCAGGTTCTCGATGTCGAGGAACTCCGGGATGGAACTGCCGGTGTTCGGGAAGTCGAGAATCCGGTCGACCTTTTGCAGGTAGACCGCATTGGGCTCCTTTTTGGTGCGTATGGCGAACGTCCGGATGCCCATGCGTTTGGCCGTCCGGGCTATGCGGATTGCTATCTCGCCACGATTTGCAATAAGTAACGACTTAATCATCGATATGGTTTTTATCGCCGCTTCTCCACTCGCGCGTTGGCAGGAGTGGCCGGACGGCGCGCACGCTCTCCCCGGGGGCGAGGCTGCGCGGCATCCAATGGGCGGGAAACGACACTATTGGTTGTCCACTCGTCGGGCAAGACCGTCGGGGGTTGCGCCTCGGCCGGCCTTAGAGCGGAATGTTGCCGTGTTTGCGCCGGGGCAGGCTTACCGACTTCTTGTCGAGGCTCTTCAGCGCCCGGTAGAGCTTGATGCGCGTGTAGGCGGGGTCGATGACCTCGTCGACGAAGCCTTTCTCGTCGGCTATGTAGGGGTTCGTCACCTCCTCGCGATATTTGGCCACGAGCTCCCTCTTCAGGGCCGCGGGGTCTGCCGCCTCGGCCAGCTCCTTGCGATAGAGGACCGCTATTGCCCCGTCGGGACCCATGACGGCAATCTCGGCCGTGGGCCACGCGAAGCTGAAGTCGCCGCCTATCCCCTTGGAGTTCATGACGATATATGCGCCACCATAGCTCTTGCGCAATATTACGGTCAGCTTCGGCACCGTGGCGCGCGTGTAGGCGTAGAGCAACTTGGCACCGTTGCGGATTATGCCCAGGTGCTCCTGGTCGGTGCCGGGCAGGAAGCCCGGCACGTCCTCGAACGTCACGATGGGGATGTTGAACGAGTCGCAGAAGTTGATGAAGCGAGCGCCTTTGACGCTGGAGTCGATGTCGAGCGAGCCGGCCATGACCTTGGGCTGGTTGGCTATGACGCCGATGGTGTAGCCGCCCAGGCGAGCGAAGCCCACCACGATGTTCTGCGCAAAGTTCTCCGCCACCTCGAAGAAGCGGCCCTTGTCGACGACGAGCTTGACAACGTCGCGCACGTCGTAGGGCTTGTCGGGGTCT
Source organism: uncultured Marinilabiliaceae bacterium (assembly GCA_964481855.1). GTDB lineage: Bacteria > Bacteroidota > Bacteroidia > Bacteroidales > Marinilabiliaceae > W3P20-009. The sequence continues at coordinate 181,385 of CAYZUH010000004.1, forward strand.
TCCGGCACAATGTCGCGCAGGTTCGGCTCTATGCGGTCGGTCGGGTCGTCGTTGGGGACGTAGGGCGCGTTCTCGATGTTGTTGGACGGGATGTAGGTCAGGAGCTTCTTGATGCCGAGAATCAGGTTCGCGTCGTCCGAGTAGACGAACTGCGCCACGCCCGACTTGGAGCTGTGGACTTTGGCGCCGCCCAGCTGGTCGGTCGTGACCTCCTCGTTCAGCACCTGCTTCACGACGTCGGGCCCTGTGACGAACATGTAGCTCGTCCCCTCGGTCATGAAGATGAAGTCGGTCATGGCGGGGGAGTAGACCGCGCCGCCCGCCGCCGGGCCCATTATCGCGGAAATTTGCGGCACCACGCCCGAGGCCAAGACGTTTCGCCGAAATATGTTGGCGTAGCCGTTGAGGCTCGAGACGCCCTCCTGGATCCTGGCCCCGCCCGAGTCGATGAGGCCTATCACCGGGCATCCCGTCTTGAGCGCCATGTCGTGGGCCTTGACAATCTTCTGGGCGTGGATGGCGCCCAAAGAGCCGCCCATCATGTTGAAGTCCTGAGAGTAGGCGTAGACCTGGCGACCGCCAATCGTGCCGTAGCCCGCAATGACGCCGTCGCCCATTGCCGATTTCGTCTTGCCGAACGTCGAGCCAGCCGATGGCACGAACGCATCGAACTCCTCGAACGAACCCTCGTCGAAAAGCATCAGTATACGCTCCCGGGCTGTCAGCTTGCCACGATTGTGCTGCTTTGCGTAGTACTGGTCGTTATACTGCTTCTCCAGCTTCTCCTGGCGCGCCAGGAACTTGTCGTATGCCAATCCCATCAAATATCATTGTTACTCGCTCGTCGCGGAGCCGCCGCCATCTCGTGTGGCGACGTCCAAACTCCTTGACAGGGCAACACTCCAACCCCGTTTTTGCCTAGGGCTGAAGTGGTGCCGCAGTGCGGATAATTAATCTACAAAGTTATAAGTATTAGGGTTTGCCCCAAAAGAATTCTCAGAAACATCGTCAGCGGATAGACCGTGGCGTAGGCCGTCGATTGAGCTTGGACGGGGCTGATGCTGTTGGCGAATTCCAATGCCGGGGGGTCGGTCATCGAGCCGGCAATGAAGCCGCATATTTTGAGGTAGTTGACCTTGAGCAAGTGGGCGACGATGCCGACTGTGATGATGGGGACGACCGTGACGACGACGCCATAGAGCACCCACCAGTAGCCGCCGCTGACGAACGTGTTGACAAACGTCCCGCCGGCGCCCAGGCCCACGCACCCCAGGAAGAGGCATATGCCCATCTCGCGGAGCATCATGTTGGCGGCTGTGTTCATGTAGAACGAGAATTTGCCAACCCGACCCTTCCAACCGAGCAGGATGGCGATGAGGAGCGGGCCGCCGGCAAGGCCCAGCTTGGCCGGAGCGGGCAGGCCAGGGATGAAGAACGGTATCGAGCCGACAAGCAGGCCGAGCGTTATGCCCAGGAAGAGGGCTATGATGTTCGGGTGCGACCACTCGTGGATTGAGTCTCCAAGCTCGTTCTTTATCTCTTTCATCACTTCGCGCTTGCCCACCACGCGCACTGCGTCGCCAATCTCCAGGGTCGTCTCCTTGGTCGGCATAATCTCCATTCCGGTGCGGTAGATGCGCGTTATGTTGGCTGGATAGCGGCGGAAGATGCCGATTTGGCCTATGGTTCGTCCCGCCATGCGCGGGTTCGTGACCATGAAGCGCTGCATGGCCAGGTCGCCGTCCACCTCGCGCTTTTGCCCTATCTCCACCTCGCCAAACTTGAGGCGCAGGTCGTCGATGTTGCTGCTGTTCGCCACGCCGTGGATGATGTCGCCGCGCTTAATCTCGGTGTTGGCGGTGCAGGCCAGGAGTTCGCCGTCGCGCTCGATGCGCGAGAACGTGAACTCCTTGTCAACGAAGTCGCTTATGTACTCGACCTTGCGGTTGAAGAGGTTCTCGTTGGTGACGCGGACCACGACGCTCTCCAATTGGTCGCCGGTGTTGATGCTGTCGTTGTAGGCCTTGACCTCCTTGTCAATCTTGATTCGGAAGATCAGGCGGATCACAATCATGGTGAGCAGGATGCCGACCACGCCGAGCGGGTAGGCCATGGCGTAGGCGGAGCCGAGGACTGAGTCGTCTATCATGCTGCCGGGGTTGGCGGCGTTATAGTCCGCAATGACCTGCTTGGCGGCGCCCAGGCCCGGCGTGTTGGTTACGGCGCCGCACATGATTCCGGCCGCCACGTTGGCGTCAACGCCTCCGAAGTAGTGGAAGCACAGCGTGATGCCGAAGCCCATGAGGATGATGGCCACGGCCAGGCCGTTGAGCAGCAGTCCGTCGCTGCGGAACGAGCTGAAGAAGCGCGGGCCGACATCTATGCCGATGGCGTAGACGAAGAGAATCAGGCCAAACTCCTGGGCGAAGTGGAGCATGTTGGGGTTGACGCGGGCCCCAAAGTGGGCCAGGATGATGCCGGTGAAGAGGACGCCGGCAATGCCGAGCTTCACGCCCGCAATTTTCAGTTTGCCGAGGGCTGACCCGACAAAACCTGTCAGGCAGATGAACAACAGCGACGTGGCTATGCCGTTGCCCGTGAACAGGTCTACTAAGAAATCCATTGCAAAACGATTAACGCCATCGCCGACGCGTTGCGAACGCTGCCGACTAGGCGCGAAGATTGATTATTTGACGGCGCAAAAATATAGAAAATAATCACTATTACGTGCTGCACCGAACGAAATGTGCCGCCCGAAGTGAACAGCCTTTTCGCTAACTTAGCGGGTGCATCAACACCACTCAGACGTGAAATTCCCGGTAGGCATACAGACATTCGAGAAGATACGCAAGGACGGCTACGCGTATGTGGACAAGACCGCCATTGTGCACAAGTTGGCGAGCAATGGGCAGATGTACTTCCTGAGCCGCCCGCGCCGGTTTGGCAAGAGCCTCCTCGTCTCGACGCTGGAGGCGTATTTCAGCGGGCGCAGGGATCTCTTCGAGGGCCTGGCCATGGAGCGGATGGAGGCGGAATGGGCCGAGCACGTCGTCTTGCACCTCGACCTGGGTAACGCCGACTACACTCAGTCGGACAAGCTCGACGAGCGCCTGATGCTCTTCGTGGAGCAGTGCAAGGAGGAGCTGGGCGTTCGTACTAAGGCTACGAGCCCCGACCTGCAGTTCTCGGAGATTATCGGTGCGGCGCGGAAGAAGCATGGGCGCGGCGTGGTGGTGCTTATCGACGAGTATGACAAGCCGTTGCTCGACGTGCTGGGGACGGGTGCGCGTGTCGTGGCCGGGGGGCGCGAGATCCCCTTGGAGGAGCGCAACCGCGACATCCTGCGCGGCTTCTACTCCGTCCTCAAGGA
>CAYZUH010000005.1:0-143779 GCA_964481855.1 uncultured Marinilabiliaceae bacterium
GCCGAGGACGTCATGGGCGACTATGAGCTTCGCCTCGGCGAGGCCCTGGGCCGTCGGAAAGACGCCCATTCAGCATGCGGACATATAATCGAGCAAAAGGCAAAAAGTTGGAAGAGGTGTCTAGGGTGCTGGCGGCAACACCATTGCGACATCAATTTTAGCAGACTCGAAGCCACAGTGCGACATCCATACCTCACAAACAGGTTCGGAGGGCTAGACGAACACTGCTACGCCTCGCAGGTGTGGGGACCCAACCGCGTGAACCACTACAGTTCGCAGGTCGTCAAGGAACTCTACCGGGGTAGATATAGGGGGCGGAACATAGAGATTGCGGACGAGCAACCCTATTTTACCTATGTCGGTGGGGGAGCCACGGCCGATGGAGACGAGCGTCGGACGCGTAGGGTTCGGGCAGAGGAGTTGTTTGAAAAAGAGTCTCGCAAATGAGGGGCGCCAGTGTTCTGTTCCTCGCCGCTCTCTTTGCGGCGACCACGGCCGGCGCCCAGCTCCGTCTCGACGTCAGCGCCCGCCTTGGGCGCAGCAGTGTCAAGTTTTGGAGGGAACTCGGCGTCCCCTCGCACGGCCTGTATGTCTACGACGGCAAGTTGTCTGTCGGGGGGGATGTCCGCGTCGGATATGAGCTGCCTCTCGGCTTCGGCCTCTATTCGGGTGTCGGCTACGATTACTTCCATACTTATGGGCATCCTTGGAGCGTCAATGCGAGTAGGCTTGCGTTCAGCACGAACTTGGAGTTCCACTTCCTGACCGTCCCCCTGCTTGCGGAATACCGCTTCTTGCGCGACATCGTCCGCCCCTACGGCGGCATCGGCGCGGCGTTCCTGCTCGGCGGGCGCGACAACTATTTGCACAGGAGGTATTCCAACTACGCCAAGTTCCACTACCGCACGGCCACGCCCTCGCTCCTCTTCGGCCTCAACCTGGAGTACCGCCGCATGATTCTTGGCCTGGCCGTCCGCCGCGACCTCGCGCCCTTTTGGGAGGACCCCCACTATTTCCACTGCAATTGGAAGGCCCGCTTGGTCTCAGCCCGGCTCGGCTTCCGTATCTTCTGACGTAAACCTAAAAAGACAACCATGGACTTGAAGAGAAGCCTCGGCGCGGCCCTGGCTTTGGGCGTCTTGTGCGCCGGGGCCGCGGGGCAGACCGCCACGGTGAGCGGACACGTTGTCGACGCGCAGACTGGCGAGAGCGTGGCTTTCGCCAGTTGCGCCGACCTCCGCACGGGGCGCGGCACGACGACGAACAGCTACGGGTATTTCAGCCTCCAGGCGGCGCCGGGAACGGTGCTGACGGTCTCCTGCATGGGCTACGCGGCGGCCTCCCTGTCCGTCGCGCTGTCGGACACGTCGCTGGTGGTGAGGCTCGTCCCCGCGGAGCGCGCCCTGGGCGAGGTGACAGTCCGCGCCGCGCTTCCGCAGGTGGAGCAGACGCAGATGAGCAAGAACACGGTGCCGGTGGCCATGGTCCGCGCCATGCCGTCGTTCACCGGCGAACCCGATGTCATGAAGGCCATAACGTTCCTGCCCGGCGTCGCCGCCGGGCGCGACGGGATGTCCGAGGTCTTTGTCCGCGGTGGCGACAGGGGGCAGAACCTCATCTTGCTCGACGGCATGAAGATTTACAACTCCAGCCACATGTTCGGACTCGTCTCGCTATTCAACTCCGACATCGTTCGCAACGTCGATGTCTACAAGGGCGTCTTCCCTGCCGACTATGGCGGCCGCCTGGCGTCGGTCATCAACGTGCTGAGCCGCGACGGCAACGCCGACGCCCGCAACTGGCGCGTCAGCGTCGGGATGCTCTCCAGCACCGTCTCGTCCGAGGGCCCCATTGGCGACGGGATGCTCACCTACAGCGTGGCGGCGAGGGCGGGCTACGACGACCTGTTCAACATCCCTGCCCGCCGACGCTTCTACTCGCTCGATCTCGACGACCTCGACACCTACCAGTCCCTGACATCCAATTTCGTCTCCAACTCGTTCTACGATGTCAATGGCCGCTTGCGGTGGCGCGTCTCGCCGTCGGCGTCGCTGGCCCTGTCGGTCCTTGTGGGCAGCGACTTCAGCCGGTGGGGCGACGCCATGGGCAACCTCCGCGGGCCCAGGCAGCGCGAGGTGGGGCGCATTGCCGTGCGCAACGACGCCGCTTCGCTCACGTTCGCCAAGAGCTTCAGCGCCCTCTTTTGGCGCACGGCCGTCTCGCTCACCAACCACCGCACCTCGGCACGGAGCGACGTCGAGACGCGCGCGCCGGGTGTCGAGGGCGTGGCGCGTTCGGGACAGCGGCAGAGGGGGGGCCTGCTCGACTTCTCGGCAAGCAGCCGCGTCGAGGTCAGCGCGGGGGCGAACGCCGTCAAGGCCGGCGTGGAGCTGAGCCGCTATGTCTTCAGCCCGTCGTCGACGTCTATTTTCGAGGTGGACGCCCGCGGCGCGCGGCGCGACAGCGCGCAGGGGGGCGCCGCGGACCTGCGCGCCACCGAGGCCACCCTCTTCGCCGCCGACGAGCTCCGCCTCGGCGGCCGGCTCAGCGTCGACGCGGGGCTCCGCGCCACCCTCTACTGGCAGGGGGCGGACAGGTGGTCGCGCCTGGAGCCGCGCCTCTCGTCGCGCCTCCTCTTCGGCCCGCGTCTGTCGGTCAAGGCCGGATATGCCCGCGTCAACCAGTTCAACCACTCCGTTGTGGGCCTCGTCGGCGGGATGCAGAGCGAGGCGTGGGTGGCCGCCACGCGCCGGCTGCCGCCGCAGCAGTCCGACCAGGTGGCCTTGGGGCTCTTCTTCGCCGACGACGCCCGGAGCGTCAACCTGTCCGTCGAGGGATATTACAAGTGGATGCGGAGCCTCGTCCACTCCCGCAGTCTCAAGGTTCTCGACAATGGGGGCGCCGACCTCGACCGCTCCGTCACGACGGGGGGCGACGGCCGGGCCTATGGGCTGGAACTCATGGCCAGCAAAGATTTTGCCCATGGGGTGAGCGTCAACGCCGCCTATGCGTGGGCCGTGAGCGAGAGGCGCTTCGCCTCGCTCAACGGCGGCCGATGGTTCCCGTCGCTCTTCGACCGGCGCCACCAGCTGACGCTCGTCGGCCTGTGGGACGTCGCGCCGCTTTGGCGCATGGGTCTGACTTTCAACCTGGCCTCCGGCAGGCCGTTCACCATGCCGTCGGCCTTCGTGCGCGGCGACTTCGCGCAGCCCGTGCGCTACTACTCCTTCTCCGACATCAACAACCGCCGTGCGCCGGCCTACCACCGTCTCGACTTCAACGTGGCGCGCTCGCACGTCGGGACGCGGCGGGGCGTCCGTATGCAGTGGGCGCTCAATGTCTTCAATGTCTATGCGCGCAAGAACCCCAGTCACATCAGCTACAACGGGGGCGGCACCGCCAAGATGCTCTCCGACTACACCATCCTCCCGTCGCTCAGCTACTCCATCTGGTTCTGACCCCCATATGTTTATAGTGTCATCGTCATGAAGAGTCTCTTGCTTGCCGCCCCGCTGTGCGCGGCTCTCGTCGCCACCTCTTGCGGCTATTTCGACCCGGGCCGCTACGAGCTCATATCCTATAAGGACTATTCGTTGGACTACCCCGGCGACCGCCTCATCCTCAATGGCTACGTCTCCTCCGGCCATGGCGTCTTCGCCGAGGTGCGCCACAGCGTGCGCCCCGAGGCCCCCGAGGCGTCCGACAGCGTCCCCGACGCCACCGTCGTCCTGCTCCGCGACGGCCTGCCCGTGGCGACGCTCCGCCGCAACGACCGCCGGAGGCACTCCGCCGACTTCCAGACGCGCTACGGCTTCTACCTCCTGCCCTCCGACTTCAGCATTGAGGAGGGGCGCGGCTACGCCCTGCGCGCCACTAGCCCGACATATGGCGAGGCGGAGTCGGCGCCCGACGTCGTGCCGCCCGCCGTCGCCATCGACTCCGTGTGGGCCGACACCTACAATGGGGGGCGCTACGGCGGCTACCATGCCGCCTATGTCGTGCGCGGGGGTGTGCGTCGCGTCTACCCCGTGCAGGTCGGCTACCGTTGCGGCCTGGCCCACGCGTCGATTTTCTTCTACGCCGACGAGGTCGTCACGCCGCCCTTTTCCGGCCCGGCCGCCATCTCGGTCGACCGGTTCTACCATCCCCGCCTGCTCGACTCTGTGGCCGTCCAGGTGCTGTCGCTCTCCGACCGCACGGCCGACTTCCTCCGCAGCGTTGCCGACTACAGCGACAGCGTCGACGACGAGGGCTATGAGTATCCGCTCGACGTGCGCCAAAACGTCAGCGGCGGCTACGGCTTCGTCGGGGCCTACTCGGTGGCGGGGCTCACGCTCGTGGCCGACTCCGCCAACTCCGCGCCGGGCGCGTTCTATGACGAGGCGGCGGACTGCGACGACCGGCTCGACCCCATGCACGACGTCCTCTGGACTCGCTTCCGCTAGGCGGCGGGGGCGAACAAAAAATGCGGGAGGGGGGCAAAATAGGTTTATCTTTGTGAAGATAAACCTGTGTCAAGACAACCATAACTTGCGCCCATGCGACCCTTCACCCACCTGCACGTCCACTCCCACTACTCCGTCCTCGACGGCATGAGCAAGGTCCCGGAGATTGTGGACAAGTGCATGGCCAACGGGATGTTCTCCGTGGCTCTGACCGACCATGGCGTCATGTACGGCATCAAGGAGTTCCACGACTACGCCGCCAAGGTCAACGGCAAGACCCGCGCCGCCATCCGCGAGCAGGAGGCCCTGGCGGCCGACGCGTCGCTGCCCGAGGCCGAGCGCGAGTCGGCCCGGGTCAAGGCCGAGGGGTTGAGGGGGCGCATCTTCAAGCCCATCTTCGGCGTCGAGGCCTACTGCGCCCGCCGAGGCCTGGCCGACAAGGACAAGAGCCTCAAGGCGCGCGACCCCGAGACCGGGCGGGAGAGCCAGCTCGACCGCGGGGGCTGGCACCTGGTCCTCCTGGCCAAGAACAAGACGGGCTACCGCAACCTGTGCAAGATGGTCTCCGTCTCGTGGATTGACGGATTCTACGGCAAGCCGCGAGTGGACAAGGCGCTGTTGGAGAAGTATCACGAGGGCGTCATCTGCACGTCGGCGTGCCTGGGCGGCGAGATTCCCCAGCTCATCATGTCGCGGCGCCTCGACGAGGCCGAGGCCTCCGTCCGATGGTTCAAGGGCGTCTTCGGAGACGACTACTACCTCGAGCTCCAGCGCCACCCGTGCCTGGGCGACAACCCGGCGCGAGACGTATGGGAGCGGCAGCAGGAGGTCAACCCATTCCTCGTCGACCTGGCGCGGCGCGTCGGCGTCAAGCTCATATGCACCAACGACAGCCACTTCCTCGACAAGGACATGGCTGACGCCCACGACCGCCTGGTGTGCCTCTCGACGGGGCGGACCATTTTCGACAATGACCGCCTCTTCTACACGCGCCAGGAGTGGCTCAAGACGCCCGACGAGATGGAGGCCCTCTTCGCCGACATCCCGGAGGCGCTCGACAACACCATGGAGGTGGCCGCCAAGGTCGAGCCCATATGCCTCGACTCCGACCCCATCATGCCCAAGTTCCCCATCCCCGCGGAGTTCGGCACCGAGGAGGACTATCGGGCGCGGCTCTCCGAGAAAGACCTCTTCGACGAGTTCACCCGCGACGAGAAGGGCAACGTCGTGATGAGCGCCGACGACGCCGAGCGCAAGATCAAGAAGCTCGGCGGCTACGACAAGCTCTACCGCGTCAAGCTGGAGGCCGACTACCTCGCCAAGCTGGCCTGGGAGGGGGCGCACAGGCGCTATGGCGAGAAGCTGACGGAGGCGCAGGAGGAGCAGATTGCCTTTGAGCTGCACATCATGAAGACCATGGGCTTCCCCGGCTACTTCCTCATCGTCATGGACTTCATCCGCGCCGCCCGCGAGGAGCTCGACGTCTGGGTGGGCCCCGGGCGCGGCTCCGCGGCCGGCTCGGTGGTGGCCTACTGCCTGGGCATCACCGACATCGACCCGCTCAAGTACGACCTGCTCTTCGAGCGCTTCCTCAACCCCGACCGCATCTCGCTGCCCGATATAGACACCGACTTCGCCGACGACGGGCGGCAGAGGGTCATCGAGTGGGTGACGCGCAAGTATGGCGACACGGCCGTGGCGCACATCATCACATATGGCGGCATGGCCACCAAATCGGCCATAAAAGACGTGGCGCGGACCCAGAGCATGCCCTTGCAGACGGTCTACAAGCTCGTCGGCCTCGTCCCCGACCGCTTCCCCGACGGCGTCGTCGACCCCAAGACCGGCAAGACGCCCAAGGTCAACCTGGCCAACTGCTGCCGGTTCGTCCCCGAACTGCGCCAGGCGCTCAACGGCCCCGACCCCGAGGTGGCCACGGTCTTGCGCCACGCCTCGGAGCTGGAGGGGACGGTGAGGCAGACCGGGGTCCACGCCTGCGGCATCATCATCGGCGCGGACGACCTCAAGAACTACGCCCCCATAACCGTCGTCGAGGACAAGGAGACGGGATTCAAGATGCAGGCCACGCAATATGACGGGCACTATGTCGAGAGCGTCGGGCTTATCAAGATGGACTTCCTGGGCCTCATCAACCTCCGAATCATGAAAGACGCCGTGCGCAACATCAAGGCGCGCACGGGCCAGGACGTGGACCTCTCGCGCATCCCCATCGACGACCCGGCCGTCTATCGCCTCTATGCCGAGGGGCGCACCATGGGCATCTTCCAGTTCGAGAGCCCCGGGATGCAGAAGTACCTCAAGGAGCTCCAGCCCACGGTCTTCGAGGACCTCATCGCCATGAACGCCCTCTACCGCCCCGGCCCGATGGACTACATCCCGCAGTTCATCAACCGCAAGCAGGGGCGAGAGCCCATCACCTACGACCTGCCGTGCATGGAGAAGTACCTCAAGGACACCTACGGCGTCACGGTCTACCAGGAGCAGGTGATGCTCCTGAGCCGCCTCCTGGCGGGCTTCACGCGCGGCGAGAGCGACAAGCTCCGCAAGGCCATGGGCAAGAAGCAGATAGCGGTGCTGAACGAGCTGAGGCCCAAGTTCATCAGCCAGGGCGAGCGCAACGGCCACCCCGCGGACAAGCTCGAGAAGATTTGGGCCGACTGGGAGAAGTTCGCCTCATACGCTTTCAACAAGTCGCACGCTACGTGCTACTCCTGGGTCTCATACCAGACGGCGTGGCTCAAGACGCACCATCCCGCCGAATATATGGCGGCCCTGCTGACAAGCTGCAAGGGAGAGATTAAGTCCGTCACCAAATACATGGACGAGTGCCGGAGCATGGGCCTCAACGTCCACGGCCCCGACGTCAACAACTCGGTGCTCGACTTCGGCGTGGCGCAAGACGGCTCCGTCGTCTTCGGCCTGGGCGGCGTCAAGGGCGTCGGGGCCGGCGCTGTCGAGGCCATCGTGGGCGAGAGGAATGCCAACGGGCCTTTCCGCTCCGTCTTCGATTTCGTCGAGCGCGTCGACATGAGGGCTTGCAACCGCAAGGCCATGGAGAGCCTCGCCCTGGCGGGGGCTTTCGACAGCCTGGGAGACACGCGCCGCGAGCAGTTCTTCGCCATGAACAAAGACGGCCTGTCGGGGTGCGAGATTCTCGCCAAATATGGGGCCAGCTACCAGGACGACAAGGCGGCGGGGCAGAACTCACTCTTCGGGGGGATGCTTGACGCCGCCATCGCCAAGCCCGAGCTGCCGGAGGTCCTCAACCCCTGGAGCGACCTCGAGAGGCTCAACCAGGAGAAGGAGGTCGTCGGGATGTACATCTCGTCCCACCCCCTGGCCTCCTACAGCATCGTAATGCGCTATCTCGTCAACATGCCCATTGCCGAGCTCAAGCGCGACAACTTCCCGCAGATGGTCGGCAAGACTTTCACCTGCGCCGGCATCGTCACGGGAGTCAAGTCGGGCCTGACGCGGACAACGAACAAGCCCTATCTCATTGCCACCATCGAGGACATGGACGGAGTGGGCGAGCTGGCCCTCTTCGGCGAGGACTACGTCAACTACTCGCCCTATTTCGCCACGCCGAACTCCTTCGTCTTCGTCACCGGCAAGATTGAGAAAGGACAGTACAACGACCGGGTGTTCTTGAAGATTGTCAAGGTCGACTTCCTTGCCGACGTGCTCAAGCACGGCACGGTCCGCAACGTCACGTTCACTCTCGACCTCGAACGGCTCACGCCGCCGCTCGTCGAGATGTTCGCCGACGTCCTCCTGCCCAACAAGCCCGCCATGATGGGGCCGGTGCACCCCGCGGGCAAGCCCACGGCGCCCGTCAGGTTCCACATTGTCGACCGCTCGCGGCGCATCGACGTCAGCCTCTCGTCGCAAAACCATAGCGTCGAGCTCGGGGCCGATGTCGTCAAGATGGTGGACTCCACCGAGGGCGCGGTGGTCATGTCGGTCAACGAGAGATGAGGCGGAGCGGCAGTGGTGGCGTCGGCCTGTGGCGAGGCGTGGCGTTTGTCTTTGGCGTCTTGTGCCTCTTGTGGTGTGTGGCGGTCCTCACCCCCGACGATCCCGTCGAGGTGGGGTGCGTCAAGGTTCACTTCCCCAGTGCGGGCTCCGTCGTCGAGGCGGCCGCGGGCGACGACCTCTCGGTCGACGACCGCCTCGTGGCCGCGTCCGCGTCTCTCGACGTCGGCGCAGACTCCGTGTCTTCGGCTCTTGCCGACAGCATCGCGGCCCTGGAGCGGGCCTTTGCCGCGGGTGTGGCTTCGTTGCGCTTCCCGGGCGGCGACTTCGCCTACCTGTTCCCCGTCTTCGAGGCCATGCGCTCGGCGGCGGACGCCGAGGTCGGCGTCATCCACTTTGGCGACTCGCAGATTGAGGGCGACCGCATCACGCACGTTGTCCGCGACAGCCTCCAGGCCCTCTTCGGCGGCGCCGGCCCGGGGGTCGTCCCCCTGTGGCAGCCCATCCCCACGCTTACCGTCGAGCAGACGCTCTCCGACAGTGTGGCGACGTTTTATGCCGCCGGGATTATGGGGCGGAGGGCCGCCCACGACCGCTATGGGGCCACGGCGCAGCTCTCCGAGCTGAGGGGCGGCGAGGTGCGGCTCGCCGTCGCGGCGCGCCAGGCCCGGGCGCGCAAGTTCCGGCGCGTGACGGCCTATGTCGGCACGTCGGCAGACACGCTGCGCATCACGGTCGGCGGCTTGTGCCAGGCTGTCCCCCCGTCCAGGCGTCTGCGGGCTTTGAGGTGGGACGTGGCGGAGTGCCGCCAGGTCTCCATGACGCTCGCGGGGGCGGGCGACGTCTACGGCGTCGGGGTCGGCGGGGCGGGGGGCGTCAGTGTCACCAATGTGCCGTTGCGCGGCTCCGACGGGCTCTTCTTCAGCCGCATGAACCAGGCCCTCTTCCGCGACATGGCCAAAGAGATGAACACTCGGCTCATAATAATGGAGTTCGGGGGGAACGCCCTCCCCATGCTGGGCGACTCCGCTGGCGTCTCACGCTACGCCGCCGCCATCGGGGGGCAGATTGAGAGGGTCAAGAGCCTGTGCCCCGACGCGCGGATAATCTTTGTCGGCCCCGCCGATATGTCCGTCAAGGTCAACGGGAACTTGCAGACCCACCCGCTCCTGCCGGCCTTGGCGCAGGCCCTGGCCGCGACGTGCGACGAGCATGGCGTGGCCTATTGGGACATGTTTGCCGTCATGGGCGGGTGGAACTCCATGGCGGCGTGGGTGAGCCACACGCCGCCGCTGGCCGGGCCCGACTATATCCACTTCACCATGCGCGGCGCAAACAAGATTGCGGGCGTCTTGTGGAGGGCCATAAGGGCCAGCTACGACTATATGCTCATGCGCCGGCGGCTCGACGCCGAGGAGGCGGGGGCATGAGGTTCGCTGTCTCGTTGCGGCTTCTCGCCGCCCTGGCCCTGCCTTTGTCCCCCGGCGGGGCCGGGGCGCAGCTGGTGCCCGACAGTCTCTACGCCTCGCCGGCCGCCTTGCTTCGCTCCGTCCTCCCCACGTGCGCCAGTCCCGACTCCAACGTCGTCGCCCTGCCGGGGGGCGTGGCCCCGCAGATGCGCCGTCTCGTGGCGAAGATGGACTCCGTCCTCCTGCTCGGCAAGGGGCGCGTCAGCATTGTGCAAATCGGGGGGTCGCACGTCCAGGCCGACCTCCACACCGAGGTCTTCCGCCAGTGCCTCGACTCGCTCAACGGGGGGCTGCGCCCGCCGCGCGGGTTCCTCTTCCCCTACGCCGTGGCGCGGACCAACAACCCGCCAGGCTACAGGGTGCGCCACGGCGGGACGTGGGGGGCCTCGCGGTGTTCCGCTAGGCGGACGCTCCACAGCCCCCCGCTCGGCATGGGCGGCATCGTGGTCTTCTCGTCCGATGCCGACGCGTGGATTGGGTTCGACACCGACCCCGACACCACGGGCCGGTGGCTCCACGACCGGCTGAGGGTCGTCGGCCGCTCGGCGCGCGGCTGCCTCTCGCCCGTGGTCAGCCTGGGCGACACCCTTGTGCCTCCCGCCGTGGCCGACAGCTTGGGCTACGAGTTCGTCTTGCCGCGCCCCGTCTCGCGTTTCGAGATTCGCCTGGCCTCGGCGCCCCGATGCGGCGCCGACACGTTCTTCGTCGACGGCGTCGTCCCCCTCGGTGGCGACGACGGCATTGTCTTCCACACCATTGGCGTCAATGGGGCCACCGTCCGCAGCTTCCTCCAGTGCTCGCTCTTCGAGGAGCAGATGAGGCTCCTGCGCCCCGACCTGGTCATCTTCGCCATAGGGGTCAACGACGCCTCGGGCGCCGTCTTCTCGCCGGGCGTCTTTTGCGACAACTACGACCGCCTCGTCGAGTCTTTCCGGCGCGTCAACCCCGATTGCGCCCTCCTCTTCGTCTCGAACAACGACACCAAGAGGCGCCTGCGCCGACGGCGCAGGGTGGTCAACGCCAACGGCCGGGCGGCGCGCGACGCTTTCGTGGCCATGGCCGAGAAGTGGCAGGGCGGCCTGTGGGACCTCTTTGGGGTCATGGGCGGGCTTGGCAGCATGGGCCGGTGGCGGGAGGCGGGGCTGGCGCGGCGAGACAATGTCCACTTCACCCGCGCCGGCTACAAAGTTGTCGGCGCCCTCTTCTACGACGCTTTCATGCATTTTTATCTCGACCAAGAAGCCACAGATGATAACCTGCTCTGACACAGTGCCACAAACGGCAGGCGCGGCCGCCCCGGCGTGCGACGGCATGGCCGACGTCGTTGCCGCTTTCTTGCGCAACGTCTTCGCTTTCGACGACAAGAGCCCCCTGCTCTTCACCCAGTTCTACTTCTGGGCCTTCCTAGCCTTTGTCATGCTCGCCCTGGCGCTCATCGGCCGAAGCCGCATCCTGCTCCGCAACGCTTTCCTCTTCCTGGTCTCCATCTTCTTCTACTACAAGACCTCTGGCGACTTCACTCTCCTGCTCGTCTTCGCCACGGCGCTCTCCTATCTCGTCGGGCTGTGCCTCGGCAGGTCGCTCCGGGGCGTCGAGCCCGGTGCGCCGCGCCCCTTGGCGGCGCGCGTGTGGGTCGGCGTCGGGGTGTCGGTCAACCTCTTGGTCTTGTGCTACTTCAAGTACGCCTATCTCATGGCCGACATGCTCAACCAGGTGTGCGGGGCCGACATCGTTGTCCGCGACTACCTGGCCGAGGTCGGCAACGCCGTCTTTGGCCAGGGGCGCTTCTGTGTCGACGTCATATGGCTGCCGGTCGGCATCTCTTTCTACACGTTCCAGTGCATCAGCTACTTGATGGACATCTTCCGCGGCCGCATAGCCCCCCTGCGCAACTTCCTCAACTACGGCTTCTACGTCAGCTTCTTCCCCCAGCTTGTGGCCGGCCCCATCGTCCGCGCCAACGAGTTCGTGCACCAAATTTACAGGCCCTACGTCCTCTCGCGCCGATGGTTCGGCATCGCCGTCTTCTGGGTCGTCAACGGCCTGGCCAAGAAGATTATCCTGGCGGACTACCTGGCGGTCAACTTCGCCGACCGCGTCTTCTCCAATCCGTCGATGTATGGCGGCTTCGAGAATTTCGCGGCGCTCTTCGTCTACTCCTTGCAGGTCTACGCCGATTTCTCCGGCTACACCGACATTGCCATCGGCGTGGCCCTCGCCATGGGCTTCTATCTGCCGGTCAACTTCAACTCGCCCTATAAGGCCACGAACTGCGGCGGTTTCTGGAAACGGTGGCACATCTCGCTCTCCAAGTGGCTGCAGGACTATCTCTACATCCCCCTGGGCGGCAATCGGAGGGCCTCGGCCGGCACCTATGTCGTCATCGCCACGGTGGCCGTCGTCGGCACGATATTGTCGGGGTCGGTGTGGGTGGCCGTCGGTGTGCTGGCCGTCGCGGCGTGGTGCGTCGTCGAGGCCGTCTTGCGGCCCGGCAGGCGCAAGGGGATTACGAGCAACGTCAACCGCATGAACACCATGCTCCTCGGCGGCTTGTGGCACGGCGCCAGCTGGAACTTCATGATTTGGGGCGGCCTCAATGGCGTCGGGATTCTCGTCTGGCGGTGGTGGAGCACGGTCGGCGTCCACCTCCGCGCGCTTCTCGCCGTCGCCGCCGCCGCCTTGTGCGCCGGTGGCGCCGTTTGGGGCGGGTGGCCGCTGGCGCGGATGGCGGCGGTGTGGCTGGGGGTCATAGCGGCGTGCTGTGCCGTCCGAAGCCTCTACAACGCCGTGGGCGGGCCGTGGCGGTTGGCGTGGCTCGAACGGGGGTGGGCCATAGCGCAGACGTTTGTCTACATCTCGTTCACGAGGCTCTTCTTCCGGGCTGGCTCCAACCTCAATCCCGCCGAGGCCAACCAGGTGGCGTGGGAGACGGCGACGCAGATGGTGGACAAGATTGGCTCGCCGTGGAATGTCGGGCAGATTCCCGACGTCCTGGCCGCCTACGCTCCGGTCTTCGTCCTCTTCGCGCTCGGGATGCTCGTCCACTGGCTGCCCGACAGGCTCAAGCGGCGCTACAGGCTCTGGTTCGCCTCGATGCCCCTGCCCCTCATGGCCGTCGTCGTCGTGGCTGTTGTCCTGGTGGTCTACCAGTTCGTCACCGCCGACTTGCAGAAGTTCATATACTTCCAGTTCTGAGGAGCGGGCGACGCCCCGTCGGGGGGGGGCGAGCCGCGCCCCACCCCGGGTTGCCGTGCGCGCCCCAAAAAGCGACCCGCCCGGAGTTCGTCTCGGGCGGGTCGCTTGGAAATATGAGGAGTCTTCGTAGTGGTAGCTATGCCATGGGGCGCATCGTCGGGGTGCGCGACGTCAGCAGTCCCTGCCATGCGGCGTAGAGGTCGTGCGTGGCGTTGCGCGCGTTGCCCTCGGTCATGACCAGGCGGCTGCGGCGCGCCACGACCACGCTCATGGGGTTCTCGCCGTCGGTGGCGGCTATGGCGAAGTCTGCGCCCGACGCCTCGATGGCGGCCATGTCCATGTCGTCGTCAGAGCTGTCCACGATTAGGCTGCGGCCGCGGCGGTGGGCCAGGGCGGCCAGGCCGCTGACGGTGTGCGCGTCGAGATGCGTCGAGCAGAGGATGTGGCTGATGCGCGCGTTGACCTTGAGCAGCGTCTCGGTGGCGGCGAGGATGTCCGACGACGAGGCGTCGATGGCCGACAGCCGGATGCGGAGCCCCGAGCATACGCCGCGCCACAGGGCGCAAAGCTCGTCGCCGCCCACCACCAGGAGCTCGCCCTCCATCGGCACCGCCGACGAGATCACCGAGCGGGTCAGGTCGGCATGATTCAGGGCCAGGCACAGGCCCTCGTAGCCCGACAGGAAAAACTTGTCCATAAAGCTGCCGTCCGCGGCGAGGGCGGACATGACATTCATTGCCGGCATGGCCGCCAGGGCCATGGTGTCGGTCTTCAGCTGGTCGAATGACATTGCGTTCATGGTTCGTTGCCTTTGTTTCTTGGTTCGATGTGCGTGCTTCTGACGTGCCGGCGGGCCTTTCGTCCCCCTCCGACGAACATAAGACAACCTTGCAGGGCGAAACACGTATGGCGGGGCGGCATTTTTCGCGAGAAAAGTTTTGCTACCTTTGGCCGCGGCGGGCGCGTGCGTGGGCAAGGCGCGGCCGTGCCGATTTTTGGCCGGCCGGGAGGCGTGGGAGTGGAAGAAAAAAAGAGGTTTGAGATAATTAGCTTATATTTGCGGGCGTATGTATACACATTTTGACACGCCCGGCGTCGGGCCGGGTGCGAGGTGTGGCAAAAACGCACTCTAGAATCGAATGGACAGGTATATCAAGCAACTGCTCTCGGCCGACTCGAGGGTCATAATCCCGCAATTCGGGAGCCTGCAGGCCCTCATGGAGGACAAGGTCTCCATCTCGTTCAACCCCTATCTCAACTTCGACGACGGGAAGCTCGCCGCCGCCGTTGCGAAAGCCGAGGGCGTGGACGAGGACGAGGCCCGAAAGAGGGTCAGCGTCGCCGTCGACGGCTACAACAACACCCTACAGGACGGCGGGACGGTGGTCTTGCGCGGCATCGGCTCGTTCCGCCGCGACGAAGACGGCCGGGTGGAGTTCACCCAGGCGGACGACGACGGCGTTGCCGGCGTTGCCGACGAGGCGGCCACCCCTCCGCGCCGCAGCGAACCCTTTGGCGAGCCGCCCTTTGCCGACGAGTCCGATGCCGGCGAGCCAGGGCCGGGCCCCGACGAGGGAGAGGGCGGCGACGCCCCGGCGGCCGAGGCCGGGGGGCGGGGCAAGAAGAGCCGCAGGGGCCTGTGGGCCGTGCTGGTGATATTGCTCCTGCTCCTGCTCTCGTGGCTCCTGCTCTTCGTAGTCTTCAAGGACAACGCCGCCTACCGTTACTTCTACGGCCCGGCGGAGGACGAGGTCGTCCGGCCGGCCCCCGCGCCGCCCGCGCCCGTGGCCGAGCAAGACACCATTGCCGAGCCCGTCGCTCCCGCCCCCGCGCCGGAGCCGGAGCACTCCGTGGCGCGGCCGCTCAAGAAGCGCTACAACATCATCGTCGGGAGCTACAAAGACGAGCAGGAGGCCGTCCGCCGCGTCGACGACTTGCGTGCCAAGGGCTTCGCCGACGCCTTTGTCGGGATTCGCAAGAACCACTTCGTGGCCGTCCTGGCCGACTTCTCCAGCATCTCCGAGGCCGAGAGGGCGCAAGAGAGGGCTGTCGACGGGCCGCACCACATCGAGAGCTGGATTACGAACTCCGGCGAGTACGGCAGGTAGCCGTCGCACGGCGCCAAGAGAATAATGCAATCGAAGCCTCCCGCCGCTGTCACGGCGGGCGGCTTCGTCTTTTCACGACACATCTGCGGACGCGATGATTCCACGACTTGTCGCCACACAAGTGGCCGAGACCGCCAACGACAACATTGTCAGCGTCGTGGGCGACTACGTCAAGCTCCGCCGTCGAGGCGGCGGCTTCGTCGGCTGCTGCCCTTTCCACAACGAGAAGACGCCGTCGTTCAGCGTCTCGCCGGCCAAGGGCTTCTTCCACTGCTTCGGCTGTGGCAAGAGCGGCAGCGCCGTCACCTTTGTCATGGAGATGGAGCGCGTGGGCTACCCCGACGCGCTGCGTCTGCTCGGCAAGCGGCTCGGCATCGCCGTCCCCGAGGAGGTGGCGTCGCCGCAGGAGGAGCGCGAGGCGCGCGAGCGCGATGCGGTATTCGCCGTGCTGGAGTATGCGGCGCGGGCCTTCGAGCAGAACCTGCGCTCGTCCGACGAGGGGCAGGGGCTCGGCATGACCTATTGGCGCAGCCGCGGATTCCGCGACGACACCATTGCCAAGTTCCGTCTAGGCTACGCCCTGGCTCGCCCCGACGCGCTGATGGGCAAGGCCCTGGCCGACGGATATAAGATGGAGGCGCTCGTCAAGGCGGGCCTCGTCTCCGGCAAGGAGATTGCCGACCCGCACCGCGACTACTTCCGCGGCAGGGTCATGTTCCCCATCCAGAACACCACGGGAAAAGTGATAGGGTTCGGGGGGCGAGTTCTCGACGCCGCCACCAAGGGGGTCAGCATCAAGTATCTCAACACCCCCGAGACCGAGTTCTACAACAAGCGCGACACGCTCTACGGCATCTACCAGGCCCGGGCGGAGATTAGCCGCCTGGACAAGTGCTATCTCGTCGAGGGCTACACCGACGTCATCTCGATGCACCAGAGCGGCGTGGCCAACGTCGTCGCCTCGTCGGGGACGTCGCTCACAGCAAGCCAGGTGCGCCTCCTGAAGAGGTTCACGAGCAACGTCACGATTCTCTTCGACGGCGACAAGGCCGGAATCCACGCCTCGCTCCGCGGCATAGACATGATTCTGCGCGAGGGGCTCAACGTCAGGGTGCTCCTCCTGCCCGACGACGACGACCCCGACTCTTTCGCCCGCAAGCACTCGGCGGACGACTTCCTGGCCTACGTCGAGAGCAACGAGAAGGACTTCCTGGCCTACGAGGCGCAGGTCCTCATGGCGTCGGCGGGAGAAGACCCCATAAGGAAAGCCGAGGCCACGCACACCATCATCGCCTCCATCGCCGAGGTGCAGGACCGTGTGGCGCGGGAGCTCTATGTGCGCGAGTGCGCCAAGACCATGCGGCTGAGCGAGGAGACGGTCTACGCGGCGTTGCAGAAGAGGCTTGTGGACAATTCCGCCCGGCAACGCGACCAGGACGTGGCCGAGCAGCGCCGCAGGGCCTACGAGGAGGCGAGGGCGGCGCAGGCGCCGCGGCTGTCGCCGCCGTCGCAAGGCTCGGCGCCCGTGCCGCCTGTCGAGGCCTTGCCGCTCTCGTCGCAAGACGTGGCGATGGCCGAGGTCATGCGCCTCTTCGTCACCTATCCGCAGGTGCGCATAGAGCAATTGGAGGGGGCGCCGACTGTGGCGCAGTTCATCGCCGAGACGCTCGCCGACGACAACATCGCGCCGGCAAACCCCGTCTTCGGCAAGATTCTAGACGAGTTCCGCAGTGCGCCCGACCCCGCCGCCCTAGACACGCGCCACTTCTTGACCATGCCCGACGCCGACGTGAACCGCTTCGTGGCCGAGGCTCTCGGCCGCCCGCGGGAGAGCCGGATCCACAGCCGCTACGCCGTGGTCAAGAGCGAGGAGGAGAGCCTCGACGCCTTTGTCCAGAGGGCCCTCTTCGAGCTGATGTTCCCCGAGGTCGTACGCAAGGGCGACGAGCTGAGGAGGGTGCTGGCCGAGAAGTCGGCGGCGGCGGTCTCCGACGAGGAGCTTGACGCCATCATGTCCGACATAGCGAAATATGACAGGGTCAAGACGATGCTGTCCACGCGGCAGCTTGGCGAGCGGGCTGTTTTCTGATGTGCGGCGCGCTCCTTGTCTCTCTTCTGCTCCTGCCCTACGCGGTCGTTGTCTGCGCTTGCGCCGCGGCGGTGCGTCGCGCGGTGAGGTGCGCCCCGTGTGCCGACGCCCTGGCTGATGCCGGCGCCTGCGCTGTCTCTGTCGTCGTCTGCGCGAGCCGCGAGGATGTGCCGACGTTGCGCCGGTGCCTCGCGAGCATAGCCCGGGCCATGCGCGCGGGCGACGCGGCAGTGGTCGTCGCCGACCACTGCAATCCTTCCGTCGCCCGTTGGCTTGCCGACGAGTGGGGGCGGCGGCCCGGTTTCCGCATCGTCGCCAACGGTGGGCCGCGGGGCAAGAAGAACGCTCAGAGGCTGGGCGTGGCGGCGGTGGCGACGCGGGCAGTCTTGTCGGTCGATGCCGATTGCGTCGTCGGGCCCGGGGCGTTGGACGCCGTGCGGCGCCGTGTGCCGGCCGAGGGGGGCTTCATGCTCCTCCTGCCGGTCTTCATGGTCGGCGGGCGGGGGCTGTTGGGGCGGATGGTCGAGATGGAGTTCGTATGCCTCCAGGTGGTCACGGCGGGGTGCGCCCGGATGGGGCGCCCCACCATGGCCAACGGCGCCGGCATGGCGTTCTGCCGCAGTCTCTACATGACCCACGACGCGCGCGCCGACTACGCTTCGGGCGACGACATGTTCCTCCTCGCCGAGGCGTGCCGCAGGCGTCTGCCCGTGCGGTTCGTCTTCGACCGGTGCGCCCTTGTGCGGACCGCCGCGCCCGCTTCCGTCGCCGACTATCTGCGGCAGCGCGCCCGATGGCTCTCCAAGGCCGGGGGCTACTCCGCCGGGCGGGGGGCGGCGGCCACTGTGGCGCTGGCTTGGTGCGTCCTGGCGGCTGTCGTGTCGTTCCCCCTCGCCGCGGCTTTGGCCGTCTGCGGTGTCGCCGGCTGGTGGCTCGCCGCGGGCGCTTTCCTCGTCAAGCTCGCAGTCGATGTCGGGGCCTTTGCGGCGGGGCGGCGGCTGTGGCCGTCTGGCGCGGGGTTGTGGGCGGGCCTCCCCCTTGAGGCTCTCTATCCCGTCATGACGGCCGTCGTGGCGCTCCGGGCGGCTTTCGCCGACCGCCGCGGGTGGGGCTAGTGGAGCAGGCCCGACGCCTTGGTCAGCTCGCAGACGAACGAGCCGACGGGCATGTCGAACGAGATTTTGACCGGCAGGCGGTTGGCGTCGGCTGTGACCCACAGGTGCATGTCGTCTTTGCTCTTGAACGCGCGCCCCACCTCGGTGACGGGCGTGAACTTCAGGCAGCGCTTGCGCCCGAAGATGGTCTTGATGGTCTCCGGCCCGTCGTAGCGGATGTGGAGGGGGAAAATCTCGTCCGAGAAGAACGTCTCGTAGAAGATGGTGTCGCCGGGCGTCAGACGGTCGTCGAAGATGTTGCTGCGGGCGTGGTAGAACGCGCCGACCATGTCGACAAGCCTGGCGGGCATGGTGTCGGTGGAGTGGACCGGCGGAGCCCCGCGCGACGTGACGCTCTTCTCCATCGTGCCGCTGTCGCGGTTGTAGCGCACCTCGTCGCGGTATTTGTACCGCCCCTCGCTTATGTTGCGTTTCGAGATGATGGGCAGGTGGGTCTCGCGGTCCATGTAGCTCTCGTAGCTGTCGCGGACCCTGAAGATGATGTCCGCGGCGCCCGTGGTGCGGCCGCCGCACACTATGTGGCTGGCCTGCCGGCCGCCGATGGTGGTGTCGCGGACGGTGAAACGCCCCTCGCCGCCTCTGATGAACCCGTAGCGGACGGTGTAGGTCAAGTCCTCGCCCGGGGCGAACGCTTGCCGCCCCGCTTCGCAATATTGTGGCTTGTAGGTTGTCTGGGCCTCGAGGCCCGTCTGCGGCGCCGCCCCAAGGGCGATGGCCGCGGCCAGGTGGAGAAGTCTTTTCATGGCGTAGCTCCTTTTCTCTTCGGTCACGCCCGGGCCTCTCCCCTTGCCGCCGCCCGTCGGCGGGGGGCTAGTAGTTGAGTACCTTGTTCTTGGGCGTCGTGGCGACGAACTCTTTCAAGTAGAGAGGCTCGAAATATGCCACGCTCTCCACCTGCCCCGCCGCCAGCTTGTCGTGAGCCAGCTTGGCCATGTCCGCCGCGAGGGGGCGGATGCCGGCGACGAAGCGGGCGTTGGGCGAGGCCAGGATTCCCCGGCACTTGTCCGAGCCGTTGCCGCCGAACGTTATCTCGTTGTGGGCAAGTTCCGTGCCAAAGCTCTCCTCGTCGATGACCACGGCCGCCGTGGGCAATATTATCTGCCCGTCGCGCCCTATTATCGTGGTGTAGACCTCCATGCGCCGGGCGTCAATCATCGGGCACGCCATGCGGCACTCCGGGTCGGCGTCGAAGATGGCGCGGGCCATGACGCTGAGCGTCGGGACCGCAATGAGCTTCAGCCCCGCGGCGTAGGCTATGCCCTTGGCCGTCGAGACCCCGATGCGCAGCCCCGTATACGACCCCGGCCCCGAGCTGACGGCGACGGCCTCCAGCTCGCGGTAGCTCAGGCATGCCTGGTCCATAAGCTCCGCAATCATCGGGGCGAGACGCGAGGCGTGGTTCGGCGCCCCGCTATATTCGAGGCTCTTCAGTGTCTTGCCCTCGTCGCTCAGGGCCACCGAGCATACCTCGGTGGACGTGTCAATGCTCAAAATCATGGTCTGTGCGCTTTCTGAATTGCGACTGCGAATATAGCCAAGTCGGGGCAAAGAAAAAATTGGCACCGGGGCGGCGCCCTCTTCCGAAAATGGCGACTTAGGGCCTGTTTCGTCTAGTGCCTGTGCGTTGGTTCCCAGTCTGTTGCGTTGCGCAAGTGAAATTTTCAACCCTCCCGCCCCACTCTTTTCCCCTAAAGTGCCGAAGCCGCGGCGTCCTAGGCTTTGCGGGCGAAAAAAAGTGGGCGGCGGCGAACGTTAAATTTCGGGGGCGAGGGGCCGCCTTTGACAAGTGGGCGGAAATGAGTACATTCGCGCCGTGCCACGCGTTGGCACAAGTTAGGAAACAAATCAAATTTTAATCACTACAGAGATGGCAGTTAAAATCCGTCTGGCTCGTCATGGCCGCAAAGGCTACGCTTTCTACCACATCGTGGTAGCCGACGTAAGATCGCCACGCGATGGCAAGTTCATCGAGCGCATCGGTTCCTACAACCCTAACACCAACCCCGCGACGGTCGATGTCGACGCCGACGCCGCCCTCCGTTGGCTCGCCAACGGCGCGCAGCCCACCGACACGGCGCGCAGCCTCCTGGCACGCGAGGGCGTCCTGCTCAAGAAGCACCTCCTCCTGGGAGTCAAGAAAGGCGCTTTCGACATGGAGACGGCGGAGAAGAAGCTCGCCGAGTGGAAGGAGCAGAAGGCTCAGAGGCTCGCCGCAAAGGCCGCCAAGGAGAACAGCTCGAAGACCGCCAAGGCCAAGGAGCTCCACGAGCAGGAAGTCCGGATCAACGCCGAGCGCGCAGAGGCCATAGCCAAGAAGAAGGCGGAGGCTGAGGCAGCCAAGGCGGCTGAGGCGGCAGCCAAGGCGGCGCAAGAGGCGGCCGAGGCGGCTCCAGAGGCTCCGGCAGCCGAGTAGCCGCGGGGGCTCGGAAGAGGCAACGAAGAAAGCAAAGGGCCGCCCGGCGCATAGCCGGGCGGCCCTCCGCATATAACCGACGCAAGCAAAAATGCATATCTTCGCGAAAAAAAGGAACTATGAGCATTGCTGTGGTCAAATATAACGGAGGGAACATACGCTCCGTCCTCAACGCCCTGGGGAGGCTCGGGGCGCAGGCCGTGCTGACCGACGACCCCGAGGAGATCCGGCGGGCCGACAAGGTGGTCTTCCCCGGCCAGGGCGAGGCATCGTCGACAATGGGCTTCCTGCGACGGGCGGGTCTCGACCAGGTCATCGTCGGGCTTCGGCAGCCAGTGCTCGGCATATGCGTCGGGATGCAGCTCCTGTGCGCAAGCTCCGACGAGGGCGGGGGCGTGGAGTGCCTCGGAGTGTTCGACGTGCCTGTGCGACGATTCCCCGTTCCCGACCCAAACCCCGACAACCTCAAGGTGCCGCAGATGGGGTGGAACAGTCTGCGCGACGTCCGGGGGCCGCTCTTCTCGCCCGACATGGAGGGCGCCTACGTCTACTGCATCCACAGCTTCTACGCCCCGCCGTGCCCCTACACCGTGGCGCGCTCCGTCCACACCGTGGAATATAGCAACGCCTTGCGACGCGACAACTTCTTCGCCACCCAGTTCCACCCCGAGAAGAGCGGGGACGTCGGCGAGAGCATTCTCCGCAACTTTCTCAGTCTCTGAAACATTATAGAACCTCTTGTCGAGGGATGTTTATTGAGAAACGTGGGCGGTCGAAAGGCGGGGATGGCTCGATACGTCGAGAGAATCTTGACGGCATCCCCACGATTCGCCGAATCCTCAACAAGTCGATGAACGTCTCGGAACACCTTAACTGATATACCACAATAAAAACAATGGAGATAATCCCCGCAATTGACATCATCGACGGCAAGTGCGTCCGCCTCAGCAAGGGCGACTACGACACCCGGCGCGTATACAACGAGGACCCCCTGGAGGTCGCCAGGCAGTTCGCCGACTGGGGCGTGAGCCGCCTCCACGTCGTGGACCTCGACGGGGCCAAGGCCGGACACATCGTCAACCACCGGACGTTGGAGCGCATCTGCGGCCATTCGGGCTTGACCGTGGACTTCGGCGGGGGCCTCAAGACGGCGGACGACCTGCGGGTGGCCTTTGAGTGCGGGGCCGCCATGGCCACGGGGGGGAGCATAGCCGTGAAGAACCCGGCGGAGTTCGAGGCGTGGCTGCTGCGCTACGGCCCGGAGAGGA
This sequence comes from uncultured Marinilabiliaceae bacterium, assembly GCA_964481855.1. Taxonomy (GTDB): domain Bacteria; phylum Bacteroidota; class Bacteroidia; order Bacteroidales; family Marinilabiliaceae; genus W3P20-009. The sequence goes on from CAYZUH010000005.1 coordinate 22,159, forward strand.
TTATCCTCGGGGCCGACGCCAAGGATGGCAAGATTGCCGTGACGGGGTGGACAGAGACCTCGGCGCAGGAGCTTGTCCCCTTTGTCAAGGCCTATCGCGACAAGGGAGTGACGCAGACCATATGCACCGACATTGGGCGCGACGGGATGCTGCAGGGCCCCGCCATAGACCTCTACCGCAATCTGATGGAGCAGGTCGAGGGCGTGCGCCTCATCGCCAGCGGCGGCGTGGGTTCGGCGGCCGACATCGAGGCCCTGGCGGAGGCGGGGGTGCCGGCGGTCATTGTCGGCAAGGCCATCTACGAGAAGCGAGTCTCGGCGGCCGACATCGCGCGGCTCAACGGGTGAGCTCGGCGAACACTTTCTTCCGCTTCCGGCGGTTCGTCGTCCATCAGGAGAGGGCGGCCATGAAGGTCGGGACGGACGGCGTCTTGCTCGGGGCGTTGGCGGAGATGCCCCCCGGAGCCGGGGAGGAGCCGAGGGCCCTGGACATCGGGACGGGGACGGGGCTCGTGGCCCTCATGGTGGCGCAGCGCTTCCCCAGGGCCCGTGTGACGGCCGTGGAGATAGACCCCGGGGCGGCGGCCCAGGCCCGCGACAATTGCGCGGCGTCGCCGTTCGCCGACCGGGTCGCGGTTGTCGAGGCCGACGCCAACCTGTTGCGCACCGACGCCTGCGACCTCGTGGTCTGCAATCCGCCGTTCTTCACCGAGCAGCTCCAGTGCCCCGACGGGCGGCGCAACATGGCGCGCCACGCCGTGGGGCTGACTTTCGCCGACGTGGCGCGCATCGCGGCCTCCGCGCTCGCACCCGGAGGCCGTCTCGCCGTCGTCGTCCCGTTCGACGCCGCGCCGCGCCTGGCCGCGGCCGCCGCCGAGCATGGGCTGCGCCCGGTGCGGCAGACCACGGTCTACAGCGTCCGCCGCAAGCCGCCGCGGAGGGCCATATGCCAGTTCGCCCGAGGCGCAATCGGGCATGAGGTTCTCTGCGACGAGCTGACGCTCCTCGCCGCCGACGGCAGCAGGACGCGCGAATATGCCGACCTCACGGCCGAGTTCTATCTGTGATTTTTCACTAACTTCGTGGATGTCTTCCCCCCTGCGAGCAATGGAGGTTTTCAGCGACATAGGCGCATATGACGGCCGCCCCTCGGCGGTGTGCGTCGGGGTTTTCGACGGGATGCACCTGGGGCACCGCGCCCTCTTGGGGCGTCTCGTCCGCGAGGCGCGTGCGCGCGGGCTGGTCTCGCTAGCCGTAACATTCGAGCCGCACCCACGTATAGTGCTGTCTAAGGGCAACGACCGCGTGGGCCTGCTCTCAGACCCTGGCGAGCGCGACGCCCTCTTCGAGGCGGCGGGCGTCGACCGTCTTGCCGTGATCCCGTTCACGCGAGGGTTCTCCGACGTCACGGCGCGCGAGTTCCTCGCCGAGTGGCTCCGCGACAGGCTCTGCGCGCGCTTCCTGCTCCTGGGCTACAACCACCGCTTCGGCGGAGACGACATCCCGCCGGAGTGCTATGTGGGGCTTGCCGCCTCGGTGGGCCTCGAGGCCGTCCGGGCGGGTGTCTTCACCCTCGCCGACGGGGGCAAGGTCAGCTCCACGGTGGCGCGCGAGGCCCTGGCCGAGGGCGATGTCGCCGCCGCGGCGCGCGTCTTGGGCCGCGACTACGAGCTCCGGGGGGTCGTAGTCCACGGCGACGCGCTGGGGCGGACGTTCGGGGTTCGCACCGCCAATGTGCTACCCCTGGACGAGTGCCGTCTCGTCCCCGCCGACGGCGTCTACGCCTGCTGGGTGGCCTTTGGGGGCGAGCCCCACAGGGCCGTGGTCAACGTCGGGTCGCGCCCCACGGTGGGCGGCGGAGAGCGGCGCATCGAGGCGCACGTCATGGACTTCGACGCCGACGTCTACGGCCGGGAGGTGACTGTCTCCTTCCGCGCCAGGCTCCGCGGCGAGATGCGCTTCGGCAGCACCGCGGCCCTGGCCGACCAGATAGCCTCCGACATGGCGGCGGCGCGGGCGGCTCTCTGAGCCGTCTGCCTGGTGCGGGCTCCTGTCCACCTGTTTGCGCGGGGCGCGGGGGTTGGAAATAGTTGACAATTGTTTATCTTTGTTGTGCGGGCTGAACCCTGCCGTCTCTGCGCCGGCGTTTTCGCGCGTCGTGTCCCGCACCTTAGTTTGATTGTCTAGATAAAGTAGCGTTCATGAAAAACGTAACTCTCATTTTGGCTCTGACCCTGGCCCTCTTGCTCCCCTCGCATGCGGCCGTGGCTCAAGACCAACTCGCAAAGCCCAAGGCCCTGCTCACCCTCAGCTTCATCCGCTACCTGGGGTGGAGCGACGCCGCGCGCCAGGGCGACTTCGTCATAGGTGTTGTCCGCAACCGGGAGCTGGTGTCGTGGCTCACGTCGCAGTCGCAGGGCAAGAAGTTCGGTTTCCAAAACGTGGTGGTCAAGAGCTTCAAGTCCGTCGACGAGGTGACGGACTGCCAGGTGCTCTACGTCTCCAGCTCCATAAGTTTCTCCCGCAACGCCGATGCTCTCATCGCCAAGGTGGGCAAGGACACGCTCATCATGACCGAGGAGGAGGGCGCCACCGAGAGCGGCTCGATGATAAACTTCGTCGTCCGCGACAACAGGCTGCGCTTCGAGCTCTGCAAGAAGAACGCGCAGGTCGGCAACATCCAGTTCGGGCAGAAGCTCACCGACATGACGGCAGCAATTAACATCTAGATATGAAAAGACTATCCCTAAAGGAGCGTGTTTCCCAAATGACCATTGCGCGGAAGCTCGTCGGGGGCTTCGGCGTCATATGCGTCGTCATATTGGTCAACGCCGTCGTCACTGTCACGACGCACTTCTTCTCGCGGAGCCTGCAGGAGACCGAGAGCGAGGAGTTCCTGCCCGTCAAGGCCAACCTGGAGCTGCTGATGGCCAAAATCAACGAGAGCCGGAGGCTCGCGGTCAACTGGGTCTTCGTCGACCACCAGCCCAACACCCCCGACAAGGTCAAGCTCGCGGCCATCGTCAACACCGAGTATGAGGCCGTCTTCAAGCAGGTCAAGGACAAGACGCTGAGTTGGGAGCAGTCGTTTCTCGACACGCTCGCCGTCCTCGACGAGAAGGCGCACGCCTTTTTCGACATGGAGCGGACGGTCATGAACAACCTCTCGACGTTCGACTCCTACGACGACCCCATCCTGCTCATGGAGAGCGAGATGCTGGTCCAGAGCGACGGCGACATCGAGGTGGCGGAGAAAGAGCTGCAGGCGGTGCTCGCCACGCTCGACGGCATCTGCGACGCCAAGTGCGTCGACATCCGCAACCGCATCGACAGCTCGGCGACGCTGCAGCTCGTCTTCGTCTTCACCCTCTCGTTCCTAGTCCTCGGCGCAGCTCTCGTCGTCGGCGTGGCCCTCTACCGCGGCATCGTGGCGCCGCTCAAGAAAGGCGTCGAGTTCGCCGAGGCCATCGGGCGCGGGGACCTCACGGCCTCCATCAGCGTCGAGCAGAAAGACGAGATAGGCCAGCTCGCCACGGCCCTTCAGACCATGGCCGAGAGCCTCAAGAGCACAGTCCTCACCATCGAGCGCAACGCCAACGAGCTGGTGGCCTCGGGGGGGCAGCTCCGCGACTCGTCGCAGAAGCTCTCCAAGGGCGCCTCGGAGCAGGCCGCTTCGGCCGAGGAGGTCTCGACAGCCATCGAGGAGATGGTGGCAAACATCGACCAGAACACAGAGAACGCCGTAGCCACCGAGAAGCTCACAAGCTCGTCGGTCAGCAACGTGACGCTCTCCAGCCAATATAGCGCCGAGGCCGCGGAGGCCATGAAGACCATTGCCGAGAAAATATCCATCATTTCCGACATCGCCTTCCAGACCAACATCCTCGCCCTCAACGCGGCCGTCGAGGCCGTGAGGGCCGGGGAGCAGGGCAGGGGGTTCTCCGTCGTCGCCGCCGAGGTGCGCAAGCTGGCAGAGAGGAGCAAGCAGGCCGCCAACGAGATTGTCGCCCTGGTCAACAAGGGCCTCAAGGTGACGCAGATGGCCGGCGAGAAAGCCAAGAACCTCGTCCCCGACATCGAGAAGACCACTGTCCTCATCAAGGAAATATCGGCGGCGAGCCTAGAGCAGAAGACGGGGGCCGAGCAGATAAACCTCGCCATGCAGAACCTCAACGTCATCACGCAGGAGAACGCCTCCAGCTCCGACGAGCTGACGAACAACTCCGTCCTCCTCAGCCAGCTGGCGACCAACCTCAAGCAGCTCATAGGCAAGTTCAAGCTCGACGACAAGGTCAAAGAGGTCCACGAGAAGACCGACGACGAAGACGCCCCATGGCGCAGAGACGAGGCGCAGGCCTCCAAGCCCCGCGAGGCGAGGCGAAAGGAGGGCTCTGAGGCCCAGCGCGCGCCGGGAGTCAAGATAAACTTGGGAGACTCCAAGGAGTTCGACCTGGACAACTACGAGAAGTTCTAGCCGGAGATGAGCAGCGTCTACAGCCTGGCCGTGGCATCAGACGGGGGGAAGAAGACCCTCACGTTTGGCGGCGACCTCGTCATCAACCACATCGACAAGATGGCCGCTGAGGTGCGCGGCGCCCTTGCCGAGCCCGCCGACGTGTCGGTCGTCGTGGACAATCCCACCAACATCGACATGACGTTCCTCCAGCTCGTCGTGGCCCTGCGCCACTCGTGCGCCGCGGCCGGCAAGACTTTCGGCGTCAGCGCGTCGCTCAAGGACGACCTCCGCGAGCTTGTCGTCAAGGCCGGCCTGGACAAGGAGTTGGGGCTCTAGGCGGGCGCGCTAAGTCTTAGCGAAGCGCATTTATCAACACATACGAAAACAGAAATCTCTAATCTGCACAGAACAATATGGCAAAGACAGTTCTTATTGTGGATGACTCTGAGAGCATCCGCGAGGTTGTGAACTTCACCTTGTCGGGAGAGGGCTACGACGTCCTCGTGGGGGTCGATGGCGAAGACGCCCTCAAGTTTCTTGACGGCCGCCCCATAGACATCGTCATCACCGACTTGCATATGCCCAACCTCGACGGCTTGGGGCTGATTCGCAAGATTCGCGCCACGGAGGCCTACAAGCACATTCCCATCCTCTTCCTGACCACAGAGAGCCAGACCGAGAAGAAGATGGAGGCCAAGGAGGCCGGCGCCACGGGATGGATCATCAAGCCGTTCGTGCCGGCCAAGCTGTTGAGCGCCATTTCGCGCGTCTTGCGCTAATGACTTACGTCCACCGTCCGGTGCGCGGGGCGTGCGTCCCGTGCGCTTCGCGGAAACATCTTGCGGACTGCGCCGCCGGCACGGCCGGCGGCGCATGTCGGCGCATAACTCAGATATAGTCCCATGCTTGACAAATTCCAGCAAAAGTTCGTAGAGGAGGCGCAAGACAATGTGGCGGCCATCGAGGAGGCTCTCTTCGAGCTGGAGAAGAGCCCCGACGACCTTGAGATCATCGAGAGGCTCTTCCGCTCGATGCACACCATCAAGGGAAGCGGCGCCATGTTCGGCTTCAACGACTTGAGCCACTTCACGCACAACCTTGAGACGCTCTACGACCTGGTCCGCAACGACAAGCTGAAAGTCAACAAGGACATCATTTCGCTCACGTTCGAGAGCCTCGACTACATCCGTCAGCTCCTCGACCTGGGCGAGGGGACGCTCTCGAACCCCGACGACATCCGACGGCAGCAGGACTATATCGCCAAAATCAAGAAATACTTCCCGGAGGGGCAGCAGCTCACGCTCAGCAGTGCCGAGAAGGCGGCGTTGGCGGCCGGCAAGGCCCCGGCGGCCCAACCCGCCGAACAGCCCAAACCGGCCGGCGCGCGCAACTTCCTCGTCACTTTCGCCCCTTTCGACTCTCTGCTCGACAACGGGACCAACCCCCTCTTCATGCTCGACGACCTCACGGCGCTGGGCAAGTATCGCGCCCTGGCTTTCACCGGGGCGGTCCCGGCGCTCGACGGCTTCGACCCGCTGAAGCTCTACGTCCGTTGGCAGGTGATTCTCAGCACCGAGCAGGACGTCAACGAGATTAAGGACGTCTTCATCTTCGTCGAGGACGAGTGCCGCATGGACATCGCGGCGCTGCCCGACGGCGACATCCTCGGCGACGCGGCCAAGCTCGACCCCATTGTCTCCAAGGCTCTTGGGGCGCAGGCCGAGCTCAAGGCCGACGACTTCGCGGTCTTCAAGGCCGCGGCGCAGCCCAAGGCGCAGAAGAGCGCCGAGAAGGCGGCCAAGGAACAGGAGAACAAGGTCTCCAGCATACGAGTCTCGTCGGACAAGATTGACGACCTGGTCAACGCCGTCTCGGAGCTGGTCACGATGCAGGCGCAGCTCAACCTCTTGGCCGTCAGGCACAACGACGCCGCGTTGCTCTCTGTGGCAGAGCAGATGGAGAAGATTACGCGGCAGTTGCGCGACAACTCGTTCTCCATATCGCTCATCCCCTTGCAGGGGGAGCTTGTGCAGTTCCAGAGGCTCGTGCGCGACCTGTGCATCAAGCTGGGCAAGCAGATTGAGTTCGTCGTCGAGGGGGGCGAGATAGAGCTCGACAAGAACATCATCGACCACCTCAAGGACCCCCTGCTCCACATAATCCGCAATTCGGGCGACCACGGCATAGAGTCCCCCGACGAGCGCATGGCGGCCGGCAAGAACCCCACGGGCGTCATCCTGCTCAAGGCTTTCTACTCCGGCTCGAACGTCGTCGTGCAGGTCTCCGACGACGGCAAGGGCATGGACCCGGCCAAAATCCGGCAAAAGGCCATCGACAAGGGCATGATAGACCCCGACGCCGTGCTGAGCGAGAAGGAGGTGCTCAACCTCATCTTCGCCAGCGGCTTCTCGACGTCCGAGAAAGTCAGCGACGTGTCGGGCCGCGGCGTGGGCATGGATGTCGTCCGCAGCAAGATTCAGGAGATCCGCGGCGAGGTCTCGCTCGACTCCAAATATGGCTTCGGGACCACCATCTCCATGGAGCTGCCGCTGACGCTCTCCATCATCGACGGCCTCTTGACCAGCATCTGCGGGGAGCAGTATGTCTTCCCCTTCACCAACATCGAGCGAGTCCTGCACCCCTCCGAGGTTCAGCTGAGCGACAGCGGCATGGGAGGTTTCTTCGTATACAACGGCGAGCAGATGCTCTGCATGGACCTGGGCGAGGTCTTCTGCGGCCGTCCCCTCGACTTCGAGGCCGGCAAGGTCCTCATCGTCTCGCAGGGCGGCAAGAGGGTGGGGATGGTCGTCGACGCCGTCCTGGGCGAGTTCCAGATCGTCGTCAAGCCCCTGGGGCGCTACCTGCGCGGTGTCGACATGATTTCGGGCGCCTCGGTCATGGGCGACGGCTCGCTCTCGCTCATCGTCGACGCAGGCCGGCTCATAAACTACTACCTCCGCCGCCGGCAAAACAAGAAGAAGTAGACAATGGAAGATATTAAGTCGGTCACGTCGTTCAAGGTCGGGGGCGAGTTTTTCTGCGTCGCCACCCACAGCGTCCGCCACATCCTGGAGGACGAGGCGCCAACCCGGGTCCCGCTAACCAAGCCTTTCGTCAAGGGCATCATCAACAACCACGGGACGATGATTCCGGAGGTCGACTTCCGCGCCCTGCTGGGCCTCGACGCCGACGACACGCTGCAGGAGCGGTGCATCGTCGTCGTCGGGATTGAGGGCGACGGAAAGGAGGAGCTTGTCGGCTTCCGCGTCGACGAGATGGACGACGTCTTCGAGTACGACGCGGCCGACTTCGTCTCCGATGCCGTCATAGACGTCGTCCCGGAGGTCCAGCGCGCCGTGGCGGGGACAATCAAGCGGGGCGGGAAGTTCGTCTACCTGCTCCGCGTGGCCGACCTCGCCGAGGCATTGCTCTAGTTGTTTCCTGCCAACATCTTTGGTAGAATTATGGAAGAAGAAGTTATCAACTCGTTCCTCACTTTCACCATCGGGGGGGGGCTCTATGGCGTCCACGTCTCCCGCGTGGTGGAGATTGAGGCATATGCGAGCCCCGAGGCCAGCCCCGGGGGGCTGCCCTACCTGCTGGGCCTGGTGCGCCACCGCGGGCGCGTCTTGCCGCTCATCGACAGCGGGGTCAAGTTCGGGATGCCGCCCGTCGAGGTCGGGGCGCAGACCTACGTCGTGGTCATCGCCGCCAAGAATGGCGACGAGCTGCTCGACGTGGCCCTGGCCGTCGACGAGGTGCGGGGCGTGATAGACGTCCCCGAGGAGCGGCGGATGAAGATAGACACGGCCTACAAGCCCGGCTACGTCCGTTTCGCCGCGCCCGTCGAGAGCGGGAAGCTCGTCATGGTGCTCGACCCCGACAAGGTCTTCTCCGACACGGACATCGTCTCGCTGGCGGCCATAGCCGCCGAGGCCAACAGGCAGTAGCCCCCGCCCGAGAGTGCGAACATTGGACAGAAAGATGGCAAGGAGCGACGACAAGGTTCTGGCGGCGGGCGGAGGCGCGCTCGACGTCTTCCACGCCGAGCTGTCGGCAGAGGACTTCCGCGACTTCAGCAACTACATCTACGACCAGTACGGAATCAAGATGCCCGACATCAAGCGCGTCATGCTCCAGGGGCGGCTCTTGAGGCGGATCCGGCAGCTCAAGATGACCTCCTACTCCGACTACAAGAGGTATTTCTTCAGCCCCGAGGGCCAGCGCAACGAGCTCTACAACTTCTTGAGCGTCGTGACGACGAACAAGACCGACTTCCTGCGCGAGCCCGTGCACTTCGACTTCCTGCGCAACGTGGCCGTGCCGGAGTTCGAGGCCGAGGGGCGGCGGAGGGTCAGCATCTGGAGCGCGGCGTGCTCCAGCGGCGAGGAGCCATACACCATCGCCATGGTCATGAACGAGTGCGCGGCCGACCATCCGGGACTGACGTTCTCCATCCTCGGGACGGACATCTCGCAGAACGTCCTGGAGAAAGCCGCCAGGGGCGTCTACCCCGAGAAGACGGCGGCCGTGATCCCCATGGAGCTGAAGAGGAAGTACTTCCTCCGGAGCAAGGACCGCGAGAACCCCACGGTCCGCGTCGCGCCGCTCTTGCAGAGGAACTTTTCGCTTAAATATCTGAACCTAATGGATAGCGTTTACGATATAAATGAAGAGTTCGATGTCATCTTCTGCCGGAACGTGCTCATATACTTCGACCGCGAGACGCAGGAGAGGGTCGTGCAGAAGCTCTGCGGGAAGCTGAGGCAGGGCGGCTACCTCTTCATCGGCCACTCCGAGTCGCTCTCGAACATGGATGTGCCTCTCACTAACATTAAACCAACAATCTTCAAACGAAACTAAAAAGCGTCCAGGATATGAACAACAACATCTCAGACCGCCAGTTGCTCCGCGAGCTGTCGGCCAGGCTCAAGCAAAAGACAGAGACCGAGAAGAAGTACGCCGACCTGCTGGCCGAGCATCAGGCCATGAGCAAGAGGCTCAAAGACTCGGAGGCGCTCAAGAGCCACTTCATATCCAATGTCACGAACGAGATTGTCAATCCGTTCACGTCCATCATAGGGCTCTCCAAGGCCATCCTCTCCGTCGACAAGCAAGACTGGAAGAAGATTGTCTCGATGGTGGCGATGATCCACAACGAGGCATTCAACCTCGACTTCCAGCTCAAGAACATCTTCGCCGCGGCAAAGATTGAGGCCGGGGAGATCCTCCCCAACGTCCAGAAGGTGCACATCCGCCAGCTCATACAGGGCGTCATCGACTCGTTCTCCATCGTGACGCGCAAGATGGGGATAAGCATCGTCTTCGACTACCAGATCCAGCTCGGCTTCGGCGAGAAGGACTACTACTTCAACACCGACGCCGAGAAGCTCAAGCAGATTATCAGCAACATCCTCAACAACGCCGTCAAGTACAGCTACAAGGACAGCAAGGTCATCGTCAAGTGCTGGATTGACGACGACCTGCTCTACGTCTCCGTTCAGGACTTCGGCACGGGCATCTCCGAGAAGAACCAGAACATCATCTTCGAGCGCTTCAAGCGTCTCGACACCGGCATCAACTCCATCAACCAGGGGCATGGCCTGGGCCTGTCGATTGCCAAGACCCTGCTCGACGTCCTCGAGGGCAAGATAGACATCAAGAGCGTCAAGGGCGAGGGCAGCACTTTCACCATCTCCATCCCGAGGCTCAAGGTGGTCAACACCGACCCCTTCGGCGGCGACGACGGCGGGATGTTCTTCGAGAGCGACTCCGACGACGACGTTGACCTCTTTTAGCCCGGCGGCTCGTATGGAGTATTCGCAGCACTTCCTCTACCCGTCGTCGTTCTTTGCCAGCCGCGACCCCTTTGTCGTCAAGACGGTCCTGGGGTCGTGTGTGGCGGTATGCCTGTGGGACAGGGTCTTGCGCTTCGGGGGCATCAACCACTACATGCTCCCCACCTGGACCGGCAACGACCTCGCCTCGCCCAAGTATGGCAACATCGCCATCGAGAAGCTTGTCGAGAAGATGCGCCTCATGGGCTCCAATGTCGCCGACCTGCAGGCCAAGGTCTTCGGGGGTGGGGAGCTGCTGCAGGGCATCGACGGAGGGCCGTCGTCGACGCAGATTGGGGAGCGGAACATCCAGATGGCGCAGATGATGCTTGAGGAGTTCCACATCCCCATAGTGGCGCAGAGCGTCGGGGGCAGGAGGGGGCGCAAGATTCTCTTCTTCACGGACACTGGCGAGGTGCGCCACAAGTTCCTTGAGAAAAGGCAGTATTGAGACAGAGCAGCATGGAACACAAGATACGAGTTTTGGTTGTCGACGACTCGGCGGTCGTGCGCCAGTCGCTCTCGGCAATTCTGGAGGCCGACCCCGAGATAGAGGTCATGGGGACGGCCGCCGACCCCATCATTGCCGTCAAGAAAATCCAGCGCGAGGTCCCCGACGTCATGACCCTCGACATCGAGATGCCGAGGATGGACGGCCTGACGTTCTTGCGCAAGATTATGGCGCAGAGGCCAATCCCCGTCGTCGTCATCTCGTCGCTCACCACCCGGGGCACCGAGGCGGCCATGAAGGCCCTGGAGTATGGCGCCAGCGAGGTCATCGGCAAGCCGTCGATGAACCCCGACATCTTCTTCCAGGAGAGCCACATCATGCTGTGCGACGCCGTCAAGGCCGCGGCGATGTCCAAAATCCGCCGTGTCAAGGCCGGCGACATCCACGAGCTCGTCAAGCCGCAGGCGCCGCCAAGGCCCAAGCCCATGCCCGCTGTGCGGACGGTGGCAATCCCGACGGCCATGCTCTCGCACATACAGCCCAAGAACACCGCCGACGTCATCCTGGAGCGCAGCGCCCCCACCGACGTCGTGGTCCCGACCGAGGGCATCATTGTCCTCGGGGCATCGACGGGCGGCACGGAGGCCATACGGACGCTCCTCCGCGCCCTGCCCGGCGACATGCCGGGCATTGCCGTCGTCCAGCACATGCCGGAGGGCTTCACGCGCTCGTTCTCCAACAGCCTCAACCAGATCGCGCGCCTGGAGGTCAAGGAGGCTGAGAACGGAGACAAGCTCTACCGCGGCCGCGTCCTCATAGCCCCGGGCAACATGCACATGCTCCTCAAGAGGGTGGGGCGCGAGTACTTCGTCGAGACCAAGGAGGGGCCGCTGGTCAACCGCCACCGCCCCTCGGTCGACGTCCTCTTCCGCTCCGCCGCGCGCTACGCCGGCAGCAACGCCATAGGCGTCATCCTCACCGGCATGGGCAACGACGGGGCGCGCGGCATGAAGGAGATGCACGACGCCGGGGCGCGCACCATCGCGCAAGACGAGCAGTCGTGCGTCGTCTACGGGATGCCCAAAGAGGCCGTCAAGGCCGGCGGCGTGGACGACGTGATGCCACTGGGCGACATCGCCGGCCACCTTGTCCGGATGACGGGCGGGGCCATGCCTTAGCCCCGGGGCGCGGACGGCGGCTCTCGCAAAAAAAAACGAATGACAACTCTTCTCCCCTATCAATGAAAAATAAGAAACTGAAGCGGATGACGTGGCTCTACGCGCTGAGGGGGCTCCTCTTAGGCGTCGTGGTCTCGCTCGTGGTCTTCCTCCTTGTCGCCGACTCCGACGCCTACCACAACAGCGAGAGGACACTGTCCGACTTCGTCCGCGCGTTCCCGGCCTTTTGGGTCATGCTCGTCCTGCCCCTGCTGTGCGCCGCGGCGGGGGGCGCCCTGGCGTGGCGCATGGCGCGCATCGTCCGCTCGATGAACCGGACGCTCAAGGCCGAGGCCAGGCGGTCTGGCGTCGTCCTGCAGGCCGTAGAGAGCCTGGCGGCGGGGAAGCTCGACGTCAAGATTGGCTCCGGGGACAAGGACGACGACCTCCTCTCGTCGCTCGCCAAGCTCCAAAAGAACCTCAAGCAGAACCAGATGGAGGACATGAAGCGCCGCGAGGAGGAGCAGCAGCGCACGTGGGTCACCAACGGCGTGGCGCAGTTCGGGGAGGTCTTGCGGCGCAACAACGACAACATGGGCGAACTCTCCTATGAGATTATCCGCTACCTCGTCGACTACGTCCACCTCACCCAGGCCGGCTTCTTCCTGCTCCACGACGGGAAAGACAAGGGAGACAACGGCAAGAAGTTCTTCGAGCTGACGGCTTTCGTGGCCTACGACCGCCGCAAGTATGCCGACAAGACCATAGAGTGGGGCGAGGGCCTGGTGGGGCGTTGCGCGCTAGAGCAGAAGACGATATACATGACCGAGCTGCCCGCCGGCTACTTCACCGTCACTTCGGGCCTGGGCGAGGGGCAGCCCGGGGCGCTCATCCTCGTCCCCCTGCGCGCCAACGAGACCGTATATGGAGTAATCGAGATGGCGGCCCTCCAGCCCCTCTTGCGCCACGAGATAGAGTTCCTGGAGAAGACGGCCGAGAGCATCGCAATGACAATCTCGACCGTCCGCACCAACATGCAGACCTCGGTGCTGCTGGAGGAGACGCGCCAACAGGCCGCCAAGATGCGCGAGCAGGAGGACTCGCTCCGCCAGAACATCGAGGAGATGCGCGCCACGCAGGAGGACAGCGAGCGCCGCGAGGCCGAGCTGAAAGGCTTCGTCGCCGCCATAGACCACGCGTCGATAAGCATGGAGTTCGCCACCGATGGGACGATACTCAAGGTCAACGACAACTTCCTGAGGGCCTTTGGCTACCAGGCCGAGGAGGTCGCCGGGCAGAACCTGTCGATATTCTTCTTCAAAGACGAGCAGGAGAAGCTCGACGAGCTGCTCGCCACCCTGGAGCGGGGCGAGACGTTCAACGGCCGTGTGCGCCGGCGCTCCAAGAGGGGCGAGGAGGTGTGGCTCCTCTCGACCTACACCCCCATCCGCAACAACTTCCTCGACATCGAGAAGGTCATCAGCCTTGAAATAGACATTGCCGACCAGGTCAAGCTGGAGCGCGAGATGCAGGACAACCAGAGGGAGCTCGACATCCGCCTCCGCGAGACAAGGGCCGAGGTCGAGGCCAAGTTCAAGGAGATTGAGGCCGTCAAGGTGCGCAACGAGAAGACGCTCGACGGTATGCTCGACGCCATCGTGACCACCGACCAGGATGGCGTGGTCAGCTTCTTCAACGTCGCCGCCGAGAAGATGTGGGGCTACAAGCGCGAAGAGGTCCTGGGGCGCAACGTCTCGATGCTCTTCGCCCCCGACGACATCGAGAAGAACGACTTCATCAAGGCTTTCGTCACGCCCGACATGCCCAAGAGCGTCGGCGAGCGCAGGGAGGTCCCCATCCGCGACAAGTTCGGCGAGGCCGTCCAGGTCCTCGTCCTGCTCTCTGGCGCCGAGGTCGACGGCGAGCACTCGTTCACGGCGTTCATTCAGCAGATCGAGGTGGAGCTTTTCTAGCCTCGCGTTCGTACCACAAAAAAACTCCCCACCACCTAGCGATGGAGATTCGAGACTTCCTCCGAGAGTTCCAGAACCGAAGCGGATATGACTTCTGCGACTATGCCACGGGTTCCATCTCGCGCCGCCTCTGCAAGGTCAGCGACGAGATGGGTCTGACGTTCGAGCAGATTCTCGACCGCGTGGCGGCGGACAAGGAGCTTGTCAACGCCGTCGTGGAGGACATAACGGTCAACACCACCGAGCTCTTCCGCGACCCGCAGGTGTGGGTGGCCTACGGCAAGGCGCTGCCGCGCCACTTGTCGCGCCAGGCGATGTCCACCGCGTGGCACGTCGGCTGCTCGACGGGGCTGGAGGTCTACTCAGACCTCATCCTGCTTGAGGAGCTGGGCCTGGCGCCCCGCGTGCGCGTCATCGGGACGGACATCAACCAGAGCGTCATCGACCATGCCGCCGCCGGCGTCTACCCCTACCGTTTCAACCGCCACTATGTCGACAATTTCAATGCCGTCATGCAGGGGCTGGGCCTGCGCGCCGACTTCTGCAAATATTTCGACATCGACGAGTGCCGCGACACCATGACGGTCCGGGCGGAGTTGCGCGGCAGGGCCCGTTTCCTGAAGCAGGACCTGGTCCGCGACAGGGTGCCTTTCGCCTACCGCGCCGACGTGGTCTTCCTGCGCAACGTCATGATATATTTCAACGAGCCGCTCCAGGCCCGCGTCTTGCAGGGAGTCATGGAGCATATGCACGAGGGGGCGATTCTCATCATGGGGCGGCAGGAGGAGCTGCCCACGTCCCACAGGGGCCATTTCGCGTGCCATGGCTGTTTCTATAAGAAAGTGAGGTAGCCCCATGATGCTGACAACAAGCGAGCTGCGCGAAGTGGCGACGATGCTCTCCGAGCGGGTCAAGGTAGACTACCCGCATTTCTGCGACAGCTTCCTGCGCCGCAGGGTGGCCTATATGTTCGAGAAGATGAGGCTTCGGCGCATTCAGGACCTGCGGGCGGCCCTGGCCTCGCCGCTCAAGTTCGACGAGATGGCGTTCTACCTCTCCGTGCCGCAGACGGAGCTCTTCCGCCATCCGTCGTTCTGGCGCCAGCTCCGCAAGATGCTCGCCGCCGACGACTCAATCCGCAGCATATGGCTGCCGAGCCTGAGCAGCTACCACGAGCTCTTCAGCCTCCTGGTGACGCTCGACATGGCCGGCAGGGCGGACTGCCGCGTCTTGGCGTGCTCCGTATGCGACCGCGTGACGGCGTCGGTGAGGAGCCTCGCCGTCAGCAAGAGCGAGGACCGGCAGAACCGCCTCAACTTCGAGAGGCTCGAGACGCGCGCGGCCTATGACGACTACGTCGTGGCGGCCCCCGACGGCTCGCTGTCGCTGCGGCAGGGGATGCTCGACGGCGTTGAGTTCCGCAGTGGCTGGTTCATGAACTACGAGGGCGAGAGCCACGATTTGATAATCTTCCGCGACGTCCTGATTGAATATGGCCGCGAGCTTCACGCCAAGTCCGTGGAGCGCCTCGTCGGGGCCCTGTCGCGCCCCGGGGCGGCGTTGTGCCTGGGGCCCGTGGAGCCCCCGCTGGGCAGCGAGGGCGCGCTGTGCGCCGACCATGCCGCCGAGGGGATATACACACTAAGAGGTTAGGCTCATGCAGACACTGACGGACTATAAGGCAATCGTGATTGGGGGCTCGGCCGGCAGCTACGCCGTGGTCTCGCGGGTGCTCTCGGCCTTGCCCGCCGATTTCGCCCTGCCCATCATCATCTGCATGCACAGGCAGAAGCATGTCCGCGCGGGCTTTGTCGAGACGCTCGACGAGAGGTCGCCGCTGCGCGTCGTCGAGCCCAGGGACAAGCAGGCTGTCGAGAGGGGCTTTGTCTACGTGGCCCCGGCCAACTACCACCTCTTCGTCGAGTTCGACGGCACGCTGTCGCTCTCCATCGAGGAGGAGCACCTGTTCTGCCGCCCCGCCATAGACCACACGCTGGAGTCCGCCGCCCGGACGTGGCGCAACCGGTGCGTGGGCATAATCCTGACAGGGGCCAACAAAGACGGGGCCGAGGGCCTCAAGGCCATAGCCGACCGCGGCGGGATGACCATCGTCCAGGACCCGCAGACGGCCGACGTCCCGACCATGCCGAGGGCGGCGCTGAGCCTCGTCAAGCCCGACGCGGTCTTGTCGCCACAAGGCATTATTGATTTTCTCAAGAGCTTTGCAGGATGTTCGGCAAGGTCGTAAGAGACATATCGTCGTCGCTCCGGGCTCTCTCGCCGGGGCTTCATGGCGTCGCGGCGGCGGCCTACCGCAAGGCCCTGTCGGCGTCGCGCGCCGCGGGGGGGCGGCTCGCCGGGGTCGGAGTCGACCTGTGCGGGCGCTGTGTGGCCCTTGTCGGCAAGGCTGTGGCCGTCCCCACGCTCAACAAGCTCTACGCCGCGCTGCTGAGCTTCTTCGTCTTCTTCATTGTGTGGCAGTTCTTCGCCTACGCCGTGGAGCAGACCACCTTTGTCGTGGTGAACCTCATGCTTGCGCTCTTCCTGGCAGTGACCGTCTTGCGCGTCTCCATCTTGCTGCGGGCCGACATGGCGAGGGCGAAGAGCGAGTTGGCCAAGGTCGGCGCCGACCTGGAGCGGCGCGACGTGGAGCTGTCGAAGCTCAAGGCGGACCTCTTCGAGCTGCGCAACAAGGGGCGGCGGGGGGCGATGGCGCAGAAGAGCGCGCTGAGGCTCGTCGAGGCCGTCAAGAAGTTGCGCGGCGGGGCAGACCCGGCCGACGGGACTTTGCAATATGTCGTCGACGCCTTGGTCAAGACGTTCGACATCAGTGGCGCTGTGGCTTTCGCCCGGGGCGAGGGCGGCGTCTTCTCCGTCGCCGGGCGTTTCGCCCTGGCGGCCGACCCGCCGGCGTCCGCGGCCGACGGCATCGTGGGGCAGGCCGTGGCCACGGGCAAGCCCGTCACAGTGCGCGACGTGCCGACCGAATACCTCACGGCCGTCTCCGGCCTGGGGAGGAGCCGCTCGCTCAATGTCTACGCGCTGCCCCTTGTCGGCGGCGAGGGCGGCGAGGTCGTGGCGGTGGTCGAGGTGGCGAGCTTCGCCAAGCTGCCGGTCGTCGCGGAGTGGCAGGAGATTGAGCAACAGCTCAGAGAGTATATCTAGGCCTCATGAAGAGACACAAAAAGAGGAAGATAGAGTGGGGGAGCTTCTCGCCCCGGGGGTTCACGGAGTTGCAGTGGTATGCGGCTCTCGTCGTCGTCGTGTCGGTGCTGCTCATAGGCTGGACCAGCATGATGGGCCTGTTGGGCTTCAACGTCTCGTTCGACAACATTCTCTACCTCCACCGCCACCTCTTCGCGTGGCTCTTCGACCTGCTCGTCGTGGCGGTCTTGGGCGCCGTCCTCTACGTGGCCAACTTCAAGCGCATCAGCCTGGCCCGGCTGAGGGGCGAGGTCGAGGGCCTGCAGGGCGTCATTGCCGACAGCATGGCCATTGCCGACGACATCAGCTCCGGCCACGACATAGACCGCACGCGGGTCGGCACCTCGTCGCTTGGGCAGACGCTCCTCAACCTCGGCGTGAGCCTGCAAGACACGCGGCAGAAGGAGGCGAGCCTCAACTGGGTCGCCAGGGGCAAGGAGATGGTCTCCGACATCCTCCGCGCCCATACGCGCGTCGACGACCTCGCCGAGGCCACCATAGAGGCCATAATCTCCTATTGCAATGCCGTCCAGGCCGCTTTCTACGCCCTCGACGGCGACACGCTCCGCACCGTGGCTCAATATGCCTACGACCGCAAGCGTTTCGAGCGCGAGGAGCTCAAGGTCGGCAGGGGGCTCATCGGGGCGGCTGCCTACGAGGGGCAGACCATATACAGGACGGAGATCCCCGACGACTATTTCACCATCACGTCGGGCCTCATCGGCACGAGCCGCCCCAAGTCGCTGCTCATCATCCCCCTCAAGCAGGAGGACGAGGTGCAGGGCGTCATCGAGGTGGCGTTCTTGCAGGCGGCGCTCCCCCACCACTACCTGCTCCTGGCCGACGAGATAGGCTCCATGGTCGGCGCGACGCTCTACAACCTCAAGACGAGCGAGCGGACCGAGGCCCTGCTCCGCGACTCGCAGCAGCTCACCGCCACCCTGCGCAAGAACGAGCAGCAGCTCAACGAGAACGCCCGCGACATGCGCGACGCGCAGGAGAGCCTGGAGAGGTCGAACTCCGAGCTGGAGCGCAAGGTCAAGGAGATTGAGGAGGCGCAAAGGAGGCAAGACGCCATGCTCCGCAACGCGTCGGAGTTCATCTCGATATATGACGACCGGGGGCAGGTGGTCTACGAGAGCCCCTCGATGAAGCGAATCTTGGGCTACGACCCCGACGACGACGTCCACGGCATGGACGAGGACCTGATGTCGCCGAGGAGCTTCCGCAGGGTGCAGTCGATGTTCGACTATCTCATGTCTACGCCCGGCGGCGAGCAGAAGATTGAGTACACTTTCTTCAACAAGAAGAAAAGCAGGCAGATCCACCTGGAGACGCGGGGCAAGAACCTGCTCCACGACCCGGCCATCCGCGGACTTATCTTCAACACGCGCGACGTCACCGAGCGCCACCTGCGCGAGCTGGAGGAGAAGAAGACCGGGCGCATGAAGTCCCTCTCCGAGAACTCGCCAGACATCATCATCCGGACCTCGCTCAAGGGCAAGATTCAATATTCCAACCCGGCGGCGGCCAAGTTCCTCGGCGGCGTGGCCGACGGCGCGTCAAAGGAGCGGATGCTGCTCGACCTCGTCACCGAGGAGAGCCTCCGGTCTTTCGTCGAGGCCGTCCTGAGGGGAATAGGCCGCTCGAAGAGGCAGGAGAGCGCCGAGCTGGAGTTCGGCGACAAGGTGAAGACCTACATGGAGGTCAAGGCCATCCCCGAGCTCGACGACGACGGAAAGGTCGACTCGGCCCTCTTCACCATCCACGACATAACGGAGATCAAGCAGCTGGAGCAGGAGGCGCAAAAGGCGCGTGAGGATGTCATGGCGTCCATCAACTACGCCAAGCGAATCCAGTTCGCGCTGCTCCCCGAGGAGAGCGACATCAAGGCGCGGTTCAATAGCTCGTTCATGTTCTACCGTCCCAAGAACATCGTCAGCGGCGACTTCCCCTGGATTCTCGACAATGGCGGCGTCACGTGGATGGCCGTCGTCGACTGCACGGGCCACGGAGTCCCCGGCGCCCTGCTCTCCATCATCGGCTACCTGCTGCTCTCCAACATTGTCGGCAACAATCCGGGCCTCACGCCCGCCGAGGTCCTCGACCGCCTCCACGAGGCCGTGCGCGACGCCCTGAAGCAGAAGACGAGCGAGGCCAACGCCGGCGACGGCATGGACTTGGGCCTGGTCCGCGTGGACCCCGCGGCGCGCCAGCTGCAGTTCGCCGGGGCGCACCGCCCGCTCTACTATCTCCACCAGAGCCGCGCCGGGGCTTTCGACGGGGGCGACGACTGCCGTTTCCAGGAGTTCGAGGGGACGCGCAAGGGGATTGGAGGCAAGCCGCTGCCCAACGGCAGGCCCGAGAAGCCGTTTGCCAACAATGTCATCGACTATCAGCCCGGGGACCGCTTCTTCGTCTTCTCCGACGGGCTGCCCGACCAGCTCGGCGGCCCCGAGCACAAGAAGTTCTTCACCCGGAGGGTCAAGGAGTGGCTGGCGCGCAATGTCGAGAACGACATGAACAAGACCTCTTCTGACCTCCAAAAGACATTCCGCGAGTGGAGAGGCGGAGACAAGCAGGTGGACGATGTCCTGCTCATCGGGGTTGAACTATAATGAATTGACGTTGCCGCCATGGGAGAGACTTTCTTGAACAACAAGTTCATCGAATATGCATACGACCTCTATCAGGATTTGCCCACGAACGAGGTCAACCTGCTGTATGTCGGCGCGATAACCAACGAGGTGACGCGCAATTTCACCATCATGACCGAGGAGAACCTCCTGCGCCACGACGAGGCGCCGCCAATCCAGCGAAAGGTCTTCAACGTCATGGTGGAGACCATGCAGAACATCTCGCGCCACGCCGACCTCGTCTCCGACGACCCGGAGGAGATGCGGCGGGGGGTCGTCATAATCTCGCACTCCGACAAGGCATATAGCATCGTGACGGGCAACCTCGTGCGCAGTCACAAGGTCGAGGCTCTCAAGGCGCGGCTCGACAACATCAACACCATGGACCGCCCGCAGCTCATGGCGGCCTACAAGAAGCAGATAACCGAGGGCCAAATCTCCGAGGCCGGCGGCGCGGGTCTTGGCTTCCTCGACGTCGCCAAGAAGAGCGGTCAGAAGATTGAGTACCGTTTCCTCGACCTGGCCGGCGAGTTGCCGGGCTTCACTTTCTTCATGACAATCTGCACAATCTTGCGCAAGGCGTAGCGCGTCGGCCGGCGTCCGCCTTGACGGGCGCGTCCTTTTTTTTGTCGGTCGCTCCGGTGTGCCTGCCTTTGCCACAGGCTAAGACATCAATTTTATGCTTTACACATATGAGGAGTTTTGACCCCGGGGGCGCGTCGTCCGCAATATCGGCCCTGCGCCTCCCCTTGTCGACCCTTGTCGTCATGATTCATTCAGTGCTCTTACCGCACGATTATGTTGATTTAGTCCAAATCCCCCCCCCCCAGAGGGAGTTCCTTGGCTGACGTCCGCCTTTTGGGGTGCTGAGGTGGCCCTGGCTCATATCTTCGCTCACATCGCCGTCCCGGCGTTCCTGTTCATCTCCGGCTATCTCTATTTCCTCCGCCGCTCTTCTGACGGCTTCTCCGCGGCCGACTATTGGCAAAAGACTCGGAGCCGCATCCTCACGCTCCTTGTCCCCTATCTGCTTTGGAATCTTTTCTGGATTGGCCGGGTCCTCCTCGGCGGCGCCTTGCCGTTCGATGGGACGGCGGCCTGCCTCGCCCACTTCTTTTGGGACTTCTCCAAGTTTGGCGACGAATATGTCAACGTCTGGGGGCAGCACGTCCCCCTGTCGGGGCCCATCAGCCTGACGCTTTGGTATCTGCGCGACCTCATGGTCTGTTGCCTCCTGGCCCCGCTTGTGTGGCTCCTTGTCGTGCGCAGCCGCGGGTGGGTGGTTTTGCTTTTGGGCGTTCTCTACGTGTGCGGGGGCTTCGACTTGCCGCCGGGCCTCTCTCTCAGCTCGCTCTTTTGGTTCTCTTTCGGGGCGCTGTTCAGCGTCTTGCGTGTTGATTTCGTGGAGCGGTTTCGCCGTTTCGTGTGGCCTGCCCTGGCTATCTCGGCCGCTCTGCTGATTCTCCTGACGCCGTTCGACGGCAAGCGTGCCGGGACGTGGTGGGCCACGGCGGGCTACGGCCTGTTCATTCTCTGCACCGTCTCGTTGGCCTTTGTCGCCGCCGCCCGCCTGGCCTCGTCAGGACGCCTGGGGCGGTGGCTGTCGAGCCTCGGCGCGGCGTCCTACTTCGTCTATCTCACCCACGTCTATGTCCTCACGGTGCTCGGCAAGGTGGGCTTCTCTTCGCTCATCGTCTCGTCGCCACAGCCGCTCCACCTGCTCCTGTGGCTCGCCGAGGTCGTTGTGGCTGTCGCCATGTGCGTTGGCGGCTATTTCTTTCTGCGCCGTTTCGTGCCGTGGGTGTTGCTCCCCCTTGTGGGGTGGCGGCGTCGCACCTCGCATGTCTCCTAGGGCTTACGCCCTAGTTTTTTTTTGCGTGGGCGTAGTTGTCACGTTGCGTCTCTTCCCTTCGTACCCTCTTTCGCGCCATCCGTCTCCTCCGTCTCCTCCCTCCCTAGGGTTCACGCCCTAGGCTGTCTCATATCGCCCCTTTGGGGTTTTGAGTGTGGGGTGGCGTGGGGGGGGGCGGCGTTTTCGTAGCCCCAAAGGGGCGGCGTATGTCAGCCTAGGGCGTGAGCCCTAGGTGTTTTTTTCGTGGCGATGTGATGCGCGTTTTTTTTTTTTGTCGCGTTGCATCTTTTGATTGTTCAAAAGGAACGAATGGCTATCTTTGCGTAGTTGACTAATTGGACAAAACGTGGCGGATTTGCTAATGAAAAATTCCCTAGTTCTTGCGGTGTGCGCGGCGGCGTGCGTCCTCTCGTGTCGCTCGTCGCCCACATTGCTCTTTTCCTCAAAAGATGTCTGCGTCGACGTCGGCGGGCGGGCGCTGTCGTTTGCGGGGGCGCGGCCCGTAGTCTTCGACTATGGGCTTTTTGGCGATATGTATAAGACGCCCGACGTGGCCAGAGCCGTCACGGCACGCAGGCTTGGCGCGGGCGGTGGCGACGCCTCGTGGAGTGGCTATGCCGATGCGCTTGCCGCCTGTGGCCGCCTGGCGGACTCCGTCTTGGCCGTCAT
Source organism: uncultured Marinilabiliaceae bacterium (assembly GCA_964481855.1). Lineage (GTDB taxonomy): Bacteria > Bacteroidota > Bacteroidia > Bacteroidales > Marinilabiliaceae > W3P20-009. The sequence continues at coordinate 44,393 of CAYZUH010000005.1, forward strand.
GCCGGGGCTGATTGTCCTCGACAGCGTGCGGCTCGACGGAGACGAGAGTGTCGTCGTGGCAGAAACCGGGCGCGACGCCCTCCTCTGCCTTTCGTCGCCGGCCGACGCGCCCGGCATGGCCCTGCGCCGCAAGGTTTTTGTTGACCAGGGGGCGGGGCGGCTCATTGTCCGCGACGTGCTAAAAAGTGTGTCTGTCGTATACGTATTTCAGAATCATTCTACCCCCCCCCCCCCCCAGAGGGGGCGATTAGTGGTCTGTATCAGCCATTTAGGATAAAATTGGGGGCGGTTGCGGGTCTCTCCGCGTGCAGCCTCCCCGCCGTTGTGGCCGACCGCGTCGACCGCATAAGCCTGGCTTTCGCCCTGGCCGGCTACTAGCCCTTGTTGCGGACCAGGGCCACGCTGCCGTAGATGTCGGGCAGGGGGACGATTCCCTCCGGCACTCCCGCCACGAACTCGTCGGTGGCTTGCCGGACGCCCTCCCATGTGTGGTTGTAGCTGTGGACAATGATGATTCCGCCTGGGGGGAGGAGAGGGTAGAGGTGGCGGAGCGACGCGAGCACGGTGTCGCGCTCGACGCAGTCCACGAGCGCCAGCGCCACGGGGCCGTCCACTTGCGTCAGGCCCTCCGCCACGGGCCCCTTGACCACGTGGTTCAGCGGGCCGTCGGGCATGATGCGCCTCACCTCGGCCTCCGGTGCGAAGTCCACGGCCATTGTCTCGCTCGTCGTCTCGCCCTGGCAGTTCTCGTGGGCCACGCTGACTGTCGTGGCCTCCAATGGCCCCAGGGCCCATACCTCCCTTTCGGGGCACTGCCGCCTGAGGAGGCTCACCAGGTCGGCGTCTTCCACGCCCGCCATGACGAAGGCCCCCGGCACCTCGCCGCGCTCCGCCTGCTCCATGGCGAAGAAGACGGAGTAGTAGCGCGCCCGGTCGCGGCTCTTGCGCTCGCGCCGCTCGACGTCGGCGGCAATCATCTTGCGCTTGCGCAGCTCCAGCCACAGCCACGGCTTGAAGAGCCTGTGGGTCCAGAAGCTCCAGAAGTAGCTCAGTGCCGCCCAGGCTATGATGTTGACGATGACGATGTTGATGATGCCTATGATGCTCATGTCCTCTTCGCTTGTTATTCTGTTGTGCAGGGCGCGCCGCGCCGCAGCGTCAGGCGGTGGCGGACGATGCCGGGCGTCTCCTCGGCGTAGTGCGTGACGTAGACCATCGTCACTCCGGGGTTGCCGCAATAGGCCTCTATCAGCATCTTAGCCCGGTGCTTCTTGCCGGCGTCGAGCCCGTGGAGCGGCTCGTCGAGGACCACGAGGCTCGGACGCTTGACGAAGACGCGCGTGAGCAAGACGAGCCTCTGCTCGCCATACGAGACCCCCAGGAACGACCTCCCCGCCAGCCCCTCGCAACCGAAGGCACGCATCCACTGCCGCGCCTCTGCCCGCTGCGCGTCGTCCGGGCGGCGGTAGAGGCCCACGGTGTCGAAGAATCCCGACGCCACGACGTCGAGGCACGGGATGTCGGCGTTGTAGAATGTGTGCATGTCGGGCGAGACGTAGCCTATGCGGCTCTTGATGTCCCATATGCTCTCGCCCGTGCCGCGCCGGCGGCCGAAGAGGCTTATGTCGTTGGCGTAGGCCTGCGGGTTGTCGCCGCATACGAGGCTCAGCAGGGTGCTCTTGCCCGACCCGTTGCTCCCCGCCAGGGCCCACTTCTCGCCCCGGCGCACCGTCCAGTCGACCCCGCTGAGGATTGTGGCGGGCCCGTAGGCCACCCTCACGCCGCGCATTGCGATGGCCTCGGCGTAGTCCGCCCCGTCGGCCGGCCCCGTGGCGGGGAGCATGCGCGCCGCCTCGTCGGGGCTGAGCGCCTCGTCGGCGAAGAGGCGCCGGCGGAGCGCGGTGTCGGCGGCGAAGCCCTGCGGGGTGCCGACGCTCGCCACGCCCAGGCCCTCCATGGCCACCACGCGGTCCACCCACGCGGGCAGGTCCTTGGGGTGGGAGACGACGAGGAGCACCTTGAGGCCCGGCCTCCGCGCCGTCTCGGCCAGGAGGCGGCTCACGGCCTGACGGCTCTCGGCGTCGAGGCCAATGAACGGGTTGTCCACGATGAGCAGCTCCGGCCCGGCCATGAGGCTCCTGGCGATCATGAGCTTGCGCAGCTCGCCGCTGGAGAGGAAGATGACCCTCTTGGCGAGCAGCGGCGCCACGCCCATGGCCTCCAGCAGCTCCTTGTGCCGCTCGGCGGCCCCGCGCCCCAGGGCGTCGGACACGAGCGGGCTCTGCTCGTTCTCCGTGGCCTGCCACCGCTTCTGGTAGTAGTTGTCGGCCGAGGCCCCGCCGAGCCTGTATATGTCGCGGAACGAGAGCGAGGCGACGCGCGTCGGCGGGATGGCCGCGCCGTCGGCCCTGCGGGCCTCCGCCTTGCCGCTGCGGAGGCTCACCGCGCCCGCAATGTGGGCCGCCAGGAGCGACTTGCCCGCCCCGTTGGGCCCTATGATGGCGGCGTTCTCGCCCTCGCCTATTGTCAGGCGCGCCGCGCCGCGGAGGCGCTGATGCTCGTGGCGCGCCACGGGGGCGTCTATCTCGATGTGGCTCATTTGTGCTGTTTTGTCGGTCTTGCGCGACGCGAATCTAGCAAAAAATGCCCCACGCCCTCGCCGCTATTTCCGCGTCTTGCGCCACTGGATGGGCGTCATGCCCGTGTGGCGGCGGAAGAAGCGCGAGAAGACCGACTGGTCGGAGAAGTTGAGGCGCATGGCGATGTCGAGGACGCCGGCGTCGGTGTAGTGGAGCATCTCCTTGGCGGCGAAAACAAGCCCGGTGTCGATTATTGTCTTGGGCGAGGTCCTCTTCTGCCTGCATACCTGGCTGAGGTAGCGGGGCGTGACCGACAGCCGGTCGGCGTAGAACTCCACGTTGTGGTGCCGGGGGGCGTTCTCGCGGGCCATCTTGACGAAGCTCCGGAAAAGCTCCGTCGGCCTGTCGGCCTCCTCGTCGGGCAGGTCTTCCCAAGCCTTGTAGCTGTTGTCGCTTATGTCGTCGAGGTAGAGCGTCAGCAGGCGGACAATCTTCTCGTTCCGGTGCGGGTCGTGGGCGCGGCGGGCCAGGGTCGTCGCCAGGGCGTAGACGTGGCGGACCAGGGCGTCGTAGTCCGACTCGGAGAATTGCTCGACGGGGTTGAGGCGCAAGAAGCGCAGGAGGCGCAGGTCAATGCGCGCCCCCATCCGCTCTATGAAGTTGGGCGAGAAGCACATCCGGCTGCACCGGAAGTTGGGCGATGCGCCAACGACGCGCAGCAGGGAGTCGAAGCCCGAGACGATTTGCGTGCGCGGGGCGATGTCGTAGGTGCGCATGTTCACCTCGACCACGGCCGCCCCCTCGGTGCAGAGGATGAAGTTGATGTCTTTCGACCGCTCGGCGTCGGTCTGCGCGGGGTAGTGGGCGTCGGCCTCGACGGCGAAGTCCGCGCCCATGGGGAGTTGGAAACTCACTTGCGTTGTTTGGGTTTTGCTTTTATTCGCAATTCGCCGCGAATATGGTCATAATTTGGCGTTTTTTATGACTTCGGCCTCCCGATTTGCACAAATCAGCTAACGTATTGCCTCTTTATGTCGCCTCTTTCTTCCGAACTTTGTGGTGGTAATAATAACAACACAGATAGAGTAATGGAAAACAAACTACTCTTAGGCATCGTTGCCGCAGCCCTTTCCGCCACCGCCTGCCAAGAGGCGCAGGTGAAGCGTGCGGCGCAGGAGTATCCGGTGATGACAGCCCAGCCCTCTGACGAGACCGTGGCCGACTCCTACACCGCGTCGATCCGCGGCCGCCAAGATGTCAGCGTCATGCCGCAAGTGGCCGGCACGCTCACGGAGCTCCGCGTCGGCGAGGGCGACCGCGTGCGCCGCGGCCAGGTGCTCTTCGTCATCGACCAGGTGCCCTACCGCGCCGCCCTGGAGACGGCCAAGGCCAACGTCGAGGCCGCGAGGGCGCAGCAGGCCCAGGCCGAGCTGGCCTACGAGAGCCGCAAGGCGCTCCGCGAGAAGAACGTCGTCTCCGACTACGACCTCCAGACGGCCCACAACGCGCTCCTCACGTCGAAAGCCGCCCTGGCGCAGGCCGAGGCCAATCTTGTCAATGCCAGCAACAGCCTCTCATATACCGAGGTCAAGAGCCCCGCGGACGGCGTGGTCGGCACCCTGCCCTACCGCGTCGGCGCCCTTGTCGGCCCCTCCATGCCGACGCCGCTCACCACCGTCTCCGACAACAGCCAGATGTACGTCTACTTCTCGATGAACGAGAGCCAGGTGCTCCGGCTCCTCCGCCGCTACGGCTCGACGGCGGCGGCCATCGAGAAGATGCCCGACGTCGCGCTGCGCCTCGCCGACGACAGCCTCTACGCCCACGCGGGGCGCGTCGAGACCATCAGCGGAGTTGTCGACCGGACGACCGGCACTGCCCAGCTCCGCGCCATATTCCCCAACCCCGAGGGCCTGCTGCTCAGCGGCACGTCGGGCAACGTCGTGCTGACCCGCGAGCTTAAGGGGGTCATCGTGATCCCGCAGACGGCCACCGTCGAGATTCAGAACAAGACGTTCGTCTACGGCATCGTCGACGGTCTCGCCACTGCGCGCCAGGTGGGCGTCATGCGCCTCGCCGACGGCGCGCGCTACGTCGTCACGAGCGGGCTCGAGGCCGGCGACGTCATAGTCTCCGAGGGGGCGGGCCTGCTGCGCGCCGGCACGCCCATTGTGCCCAAGGGCCAGGGCGCCGCGCAAGCTAACCAAGAGTAAGGTTTCCACAGACATTACCAGCAGATGAATCTTAGGACATTCATAGAGCGCCCCATCCTCTCGTCGGTGATCTCCATCGTCATCGTCATTGTGGGCGTCATTGGGCTGTTCGGGCTGCCCGTCGAGCAGTTCCCGAACATCGCGCCGCCGACGGTCTCCGTCTCGACGACCTACTACGGCGCCAACGCCGAGACAATCCAGAAGAGCGTCATCGCGCCCCTGGAGGACGCCATCAACGGCGTCGAGAACATGACCTACATGACGAGCCAGTCGTCGAACTCCGGCTACGTCTCCATCACTGTCTACTTCCGCCAGGGCACCAACCCCGACATGGCCGCCGTCAACGTCCAGAACCGGGTCGCCAGGGCCACGGCCGAGCTTCCGGCGGCCGTCACGCAGGTGGGCGTGCAGACCAACAAGAGGCAGACGTCCATGCTGCAGGTCTTCGCGCTCTCCAGCCCCACCGACGAGTTCGACGAGAACTTCATCGCCAACTACCTGGAGATTAACATCGAGCCCGAGATTAAGCGCATAGCCGGCGTCGGCGACATGACGGTCCTGGGCGGCGAATATTCGCTCCGCGTCTGGATGGACCCCTCGAAGATGGCCCAGCACGGCCTGATGCCGTCCGACGTCACGGCCGTCCTGGCCGAGCAGAACCTCGAGGCCCCCACGGGCTCGCTCGGCGAGAACTCGCCGGAGACCTACCAGTACACCATGCGGTACAAGGGCCGCAAGGTGACCGAGCAGGAGTTTGAGAACATCGTCATCAGCTCCACGGCCGACGGCAACGTCCTGCGGCTCGGCGACGTGGCCCGCATCGAGCTGGGGCAGGAGTCTTACGGATACCTCGGCAAGGTCGACGGCCACCCGGGCTGCGCCGCCCTCATATTCCAGACGGCCGGCTCCAACGCCACCGAGGTCAACAACGCCATCGACGCCTATCTCGACCAGGCCGCCAAGAACCTGCCGCGGGGGTTGCAAATCAACAAAATCAACAACACCAACGACTTCCTCTACGCCTCAATCCACGAGGTCGTCAAGACCCTCTTCGAGGCCATTGTCCTCGTCATCCTCATCGTGCTGATTTTCCTCCAGAGCCCGCGCTCGGCGTTCATCCCCCTGGTGGGCGTCATTGTCTCGCTCGTCGGCACGTTCGGCTTCATGTATGTGGCGGGCTTCTCGCTCAACCTCATCACGCTCTTCGCCCTCGTGCTGGTCATCGGCACCGTCGTCGACGACGCCATCATCGTCGTCGAGGCCGTGCAGGCCAAGTTCGAGGCCGGCTACAACTCCAGCTACATGGCCACCAACGACGCCATCAAGGGCATCTCCGGGGCCGTCATCACGTCGTCGCTCGTCTTCATGTCGGTCTTCATCCCCGTCTCGTTCATGGGCGGCACGTCGGGCGTCTTCTACCGCCAGTTCGGCCTCACCATGGCCGCCGCCGTCGGCATCTCGGCCGTCCAGGCCCTGACCATGACGCCGGCCCTGTGCGCACTGATGCTCAAGCCTATCCGCGAGGACGAGCGGACGGGCTTCTGGGGCAAGTTCGGAAAGGTCTTCAACACCGCTTTCAACGCCCTGCAGGCCAAGTACCAGAAGGGCGTCCAATATTACGTCCAGCGCAAGAAGATTGCCGCCGTCCTCGTCGTCGGCACCATTGCGGCTTTCGTGGCCCTGATGAACAACACCAAGACGGGCCTCGTCCCCAACGAGGACCAGGGCATGGTCATGGTCAACGTCACCACGCCCCCGGGCAGCTCGCTCAGCACCACCACGGAGGTCATGGACCGCATCGGCGCCGAGATTCGCCAAATCCCTGGTGTCGACGTCGTCGAGCAGACCGCCGGCTACGGCCTCCTCTCCGGGGCCTCGTCCTCGGCCGGCATGTATATCGTCAAGCTCAAGAACTGGAGCCTGAGGGACGACTCGCAGAGCTCCACGGCCGTGATTAACCAGATCTACGCCCGCACGGCCCACATCAAGGGCGCCACGATTTTCGCAATGTCGCCGGGCATGATCCCGGGCTACGGCATGGGCAACAACGTCGACCTCAACCTCCAGGACCGCGCCGGGGGCGACGTGTCGGACTTCTACGACATTGCGCAGCGATTCATCGGCACCCTCAACCAGCGCCCCGAGGTCGGCAGGGCCTACTCCACTTTCTCGCTCAGCTACCCGATGTGGGAGGTTGACGTCGACGCCGCCAAGTGCAAGCGCGCCGGGGTCTCGCCCGCCACGGTCCTGGCGGCCATGGGCTCCTACTATGGCGGCTCCTATGTCTCGAACATCAACCGTTTCTCGAAGATATACAGGGTCATGATCCAGGCCGAGCCCGAGGCGAGGCGCGACGAGGCTTCGCTGGACAATATGCATGTCCGCATGAACGACGGCCAGATGGCCCCGCTGAGCCAGTTCGTCACCCTGCGCCGCGTCTATGGCGCCGAGGTCCTGACGAGGTTCAACATGTACAGCTCCATAGCCGTCTCGGTCATGCCGGCCGACGGATACTCGTCGGGCGAGACCATGGCCGCCATCAGCGAGGTGGCGGAGCTTGTCCTGCCCCGCGGCTACGGCTACGACTACGGCGGCATGAGCCGCGAGGAGAGCCAGCAGAGCGGGCAGACGGGGATCATCTTCGGCATCGCCATCGTCATGATATACCTGCTCCTGTCGGCCCTCTACGAGAGCTTCCTCATCCCGTTCTCGGTCATCCTGGCTGTCCCGGCGGGCCTCATGGGGTCGTTCATCTTCGCGCAGCTTGCCGGGCTTGAGAACAACATCTACCTCCAGACGGGTCTGGTCATGCTCATCGGCCTCCTCTCCAAGACGGCCATCCTCATCACCGAGTATGCCGTCGAGCGCCGCCGTTCGGGCATGAGCCTCGTCTCGGCCGCCATGAGCGCCGCCAAAGACCGTCTGCGCCCAATTCTCATGACCGTCCTGGCCATGGTCTTCGGCCTCTTGCCGCTCGTCTTCGCCCACGGCGTCGGGGCCAACGGCAACCGCTCGCTCGGCACGGGCGTCGTCGGCGGTCTGCTCATAGGCTCCATGGCTCTGCTGGTCTTCGTCCCGACGCTCTTCGTCATCTTCCAGTGGATGCAGGAGCGCTTCTCGCCCAACCAGCCGCGGCGCTCCGAAGACTGGCAGGTGCGCGACGAGACGGAGAGGGCCAAGGCCGACCGCGACAAGTATCTTGCCGAGAAGAAGAAAAAGGAAGAGCTAGGCAAATAGTCAACAACTCCATTCAGGACAAGAGATGAGACACACCATATCGTTCCCAGTGCCCGCGGTGGCGGCTGTCGCCGCCCTGGCGCTCACGGGATGCGGAATATACACAACCTACGAGGCCAAGACCGAGGTCCCCGACGGGCTCTTCGGCCAGACCCCGGCGCAGGAGGCCGCGGCCGACGCCGCCCCGCTCGCCAAGGTGGCGTGGCGCGAGATGTTCACCGACCCCAAGCTCCAGGCCGTCATCGACGAGGTCTTGGCCAACAACCTCGACCTCCAGACGGCGCAGCTCAACATCGAGATCGCCCAGGCCAACTACAAGGCCGCGCGCCTGGCTTTCGCGCCGTCGCTGGCCTTCGCGCCCAACGCCGCGCTGAGCCACTACGATGTCGACGGGGCCGAGACCGTCAAGACCTACACCCTGCCCGTCAGCCTCTCGTGGCAGATTGACGCCTTCGGCTCTCTGCGCAACCAGAAGAGGGCCGGCAAGGCCGCGCTCCAGGCCGCCGAGGACGCCGCCCAGGCGTCGCAGACGGCGCTGGTGGCCAACGCCGCGTCGCTCTACTACTCGCTGCTGATGCTCGACCGCCAGCTGGAGATTGCAGACTCCACGGCCGGCACGTGGCGCGACGCCGTCGAGACCATGAGGGCCATGATGGACGCCGGCATGGCCAACGAGGCCTCGGTGGCCCAGTATGAGGGCACCTACTACAGCATCCTCACCCAAGTGTCCGACCTGCGGAGCAGCATCGTCGCGGTGCAGAACACCCTCTGCCTCCTCATGGCCAGGCCCTCGCAGACCATCGAACGCGGGAGGCTCGAGGACCAGGCCATCTCGGTCGACCTCAACGCCGGCCTGCCGCTCGACATCATAGGCAACCGCCCCGACATCCGGGCCCAGGAGCGCCGGCTCGAGCAGGCTTTCTATGCCGCCAACGCCAGCCGCTCGGCCTACTACCCGGCCATAACCCTGTCGGGACAGGCAGGGTGGACTAACCTCGTCGGCGGGATGGTCTTGAACCCTGGCAAGTTCTTCTGGAACGCCGCTGCGAGCCTCGTCCAGCCCATCTTCCAAAATGGGCAGATAAGGGCGCGCGTCAAGGTCTCGGAGGCGCAGCAGAAGCAGGCAGAGCTGGCCTGGGCCAAGGCGCTCCTCGCGGCGGGCAACGAGGTCAACGAGGCCCTGGTGGCCTACCAGACGGCGCAGGAGAAGTGCGAGCTGTATGACAATCAGGTCAAGTCCCTGGCGCGGGCGTATGAGGCGACGAGCCTCATGATGCAGCACGGAAGCACCACCTACCTGGAGGTCCTGACGGCCAAGCAGACCCTGCTGTCGGCTCAGCTGTCGCAGACCGCCAATGTCTACTCGCGCCTCTCGGCCGTAATCTCGCTCTACCAGGCCGTGGGCGGGGGCGCGCAATAGATTTCTCTTTCTATCTTGTGTTTTTTTTGTAGGCGGCGCGGCCCCGAAAAGTCGGGGCCGCGCCGCTCTTGACTCCCAGGCCGGGCGGGCGCCCGCCGCGTCTCCTATGCCGCAGTTGGCGTTGAAGTCGAAGGCGTCGCATGTGGCCGAGGCCCGGTCGAGGTTCTCGCCCGGGCGGTGTCCCTGAGCGATGCCGCCCGGTTCGACCATGCGGAGGCCCGGTCGACTGTCAATGGCTAATTGTAAATTATTAATTGTAAATTGTTTGGCCCTCCTCTCCTCGTCCTAGGGCTCACGCCCTAGGCTGACGCATGCCGCCCCTTTGGGGCTTTGAGTCCCCCCGCCACTCCCCTCGGCATCTCCCCGGTCGGCTGTCTATTGTTCATTGCCAATCGGATAATTGTCAATTGAAACTCCCCAACGCCTCGTCGAACGTGGCCAGTTGGCTCGCCTTGGGGACTTCGCACAGGCTGCGGGCCGAGTCGGTGTAGAACGTGAAGCCCTCAAGCCGCTTGCGCCAGTGCGACACCCACGCCACGCGGCGCTTGATGCCCACCGGGGGGTGCTCTTTGCGCAGGGCCAGGAGCATCGGGACCATGTCTTTGCGGCCGAAGATTTCGTTGAAGGCGTCGGAGATGACCTCCTCGACGCGGCTCTGCGGAGACCTGTTCGTCTCGGTGTGGAGCAAGATGCGGCTCACCTCGTTGCGCATGGCTACGGGCAGGTGCATGCGGCTCATGATGGCGTCGGCCTCCGTCACGCCCGTCAGCTCGACGGCCTTTGGGAAGTTGACCCTCACGAAGCAGAACAGGGCCGCCACGCCGCTAATCAGCGTCTCGTCGTCGGTGAAGCCCTCCATGTGGGCCAGGGTGCGCACGCGAGTCAGGAAGTCCTCCATCCGCCGGCCGACGTTGACGGGGGCCCCGTCAATCACCCTCCGGCGCACGGTCTGCTCGAAGTCTTGCGTCCGCAGCGTCTGGAGCTTGAGCTGGAGGCGGGCGTTGGGCGCTATGTCGCTGCCGGGCAGGCGGTACTCCTCCTTGAGCCTGTTGACGAAGTACATGTCGACCTCGCCCTTGTACTTGACCGGCATCTTGCCGCGATACTCGCACTCGAAGAAGTCGCGGACGCGCTGGTAGGTGCTCTCCGAGATGTTGACGCGCCCCGGCTCGCCTCCGCTCTCCATGCGCGAGGCGGTGTTCACCGTGTCGCCCCATATGTCGAAGACCCTCTTGATGCTGCCCAGGTGGCCGGAGATGACCATGCCCGTGTTGATGCCGATGCGGATGTTCCAGAAGTCCTCGTCCTTGGCGCGCCTCTCGCGCACGTAGGCCACCATCTCCAGCCCCGCCAGCACCACCTCGACCGGGTTGGCGCTGTCTATCTCCGGCACGCCCCCGGCGCACATGTAGGCGTCGCCAATGGTCTTGATTTTCTCGATGTTGTATTTTGCCACAATCTCGTCGAAGTGGATGAAGCACCGGTCCAGCTCGTCGATGAGCCGGTCGGGGTCCATCCGCGACGCTATGCGCGTGAAGCCCTCGATGTCGGTGAAGAGGACGGTGACGAAGTCGAACTTCCGCGTCTGGCGCTCGGCGCACTCCTCCAGCTCGCGGCGCGTGCGCTCCAGGTCGCGGCTCCGGCGGCGCGAGAAGTACCATGTCGCCCAAGCCCCCCCGGCGAGCAGGACGGCGCAGACCCCCGCCGCCAAGCCCCACGCCGAGGCCGGGCGGCGGTAGCGGACGCGCATCGAGAACGCCCCGCCGCCGGCGGAGCGGACGTGGAGGCGGCTCCCGCCGCGGAAGTCGGTCGCGATGGCGAACCACACGTCGTTGACCCTGGCGCTGAAGATTGTGTCGCCGCGCCACGAAATCTGCGAGACGACATAGGGCGGCTCGAAAGAGGGCGTCCGGGCCCACTCGACACGGGCGTAGCGGCTCTCGAAATCCACGGCAGTGTCCGACTGCTCCCCGCCGAGCATCCCGAGGGGGACGCTGAAGAGGTCTTGCGGCGGCTGGGGGTCGGACGCGGCGGCCGACGCGGCCGGGAGCAGGAGAAGCGACAAGACGGCTAGGCGCGCCGGGCGCGGGATTTTAGAAAGCATAGTCTCGATAAATCATTGCAATTTACTTTTTTTTTTACAAACGAAAGGCTAACTTAGAGCGTTTTTTGAGCAGGGCGGCCTCCATCTACTTTCAGACCATCATGTCACACCGTCAAGCGCGAAAGACTAATATTTTGACTCTTAAAAACATATAAAGATTTTTCTATGGAGAATATAGTCGTCCCGTATGATTTCACCGAGAAAGCCGAGTGCGCCGTCAAGCACGCGTCGCTCATAGCCAGGAACATGAAGGCTGAGGTTGTCCTGCTCCACATTGTCAAGAAGGAGAGCCAGAAGCCGGAGGCCGAGAGCAGGCTCGACGGTGTCGTGGCGCAGATCGCGAGCGACGAGAATGTCGCCTGCCGCTACGTCGTCACAGAGGGGAGCATCTTCACGACAATCAACGAGGTCGTGGCGAAAGAGGAGAGCGCCCTGGTCGTCATGGGCACGCACGGAATGAAGGGCATGCAGAAAATCACCGGCAGCTGGGCCCTCAAGGTCATCGTCGGTAGCCACGTCCCCTACCTCATTGTCCAGAAAGACCCCGAGTACGCCATGCCGCTCCGCGTCCTCTTCCCCGTGGACTTCAAGATGGAGACCAAGGAGAAGCTCAAGTGGCTCCCGCTCCTGAGCTTCGTCAGCAAGCTCAAGGTGGTCCTCTACGGCCAGCAGGGCAACGGGCCCATGTTCGACAGCCCAACGCGCGCCAACATGAGCTTCTGCAAGCGCTACCTCGAGGACCAGGGCATCGACTGCGACGCCGTATGGGCCGACGAGAAGGGCTCGTTCCTCGAGCTCTCGCTCAAGTATTGCGAGGAGAACAAGATGGACGTCATCATGATCACCACGACCCGCGACATCGCGTTCCACGACTACCTGCTCGGCGCCTACGAGCAGACCGTCATCTCCAACAGCTCCGGGACGCCCGTCTTCGTCGTCAACCCGCGGCAGGACGTCAAGCTCGTCTACTCCAACTTCTGAGCCTGGGGGGGGGCTTCCCGCACAGGCAGAGGGCGCACCGTTCGTGCGCCCTCTTTGTTTTTCTGCGAAAGCTTTGCGATATTTGCCACATATATCCACGACCATGGAACAGACACGTAAGCCCGAGCTGCTCTTCGCCACGCGCAACGCCGGCAAGGTCGCCGAAATCCGCGAGCTCATCGGAGACCGCTTCGCAGTCCTCTCCCTCGACGACGTCGGGGTGACGGCCGAAATCCCCGAGACGGCAGACACCATCGAGGGCAACGCCCTCATCAAGGCGCGCCTCGTCCGCGAGCTGACGGGCAAGGCCTGCTTCGCCGACGACACGGGGCTCGAGCTCGACGCCCTGGGCGGCGAGCCCGGCGTCATGTCCGCGCGCTACGCCGGCGAAGACTGCGACCCCGAGCGCAACATCGACAAGGTGCTCGGCAAGATTGACGGGCTGAAAATCCGCGGGGCGCGGTTCCGGACCGTCATAGCCTTTGTCGACGAGGCGGGGGCGGAGCACCTTTTCGAGGGTGTCTGCACCGGGCGCATTGCGCGCCACCGCCAGGGCCGGGGGGGCTTCGGCTACGACCCCATCTTCATCCCCGACGACGGCGACGGCTTCATGACGTTCGCGCAGATGGACGTCGAGCGCAAGAACAAGATAAGCCACCGCGGCAAGGCCGTCCGCGCGCTGGTGGACTTCCTCTGCCGCGGCTGATGAGGCTCCTGCCCGTCGTCGCGCTTGTGGCGGCGCTCCCCGGCGCGGCGAGCGCGCAGTGGACGAGCCACCCCTCCTACGAGGGCGCCGCTTTCGCCGCCGTGGCGGCGGGGATGCCCGTGGCGGGCAACAGCTTCGCTCTCGTGGCGCGAGACGACGCCGAGGCGAGGACGCTGACATTGTCCAAGGCCAACCTGCTCACGTCGGTTGGAATATCGGCCGTCTGTGGAGACGGGGAGAGGCTTGTCGTGGGCTATTCCGACGGCGGGATCGACATCGTCGACATGGAGAGCCGCGCCACGGAGAACATCCCCGAGCTGAAGCTCAGCGAGCAATATCCGACCAAGACAATCAACAGCATAACGCCGTGCGGCGGACTCTACTACATGGGCTTCGCCGGTGGCGTGCTGGAGGTCGACGCCCGGCGGCGCGAGATCCGCTCCACCTGGAGGGTGACGGCCGGCGGGGTCGGCGTCGCCGACGTCGCCGCCTCCTCAGACCACATCTTCGCCGCCACCCCCGACGGGGTCTACAGGGCCCCCAGGGCCAGCCGGACGTTGGAGGACTACCGGCAGTGGGAGCTGCTCCCGCAGCCGAGGGGCAACGTCCTCAACGTGGTGTGCCGCGCCGACACCCTCCTGGCCATGGTCGGGACGAGGGGAGGCGGGGCGACCCTGTGGAGGGTGGTTGGCGAGCAGGCCGAGAGCCTCTTCGCCGTTGCGGGCTATCGCCACATGAGCGGCGACGGCGGGCGCATAGTAATCACCGCGACGGGGCAGGTGGACGTCTACTCGCCAAGCCTGGAGCTTGAGGCCACCGTGCGGGGCGTCGGCAGGGCGGGCGCCGCGGACGCCGTCCTGGCGCCCAACTTCCGCCAGGCGCGGATGACGGAGGGCGGGGGGCTTGTCGTCGCCGACGCCGCGGCGTGCCTCGTTGTGACGACCACCGGCGGGCAGGGCCGGGCCTACAGGCCCGCCGGGCCGCTGAGCAACATCTCGTCGTGCATGATCGCGGCCGGCGACGACATATATGTCGGCGGGCCTGGCCGCAACGGCTCTTTCAACAACCAGGGCAACCCGGCCCGCGTCAGCGTCTTGCGCGACGGCGTGTGGACGGCGGACGGCAAGACGTGGGCCGACAGCCGCGAGCCGTGCATGCTCGCGGCGAACCCGCGAGACCCGGCGGACGTCTTCCTCTCGACATGGGGCATGGGGATTTTCAAGATTGTCGACTGCAAGCTCGACACGCAGTTCACGGCGGGCAACTCCACGCTCAAAGACATTTTCGGCGGGCGGGGCTACGTGCGCTCCGACGCGCTGACGTTCGACAACGACGGCAACCTCTACGTCCTGGCGTGCATGGTCGACAGCGGCGTCAACGTCATGACGCCCGACGGCCGTTGGCACGCCTACACGTATGGGCCTTTCGGCTCGGCGCACTCCAACGTATGCATGGCCGCCACGCCCAACGGCAACATATGGGTCGGCTCGTCGCGGATGAACAATCCGCACGTGTCGGTCTTCAACATCGGCGGGACGCCGGAGACGCCAGACGACGACCTCTACATGAGCTCCCGCCCCGTCGAGACCGACAGGCAGTGCGTCGGCAGCCTGTCCCTGTCCGACGCCGAGACGGGCGACAAGGTGGGCGAGAGGCTGACCGCCGTGGCCTGCGGGCGCGACGGGGTGGTGTGGGTCGGGACGGAGGCCGGACTGCTCGTCACCAAAGACAACGCCACGATGCTCCAGACGGGGCAAGTGAGGTTCGGCAGGGTGAAAGTGCCGCGCAACGACGGGACAGACCTCGCCGACTACCTGCTCGACGGCGTGGGAATAAACGGAATAGCGGTGGACGGGGCGGACCGCAAGTGGGTGGCCACGAGTTCCGACGGCGTCTACCTGGTGAGTGCCGACGGCACCCGGACCCTGCTACACTTCGACGCCGCAAACAGCCCCCTGCCCGACAACAACGTCGGCGCCGTGGCTGTGAGGCCGTCCGACGGCGAGGTGTTCTTCGCCACGGCGGCGGGCATCGTCTCCTACAGGGGCGACGCCACGGACCCCGCCGACAACCTCGACCGGGCGCGGGTCTTCCCCAACCCCTACAGCCTCTCCCGCGGGCCTGGCTACGTCTCCATAGACCGCCTGGAGGCCGACGCCAGCGTCTACGTGACCGACGCCGCCGGCAACAGGGTCTGGAGCGGCAAGTCGCTGGGCGGCACCGCGAGGTGGGACTGCGTCAGGAGCGACGGCCGCCGCGCGGCTCCGGGCGTGTACCTCGTCTGGATGACGGCCGGGGCCGACGGACACAAGGCGGCAGGAAAGATGCTAATCATACCATGACATACGAATATGTGCCGGAGGGGGTGTGCAGCCGCCTCTTCCGAATTGAGATTGACGACAAGGGGGTGGTCCGCCACGCCGAGGTCGTGGGCGGGTGCCACGGCAACCTGCAGGGCATATGCCGCCTTGTCGAGGGCCGCGGGGCGGCCGAGGTGGCGCGGGCGTTGGGCGGAATCCGTTGCGGCTCCAAGCCCACGTCGTGTCCCGACCAGCTGAGCCGCGCGTTGACGGCGATGCTTGGCGGCCAAGGCGCGGGCAACGCGGGGGCGTAGTGGCTATGGAGAGGATTTTCCTGGTGGGCTACATGGGCTCGGGCAAGACCACCATAGGGCGCTACGTGGCGCAAGACATGGGGTGGCGGTTCGTCGACATGGACTGCTACGTCGAGCAGATGATGGGGTGCAGCGTCGGCGAGTGCTTCGCCCGGCGCGGCGAGGAGGCTTTCCGCCGGGCCGAGGCCGAGGCCTTGCGGCTCCTGACGGGCGAGAGGCGCGTCATTGTCGCCACGGGCGGCGGCTCCCCGTGCCACTTCGACAATATGGAGGTCATGCGGCGCTCGGGGCTCACGGTCTACATCAAGGTCGAGCCGCGGGTCCTGGCCATGCGCCTGCGCGGGGCCAAGGCCGGGCGCCCCCTCATAGCCCAAAAGAGCGACGACGAGCTGGAGGCCTTCGTCGAAGAGCAGCTGAGCCTGCGCGAGCCGTTCTACGCCCGGGCGGAGATGACCGTCGACGGCGAGAGGCTCCCATTCTCGGCATACAAGCCTTTTTTCGAGGCTTTCAACAGCAATATCAACACGACTATGGCACGAAAAGCAGCACTGTTCGACCTCGACGGCGTAGTCCTCGACACCGAGCGGCAATATGACATCATCTGGGGGCGCATAGGCCGCGCCTACCATCCCGACAAGCCCGACTTCGCACGGCAGATTAAGGGCATGACGCTGGAGAGCATCCTCTCGACGTTCTTCGCCGACGCCGACGTGCGCCGGGCGGTCTCTGGCGAGCTCTACCGCTTCGAGGCCGAGGAGATGCGCTACGACTTCGTCCCCGGGGCCCTGGCCTACATTCTCTCGCTTCGCACGGCGGGGGTGCAGACCGCCGTCGTCACTAGCTCGAACAACGCCAAGATGGACGATGTCCGCCGCCACGTCGGCGGTTTCGACGACCTCTTCGACGTCATCGTCACGTCCGAGCTCACTCCGCGTTCCAAGCCCGCGCCCGACGCTTTCCTCCGTGCCGCCGAGATGCTGGGGCGCGCCGCCGACGAGTGCGTGGTCTTCGAGGACTCGCGCAACGGCATGGCGGCGGGTCGCGCCGCGGGGATGCTCACCGTCGGCGTGGCCACCACTTTCGGCCGCGACGTGGCGGCGGAGCTTGCCGACGTGGTCATCGACGACTTCCAGGGCATTGCGCCCGAGCGTTTCTTCAACATCGAGCCCTAGGAATCTGCAAGACGACATCACGACTGCCATGACAATCTGCAACGCCGCCCCGCGCCTGCCCTTTGCCCTTTGCGCCCTGGCCTCGTGCCTTGCCGCGCGCGCCGAGGGCGTCTCGGCGCCTGCGCCGCCGCCCGCCCCGCGGTTCGCGCAGACTTTCAACGTGGGGCAAGTCTACGTCGGCGGACACGTGGGCTTCGCCGTCCCCACGGCCCTGGGGCGGGGGGGCGACGAGCTGTCGTTTCGCGACGTGGCCAAGACGGGGTTCGTCTTCTACGCCGATGTCATGAGGCAGATGAACCAGGGCATAGGGCTTGGGGCGGAGGCCGGCTTCCGCAACTATCCGTACAACGACAAGAAGACGTGGTCCAACCTCACGCGCTATGGGCAGTTCGAGGCTTCGTACCGCGCTGTCGATTTCAATCTCACGGGGAGGCTCTTCTTCACGCGCAACGCCATACGCCCCGTCCTGGGCGTCGTGGTGGGCGGCGAGCTGATTATGAACTCGGTGGACTTCACGCCCAACAACCGCTACGAGGGCGTGGTGCGCCCCACGGTCTACGACACCAAGAGCGTATCGCCGGCCTTTGGCGTCATGACCGGCGCCTACTACAAGGCGGGGCGGCGCACCCTGGTCAGCCTGCAGCTGAGGCTCAACTTCGTCCCCAGGCTCAAAGACGACACCATAGAGATAGACACGGGGTCCGACGTCCAGTCCATAGCCCAAAACCCGCACGGCAACCAGGCCAACATCTCGGTGACGCTGGGTCTGCACGTCGGCACCCAGCGGAACAACAGGAGGTAGGGGGCCTATGCCGCGGGCGTGGGGCCTATGCCCCTCCGCCCGCGCTCAGTTTCTCTATGCGCTTCATCGCCCAGTCGAACCTGATGTAGTCCGCCATAGAATGTCTCGCTTTGATTCGTCGGTTGTCGTCGCGCCCGCTAAAGGTCGTCGATGGCCGCCGGGCGCGCGGCGTCGGTGTTGAGCTTGTCAACGTACTCCAAGACCGCGTGCCCGCCAAGCCCGCCCGACTTCCTTATGGACAGGCGGATGTCGCCGAGCGGCGTGGAGTATGTCGAGCGCCACTTGCACCTGCCGAAGTATAGCTCCATCATCCTCTCGTCGCTCGTCCGGACGGGGTAGCCGCGGCTCTCCACCTCGAAGACCTCCTCCACCTCCGACGGGTCGTCATATTTGTGCTGCAGCATCGACTTGAGGTGGTTGTAGTCGTTCGTCAGTGAGTTCCAGTCGCTTCTGCTGGGAAACGTCACGGTGACCTTGCACACCACGTCGGCGTTCTCGTGCGCCGTGATGCTCAATGTGCAGCCTTCGTAGCCCGCAAATTCTCCCGCCATGAGGTTCGCCCCGCCGCCCCTCTTCGCCGGGGCGAACCCGGCGGACCGCATCTTCTCGGCAAAACGGGCCGTGGCCCCGTCGAGGGGCACGCCCTTGAACGACAGGTGGCGGGGCGCGTCTTGCGCGGCGAGGGGCGCGAGGGCGGCCGACAGCGCGAGCAGCAGGGCTGGCTTTTTCATTGGGGCGGCGTTTTTTTTTGTGGGGTCAGTCTATCGGGTACGTGTCGAGCTTCTTGTTCCGCTCGGGGTAGTCGGTCGTGAAGTGCAGGCCGCGGCTCTCGTGCCGCTTTTGCGCCATTTTGATGATGAGGTAGCCGATGTTTATCTTGTTGCGCAGCTCGCACAGTTTCTTCGAGACGTGGCTGCTCTGGTAGAGGTCTTCCGTCTCGCGGTATATGATCTCAAGCCTGTCGTGCGCCCTCTTCAGCCTCATGTTGCTCCGCACGATGCCGACGTAGTTGCGCATGATTGTCTCGACCTCCTGGTTGGCCTGCGTGATCAGCACCATCTCCTCGTTGTGGACTGTCCCGTCGTTGTTCCACTCCGGGATGTCGTCGCGCCACTCCGTCCGCCCGGCCACCTCCACGGAGTCCGTCGCCGCCACGTCGGCGTAGACCAGGGCCTCGAGCAGGGAGTTCGACGCCAGTCGGTTCGCTCCGTGCAGCCCCGTGCAGCTGCACTCGCCGGCTGCGTAGAGGTGGTTGATGGAGGTGCGGCCGCGCAGGTCGACCTTGATGCCGCCGCACAGGTAGTGGGCGGCGGGCGTCACGGGGATGTAGTCGCGGGTGATGTCGATGCCGAGCGAGAGGCATTTCTCGTATATCATGGGGAAGTGGCGCCGCGTCTGCTCGGGGTCTTTGTGCGTCACGTCGAGATATACGAACTCGTCGCCCGATATTTTCATCTCGCTGTCTATGGCGCGGGCCACGATGTCGCGCGGGGCCAGGCTGCCGCGGCTGTCATATTTCTCCATGAACGTCGTGCCGTCGCGGCGGCGGAGCTGCCCGCCGTAGCCGCGCATGGCCTCGGTTATGAGGAAGCTCGGCGTCTCGCCGGGGTGGTAGAGGCTCGTGGGGTGGAACTGGACGAACTCCATGTTCTGAATCACGCCCTTGGCGCGGAAGACCATGGCGATGCCGTCGCCCGTCGAGATGGAGGGGTTTGTCGTCACCTGGTAGACGTTGCCGATGCCGCCGGTGGCCATCATCGTCACCTTGGACAGGAACGTCGACACTTCGCCCGTGGCCTCGTCGAGGACGTAGGCCCCGTAGCAGTCTATGTCGCGCATCCAGGGCTCGTTGTTGCGGCCCAGGTGGTGCTGGGTCAAGATGTTGACGGCGAAGTGGTTCTCGAAGACGTCGATGTTGGGGTGGCTCTTGATTTGAGATATCAGGGCGCGCTGAATCTCCGCCCCCGTGCTGTCCTCGTGGTGGAGGATGCGGAACTCAGAGTGCCCGCCCTCGCGGTGGAGGTCGAACTGCCCGTCGCTCTTCTTGTCGAAGTCCGTGCCCCATTTGAGCAGCTGCTCAATCTGAGCCGGGGCGTGAGTGACGACCATGCGCACCACGTCGGGGTCGCATATGCCGGCCCCGGCAATGTGGGTGTCGCGAATGTGCTTCTCGAAGTCGTCCACAGAGCTCGTCACGGCGGCGATGCCGCCCTGGGCTTTGCTGGTGTTCGTCAGGTCGAGCGTCGTCTTGGAGACGAGCGCCACTTTGCCGTGACGCGCCACTTTGAGCGCGTAGGTCAGCCCGGCGGCACCCGAGCCAATCACCAAGAAATCGTATCTCTTGACCATGTTTTCAACCTATTGGCTAGTCTTGCCCAAAGTTAGCCAAAAGAGTAATTTGGGTAGTGCGCAAAAACGACGTTCTGCTTAATTTAGCCGCCATGAAACACAACACATCTGTACACATCTTCGCCCTTTTGGCGTCGCCTCTCCTCTGCCCCGCGGCCGTGGCGGCGCAGGGCGGGGAACCCGCCGACACCACGGGCCGCCCCATAGGCGAGGTCGTGGTGACCGGGACACGCGTCCGCGCCGACGTCCGCCACCTTTCGCAGAGCGTCACCGTCGTGCCGCGCAAGGCCATCGACGACGACCTGCGCCCCTCGCTGCTGCCCGTCTTGACGGAGCGCGTCCCGGGGCTGTTCACCACCTCCCGCGGGGTGATGGGCTTCGGGGTGTCGGGCGGGGCGGCGGGGGGCATCTCGCTCCGGGGCCTCAGCGGGGGCGCGGCGCGGATGCTCGTGCTCATCGACGGGCACCCGCAGTATGCCGGGATTTTCGGGCATCCCGTCGCCGACGCCTACCAGTCGCTGTTGGCCGACAAGGTCGAGGTCTTGCGCGGGCCGGCGTCGGTCCTCTATGGCTCCAACGCCATGGGCGGCGTGGTCAACATCGTGACGCGCAAGATGGAGGACGACGGCGTGCGCACAAGCCTCATGGCGGGCTATGGCTCCTACAACACCCTGGAGACCGAGCTCACCAACATGGCGCGCCATCGCCGCTTCTCGTCGGTCGTCAGCGGGTCGTATAATCGCACAGACGGCCATCGCCCCGACATGGCTTTTGAGCAGGGTGGGGGATACGCGCGCCTGGGCGTGGACGTCGCGACGCATTGGGACGCCTATGCCGACGTCAACGTCACGCATTTCAACGCCTCATACCCCGGCCCCGTCTCGGCTCCCCTTGTCGATGGCGACCAGCGCATCACGCGGGGGGTGGCGTCGGCGGCCCTGGGCAACGACTACGGCCGCACGTCGGGCAGTGTCAGCTTCTTCTACAATTGGGGCGTCCACTGGGTGAACGACGGTTATACGCCCGGCGCGGGCGAGACTTCGCAAGACGGGCGGTTCAACTCCCGCGACAACATGATGGGAGTCTCGGCGTTCCAAAGCGTGCAGTTCGGGCGCGGGAGCCGTCTGACGGCCGGCTTCGACTGGTTCCGCTATGGCGGCGAGGCTTGGACGGACTATGTCGCGGGGGCGCGCGCGGGGACCCGCGCGGACCTTGTGGACAAGCACGAGGACGAGCTGGCGGGATATGCCGAGCTGCGGCAGCACGTCGGAGGCTGGCTCACGTTCAACGCCGGGCTGCGCCTCGACCACCATTCGCGTGTGGGCCGGGAGTGGGTGCCGCAGGCCGGCCTGGCGTTCCACCTGCCGCGCGCCGTCGAGCTGAAGGCATCGGCCACGAAAGGTTTCCGCTACCCCATCTTGCGCGAGATGTATATGTTCCCGCCGCAAAATCCCGACCTCAGGCCCGAGAGCGCGTGGAGCTATGAGGTCGCGCTCTCCGCCAGTCCGTTGGGCGGGCGGCTGACGTATGGCGTCAACGTTTTCTACATCGACGGCAAGGACTTGATAGTGACCCTGCCCAACCCGGGCGGCGCCGGGATGCTCAACCAGAATTCGGGGAGAGTCGAGAACTGCGGCGTGGAGGTCCAGGGGGCGTTCCGCATCGACAGCCGGTGGGCGGTCGACGCCAACTACAGCTTCCTGCACATGGAGAACCCGGTCGTCGCCGCCCCGGAGCACAAGCTCTATGCCGGCGCCAGCATGGAGGCGGGGCGGTGGGCCGTCTCGACGGGCGTCATGCACATTGCAGGCCTCTACACTTCGGTCAGCCCCAAGGCCACCGAGAGGTTCACGCTGTGGAACGCGCGGGCGCAGTTCCGGGCGCTCGACCGGCTCGGCGTGTGGGTGCGCGTCGAGAACATCCTGGCGCGGCGCTACGAGATAAACGCGGGCTACCCCATGCCGCGGGCCACGGCCATGGCGGGGCTGAGGGTCCGTCTCTGACGGCTTGGCGCAAGAGGGTGGGGGGGGGGGGGCGGGGGCTAGCCCAGGAGCAAGCCAATCTCGGTCGCCAGGTTGAGGCTGCGGCCGGCGTCGGCCTCGTCCCAGAAGCCGAGGTCCGAGAGGTAGCGCTTGAGGATTAGGAAATAGGTCAGGGGGAACTCCGCCGTCTGCCACAGCTGGTGGTAGTTCAGCAGCCCCAGCTCTTTGATGAAGCTGTCCAGCTCGACGACGACGCAGCGGAGGAAGTCCGCGGTGGCGCACTCGTGGCTCACCAGCTCCACCTCGTCGTCGCCAAAGAACTCGTTGGTCTGAGTGACGCGCACCCGCATGCGCCCCTCGCGGTCGACGCTCAGAGTCCAATTGTAGCTCTCCTGCTCGGAGTACCACACGAAAGCCGCGGTGTTGCTCCCCTCCCACAGTTGCGAGGGGTGGGTTATGAGCTGCGCCAAGGCGCTGAGCATGTCGCCCAACGGGTTGCACACGTTCGTCAGCTCAAACTCCGACTCCACGCCACCCGCCACGTAGCGCGCAGTGGCGGCCCCCGGGCCGCTCAGGGCGTAATGGAACTCTTGTCCCGTCTTGGCGATATTTATCTTCTCTTTGCGCAATGGCAACGAATCAGGGCGCGCCGGCGGCAACGCCAACCTACACTTTGTCTCTATGCCCTCGTCCGGGACCGTCGGGAGACGCCCGGCCCGCAAGGCAACCCGGTGGGTATACGCACGTCCCCCCCTTTATGTTGTATCGACGCCGCGCGCCGCCCTCACCGCAGGGGGCGGGCGTAGTCGCGCACGTCGTCAATCGTGATGTCGCGCCCCGACGCCAAGATTGTGAGCCGCTCCATGACGTTGCGGAACTCGCGGATGTTGCCCGTCCACGTGATTTGCTTCAGGGCGTCGAGGGCCTCCGGCGTGATTCCTTTCCGCGGGGCGTTGAGCTCTTGCGCCACGACGCCCAGGAAGTAGTTGGTCAGCTCGGGGATGTCGTCCACGCGCTCGTTGAGCGACGGCACGCGGATGACGATGACGGAGAGGCGGTGGTACAGGTCTTCGCGGAAACGCCCCTCGCGGATCTCCTCGGCCAGGTTCTTGTTGGTCGCCGCCACCACCCGGACGTTGACCTTGATGTCTTTTTCGCCTCCCACCCGCGTTATCGAGTTCTCCTGGAGTGCTCGGAGCACCTTGGCCTGCGCCGCCAGGCTCATGTCGCCAATCTCGTCGAGGAAGAGCGTCCCGCCGTCGGCCTGCTCGAAGCGCCCCGTGCGCTGCTTGACGGCCGACGTGAAGGCCCCTTTCTCGTGGCCGAAGAGCTCGCTCTCGATTAGCTCGGTCGGGATGGCGGCGCAGTTGACCTCGACAAACGGCCCCGCGGCGCGGAGGCTGCCCTCGTGCAGGGCGCGGGCCACGAGCTCCTTGCCCGTGCCGTTGGGCCCCAGGACGAGGACGCGGGCGTCGGTGGCCGCCACTTTGCCTATCATCTCGCGCACGCGCCGCATGGGCTCGGAGCTCCCCACCATGTCATACGTGTGCGCCACCTTGCGTTTCAGGGCCTTTGTCTCCGTCACGAGCGCGCCTTTCTCCAGGGCGTTCTTGATGGTTATGAGGAGACGGTTGAGGTCGAGCGGCTTCTGGATGAAGTCGTAGGCCCCGCGCTTGATGCTCTCCACGGCGGTGTCGATGTCGCCATGCCCCGAAATCATTATCACCGGGCAGTCGGGGCGCGACTCCGCCACTTTCGCCAAGACCTCCATGCCGTCCATGGCGGGCATCTTGATGTCGGTCAGCACAAGGTCGAAAGCCCCGCCGCCGAAGGCCTCGACGCCCTTGGCGCCGTCTTCGGCCAGGGTGACGGCGTGGCCCTCCATCTCCAGGATGTCTTTGAGCGTGGCGCGGATGCCGCGCTGGTCGTCTATGACGAGGATTTTTGCCATGCTTGATGCCGTTTTTTTGGTCTATAACCGCCCCTCGATGAGTTGCAATATGGCGCCTTGCTTGAGGGCGAAGCCGCACTGGTAGAGCCTCTCGATGCGCGCCTCGGCGATGACGAAGTTGATGAATATGGCCCCGGGGACAATCAGCTCCACGCGGGCGGGGTCCATGTGGCGCATGGCGGCCCTCTGCCCGGCCGTCGACGTCACCACCTTGCGGAAAGCCTCGTCGAAGTTGGGCAGGGGAATCTCGTAGCTCGTCGAGAGGCGGACGTTGAGGAGCGGATGGTTGCGGGCCGCCACCAGGGCCGCCATGGTGTCGAACGACCCCGAGGTGCCGACGAGTGTCGAAGTCGGGAACTCGCGGAGGGCGTCGTGAAGCCCGGCCACGCCCGAACGGAAGAACGCCTCGATGTCGCGCACCTCGCGCGGCGTCACGGGGTCCGACGGCGAGAAGCGGTCCAAGACGCGCGACATCCCCACCTCGAAGCTCCGCTCCCACGCCACGCCGTCTTTGTTGGCTATGATGAACTCGCAGCTGCCGCCGCCGATGTCGAGAATCAGGACGCGCTCGCGGCCCAGGGGCATCACCTGCTTCACGCCGTCGAAGACCATCTGCGCCTCCTCCATGCCCGAGATGACTTTCACGCCGAAGCCGAAGCGGCGCTCCACCTCGGCGGCGAACTCCCCGGCGTTGGCGGCGGCGCGCATGGCCGACGTGCCTATGGCCACCACGCGGTCCGCGCCGCCAAGGGAGCTGATGGTGCCGACGTGGCGCCCTATGGCCTCCAGGCCCCGCCCGAAGGCGTCGGGGGCTATGTTGCCGTCGTTGATGCCGCCTTTGCCCAGCCGGGCGGTCTCCTTGGTGCTGCATATCACGTTATATCCCCCGTCGGCGCGGGTGTCGGCCACCAGCAGGTTGATGGTGTTGGTGCCGATGTCTATGATTGCTACTCGCATAGGTCCACGTTTTTTTATGCGTCGAGGCCTTTGAGAGCCTCCTCCTCGACCTCGTCGGGAGTTGACGGCAGGCGTTCGCCGCCAATGATTCGGCATCCGTCTTTGGTGATGAGCAGGTCGTCTTCGATGCGCACCCCGCCAAAGTCCCTGTATGCCTCAAGCCGGTCGTAGTCGATGAACTCGCGGCACTTCCCCGCGGCGCGCCATCGGTCGATGAGCTCGGGGATGAAATATATGCCCGGCTCGTCGGTGACGCAGAAGCCCTCGCGGAGGCGGCGCGCCATGCGAAGTGAGCCCACGCCGAGACCCTCCCACCGGGGCCCGGTCTCGCTGTCGTAGCCCACCAGGTCTTCGCCGTAGTTCTCCATGTCGTGGACGTCGAGGCCAATCATGTGGCCCAGGCCGTGGGGCATGAACAGGCCCGCCGCGCCCTGGGCCAGGGCGTGCATGGTGTCGCCCCTCACGATTCCGAGGCTCTTCAGCCCGTCGAGGATTACGCCGCAGGCCTGCTGGTGCAAGTCGCGGTACAGCTCGCCGGGGCGGGCCGCGCGCCTGACGTGGTCGTTGGCCGCGAGGACAATCTCATATATCTCGCGCTGGCGGGTCGAGAAGCGCCCGCCGACGGGGGTCGTCCGGGTGTTGTCGGTGGCGTAGTGGTTCGGGCTCTCGCACCCGGCGTCGACGAGCAGCATCCGCCCGGCCTCCAGGGTGTGGGTGTAGCCGTGGTTGTGGAGCGTCTCGCCGTGGGTGGTGCATATCGTGGGGAAGGAGACGGGGCCGCCGCCGCGGAGGGCCTCCATCTCGACGCGCGCCATTATCTCGTTCTCCGTCACGCCGACGCGCGCCATGCGCATGGCGGCGAGGTGCATGGCGCGCCCGAACTCGGCCTGGCGGTCCATGTCGTCAATCTCGCACTGCTCCTTGGCCGAGCGCAGCTCGACCAGGCTGCGGGCCAGGCGCGCGGAGCCGCCCGCCACGACCTCGGCGGGCGCCAGGCACAGCAGTTCGCTCAGGCGGAGGACGGTCTCGCCGCGGTAGGGGGAGACGTAGAGAACCTCCTGGCGCGCGGCCTTGGCGCGCCCGATGTCCGCGGCGAGCGAGGCCGAGGGCCTGACGCGCTCGGCGCCGCACAGCCCGGCGCGGTCGGCGGCCGACGGCATGGGGCCGGTCCACACGATGTCGTCCATGCTCACGTCGTCGGCATAGAGGGTCGAGACGCCGGCCGACGTGTCGATGGTGGCGGCAAGCCCCGGGGTGTCGAGGCCGAAGAGGTAGAGGAACGTGCTGTCCTGGCGGAAGCGGTATTGGTTGCCGGCGTAGTTGAACGGCGAGTCGTCGTTGCCGACGAAGAGCAGCAGGGCGTTGGGGGTCTCGCGCATGAGCCGCTCGCGGCGGCGAACGTATGTCTGCTTGTCGAACATGGCTGTTACTCTTTCTCTATTTTTTTTCGCAGATGTGTATGTCCTTAATCATGAGCTGGGTCGTCGTCTTGCCGCGGTGCTCGTTGTTCTCGATGGTGTAGCATATGTCGAACTGCGCGCCGCGGCTCACGTCGGCGAACAGCTCGCCGAGCCCGAAGCCTATGCCCGAGCGGACGCCGCGGCCCTGGGCGTCGATGACGTCGAGTTTCAAGTGGCGGTTGGAGTGGCCGAAAGTCTTCGACGTGCCGTAGTCGTAGACGCCGCGCGAGACGAAGACGGGGCGCGTGTTGTCGGGGCCATAGGGCTGGAGCAGCTCCAGCTGGGCTATGAAGTCGTCCGAGATGTCGTCGAGGACGATCTCGGTGTCGATGTCTATGTGGGGCGTGTGGTCGTGCCGCTCGGCGTGCCTGTCGGCGTAGCTCGCCAGGCGGCGGCGGAAAGGCTCGACGTTCTCCAGCTTCATGGTAAGCCCGGCGGCATAGGTGTGGCCGCCGAAGTCTTCCAGCAGGTCGGCGCAGGCCTCGATGGCGCTATAGAGGTCGAAGCCCGCCACTGTGCGGGCGCTGCCCGCCGCGAGGGTGGGGTCGGCCTGCGAGCGCGTCAGGACCACGGCGGGGCGCAGGAACGTCTCGCTGAGCCGCGACGCCACGATGCCTATCACCCCCTTGCTCCACTCCGGGTCGTAGAGCGTTATGGCGTTGGCGTCGGCCAGCGACGGGTCGGCGGCCAGGACGCGCATGGCCTTGCGCGTAATCTCGCGGTCCAGGTCCTTGCGCTCCTCGTTGCTGAAGTCGATGTCGCGGCTCAGCCTGTCGGCCTCGGCCCTGCTCGTGGCCAGCAGCAGGCGGACGGCGTCGTTGCCGCTCTTCATGCGCCCGGCGGCGTTGAGGCGGGGGCCAATCTTGAATATTATGTCGGCCACCGACACTCGGCCAGGCTCCAGCCCCGCCCTCTCCATGAGGGACAGCAGGCCGACGTTGGGGTTGCGGTTGAGGCGCCGCAGGCCGTGGTGGGCCAAGATGCGGTTCTCGCCCGTCATGGGCACTATGTCCGACGCTATGCTCACGGCCAGCAGGTCGAGGTGGTCGATGAGCGACGAGCGGTCCATCCCCAGGCGCAGGTACAGGGCCTCCATGAGCTTGAAGCCCACGCCGCAGCCCGACAGGTTCTTGTCGGGGTAGGGGCATCCGGGGCGCTTGGCGTCGAGGCACGCCACGACGTCGGGCAGCTCGTCGCCGGCCACGTGGTGGTCGCAGATGATGAAGTCTATGCCCATCTGCCGCGCCTCCCTCATGCGCGCCACGGCCTTGATGCCGCAGTCGAGGGCTATGACGAGAGTGTAGCCGCCGTCGCGGGCATATTCGACGCCCTGGCGCGAGATGCCGTAGCCCTCGTTGAAACGGTCGGGGATGTAGTAGCCTAGCCGCCCCCCCGCCGCGGCGATGGCGCTCAGGGCGCGGAACACCAGGGCCACGGCCGTAACCCCGTCGACGTCGTAGTCGCCGTAGACCAGGATACGCTCGCCGCCCGCCAACGCCGCCTCGACGCGGCTCACGGCGCGGCCCATGTCGCGCATCAGGAAAGGGTCGTGCAGGCTTCGCAGGTCGGGACTGAAGAAGCCGTCGGCCGCGGCGGCGGTGCCGACGCCGCGCTGGACCAGCACCCGGGCCAGGGCGGGGGTCACGCCCGCCTGGCGGGCCAACGCCTCCACTGCGTCCTCGTCGGGCTGCTCCTTTATGTTCCAGTCTTTTTGCATTTCGGGCGCTAGTGCAACGCTTCGCAATGTTAACAAAAAAAGGCAACATGGGCAAACAAGAAAGAAGCGCCGGCAGACGGGCGGGAGTTCTTCCCGGGTCTGCCGGCGCGTGCGCCCGCGCACGAGAATACGGGCGCTAGTCGAGTTGGGCGCTCCGCACCGCGTGCGCCTCAGTCGGCGGGGGGGGGCGTATGCGATTGGTCTGACGAGACCCGCGTCATGACCGGGTTCATCAGCCAGAGGGAGCGTATAGAGTTGGACCAGTTTACCGCCACCCCCGGCGGGACAACGCCGAAGACCCATGCGTCTATCGCCGAGTTGTTCACCACGCCGTTGAACTGCGCAGTGGTGCCTGTGGCCTCCGACCAGACGAACGTGGCGGCGAGGGTCGCCTCCGGCTCCCACGTGACGTATTTCGGGTTGCCGAAGATGAAGAAGTTCACTAGGGCGTGGGGCGTGTCGGGTTGGTCCTTCAGGGTGACGGTGTTGCCAGTGTCGCCGCCCCGGACCATGATGGCCCCGGACTGCTCGACGTAGGAGACGGGGACGTTGATGCCGTCGCCGATTCTCAGGTTGAGCGCGCCGTCGGTGTCTCGCCGCGAGAGGACGGCTGTGCTAGTCGTAGCGGCGCCCTGTCTGTTGGTGTAGTTCAGCGTGTATGTCCCCAGGAGGTCCTCCAGGCCAAACTGGCTGACCACGAAATAGGCCACAACCTCGCCGTCGTAGACCACCGCCACCTTTGCGCTGCGGGGGTGCCCCTCGGTGTTTTTGCCAGCCCCGATGGAGAGGGTGTTGCCCTCGGCGCTCAGAGTCAGCCATTCGGCGTCGGACTTGTCGAACGAGAACTGCTCCAGGTGGGTAATCTCGAATGTCTCGGAGAACTCGTCGTTGTTGCGGCGGATGTTCGAGATGGCGTCTGTCACGACGTTGGCGTTGATGTGGCAACGGGCGCTCTCCACGCCCTGCCCCGTCAGCGAGAGGGCGTCGTCGTCATAGGTCAGCTCGAAGACGCTGACGCCGTTGACCACCACCGGGCGCTGGAGCCGAAGCCCGACGTCGGTGTTGGTGTAGGGCACGGCAACGGTGTCCGTGGCCGAGACGAGCGTCACCGTGGGGGTGGCGATGTTGAACTGCGCCCAGGCCGGCTGGCCGCCCACGGTGAGGTTGGCCGAGACGACGTTGAACAGCTCGCTCACCTCCATCACGCCCACTATGTACTCCTCCGGGTCCTTTGTCAGGCGGCGCAGCGACATGGCGTTGTGCGTCCGCTTGCCGTGGAGCTTTATCTCGTCGGTGCCGACGGAGTCGATGACGAACTCGAAGTCGCCCTGGAACGCGTCATAGAGCTGCTCCTCCGGCGTGGCGAAGAAGTGGGCCAGCAGGTTGTAGGTGTCGAACGAGAGGACGGGGCCCATGTCGGCCTTGAGGCTGTAGGTCGAGGTCTCGGGCTCGGGGTCGCCGAAGAGCTCGGAGCGGACGACGACCTGCCCCCCGGCGGAGAACTGGAGGGTGAACGCGCATCCGCCATACTCCATGCTGTAGCCTGGGTAGTAGTCCAATATCCACCCGTTTTCCGAGGCGGCGAGGGCCTGGCGGACTTCGGCCAGGTAGGTCGCCTGTCGCTCGGAGGCGCTGGCGTCGAACTTGTCGTCGTCTTCCATGAGGCACGACGGCAGGAGAAGAGGCGGGAGCAGGGCCGCCGCCCACAGTGGCAGATTTCTCTTCTTCATGGTTGTGTCTTTTTTGAGTTTGTGTTGGCAGTCAGTTGTCCCACGCGGCGCGCCGCAGTGCCGCCCGCGGGGTGGCGGGGGCGAGCGTCGGAGCTTGGGCCGCGGGGCCTCCGGCCGTGGCGGTCTTGCGCAGGGTCGGCTGCTCCATCCACAAGAGCATGTTGCTGTAGCGCAACGACGCCTGCGTGGCGGAGGGGCTGACGCTGTACACCCATCCGGCAAGCTCGTAGCTGAGTAAGCGGCCCTCGAAGACGGCCGTCGTCGTGGCCGCCGCTTCGTCGTAGGAGAAGAGGGCGTTGAGGCGCGAGTTGGCCGTCGTCCCCACAGTGCCGTCGGCGAAGAGCATGAGGTTCCAATAGTACGATGTGTCGTTGGCGAAGCCGTTGCGGCCGCCAGAGACCACTATGGCGCGCCGGGTCTCGTCGAACGTCACGTTGCTGCTCAGCCTTTGTCCCCCGGCGGCCTCGATTGAGAATACCACTTGCCCGCCGTCCGCCTCTTGCGAGATTGTGGCGGGCAGGGTCTCCTGCGTCTCTTGCAGGTTGGTGAAGGTGATGGCGTAGTCGCCCAGGATGTCGCCCAGGTCGCACTGGCGGACGCTGAACCGCGCCAGGTCGGTGCTCGTCTCCCGGTAGCGCGCGCTGACCGTGGCGGAGCGCGGGTGCCCGGTGGCGTTGGGGGCCGCCGTCACCGTCACGTTGCCGTCGCCGGTCGAGATTGTCACCCAGTCGGCATCGGCGGCGAAGTCGAACTGGTCGAGATGGTCGACGCCGAACGCGCCCGCGCCGCCCTCGTTGCTGAAGCCCATGTCGGAGACGGCCTCCGTCACGACGCTCGGGCTGACGTAGGCTCGGACCGTCGTGAGGCCGGGGGCCGAGAGCGACAGCGACGCGCGGTCGTAGGTCAGGTCCCACACCTGGCGCCCGTTGATGGTCACCGGGCGGTAGAGGCGCACGCCGGTGTCGGTGACGGCGTAGGCCGTGTAGACGCTGTCCGTGGCCGAGGCGATGAGGAGGTGGCGGCTGCGCGCGCCGCTGGCGTCGACTGCGAACTCCACCCGGGCCGCTGTGCCGCCAATGCTGAGGTCGGCGGCGGCAAGGTCGAGGCTGGCGCCGACAGCCGCCGCGGCGCTCAGGTAGGACGACGCCGTGCGCTCCAGCCGGCGCAGGTAGATGGTGTTGTGCGTCCTCTTGCCGTGCATCTTTATCAGGTCCGTGCCGACGGAGTCTATGACGAACTCGAAGTCGCCCTCAAGGGCGCGGTAGTTGCCCCACGAGGGTGTGGCGTGGTAGTGGAAGAGCGTCAGGAGCTGGTCGAACGAGAGGACGGGGCCCATGTCGCTCTTCAGCCTGTAGCCCGTCGTCTGCTCCGCTCCGCGCGTGTCCAGCTCGTAGAGCATATGCACGTCGGTAGGCGTGAAGCGCATGGTGTAGGCGTAGCCGCCGTAGCTCTGCGAGGGATTGGAGTAGTAGTCCATCTCCCACCCGTGCTCCGAGCCCGTCAGGGTCTGCATCGTCTCGTCGAGGAGGCTGCTCATGCGCTCCGAGGCGCTCAGCCCGAACTTGTCATCGTCGTCGCGCAGGCACGACAGGGGCATGGCGCAGAGGGCGGCCAATGCCGGCAACCGCAAATAGATGTGTCTCATGGTCTTGGCTTTAGTCAACAGTGAGGTCGTCCAGGTCCACCTTCCCCTCAACTACGTCGTTCTCCCTCCTCACCACTTCGTCGCGCAGTTGGTCGAGGTCTATGCCGAAAGTCTCCTGGTAGTAGCGTTTGGCAATCTCGAGCTTCATCTCGATGTTTCGCCGCGCCGTGGAGTCGTAGGTTGGGTCGCCGTCGCCGTCGGTGCCAGTCCGCGTCCGCGCCAGCGTCAGGAGGTCCGCCCATTGCTCTGCGGAGTTCATGATGTAGATGCTCACAATCTCGGCGAAGTCCTCGCGCCCCTCTTTCTGGGCGTAGGCCGAGATGAAGCCGCGAGTCAGGTATCCTGTGGAATATGTATCCTCGCTCCAGTCGTTCGAGACGTAGCCTGTCGGCGTCACCTGGTCGAACTCCACGGGGTAGTCGCGCGTCTGGTTGAGGATGTGGACGAACTCGTGGTGGATGGTCTTGAGGAAATATTCGTCGAGGATGGACCTGTTGGCCAGGCCCTGGTCCAGCCATCGGGCGCGGACGCCCAAGATTCGGATCTTCTTGCCACCCTCGGCGGTGCCGAGACGCATGGTCCCGTTGTTGATATACTCGAACTCGCCGACGAACGAGAAGAGCTTCGGAAAATATGTCTTGGTGAACGTCACGCCCGCCACTTGGTCGTAGGCCTCGACGCACGTGTACTTGATTATGTGGGCGAGCTTGACCGACGCGTCATACTCGGCCGGCACGTCGTAGTAGTTCATGTCGGTCTCGTTGTCCTCATACCGGTATTGAATCTCGACGTTGTAGGGGTTGACGAAGTTGGCCGTCAGCCAGCGGTCGAAGTCGTTCTGCGCGCGGCTCTCCACCGCTATCACGCTCGTGCCCGACAGTCCGTCCTCCTGGCAGGCCGAGAGGGCCAGCGGCAACGCCGCGGCGACCATGCATATGTATGTGTCGTGTCTCATTGTTCTTCTGCTTTATTATGATGTCGTGTTCCCGTCTTCGGGTCATTTCCCGTCCTAGGGTTCCCGCCCTAGGCTTGCCTATATCGCCCCTTTGGGGCTTTGAGCCCCCCGGGATGGAGGGCCGTGCGGACGCGCGTGTCGTGCGTCCCCCCCCCCGCATATGCCCCCCTGGTGGCAACAACGTCCAACTCCCGGAATTTGTCAATTGACAATTGTCATTTGTTCCGGGGGTTCGGCGTCACCCCCGCCGTCCGCGCGGGGAGCGGAATCTGGATCGCCATGCGGGGGTCGTTTGGCTCCAGCCAGTCTAGAATCCGCTGCGGGTTGCCGTCGCTGCCCATCAGCCGGCGGGGGATGCGGATGTTGTAGCGCTTGATGTCCTGCCACCGCAGGCCCTGGTGGATGGTCTCCAGGCGGCGGAAGAGGAGGACGCACTGGAGCATGGCCTCCTGGACGCTCCCCTCGGCCCCGATGTCGAAGTTGGGGCGCAGGTGCTTGCGCTTCGTGCCGGCCATGGACGACGCGTCGGAATAGGCGTAGTCGATTCTGTCGAAATATGACCGGATGCTCTCCGGCGTCAGCGTCTCGCTGGTGTTGAAGTAGTTCTTCATCCATGCGTCGAGGTCTGCCGCCGCCTCGGCGTTGCGCCCCAGCATGACGCGGGCCTCGGCCCTGTTGAGCAGGGCCTCGTCGACGCTGAACGCCACGTTGAGCGCCTTGAGGTATCCGTAGCCGGCCACGGGGTCCGTATACTCCATCCCATACGGTATCTTGCGGTGGATGACGAGGCGGTATATGCCCGTCGAGACCGGGAATGGCTGCCACCGCCACCGGCCGGCGGCCCCCCACGGGCCCTGGGTGTTGAGCGTCTCGTTGATGGCTATGTTCTGGCTGTGGTTGTAGCGCTTGCCCCTGAACCATGCGCCAAAGATGTACCCCGCCGAGCTCGTGCTGGCCTCGACGAGCAGGTTGCATTCGCGGTCGACGTTGCAATACAGCTCCGCCACGGTGTTGTTCTGGTCCGCCGTGCTGCTCGGCATGGCCTCCAGCTCGGCGTAGTCGCGCAGGCTGGACGACGGCGAGGCTCCAAGCAGGAGCGACGCGTAGCGCTCGGCGTCGGCCCACCGTTCATAGTAGAGGTAGAAGCGGGTGGCGAAAGCGTAGGCCGCGCGGCGGTTGAAGTGGTATTTCGGCACGGCGTAGCTGTCGTTGATGAGGGGGATGCCCTCCTCGATGTCGGCGGCAATGTTGGCGTAGGCCTCGGCCATGGTCCCGCGGGGCGCTGCGGCGTCGAGGCGCTCCACGCGCTTGCTGTAGTAGAGGCCCATGTCGGTCTGCGCGCTGCGGCCGTTGTAGGCCATGCAGAACTGCCCGACGAGCAGGAAGTGGTTGTAGGCGCGCAGGAGCAGGGCCTCGCCGCGGGCGTTGCGCAGCTGCTGCGTCGTGGTGCCGCCCATCTGGTCTATGGCCTCCAGGGCCTGGTTGGCCTTGGCCACGTTGTTGTAGTAGGCCAGGTACTGCCGCTCCGGCGAGTCGTTGCTCAGCTCGATGTCGTCGCGCCAGAAGAACCAGTTGTCCATCTGCCGGTCGCCGTAGGGCGACGCGTCGCCCAGGTAGTCGGTGTTGTCGCTCATGAACTCGTTGACAATCAGGTTCGAGGTCGCGGGGTAGGCCGTCGTCAGCAAGTCCACCACCTTGTCGCTCGTGTCGAGCGTCGTCCTGTTGTCGGGCATCTCGTCCAGGTAGTCGTCGCACGCCGTCAGGGCCGTGAGCGAGGCCGCCAGTGCGCATATGCGTAGATGTCTGTGTCTCATTGTCTGCTTCGTTTTCTCTGTTGCTCTTTCTTCTCCATTTTTTTTTGCCGCGTGCCGTCTGCTCAGAGCCCCACGCGCAGCGTCAGCGTGAACTGCTTTGCCATCGGGGCCGCCACGCCGCCCGTGTTGAAGAACTCGGGGTCCTGCCCGTTGAGCTTCTTGTCGGCGTAGAGCAGGAACAGGTTCGTCCCCTGCAGCTTGAGCGACAGGTTGTTCAGCCCCGCGCCGTCAATCCACTCTTTGGGGAAGCTGTACGAGACCGACATCTCCTTCATCCGGATGAAGTCGCCCTTGGCGATGCGCGCCGTCGAGTAGTTGTAGCTGCTGTAGGCCATGTTGAGGTCCGAGTCGTTGAAGCTTTGGCGGCGCGCCGCGATGACGGGGACGTCGGTGTGGGCCTCGTCGCCCTTGCGGACCCACCTGTTGCGGAACTCGCGCGGCGTCGCCACCATGTCGTCGTATGCGTAGCTGAAGGCCGGATAGAGGCGCACCACGTTGCCGAAGCTGTAGGTCACGAAGATGTTCGCCGACCACCCTTTCCATGTCAGGACGTTGCCGAGCGAGCCCGTGACGGGAGGGTCGGCCGGGCCCTCATACTTGAGGTAGGTGATGCGGGCGGGGTCGCGCTCCTGCATGTTGATGCCCGTCGTGGTCGGCCCGTCGGGCCCGTGGAACATCGGGATGCCCTCGTCGTTGAGGCCCGCGAAGGGGATGCTGAAGACCGAGTTGACCGGGTGCCCCTTGACGCTGTAGCCCTCGCCCTGCACCAGCTCGAACACCCGCGAGTGGGAGGTCAGGTCCGTTATCTCGTTGTCGGCCCACGAGAAGATGAAGTTCGTGTTCCACGTGAAGTCCGGGGTCCGGATGTTGGTGGTGCTGAGCGAGACCTCCACGCCGTGGCTCTTCATCTCCGCCACGTTGCCCAAGATCCACGAGCCGTAGAGCTGCGAGTTGACGTAGCCTATCAGGTCGCTGTTGCGCCGCCAGTAGACGTCGGCCGTGAGGTTCAGCCGGTTCGAGAGGAAGCCCAGGTCGACGCCGGCGTTCACCTCGTGCTTCTTCTCGTATGTCAGGTCCGAGTTGCCGAGCGTCATCTCGAGCCCCGGCTCCTGGATGTTGGTGAAGGGGCGCCACGGGGCCTGGCTCGTGAAGATGGGGAGCGAGTTGGTCACCGGCGGTCGGTCGCCCGTCAGCGAGTAGGAGGCGCGCAGCGTCCCGTGCGTCAGGGCGTCGCCGAATATGTCGGCGAACCACTCCTCCTCGTGGGCGTTCCAGGCCCCGGAGATGTTCCACGTCGGGAGCCACCGGGCCTTGGTGGCCTTGCCCAGGTAGTTGGTCCCCTCGTCGCGCCACGTCCCCGTCACCTGGTAGCGCCCTTTCCAGGAGTACGTCCCCGTGGCGAAGAACGCCAGGCTGCGGGTGTGGGTGTTGCTCATGGTGAAGTAGGCGGTGTTCTGCTCCTGGCCCATCTTGAAGACGCGGTAGTCGTAGAGGGCCGTCTCGCCCTTGTCATACTGCATCCCCCACCCGCGGAACCACGTCGTCTTGCGGTCCACGGAGTTGTTCTCCATGCCGGCGTAGAAGTTCACGATGTGCGTGTCGTCGAAGACGTCGTTGTACGAGGCCGACGTGCGCGTGTCCCACCCGAAGAACGTGTTGTCCGTCCGCTGATATATGCCGCCGTGGGGCAGGACGCTCACCGGCAGGGCGTAGACGTTGTCGGGGTCGGCGTAGAGGCGCGGGTTTGCGTCGCGGATTGTCGTCGTCCACATGGCGCGGTAAGCCTGGGCCTGGTTGGACCTCTCGGTCACGTTGTGCTCGTTGCTGGCGTGGCTCCCTTTGATGCTTGCCAGGAACGACAGCCGCACCGTCCGGTGGGGCTTGTAGTCGAGGCTCGCCTGGGCGCGGTAGTCGAAGACGTCGAGGTCTATGTAGTTGTTGCGAAGCTCGTTGACGATGTTGAACGGAGCGTAGTTGCGCGTGTAGTACGTGTCCTTGTCGAGCGTGCGGCTCGTGTTCATCGAGTAGGAGTAGGGGTTGATGTCGAACTCGCGGCTCGCCTCGCCCGTTATGGGGTCCGTCGTGCGGCCCAGCGTCCCCGGGGCCTTCTGCCGGCGGAACGACGCGTTGCCCCTCATGCTGAGGTCTATCCAACGGCTTATGGCTATCGTCGTGTTGACGTTGACCGTGTAGCGCTGGACGGTGCTCGCCGCGTACCACCCCGGGTCGTACATGGCCGACAGGCTCGCGTAGTACTGGCCGCGCTCTGTGCCGCCGCTCGCCGAGATGGAGTGGTTCTGCATGACGGAGTTCGAGAAGAGCAGGTCGAACCAGTCCGTGTTCCGCCTCTCGGCCTGGCGCAGGTATTCGGCCTTGGCCTCGTCGGTGTTGGGCAGGCCGAACTGCCCGCTCGTGGCGTCGTAGGTCGAGATGAGCTCATACATCTTGCCGTAGACGCCGCTCGTCTGGGCGTTGGCCGTCTCGGCATAGTTGAGCCAGCCTTTCTGCTCCAGCTCCTGGTAGACGCCCATCTGGTCCTGGGAGTTCATGATGTTGAAGTTGCGGTAGCTCGGCTTCAGCCGCATCGAGTACTCGCCGGTGTAGGAGATGCTCGACTGCCCCGCCTTGCCCTTCTTGGTCGTCACGACAATGACGCCCGCCATGGCCCGCGCCCCGTAGATGGAGGTGGCGCTGCCGTCTTTCAAGATCTGGAAGCTCTCGATGTCGTCGGAGTTGATGCCCGCTATGGCGCTGCTGATGAGGGTGTTGGCGTCGCCGCTGGAGAGGTTGGAGGCGTCAATCTCGACAACGTCCTCCATAATCACGCCGTCGACGACCCACAGCGGCTTCGACGAGCCGTAGATGGATGTCGCGCCGCGCACCCTGATTTTGGGCGCCGTGCCGAACGTCCCCGACACGTTCTGCACCGAGACGCCGGCGGCCCGCCCCTCCAGGCTGCGGCTCACGTCGGCAATGCCGTCAATCTTGGCGGCCTCGGCGTCAATGCGCGTGGCGGCGCCGCTGAAGAGGCGCTTGTCCTGTTGCGTCATGCCGGTCACGACAACCTCCTGCAGCTCCTCGCTGTTCGACCGCATCGCCACCTCCATGTCGGGGCCAGCGGCCATCTCGACGTTGGCGTAGCCTATGTAGGAGAAGACGAGGGTCGAGCCCCCGGGCGCCGCGAGGGAGAACCGGCCTTCGAGGTCGGTCACGGTGCCCGTCGTGGTCCCCTTCGCCACGACGGCCACGCCGGGGAGGGGCTGCCGGGCCCCGCCCGTCTGCTCGAAGACGACGCCCCCGGCGCGCGTCTGCGCCCATGCCGTCGTCGGCGCCAGCATCAGGGCTTGCAACAGTAGCAGTAGTTTTAGTAGCCTGTTTCGCATTGGTTCGTTTGTTGATGAGTCAGTAGTTTCAAAAATTGGCGTCGGCCTCACCCGGCCGGCGGCCCCGCGTGACAAATTGAGCCTTTTGCCACTCCTTTTGGTTAAGGTCTTTCGGCAAATATACGACGCATGAGCGAGAATTGCAACACTGCGCAAGCTCTATAAAACATTCGCGAACCCTGCGCGCCGATGATTGTATAGTCTATGTTTTTGTTAGCCAATATGTTTGCGTGCGCTGTCTGTAATCTGTTTCTTGTCGCCAAAATCTATATTTTGCCGACAATTTTGCGCTATATGGCTCGATGGCGTGCCAACTCCGCCTCCGCCCCCCCCCCGCCGGCGGCGGGTCGGCGCGCGCGCGTGCGGAGGCCCTGGCGGCCGCCGCGCGCCCGAAAACGTCCCGCTCGCGCGCACTCCTTTTGCGCGGCGCGATTTTTTTTCTAATTTCGCACCCGAATATCGTCCCTAAATGTGGGGTCGCTATGCCCAAGAGCGTGGGCCCGAGGCCGGTTGGAGTTGGTCAAAAGGCGCGCCGGAGGCTCAGATGCAACGCTCCCGCGGCGGGGCCTCGCACCAAGGCGGCGATATTGAGTCTAAATTTCCTCAACTAAAAAAGACTGTGGACACACTAAGTTACAAGACCGTGTCGGCCAACAAGGCCACCGTCGACAAGCAGTGGCTGCTCATCGACGCTACGGACCAGATCCTCGGTCGTCTGGCCTCGAAAGTGGCCAAGACGCTCCGCGGCAAGAACAAGCCCAACTTCACGCCCCACGTTGACTGCGGCGACAACGTCGTCATCATCAACGCCGACAAAATCAAGCTCACGGGCAACAAGCTCCAGCAGAGGGTCATCAAGCGCTACTCCGGATACCCCGGCGGGCGCCACGACAAGACGCTCGCAGAGGTCATGGGCAAGAACTCCATCCGCCTCATCGAGCACGCCGTCAAGGGGATGCTCCCCAAGAACAGGCTCGGCGCGCAGCTCTTCCGCAACCTCTACGTCTACCCCGGCGCCGAGCACGCGCAAGAGGCGCAGCAACCCAAGAAGATTGACCTTAACGAGATTTTGTAAGCAATGAGCGCAGAAGTCACCAACGCACTCGGCCGCCGCAAGGCCGCCGTGGCACGCGTATACCTCAAGGCCGGAAAGGGCGACATCATCGTCAACAACCGCGAGCTGACCAACTACTTCCCCGACGAGACGCTGCAGTACATCGTCAGGCAGCCCCTCGCCACGCTCGGCGTGACGGAGAACTACGACATCAAGGCCAACCTCGACGGCGGCGGAATCAAGGGGCAGGCTGAGGCGCTGCGCCTCGGCATTGCCCGCGCCCTGGTCAAGATCAACGCCGACGACAAGCCGGCCCTCAAGGCGCAAGGCTTCATGACCCGCGACTCCCGAGTCGTCGAGCGCAAGAAGCCCGGGCAGCCCAAGGCCCGCAAGAAGTTCCAGTTCAGCAAGCGTTAGTGCGCCTGCCGGGCTGAGCGTGAGTGTTTAGTATCTAAACCGGGCGGATGCCGCCGGCAAGGCCCCGGCCTACCTCCCGGTTGACGAAACAGAAGGTAAACCCCAGAAGAAAACAAGACAGTATGTCTAGAACCAATTTTGATCAGCTTTTGGACGCCGGTGTCCACTTCGGACACCTCAAGCGCAAGTGGAATCCGGCCATGAAGCCGTACATCTTCATGGAGAGGAACGGAATCCACATCCTCGACCTGCATAAGACCGTGGCGAAAATCGACGAGGCCGCAGAGGCCCTCAAGTCCATCGCCAAGTCCGGACGGAAAGTGCTCTTCGTAGCCACCAAGAGGCAGGCCCGCGACATCATTGCCGAGAAAATCGGAGCCGTCGGGATGCCATTTGTCGTTGAGCGCTGGCCGGGTGGTATGCTCACCAACTTCCCTACCATCCGCAAGACCGTCAAGAAGATGGGCTCGCTTGAGAAGCTCATCGAGGGGGAGGAGTTCAAGAACCTCTCCAAGAGGGAGAGGCTCCAGGTCATGCGCCAGCGGGAGAAGCTGAACAAGAACCTCGGCTCCATTGCCGACCTCAACCGGCTCCCGGCGGCCATGTTCGTCGTAGACGTCACCAAGGAGCACATTGCCGTCAAGGAGGCGAACCGCCTCTCCATCCCCATCTTCGGAATGGTCGACACCAACTCCAACCCCGCCGACGTCGACTACGTCATCCCGGCCAACGACGACGCGTCGAAGTCCATCGAGCTTGTCGTCGACATCATGGCCCAGGCCATCCGCGAGGGCCTTGAGGAGCGCAAGGCCGAGAAGCTCGACGACGAGGAGCAGCAGCCCAAGGAGAAGAGGCCCGCGGCCCCCAAGACCGGCGCCCGGCGCCCCCGCAGGGCCGACGCCCCGGCCGCGCCCGCGGCCGACGAGACGGCTCCCGCGGCCGCCGAGTAGTCTGTCTTCAGGCAACACGATAGTCAAGACGCCCGCGCCCAAGGCCCTGCTCCGGCTCGGCATAGCGCGGGCGTCCATTCTTTTTCAGATAACTTTTTAGCACATATTAGCGCATATGGCAATTACAGCACAAGACGTCAAGAAGCTGCGCGACCTGACCAACGCCGGCATGATGGACTGCAAAAAGGCCCTCACCGAGGCCAACGGCGATTTCGACCGCGCCAGGGACATCCTCCGCGAGAGGGGCCAGCTCGTGGCCGCCAAGAGGGCCGACCGCGAAGCCACCGACGGCGTGGCACTGGGCCGCATCGCGCCCGACGGCAAGCACGGCGCCGCCATCGTCCTCAACAGCGAGACGGACTTCGTGGCGGAGAACGCCAAGTTCCGGCAGCTCGCCAACGACATCCTCGACCTCGCCCTGGCCAGCAAGCCCGCCGACCTTGAGGCCCTCAAGGCCCTCGCCCTGGCCGACGGACACTCCGTGGCAGAGCACGTCAACGAGCTCACGGGCGTCATTGGCGAGAAGATAGACCTCTCCGCCTATCAGCAGATCGACGCCGAGGGCATGGCGTGCTACGTCCACAACCGCAAGATTGCCGCGCTCGTCGGCTTCAACGAGCAGGTCGACGAGCAGGTCGGCAAGAAGATAGCCATGCAGGTGGCAACCATGTCGCCCGTGGCGGTCGACAAGCAGAGCGTCCCGCAGGCCACCATCGACCACGAGCTGGCCGTGGGCGCCGAGATGGCGCGCAACGAGGGCAAGCCCGAGGCCATGATCGAGAAGATTGCCCAGGGCCGCCTCGGCAAGTTCTTCAAGGAGAGCCTCCTCGTGGAGCAGACGTTCTTCGCCGGAGACGGCGACGAGAGCAAGCTCTCCGTCGGCCAGTACCTCGCCACGGTCAGCAAGACCCTCAAGCCCACGGCCATGATTCGCCTGGCCCTGGCCTAAGGGCCAGCGGCTCTGAGCTGCTAAGGCGACGCCCCTCGCGCACGCGGTGCGCAAGGGGCGTCGCCCCGTTTCTCCCCCCCCCCCGGGGGCCGGACGGCAAAGACGGGGTGGGGCGCTACTCAATCTCCATGACGCACTTCTCGAAGTCGGCCTTGCCGCCGAGGGCGCCCTTCTTGACCTGCGCGCGGTAGTTGTAGATGGTGTTGGCGCTGTAGTGGAGAATCTCGGATATCTTGCCGCTGTCGGAGATGCCCAGGCGGACCAGGGCGAAGATTCGCAGAGTAGTGTTGAGGCGCCCGCTCTGCGGTGGCTTCACTTGGCTGTCGGGGCGCAGCAGGGCGTTGAACCGCTCCACGAAGTCGGGGAAGAGCTTCAGGAACGCGTCGTCGAAGTTGTCGTAGAGCTCCTCCGTGTAGTCGGCGTTGAACTCCTCCGACCGCGTCATCTCCACAAGCTCCGCCATCTGCCCTTTCTTGAGCCTGTTGCGCACTTTCTTGCGGAGCTGGTCGAAGCGCTCCACGTAGCGCGAGCACAGGTTCATGAAGCGGCCCACATATTCGTCTTTGACCCTGTTGGCCTCGGTCAGGTGGGCGTTGGCCGTCTGTAGGCTCTCGTTGAGCCTCTCCAGGGCGTCGTTCTGCCGGGCCAGGGTGTCGCTCATCCCGCGGAGCCTGTCGCGCTGGCGCCCGACGTAGCAGAGCAGGGCGGCGAGGAGCAGCCCCAGTGTGCTTATTATGCCTATCGTGACCATCAGCCGGGCTTGCGAGCTCTCGGCGCGCTCCTTGTAGCGTTGGGCTATGATGGTCAGCAGGGGGGATATTTGCGAGAGGCGCTGGCGCGAGCCGAAGCGCTGGGCGCAGTCGCCGGTGAAGACAAGGTAGCGGTACGAGCGGTCCACCTGGCCCATGAGCATCAGCTGGTTGCCCATCTCCCACATCGACCCCTGGTCCATGACGCCGTTGCGGATGTCGGTCAAGACGCTCTCGCCGAGCCACACCATCATTTCTGCCGTGTCTCTCCGGGCCTTGAACTCTAGGTAGCGGTAGAGCGAGGCCAGGGCGTAGGAGTGGGAGTCGCGCTCGATGCCGTTCATCCAGGCGTCGTTGACGCGCATCGACTCGTCGAGGCGGTTGGCGTTGAGGGCCACAACCTCGCGCCGGAGCAGGGCGTCGGGCTCCTCGGGGTCCGCCAGCTCGCTGAAGCGCCGCCAATATGCGTCGGACCGGTGCTCGTAGGCCGCGCGGCAGTCGGCAAAGGGCGTGTAGAACGCTATCTCGCCGCAGGCCTGGCCCATGGCGCGGTAGTATGTGGCGAGAGGCTCGCGCCCTATGCCGGCCGTGTCGGCGTCGCGCAAGATGTCCATGGCCTCTATGAACTGCCCCGTGCTCGAGCACAATATCGACTTCAGGGCCAGGCACCGCACGGAGGCCGAGCGGTCTCCCAGGGTCCCGGCCTCGCCAATGCACCGGTCGAGGAAGAAGAGCGCCGAGTCGCGCACAAAGGGGCGGTACTCCTCGTAGAGGCGGAACGACGTCTCGAAGCGGGCCCGCGGCGTGGCGGCCAGGGCCAAGTCGCCGCGCAGGCGCGCCATGCGGCGCTCCTTGGCCGCCACATACGTCCGGCTCTCGTCTATGGCGCGGTCTATGAGCGTCAGGACCGAGTCTTGGCGCGCCCGCCCGGCTGTCAGCGGGGAGGGCGCCAGGAAGAGGACTAGTGCTGTTGCGTATAGTTTCTTCATAAGCACGCAAAGTTAAGGTTTGTTTTCGTTTCTGAAAACAAACCCTAACTTTCGTGCGCTGAGGGGGGCGGGCGCGCCCCCCCAAAAAAATTGCGGGATGAGGGGTGGGGCTACTCCACCACGAGGCGCGCCGTCTTGACGTCGCGGCTGTTGGCGCCAATCATGATGTCGAAGTCGCCCGGCTCGACAACCTTTTGCAGGTCGTAGTTGTAGAACTCCAGCTCCTTGCCGCCGACGGTGAACGACACCGTCTTGCTCTCGCCCGCCTTTAGGTGGATGCGACGGAAGCCTTTCAGCTCCTTGACCGGGCGGGCCACGCTGGCCGCAATGTCGCGGATGTAGAGCTGGACAACCTCGTCGGCGTCGCGCGAGCCGGTGTTCGTCACCTCGACGCTCGCCACGACCTGCCCGTCGGCGCGCATCGCGGGCTGCGAGAGCGAGACGTCGCCATAGGCGAAGCTGGTGTAGCTCAGTCCGTAGCCGAACGGGTAGAGGGGCGCGTGGCTGCCGTCGATGTAGTTCGAGCGGTACTTCTGGAATCCGCGCGCGTCGTCGTCCGCCACGGGGCGTCCGCCCATAGTGTGGTTATACTGGTAGGGGAGCATCCCGACCGAGCTGGGGAACGAGCAGACGGTCTTGCCCGACGGCGAGACGTCGCCAAAGATGACGTCGCACAGGGCGTCGGCCGTCTCCGAGCCGCCGAACCACACGTTGAGGATGGCGTCGAGGTTCTGCTCCTCCCACGTCAGCACCGTGGCGCGGCCGGCGAAGTTGAGCAGGACGATGGGCTTGCCGAGCCGGGCGAGTTTCTCCAGCAGCTCGCGCTCGCCGTCGGGCATCGTCAGGTCGGTGCGCGACGAGCTCTCGCCGCTCATCTCGCTCATCTCGCCCATGGCCACGACAATGACGTCGGCCTGCGCCGCGGCGCGCAGGGCCTCGACGTTCATCTTGGCGGCGTCGCCAATGGGCAGCGGGCGGGAGTACTCGGCCCGGCGCTGGAGCGTCGTGTCGAGATATATGTTGCTGCCCTGGGCGTAGACGAGGTTCGCCTTGCCGGCCAGGCGGCTCTCCATGGCCTCGCGGAGTGTCTTATACTTCTCGGGCTTGGCCGTAAACGCCCAACAGCCGGGCATATTGTCGCGGTTGTCGGCCAGGGGGCCTATGAGGGCTATCGTCCCCTGCTCGCGCAGAGGCAGGACGCCGCCCTTGTTCTTGAGCAGCACGAAGCTCTCCGTGGCCAGCTTGCGGGCCACGGCGCGGCTCGTGTCGGCGTAGAGCTCGGTGGCCTCGCGCTCGGTGTCGCAGAAGCGGTAGGGATTGTCGAGCAGGCCCAGCCTCTCCTTGGCGCGGAGCACCCGGCGGCAGGCGTTGTCGATGTAGGCGGCCGAGACAAGGCCGCGGTCCACGCTCCGCCGCAGGGTCTCGACATACGCCTCGGAGCACATGTCGACATCCGTCCCGGCAAGCAGGGCGCGGATGGCGTTGCCCGCCGTGTCGCCCAGGCCGTGGATCCCCATCTCGTCAATCGAGGAGAAGTCCGTCACGACCATGCCGTCGAAGCCCCACTGGCCGCGCAAGACGTCGTCGATGAGCCACTTGTTGGCCGTGGCGGGGATGCCGTCGACGAGGTTGAACGACGTCATGACGGACTCCGCGCCCGCGTCGACGCACGCCCGGTAGGGTGGCAGATATTGGTTGAACATGCGCAGGCGGCTCATGTCCACGGTGCTGTAGTCTTTGCCGGCCTCGCTGGCCCCGTAGAGCGCGTAGTGCTTGACGCACGCCATGACGTTGCGCTCCGTCCACCGCCCCTGGTATCCGCG
Organism: uncultured Marinilabiliaceae bacterium; assembly: GCA_964481855.1. GTDB lineage: Bacteria > Bacteroidota > Bacteroidia > Bacteroidales > Marinilabiliaceae > W3P20-009. The sequence goes on from CAYZUH010000005.1 coordinate 89,095, forward strand.
CACCATGGCGGCGCCGACCTGCCCGGAGTACCACGGGTCTTCGCCGCCGCCCTCGGCCATGCGGCCCCAGCGGGGGTCGCACGCCACGTCGACCATGGGCGAGTAGACCCACGAGATGCCGCTCGCCGTGGCTTCGGAGGCGGCTATGGAGGCGGCGCGCTCGACGAGCGGCAGGTCCCAGCTGCAGGCCTGGGCCAGGGGGATGGGGAACACCGTCTCGTAGCCGTGGATGACGTCCTGCCCGAAGATGAGCGGGATGCCCATGCGGCTCTCCTCGACGGCCACGCGCTGAAGCTCGCGGATTTTGTCCACGCCCATGACGTTGAGCACCATGCCGAGCTCGCCTTGCCGGGCGCGCTCGGCCAGGGGCGACTTGTCGATGATGCCCGTCGTGGCGTCGTCGCCGGGCAGCAGGTTGAGCTGCCCTATCTTCTCCTCCAGGGTCATCCGGCTCAGGAGCTGCTCCACCCTGTCGCCGGACGGGCTGCATCCGGCCGCCAGGGCGGCCATGGCGAGCAGGGGGGGGAATATGTTCTTTGCCATACTTGTTGTTTTGGGAAATCGTGGGCTAATTTAGCGATTATTGGTAAATCCTGACGTAGTCCACTTCCATTACCGCCGGCAGGCAAGAGGCGTCGATGCCCTGCTGGCCGCCCCAGTTGCCGCCCCACGCCAGGTTCAGGATGGGGTAGAAAGCCTTGTCGAATGGCCAGGCGTCGCGCCCCGTGCCGTCGTTCTCGTAGGTCAGGATGGCGGTGCCGTCGACGTAGAACGTCATCCGCTTCGCCGTCCACTCCACGGCGTAGGCGTGGAACTCGCTCTCGGCCGTCGCCAAGGTGTGGCGCGACGTCTCGATGGAGGTGCCGGTGTTGTTGTACTTGTTGCAGTGGATTGTCGAGTGGACGGCCGTCGGGGCGTAGCCCACGTGCTCCATTATGTCTATCTCGCCGTCGGCGGGCCAGGCCGTGAAGTTGACGGGCATCATCCAGAAGGCCGGCCACGTCCCGCGCCCCTTGGGGCATTTGATGCTGGCCTCGATGTAGCCGTAGCGCCACCCCGTCGAGACCTTGGCGTAGAGGCGGGCGCTCGTCGCCTGCCCGCCCTTGTCGGCCAGCGTGATTTTGAGCGTCCCGCCCGACACCGTGGCGGCGTCGGCCGTGTAGCTCTGCAGCTCGTTGTTGCCCCATCCGCCGCTGCCCGTGCCGGTGGCGGCGGTCCAGTCGGCGCTGAGGCTCGTGCCGTCGAACTCGTCGTTCCAGACCAGGGTGTAGCCCTCGATGGGGCACTTGATGCTCGGCGTCCCGGCCTCCTGCCGCACGGATATGGTGTCGCGCGTGCCGCCGGAGTGGACAATCACGTGGCCCGTGCGCTCGCCGGCGCTGTTGGCCCCGACGCTTATCGTCAGGTCGCCCTCGCAGCCCAGGCTGTTGCGGGGCGACGCCGTGAGCCACGCCGCGTCGGTGTAGGTGGCGAACGCGCTGCTTGCCGACACGCTGGTCGTCAGGTCGCCGCCGCCGGCCCCGATGCCGAAGCTCTTCTGCCCGATGGTGATGGCCTCCGGCGCGGCATAGCGGATGTCGTTATCGTCGTCGCCGCACGCCGTCAGGGCGGCCAGGCATAGCATGGGGCAGAGAATCATTGTCGTCTTCATTTTGTGTGTGTTAGTAGAAGATTAAAGCGGGGCGGCATTCGCCAAACCGGATGCCGCCCCGCTGTCTTGTCATGACTTATTTGCAGCTGGTGTCTTTGAGGTACACGTCCTCAATCGTCACGCTCGTCTCGGCGGGGTTGCCGCCGAAGTCGAAGACCAGCTTCACGGCGCTGATGTCAAGCCCGTTGAATCCGTCCTTGTGGAACGTCAGCGTCTCGTCGGCCTTGAGGTTGACGTTCTCGGTGAAGAAGAACGCGTCGTCGCTGGCAGCGTCGCAGAGCTTGACGGTGGCCCCCGTTATGTCGGTTGTCGAGGTCAGCTTGACGGCGAAGTCGTAGGTCGAGCCCGACGCCGTGGCGATGTTGGTCGTATTGAAGAAGACCTGGGCCTGCCACTGGTTTGTCGTGGCGGTCGGAAGCTCGACGGTGTACTTGTTGCCCGAGGCGGTCAGCTCCGGGTCGTCAATCTCGTCCCATTCGGGGGTGAAGTAGTGGAACTCGTTCTCGTACGCCACGGTGTTCCACATGTTGCAGGTCGTCGTGGCGTCATACTCGTAGGGCTCGTCGTCCTCCGACGGGGCCTCGATGCCGTCGCACCCGTGGACCTCCATGCAGAAGTCGGAGACGGTGACGGTGGTGTTGGCCGCGTTGCCGCCGAAGTCGAAGACGAGGTTCAGGCCCTCGATGTCCAGGCCGGGAATGTCGCTCTTGTAGAAGAGCTTCTCCTCGCCGGCCTCGAGGCTGACTTTCTCGACGAAGTAGAACGTGTTGTCGTCGCCCTCCTTGGCGAGCTTGACCGTCACGCCCGGGTGCTTGGTCGTCGAGGTCAGCTTGACCGAGAAGTCATAGTTGTTGGCCGACTGCGTCGAGAGGGTCGACTTGAAGAAGACCTGGGCCTGCCACTGGTCTGTCGTGGCCTCGGGCAGGACTATGTCGTAGGAGCGGCCGCTCTGCGTCATCACGGGGTCGTCAATCTGGGTCCAAGTGGGGGCGTAGAAGTACGTGTTGGTGAACTCGGCGCCCTTGAAGATGTTGCAGTCGCTGGCGGCGTCGAAGCCCTGGAAGCCGGCGCTGGCCGAGGTCAGGATGTAGTGCCACGCAATCTCGCCGTTGTCCCACACAAGCACCATGCGCGACGCCGTGAGGCTCTCGATGCGGAGCCGCAGCTCGCCGGTGTAGGCTCCGTCGGCCGGGATGTAGGGGAAGAGCGTCCCGGCGGGCAGGGTCAAGAAGATGTCCTCGCCCTCGGCCGAGAGGCCGTAGGTCTTGGTCTGCTCCTCGACGGGGACCATGAAGTCCTCGTCCTCGTGGTAGTCCGGGAAGAGGGTCACGCCCGTGTTGACGTAGACCGTGCCGCCGGCGCCGGGGTTGTAGGTGTAGCCATACTCATTGGTGAACGTCAGCCGGTCGTCATAGACGCCCATGGCGGACTTCTCGCCGGCGGCCGCGCTCCACCATCCCGTGCCGTCGCTTCCGCTGGCGCCGCAGGCCAGGTGGCCGGCCTCCTCGGAGGCTACGCGCCACTCCTTGCCGGCCAGGCGGGCTATGAGGTTGTCATAGTTGACCAGCGTGTTGGTGATGCTGAACGTGACCTGGCCCATGCCCTGCGAGAGGCCGTTGTGGTTGCCGACGCGGTAGTAGGCCGTGTAGTCGCCGGCGTTGACCCATATCTTGGTGAAAGGGTTCCCGGTGGCGTAGACCTCGTTCTTGGTTATCTCCTTGCCGTCGACGGGCAGGTACCACAGCGGGTAGACCCCCTCGCCGGCCATGGTTAGCGTCACGGCGTTCGTCTCGTCGTCAACGCTCACGCTGACGGTGGCGCCTTCGGCCTGCGGCAGGCTGCCCTCGTTCACGCCGTCGAAGTCTTCGGGGCTGCACCCCGCCGCCACTAGGGCGGCGCAGGCTAGCCATGCGATATGCTTGTTTTTCATGTCGATTCTTGTTTTTTGTGGAGACACTAGTAGTTGTTTTGCGTCAGGGAGCCCTGCGCGGCGTCAAGCTCGCTGAGCGGGATGGGCAGGTACTTCTTGCTCTCGCTCCAGGTGTTGGTGCGGTAGCCGTACTCGTCGGGCGTGAGCACCTGGGCGGCGCGGCCGGTGCGGACCAGGTCCCAGTAGCGCTTGCCCTCGCCGACGAACTCGTAGTGGCGCTCCGCCAAGATGTTGTCTATCGTGGCCTCCGGCGTGTCGGTCAGGCCGGCGCGGTTGTGGACCCTCGCCAGGTAGCCCTTGGCCTCGGCGGCGTCGCCGCCCGTCATGACGATGAGCTCGGCGGCGTTGAGCAGGGTCTCCGAGAAACGGTAGATGCGCAGGTTGTTGTTGAAGTTCAGGTCGCTGGAGGCCTTCTGGTCGGCGCAGTTGGCCGAGTAGGCAACGTACTTCTTCAGCCACAGGCCCGTGTCCTGGTACCTCTTGGTGTATGATGCCTTGCGGGCGTCATATATCGTGGCGTCGCGGCGCTTGTCGCCCTCGGCGAAGAGGTCCAGCGTCTCCAGGCGCACGGGCTCGAAGCCCCACCCGTTGTCCACGCCGTCGTCGGCCACGCCGCCGACCGGGCTGATGAGGCGCGGGTAGATGGTGCCGCCGGCGATGGCCAGGTTGCCCCAGTCGCGGCTGGCGTTGTCGTCCTTGTAGCTAATCTCGAAGATGCTCTCCGACGACCACTCGCCGCTCTCCAGGAAGATGGTGCCATAGTCGGCCGCCAGGTCGAACTTGCCGCTGCCGATGATCTCCTTCATGTAGCCCAGGGCCTTGGAGTAGCGGGCCTCGTCCTGCTGATACATGACCATCTCGGCGTATATCATCATGGCGCAGGCCTGGCCCATGCGGCCCAGGTTCTGGTCGTCCCACTGCATGGGCAGGACTTCCTTGGCTATGACGCCCTCCAGGTCGGCAATGACCGTGGCGTACACTTCGTCGTGGCCCTTCTGCTCGGCAATGTAGGGCGCGGAGAGGTTCTGCAAGTAGAACGGGATGTTGCCGTAATACTTCCACAGGAACATGTAGTAGAACGCGCGGAGCGTGCGCGCCTCGGCGTCGATGGCCTCGCGCTGCTCCTGGGTCATGTTGGCCGCGGCCCAGTCCAGGTAGGTCAGGACGTCGTTGGCGTTGCGGACGCCTTTGTAGCCCTGGTCCCAGATGCCGGTCAGGGCGTCCGACGAGTTCTGCGTGCTCTCGAAGTTGAACATCTTGTGCAGGGACTGCAGGTCCGTGACTCCGGACCCGCCGGGCCACACGTCGTCGGCCATGACGTCGGCGCAGAACGTCAGCGGAGCATATTGGACGTTGTTCCAGTCGTAGCAGCGCATGGGGTTGTAGGCGGACACGAGCGCCTCCATGACGTGGTCGTAGTTGTTGAAATACTCCTCCAGCGTGGCCTTGTCGGGCGGAGTCACCTCCAGGAAGTCGTCGGAGCAGCTCGTTGCGAGCACTGCGGCGGCGGCCATCGCCAATGTATACCTCTTTTTCATAATGCTGTTCTGTTAGAAATGTTTAGAAACCAACGTTTACGCCGAAGCTTATCGTGCGGCTCTGCGGGTAGACGCCGTAGTCCACGCCAAGCGACGTGCCGCCCGACGAGATTTCGGGGTCGTAGCCAGCGTACTTGGTGAACGTCAGCAGGTTCTCGCCGGCCACGAAGACGCGCAGGTTGTCAACGAAGAACTTGCGGGTCACGCTCTTGGGCAGGGTGTAGCCAATCTGGGCGTTCTTGAGGCGCACGTAGCTGCCGTCGGTCACGTAGAGGTCGGAGCTCTGCCAGTTGGAGCCGTCGCCCACAACGTAGCGCGGGTACTTGTTCGACGTCCCGGGGCCCGTCCAGCGGTTGAGCATGTAGGAGGGCAGGTTGGCGGAGCGCACGTCGTTGCGGCGGGTGGCGTCGAAGATGTCGCCGCCCTGGGTGCCCTGGATCATGAGGCTGAAGTCTATGCCGTTCCACTCCAGGCCGTAGTTGAGGCCGAACGTCCAGTCGGGCATGCCCTTGCCAATCTTCGTGCGGTCGGCGCCCGTGATGGCCCCGTCGCCGTCGATGTCGACAAAGCGCACGTCGCCAGCCACGGCGTCGGGCTGGATCATCTCGCCCTCGCTGTTGACGTACTGCTTCACCTCGTCGATGGTCTGGAAGATGCCGGCGGTCTTGTAGCCGTAGAAGTAGGGGAACGGCTCGTCGTTGCTGGCGCGGGTGATGGTCCCCGAGCCCTGCATGTTGTCCAGCTCCAGGTAGCCCGACGTGTTGCCGAGGTTCTTCAGAGTGTTCTTGAGGTACGAGGCGTTGGCCTTGGCGTGCATCTTGACCGGGCCGGCGTTCCACTTGTAGCCGAGCTCAATCTCTATGCCGGTGTTGTCCATGTCGCCGACGTTGCCCAGCGGCGCGCCGGCGCCGACGTAGTTCGGGATCGGCATCGAGATGATCATGCCGCTCGTCTCCTTCTTGTACCAGTCTACGCTAAGTGTCAGCGAGTTGGCGAAGAAGCCCAAGTCGACGCCGATGTTCGTCTGGATGCTCTCCTCCCATTTGAGGTCGGGGTTGGGCAGCGCGCCGCTCTGCACGCCGTCCACCACGGCCTCGCCGCGGCCCCAGAGGCTGTTGTAGGGGCTGGCCGTCCACGCGGCGTAGGTGAAGTCGCCTATGTTGTCGTTGCCGTTCTTGCCCCAGCTGCCGCGCACCTTGGCCTGCGTCAGCCATTCGGGGGCGTCGATGTAGGGCTCGTTGGTGACGTTCCATCCGAGAGAGAACGAGGGGAACGTGGCGTAGCGGTTGTTCGAGCCGAAGCGCGAGCTGCCGTCGCGGCGGACCGTGAACTGGGCCATGTAGCGCTCGTCGTAGTTGTAGCTGGCGCGGGCGAAGTAGGAGCTCAGCGTATGCTCGTAGCCCGGGCCGCCGCCGGCGCCCATCTCGCCGCGGCTGCTGTCGGCTGCGGTGTTGTTCATGTAGGGCTTGTTGATGTCCTTGAGGTTCTGGAGGCTGCCGTTGAGGCTCTTGCCCGTGTTCTGCATGGCGCTCTGGCCCAAGACCACGTTGACGCTGTGCGGGCCGAAGTCGCGGTTCCAAGTCAAGACGTTCTCAATCTGCCACACCGTGCCGCGGTCGCTGCTCTGGTGGGCGTTGGTGATGGTGGCCTTGTTGGTGGTGGTCAGGAGGTAGAGGGGCGTGTAGCCGTCCGAGCCCCAGAACGAGAGGTCGGCGCCGTAGGAGATGCGGTAGCTCAGGCCCCAGCCAATCGAGAGGTCGGCCGAGAAGTTGGCGACGAACTTGTGGCTCCAGTTGTCGTCGCCGGGCAGCGACAGCATGGCCAGCGGGTTGATCATCTCCTGGTAGCCGCTGCCGGGGACGGTGTACATCCGGCCGCCGCCGTCGTAGAGCATGTACTCGGGGCCGTAGAGGGCGTCCTGGGCCGCGGCCTCGTCGCCGCTGACCGTCGGGGTGAGGATCGGCGAGAGGTAGAGGGCCGAGCCCAGGGCCGAGCCCCACTGCGAGTTGGCGTCGATGCTCTTGCTGTGGATGCGGGCGTAGGAGGCGTTGACGCCGACCGTGAACTTGTTGAGCCACTCGCGGTCCTTGCTGTGGTCGAAGAGGATGTAGTTCGTGTTGCTGCGCAGCGTCAGGCGGCGGTAGTTGGAGCGGTTGAAGTTGCCGCCGACGATGCCCTCCTGGCTGTTGTAGCCCAGCGAGAGGAAGTAGTTGACCTTGTCCGACGCTCCGCTGACGCTGACCTCGTGGGCCATGGTCGGGGCGTTGTCGTTGAAGACCTCCTCCTGCCAGTCCGTGCCCTCGCCAAAGGCGTAGGGGTCGTCATAAATAGGCGCCTGCCCGGAGTTGATCAGGCCCTCGTTCATCATGATGGCGTACTCCGTGGCGTTGAGCACGTCGCGGTGCTTCCACGGGTTCTGGATTCCGTAGGTGAAGCTGTAGTTGACGTTCACCTTGCCCTGCGTGCCGCCCTTGGTCGTGACCAGGATGACGCCGTTGGCGGCGCGGGTGCCGTAGATGGCGCCGGAGGCGGCGTCCTTCAGGACCTCGATGCTCTCGATGTCGCTCGGGTTGAGGTAGTCAATGCCGCCCTCGATGGGCATCCCGTCGACAATGTAGAGAGGGTCGGAGTTGTTGATTGTGCCGATGCCGCGGATTCGGACCTGCGAGGCGGCGCCAGGCTGGCCGCTGGCCGAGGTGACGGTGACGCCACTCGCCAGGCCCTTGAGGGCGTTGTCGACGCGCGTCGGGGCGGTGCTCTTCAGCTCGTCCTGCCCCACTTTGGCTATGGAGGCCGTCACGACGCTCTTCTTCTGGACGCCGTAGCCCACCACCACGACCTCGTCAAGGCCGCGGGTCTCCTCGTTCAGCGTCACGTTGTAGGTGCTCTGCCCCGCCACGACGGAGGCGGTGTTGTTGTCGAAGCCTATGAACGAGAACACCAGGTTGGCCCCCGTGGGGGCGGAGAGAGAGTAGTTCCCGTCCATGTCGGTTATCGTCCCGATGGTTGTGCCTTCCACCACGACGTTCACGCCCGGAAGCGGAAGCCCCTGGCTGTCCACCACTCGCCCGCCCACGACGGCGTCCTGCGCCAGCAGGGAGCCGCAAGTGAGCATGGCGACGGCGATGAGTGTGTTTCTTAGTCTCATGTTCGTGTTTATTAATAATAAGTGATTGTTGCGTTAAGTTTGTCGCTTGTCGTCTGGCACTCGATGGTGAAGTCGCCAGGCTCGGCAATCCATTTGCCCGCGGCGCTGTCGAAGAATTTCAGCGCCTCGTCGGCCACGCGGATGCTCACGTCGCGGCTCTCGCCCGGGCGGAGCTCCACCTTGGCGAAGCCCTTCAGCTCGCGGAGGGGGCGCTCGACGCTCGACACGCGGTCGCCCACGAAGAGCATGACGGTCTCGCTGCCGGCCCTGTCGCCGGTGTTCTTCAGCCGCACCGTGGCCGTCAGCTCGCCGCCTTGGGGCATCCTGGTGCCGCTCAGCCGCAGGTCGGTCATCTCGAATGTCGTGTAGCTCAGCCCGTGGCCAAAGGCGAAGAGAGGCTCCACGCCTTGGCGCTCGGCCCAGCGGTAGCCCACGAAGACGCCCTCGCGATACTCCTCGTCGACGGTCTTGCCCCCCTCGCGCCTCACGCCAGGGTAGGCCCCCAGGGCGTGGGCGGCGTAGTCCTCCAGGCGCTTGCACCACGTGAACGGCAGTTTGCCGCCCGGAGTGGCCTCGCCCGTCAGGACGGCGGCCAGGGCCGTGCCGGCCTCCGAGCCCAGGTACCAGCCCTGGACGATGCCCTCGACCCTCTCGGCCCACGGCATGGCCACGGCGTTGCCCGAGATGTTGACGAAGACGAGCCTCTCGGTGACGTCGGCAAGGGCCTCGACTAGGGCGTCCTGGCCGTAGGGCAGGGAGTAGCTCAGCCGGTCGTGGCCCTCGCAGTCCTGGTGGTCGCTCTTGTTCAGTCCCCCGAAGACCACCACGTAGTCCGCCCCGCGGGCCATCGCCACGGCCTCGGCCACAAGCTCGTCCGCCGTGCGGCTGTCGCTCAGGTCCTGGCCCGACGTGACGCCGTTGTACTCGCCCGACGTGTCGCCCACGTAGCCGCGGGCGAACTCGACCTTGCTCCCCGGCATGGCCGCCCGCAGGCCCTCCAGGGGGCTGACCTCCCTCTGGGCCTTGAGCGACGAGCTGCCGCCGCCCACGGTCATGCTCTTGATGGCGTTCTCGCCCACCACGACAATGCGCCGCGCGTCGCGCCTCAGGGGCAGGACGCCGCCCTCGTTGCGGAGCAGGACTATGCCGCTTTCTGCCACCTTGCGCGCCGCGGCGTAGTGCGCCTCCGAGCACATGGACCCTTGCGACGTCCGGCCGCTCATGGTGGTGCGGAAGAAGAGGCGGAGGACCCGGCGGGCCTTGTCGTCGAGCTCCCGCGTGCCCCGCGCCCCGCTCTCGATCTGCCGCAGGTAGGGCAGGGCGAGGTGGTAGTTGTCGTAGGCGTTGCTGGCCCCGGTGTGGAGCCCGTCGGTCCAGGTGCCGAACTCCATGTCCAGCCCGTTCTCTATGGCCTGGTCGGTGTCGTGAGTGCCGCCCCAGTCGCTCACCGCGACGCCGTCGAAGCCCCACTCGCCTTTGAGGATTTTGTTGAGCGTGAAGTCGTTGTGGCACAGGTGCTGGTCGCGGTAGAGGTTGTACGCCCCCATGACGCCCCACGCTCCGCCCTCCATGACGGCGGCGCGGAACGCCGGCAGGTATATCTCGCGCATCGCGCGGTCGTCTACGACGACGTTCACGTCGAAGCGGTTCTCCTCGTCGTTGTTGAGGCAGAAGTGCTTGACGCACGCCGCCACGCCCGTCGACTGGAGCCCCCTGACGTAGTTCGCCGCCATGCGCCCCGCCAGGTGCGGGTCCTCGCCCATATACTCGAAGTTGCGCCCGCAGAGCGGCGTGCGGTAGATGTTGACGCCCGGGCCCAGGACCATGTCTTTGCCGCGGTAGCGGGCCTCCTCGCCCAGGCTCACGCCATAGAGGCCGGCCAGGGTCGTGTCCCACGTGGCGGCGAGGCATGTCAGGGCGGGGAACGCCACGCAAGAGTCGTTGGTCTGCCCGGCCTGCTCCCACTCGTCCCACAAGACGTCGGGGCGGATGCCGTGCGGGCCGTCGGCGGTCCAGAAGTCGGGGATGCCCAGGCGGGCGACGCCGGCCGACGAGAATTTGCTCTGCGCGTGGATTATCCGCACTTTCTCGCGCGTCGTCATCCGCGCTAGCGCGTCTTCGACGCGCGCCTCGATGTCGGCCCCGGTGTCGAGATAGGTCGGAAGCCCAGCACCGGCCCTGCCCGCCGTCGTCGCGTCGCCTGAGCACGAGAGCGTCAGCGCCGCGGCAAGCGCCGCGGAAAATGCTGTTGGTATTGCGCGTTTCATCACTGTTAACGTTTGCTTGGTTTTCGCAACGGCAAACATAACGTGATTCTTAATACCTGTTAATGGCGATTAGGGCGAAAGTGGATTGCTGTAAGTTTGAACTTCCTGAACATTAATTCTCTAGCCTTGTTCCGCAGTCGGCTGAAAGTGGACGCAAATATTAACTGTTTGCGCTTTTGTCCACCTTTTTTGGGGCGCCGCGGCCCCTGTTTCCGTGGCTGACGGCGGTTCTCCGTCCGCCTCGGGCTGCGGTTCCGGGGGGGGGGGGGGCGGCGGGCGTGTGGGGTGCCGGGACGGACGGTCGCGCGGTGTCGCCGCCTCCGCCCGAATTTTTTAATTCTTAATTCTTAATTCTTGATTGGTTGTCTGCTAACTTCGCGTACTTCCAAACATTTCAAAAGGATGCCATGCTGTCAGTAGCCGATATTTTGCGTTCGAGGGAGACCACGGGCTTCTCCGTCGAGGTTCTGCCGCCCCTCAAGGGCCGCGGCATCGAGAAGCTCTTTGCCGACCTCGACAAGCTCATGCGCTTCTCGCCGCTCTTCGTCAACATCACCACCCACCACTCCGAGCCCGTCTACCGCCCCGCCGAGGGGGGCAACCTGCGCAAGGTCTTTGTGCGCAAGCGTCCCGGCACCGTGGCCGTGGCGGCGGCGGTCCAGAGCCGCTATGGCGTCCCGACGGTCCCCCACATCATCTGCCGGGGGTTCTCGCCCGAAGAGACGGAGTATGTCCTCATCGACCTCAATTTCCTCGGCATCCGCGACCTGCTCCTGCTCCGGGGCGACTCCGACAAGGATGTCCTCGTCCCCGCCGAGCTCAGCCATCAGCACGCCACGGGCCTCATTGCCCAGGTGGCCGACTTCAACCGCGGCGTCTCAATCGACGGCGGCGTGGCCGAGCCGCCGGCGCGCCCTTTCTCGTTCGGTGTGGCGGGCTACCCGGAGAAGCACGCCGAGGCGCCCAACATGGATGTGGACATCGACTGGCTGAAGCGCAAGGTCGACATGGGGGCCGAGTATGTCGTCACGCAGCTGTTCTTCCGCAACGACCACTTCTACCGTTTCGTAGAGCGGGTGCGCGCCGCGGGGGTCGACGTCCCCATTGTCCCGGGGCTTAAGCCCATCAGCCGCAAGGCGCAGTTGAGCGTCTTGCCCAAGGTCTTTGGCGCCGAGATTCCGCAAGAGCTTGTCGTAGCCGTCGAAAAGGCCGACGACGCCGATGTCCGGGGCGTGGGGCGCGATTGGCTCTTGCGTCAGGCCGCCGACCTGCGCGCGAACGGGGTCCCGTGCGTCCACTTCTACACCATGGGGGCCGTCGACACGGTGTGCTCCGTGGCCGAGGAACTCTACTGACGCCGCGTGGCGGGGCGCGGGAGGCGGCCCCGGGAGGTGTGTCTCATGCGTCCGGGCGGGCGGAGCTCCGCTCCCACGCCTCCAGCACCTTGTCCGCCAGCCACTCCGCGCCCTCCAGCCTGTCGTGGAGCAGGACGATGCTCCCTGGGCGCAGCCGCCTCACGATGCGGTCCAGGACTGCTTGCCGGGGGCCGCGGCGGGTGTCGAGCGAGCGGATGCTCCACCCCATGGCCTTGTGGCCCGTGGAGAGCAAGACCCGGCGCATGAAGTGCGTGCTGATGCCCAACGGGGGGCGGAACAGGGTGGGGCGGATGCCGCAGGCGGCGGCGATGGCCTTGTCGGCGGCCTCTATCTCGTGCCGCAGGTGCTTTGCGCCCAGGAAGTTGGCGTAGGGCGAGTGGCTGTAGGTGTGGTTGCCGACCTGGTGGCCGCGGCGGGCAATCTCCCTAACGAGCTCCGGGTGCCGCGCGGCTTTCGCGCCGACCACGAAGAAGACGGCCTTGTGGCCGTGCCTGTCCAGGACGTCCAGGACCCGGGGCGTCACCTCGGCGTCGGGGCCGTCGTCAAAGGTCAGCAGGATTCCGTCTTGCGGGGCCACGGCGCATTGCGCGTCGATGAATATCCCGCTGTCTATCCGCGCCGAGGCGCGCACCCATGCGCACAGCGTCAAGGCGGCTACTACGCCGGCGGCTACGAGAACGACACTCGGCATATGGCTCCGGCGGTCTCGAATGTCCCGCCCATGCGGTGCTCGACCATGTGCGCCATGCGGGCCGCGGCGGCTGTGGGGTGGGCGGCGTCGGCGTCGGTGGCGGGGAGCGTCGTCGCCGTCGGCCTCAATTCCCCTATTGTGGCAATGCTGTTGTCGGGCCTGGTGGTCAAGAGGATGGCCGTCGCTCCCTCGCCGGGCTCGATGCCCCGCCGCCTCGTCCCGAGCCGGGTCAAGACGGTCGAGAGCGACGGTGTGAGCTCGTCGGCGGCCACGATGAGCGCGCTCCGCGCCTCGCCCGACAGCAGCAGCAACGCCGCTCCGACGAGCGACGAGCCGAACGACGCGTGGCCGTTGGAGAACGTCAGGTTCTGCCCGCGGCATCCGCACGCCAGGGCCAGCTGGCTGCCTATGGTGTTGAATGTCGACTGCATGAACGGCGTGGGGGACATCATCTCTTCGCCCGCCGCCACCATCTCGCGGAGGAGGCGTTCCGAGTCGGCCAGGAATCCGTAGCCCGTGGCTGTGACTATGGCGTCGGGAGACTGCACGCCGGCCCTGGCCAGGCACTCCAGCCCCGTGGCCACGCCCATTTTGACCAGGCGGCTCATGCGTCTGCGCGCCCCCGCGTCGCAAATTAGCGTCTTGACGTCCGTCTGTGCGGAGAAAGTCGCCGTCGAGGCCACGTATATGTTCGCCTCTTGCGTCATGGCTTGCTGAATATCAACGATGTGCAGTTGCCGCCGAAGCCTAGCGAGTTGCTCATGGCGTAGTTGCCGCTCATGGGCGCGTTCCGGGCCGCCGGGGGCGGGAATCCCGGCATGGGGCTGACGAGTCCGGCGCTGCCCCACGCCACGCCCTCGCTCAGGGCCATGAGGCAGAACACGGCCTCCATTGCCCCCGCGGCCGCCAAGGCGTGGCCCGTCAGCCCCTTTGTCGAGCCCAAGAGCGGCAGCGGCGCGCCGCCCCATGCGCCCACTAGGGCCGTCATCTCGCTCTGGTCGTTGTTGGGCGTGGCTGTGCCGTGCAGGTTCACGTATCCTATGTCGCCGGCCTCCACTTCGGCTTTGCGCATGGCGCCCCGCATTGCGTCTTGCGCCCCGCGGCCGTCGTCGCTCATCGCCGTCTGGTGGTGGGCGTCGTTGGCGTTCTTCCACCCCGCCAGCCGGCCGCGTCTCGTCGGCGTCTCGTCGGCCGTCAGCACCACGTAGGCGGCTCCCTCGCCCAGGTTCAGGCCGTCGCGCTCGGAGCTGAGAGGGTGGCACGCCTCGCGGCTCAGTATCTTCAACGAGTTGAAGCCCCCCAGGGTGAATGCGCACAGGGCGTCGGCCCCGCCCGCCACGACCCTCGTGGCCATGCCCGCCTCAATCATCATGGCCCCCATCATGATTGCGTTGGCCCCGCTGGAGCAGGCGGTGCTCAGCGTGGTCCGCCATCCGCCCAGGCCCAGCATTCCGGCCACGGTGTCGGTGTGGCTCGCGCACTCGTGCTGCGCAATGTGGCGGAGCCGCCCTTTGCGGGTGTCGGCGGCAAAGGGGGCGAAGAAGAGCGGCGTCTCGCGCATCCCGCCAACGGTGGTCGACGAGACTAGTGCCGTCTCTTTCAGCTCCTCCGCCGTCAGCCCGCTGTCGGCAATGGCTTCGCTGGCCGCGGTCAGGGCGAGCAGGGCGGTGCGGCTGCCCGTTAGGCACGGCGAGCCGAGGCCGCGGCGCAGGTCGTCGTCGCTCATTCGCACTTCGCCCACCGGGACGCGCAACGTCGCGGGGGTGGACGCCGGGAGGCGCAGACCCGTCTGCTGGCCACGCAGCGAGGCCAGCGTCGAGGCGGTGTCGTTGCCCAGGGCGCAAATCACGCCCATGCCCGCAATGTTGATGCCGCGGCGTCCCATGCCCTCCCCTACTTTTGCCTGTGGCTGTCTATGTATCGCGCCATCGTCTCGACCGATGCCAAGATGGGGCGCGCCTCGGCCGCCGTAGCGACGCGTATGCCATACTCGCGTTCCATGAGGAGGATTAGCTCCAGGGCGTCGATGCTGTCCAGGCTCAGCCCGCCGCCGAAGAGGGGTGCGTCGTCGTCAATGTCGGCCGGCGTCAGCTCCTCAAGGTTCAGCGTGCCTATTATTTGGCTCTTCAGCGTCTCTCTCGACAGGTTCTCCATCTCATTCGTGTTTTAACAGTTCCATGTGCAGGTCGTAGTCGGCGCCCAGCTTCTCGCACCACCCGCAGATGACGAGGCGGGAGCGGCTCATGTCCAGCATCCGCCCGGCCATTTGCCGTATCTTCTCGTCTTCTCGTCGCGGCAGGATGACGAACAGGCTCTCGCCCATGATGCGGTGCCGGATGCATATCTCGCCTATGACGATGTTGGGCAGGGTGTAGACGAATGTCGAGGGGCTGGGCTTCCCCGCCTCCATTTGCCGGACGTAGGCCATGTCGGTGTCGAGCGACGAGGAGCGGTTGGCGAGCATGATTGCCATGTCGCGGCGCGTGGCCTCGTCGGCCTCCGCTGTGTCGAGCAGGTATTCCGCGCCCAGGTGCCCCAGCTTGCACAGGTCGTCCATCTTGAAGAACTTCGGGTAGGGGCGTCCCAACTCGCGGTACGCCATGCGCGCGAGCGTGCCGAAGTCGGTGGCGGGCGCCGCGGCCAGCACTTCGCTCCCGTCGACGGCCACGCGGCCCGCGCCGATGTCCACAGTGCGCACCGTGGCGAGCCGCGGCCCGTTGGCGTCCGTCCCCGCTTCCGGGGTCCGTCCCGCCGCGGCGGGGGAGAGCAATACGACCGCCGCGTTGCACCCGCCGAATCCAGACGCGGTCTTGACGCAGCATTCGCCCCGGACTTTCTGCGCCTCGCCGCTGACCCGCAGTCGGCATTCGGGCGCGGGGCTTGCGAACCCCAGGGTCGGCAGCAGTTCGCCGTGCGTCAGCTCGTCGTCGCACACCATCAGCTCCACCAGCCCCGAGGCCCCCAGCGTGTGGCTCAAGTAGGGCTTGAGGCTGTTGACCGGGACGTCTTGCAGTCCTGCCAGCGTCAGGGCCTTGGCCTCCATGATGTCGTTATACACCGTCCCTGTGCCGTGGGCGTTGACGAAGGCCACGTTTTGCGGCTCTACGCCCGATTGGCGCAGGGCGCGCCCTATGGCTTCGGCCAGCGGCTCGCCGGTGCGCGACGGCCCCGATATGTGGTTGGCGTCGTTGGTCAGCGCTCCGCCGCCGACGGCCGTGCATCCCGCGAGGCCCTCGTCGTTGGTCAGCATCAGGCATCCCGCCGCCTCGCCTAGGCTCAGGCCGTCGTGCCGGGCGTCGTAGGGGCGGCAGGCCTCCGCGCTGACGGAGCGGAAGCCCAGGAAGCCGCTCGTCACGAAGCGGCTCATCTCGTCGCCGCCCACGACGAGGATGTCGTCGTAGGCGCCCGAGCGTATCAGCCGCGAGCCGGCTATCACTGCCGCGACTCCCGATATGCAGGCGTTGCATATGACGACGGGTTCCGCCTCCAGGCCCGCGGCGCGCGCCACTCTGAGGGCGGTCTCGTGGAGCGTGAGGCGCGCCGCGCCGCCCTGCGGCGTCGCCTCGCCAATGTTCCCCTTGGTTGTAGAGAAGATTACGCCCGTGCGGCTCCCCGCCTGGCTTCGGCCGTTGCCCGCCATGCAGTCTTCCAGGGCCGTGGCCATCATCGCCTCCAGGCGCGAGAGGCCAGGCCGGCTTGGCGCGCCATCCGCCCGCTGCCCCCAAAATGTCGTCCCGTCGTCTGCCGCCATGGGGCGCAGGGCGCTTTGCCGTGCCGCCATCATGGCAAGCGCGGCGTCGAGGCTCTGGCCGTAGCCGCAGACGAGGCTTTTGTGTGGGGCTATGCGGACTGTCATTCGTGGCCTAGCCAGCGTTTTTTCCACTCGACGAAAAAGTCGGGGTCGGCATATTGGATTTCGCCCTCGGCGGTCATGAACAGCTGGGTGGTCTGCGCCACGGCCATAATCTCCATGTCCGCCTTGCGATATATGACGTACTCGAAAATCAGCTTCGCCCCGTCGGAATATACGTAGCGCGTCTCGACGATGGCGCGGTCCCCCATGCGGAGGCTCTTGCGGTAGTCTATGTTGAGGTTCACCACCGGCGCCACGTAGCCCGTCCGGAAGTAGTCGGCGTAGCCCACCCCGGGGTAGGTCAGCCCGAAGTGCTCGCGGCCGTCCTCCAGGTAGGTGACGTAGCTGCCGTGCCACGCCACCCGCATCATGTCCACCTCGCTGAAGCGGACCGAGACCTCCATGCGGTCCGTCAGCGCCGGCTCGTGGAGCCTAAGCCGCTTGGTAATCATGCCTCGGCCGGTGTGGCGACTTTCATCTTGCCCTGGGCTATGACCTCGTCGCCCACGCGGACGGTGATGCCGATGAGGCTCACGTCGCCCACGCGCGCCTCCATGCTTATGGTCGTGCGGAGGCTCTCGCCCACGCGCGGCAGGCGGTGTATCTGATATTTGTTTATCGACCCTATGAGGCCGATGGGCACCCGCTCGCCGCGCAAGACGCAGTCGTAGCCTATGTGGAGGGCGCCGCTCTGGGCCGTGTGCTCGATGAGGGCGCCGTCCGCAAGCCGTCCGTCTTCGACGAACAGGCTGCCGCCCCCGACCGTCAGGCCCGTTTCGCTGCCCTCGGGGGAGAAGCTGTAGAGCTTGTCGACCATGACGATGGGGTCGCGCTGGGGGATGTAGTGGCAAATCTGCTCTTTCCCGTCTAGTATCATAAGAGTCGGTTGATAACTGGTGTCGTCAATTATTAATTGTCAACTGTCAATTGAAATAGTCGTAGAAGTTGAACCATTGGCGCGGATGTCCCCATACAATCCGCTCCAGCTCCGCCACGAACGCCCGTTGCATGGCCCGCGGGTCCGCGCCCCCGCCCGCTCCGCAGGGCAGGACGGTGAAATGCGCACGGTAGGTGCGCCGCGGCTCGCGGACGACGAAGAAGAAAGCCATCGGCACGCGCATCGACGCGCATATGTCAAAAGGCCCGTCGGGGAAGTACGCCTCGCCGCCCATGAACGGCAACCGGCGCGCCGAGGCCCCCGTCATGAAGCGGTCGCCCATGAAACAGACGAACTCGCCGCGGTCCAGCGCCGCCTTAATCTCCATGACGCTCTCCAGCCCGTCGCGGCGCAGGGGGATGAGGTTGAAGGGCCGGCCGCGCTGCTCGCGCTCTATGACGCGGCGGATGTCCTCACGCTCGTTGTCGAAGATGGTGACGTTCATCCGCTTGCCGAAGTGGGAGAACAGGGGCGTCGCCGCCTCCCACGACCCGACGTGGCCGCTCACGAAGATGGCCGCCACGCTGCGCCCCTCGTCGCCGTGGCGGAACAGGGCGCGGGTCCGCTCTTCGCCCTCGGTGACGAACGTGAACGCGCCCTCCTGCCCCTGCCCTATGGCAATCTTGTCGATGATGCACTGCCCGAAGGCGTAGTAGGTGGCGAGGACTTCCATGCCCGACCGCCAACGCCCCAGCCGGCGGACCCGGCGGCCGAAGCGCCACACCGAGAGCGTGGCGCGGGGGGCGAAGACCACGAAGTAGGGGACGACGAGAGCCAGCAGCGCGTAGGCCGCGCCCAGGCCGGCGTGGCGGATGAGCCACACGAAGCACCACGTCCCGAACGAGCCGCCCCGCGAGCGCCCGTCCCACTTCTGCTCCCTACGCTCCGGCATTGAGCCGCCGTCCGATGAGGGTCAGCAAATCGCCGTAGGTGCGTTGCCCGGCAAGCTCCTCGCGGCTCGTCTTGATGCCGAAGAGGCGGTCGATGGTCACGGCCAGGTCCACCATGTCGAGGCTGTCGATGCCCAGGGCGTCGCCAAGCGCCGCGTCGGGCCGGATGTCTTGCGCCTCAATCTCAAACTCCTCCGCCAACGCTGGGCGGAGGAGCCGGTCTATGTCGCCGGAGGTCGCCACTTCGAGCTAGGTGTACAGGCCGCCGTTGATCGAGATGACCTCGCCAGTGATGTAGCCCGCCTTGTCCGAGGCCAGGAACGCCACAAGGTCGGCGACCTCCTCCGGCTCGCCGAAGCGGTTGGCGGGGATGGTCTTCTTGAGGCTCGCCTCGTCGAGGTCCTTCGTCATGTCGGAGTGGATGAACCCCGGGGCCACGGCGTTGACCGTCACGCCCTTGCGGGCCACCTCTTGCGCCAGGGCCTTGGTGGCCGCCATCAGTCCGCCTTTCGATGCGGAGTAGTTGGTCTGCCCGGGCAGTCCCTTGAGGCCGCTGAGCGACACCATGTTGACTATCCGCCCCCACTTCTTGACCAGCATGGGCTGGAGCAGCGGCTGCGTGACGTTGTAGAAGCCGTCGAGCGTGATGCGCAGGACTTGGCTCCAGTCCTCGTAGGGCATGAAGACCATGAGGTTGTCGCGGCGAATCCCGGCGTTGTTGACCACCACGGCCACGTACTCGCCCGGGTGCGACTTCTGCCACCCCTCGATTGCCGCGGTCGCCCCGTCGCGGTCGGCTACGTCGAACGGCAGGAGCTCGCCGTCCGAGCCCGCCTCGCGCACCATGGCCAGCGTCGCCTCGGCCTCGGCCTGCCCCGAACGGTAGTTTATGATTATGGTGTAGCCCGCTTTGGCCAGTGCCACGCAGACTGCCCTGCCTAGGCCGCGGCTGCCTCCTGTAACTAGTGCGTACATCTGTGCTTATGTTCCTTTGTTGTAGAGTTTCTTTCCTTATCGTAGTCTGACCTTCTCGTCGCCGTCCGGCCCCGCCTTGAGGATTGTGGCGGCCACGGCTGCAATCTCGTCGCTGTGGGCGTGGTCTTCGCGGAACGGCGGGAAGACGCCGCGGATGGTGTCGTAGACGCGGCGGCTGCTCTCGCCCATTTTGCCGCGGGCGTCGCGGCAGTCGGCGGCCTGGCACAGCGTCATGAGGCATATGGCCATCACCTGGGCGGCGTTGTCCACAACCTGGCGGCAGAGGAGGGCGGAGTTCGTCCCCATGGAGACGATGTCCTGGTTGTCGTTGTTGCAGGGGATGGAGTGGACGTACATGGGGTTGCTCAGCGTCTGGCACTCGGCGGTGGTGCTCGTGGCGGTGAACTGGCACGCCTGCATGGCGTAGTCCAGGCCCGGGCGCCCCATGTTGACGAACGGGGGCAGGAGCTCGTTCACCTTGTCGTGGAGCATATAGTTCACCTGCCTCTCGGCCAGCATGGCCAGGCGCGTCATGACGATTTTCAGCTTGTCGTTCTCCAGCGATATGTAGTCGCCGTGGAAGTTCCCGCCGTGGAAGACGTTGGCGGCGTCGGGGTCGACAATGGGGTTGTCGTCGGCGGAGTTGACTTCGTTCTCGACAACCCGCGCCGCGCCGCGCGCTGTCTCCCATATGGGCCCGACAATCTGCGGCACGCACCGGAGGCTGTAGAACGGTTGCACCTTGTGGGCGAAGCGCGCCCCGGCGCGGCCCGCGTCGCTGTACAGCTCCGCGTCGCGCTTGCGGAGCATCCTGCTCCCCGCCGCCATCTCGCGCATCCGCCGCGCCACCTCCTGCTGCCCCCCCTGGCGGCGGACGGCGTTGAGCCGCTCGTCCATCATGTCGTCGTAGCTCTCCACCACCTCGTTGAGCATGACCGAGGCCGCGATGCCCCAGTCGATGAGCCGCAGGGCGTCGTGGACGTTGGTGAGCGAGATGCCGGTCATCATGCTCGTCCCGTTGACTACCGACAGCCCGTCGCGCCCCCTGAGGCGCACGGGGGCAAGCCCCAGCTCGTCCATCACCTCGCGAGCCGGGCGCCACTCGCCGCCGTCGAGGCTCACGAGGCCCTCGCCTATGAGGGCCTGGGCCATGTGGGCCAGTTGCACAAGGTCGCCGCTGGCCCCTACGCTCCCGTGCTTGGGGATGAGGGGGCACACGCCGCGGTTGACGAACTCCGCCAGGAGGCGCACAAGCTCGGGGCTGACCCCCGAGCGGCACTGCATGAAAGTCATCAGCCGCGACACCATGGCGGCGCGCACGGCAAGGCGGGGCATGGGCTCGCCGGCCCCGCACGAGTGGCTGCGGATTATGTTATATTGGAGGCTCTGAAGGTCGTCGTCGCCGACACGGTACTGCGCCATGGGGCCGAAGCCCGTGTTGATGCCGTAAATCACCTTGTCGCGCCGGAATTGCTCCAAGAAGTCGCGGCACGCCGCCACGCGGCCCATGTCCGCCTCGGGCAGCTCCAGCCGCTCGCCGTGGTATAGTATCCCGAATATGTCTTCCAGCCCAAGATGCATCGCTCGCGCTTTTGAGTACAGAGACCCAAAGTTACGCTTTTTTCGTCATGCCGCCACTGTGGCATGCCGCCACAAAACACGCTCCCCTCCCCGCCTGGCTAAAGGAGGGGAGGGGAGGATGGCGGGGCGCCCCCCTACAGGGCCGCCTTGACGGCGTCCTCGACGGCCTGCATGTTGCGCGTGGGCTCGAAGCGGGCCACGACCTCGCCGTCGCGGTTGATGAGGAATTTGGTGAAGTTCCACTTGATGTCGCTCGACTTGCGCCAGTCGGTGCCGCTCTCGTCGAACATCTTCTCCAAGACCGAGGCCGTCAGCTTGTTGTCGTCGCCGAAGCCCTCGAAGCCTTTTTGGCTTTTGAGCCATTTGTAGAGGGGCAGGGCGTTGTCGCCGTTGACGTCGCTCTTCTTGAACTGGCGGAAGTCCACGCCATACTTGACCTGGCAGAAGCTCAGAATCTCCTCGTCCGACCCGGGGGCCTGGCCGCCGAACTGGTTGCACGGGATGTCGAGAATCTCCAGCCCCTGGCCGCGGAGGCGGTGGTACATGGCCTCCAGGTCTTCATATTGGGGGGTGAAGCCGCAGCCCGTCGCCGTGTTGACGATGAGCAGGACTTTGCCCTTGAACTGCGAGAGGCTCACCTCCTCGCCGCTCTTCTCTCTGAGGTTGAAATCGTAAGCTGTTATCATGTGCTTGAGTTTTTTGGAAATGTCATGCGTTAATCTCCCGCTCGCGGAATCCTATGAGGTAGAGGATGGCGTCGAGGCCGTGCTGCGAGATTGAGTGCCCCGCCGTGGCCTTGACCTTGGGCTTGGCGTGAAAGGCTATGCCTAGTCCGGCCGCCTGGATCATGGGCAGGTCGTTGGCCCCGTCGCCCACGGCTATGCACTGCTCCAGGTGCAGGTCTTCCTTGAACGCCAGCAGGCGCAGCAGTTCTGCCTTTTTCGCCCCGTCGACAATCTCGCCCACGTGCCGCCCCGTCAGCTTCCCGTCGGCCTCCTCCAGCTCGTTGGCGAAGACGTAGTCCACGCCGAGCTTCTGCTTGAGGTAGTTGCCGAAGTAGGAGAAGCCGCCGGAGAGGATGGCGGTCTTGTACCCGCTCCTCTTCAGCGTCCGGAAGAGGCGCTCCGCGCCCTCGGTGAGCGGCAGGTGCTCGGCGATGTCGTGCATGACGCCAACGTCGAGACCCTTGAGCAGGGCCACCCGCCGGGCGAAGCTGTGGCGGAAGTCCATCTCGCCGCGCATGGCGGCCTCGGTTATCGCCGACACCTCGTCGTAGACGCCGGCGCGGCGCGCGAGCTCGTCGATGACCTCCGTCTGGATGAGGGTCGAGTCCATGTCGAAGCACACCAGGCGGCGGTTGCGGCGGAAGATGTTGTCGGCCTGGAACGCTATGTCGACGTCGCACTCTTTCGAGACCTCCAGGATGTCCATCTTGAGCTTGTCGGGGTCGGCGGGGGTCCCGCGGACGGAGAACTCCACGACGCTCATTACCGAGTTGTCGCCCGTCTGCTCCAGCGAGCGGCGGCCCGTGAGGCGCATAATCTGGTCGATGTTCAGCCCCTGCTCCTTGACGATGCGCGACACCTCGGCAATGTGGCGGCCGCCGAGACGCCGGGCTATGAGGGTCAGGATGTTGCGGGCCTTGCCCTGCTGGCCCACCCAGGCCTCGTAGTCGGAGGGGGCTATGGGGCGGAACTTGATGGTCAGCCCGACGTTGTAGGCGGCGAAGAGCAGGTCTTTGAGGACCGACGACGAGTCCTCGGTCTTGTCGGTGAGCGAGACGAGCAGGCCCAGGCTCAGGTCGTTGTGGATCACAGACTGCCCGATGTCGAGGATGTCTACGTTGTGCTCCGCCAGGACTCGCGTCATCTCGGCCGTCAGCCCCGGGCGGTCGGCGCCCTGCAGGCTTATCAGTATTATCTCGTTCTTGCCCTCCATGTCCGTCGCTTTTGGCTCCCCCCCCTATCGCAAGGCCGTCTGGCATATTTCGCCGCTCTCGCCGATGGTGAACGCCACCAGGCCCTCTTTCGCCACGCCCAGCGCCACGGTGCCGCGGGTCGGGAGCGGCGAGGCCTTGAGCTCTTTGCCGTCGGCCACGGAGAAGAGGCGCGCGGCCCCGGCCTCGCTGTCGAGGATGCCCACCACGCCGCGCTCCACGCATACGGCGCCGAGGCTCTGCAAGTCCATGCGCCACGTGGAGGCCACCTTGGGCGCGGCGCCGCCAATGTCCACCACTGCCGCCTTGGTGCGCCCCACCACGAGGTAGCGCCCCCCGGGGATGGGCATCGACACGTGGTCGGGCCCTATGCTGTCCATCTCCAGGCGCGTCAGGTTGCCGTTCGTGCCGTCTATCGCCACCACTGAGCCGTCCGACGTGGTGGTGACGAAGTAGCTGTCTGCCGGGCCGCCGACGGTCATCTCGCTCCGGCGCCCCGGGGCCAGGGGCTGAGTCGTGAGGCGCCGCGAGCCGCGGCGGTCGGTGAAGTAGTGTGAGTATCTGTCGCGGAAGACTATGAAGTCCTTGCCCGAGCACACCATGTGGCGCGCCGGGGCCTCGATGGCGCCCTCGGTGCGTATGGGCTTCCACCCGTCGACGGCCTCGCCGTCGGGGCCGAAGAGGGCCACGCCGCTCTCGCAACCCACGAAGAAACGCATGGGGCTCCCGTCGGAATAGGTGGCGCTGCTGGCGCCGCTCTGCGCGCGTGACGGCAGACGGACGGGGAACGGGCCCACGTCGTTGCCCAGGCGGTCGACGATGTAGAGCGACGTGGGCGTGGCGAACAAGTATTGCAGCTTGCCGTTCGAGTAGAAGTCCACTTGCGACACCCCCCCGACAATGGGGCCGTCGACAGGGCGCCGCCACAGCAGCATTCCGTCGGCGCCGACGAGGCACAGGCGACCCTCGCAGTCTTGAGCCAGGCACTCGGTGAGCCGCGTGTAGTGGTTGGCGACGCCATATATGCCGCCGCAGACGGTGGTGTCGAGCCGCGTCTGCCACGTCGGGGCGCGGCCCGCCCGCGACCCCGTGGCCGTGGCGGAGGCCTGGGCGAAGATGTTGACGTAGGGCAGCCGGCCCGCCATGGTGAGCTGCGAGGCTATGACGTCGAACGCCTCGCCGTCTGCCATGCGCCGCAAGTCGAAGTGCGAGCACTCCGTGCCGAAGTGGGAGCGCAGGGTGGAGTAGTGGGGGCTGGCGTCGAGGGTGTTGCCCTTGGCGTAGTCCGCCAAGACGCGGCGGAGGACGCCCATGTTGTCGGCCAGGATTATGGCGTCCTCGTAGCGGAAGAAGAGGCGGCACGGAATTCGCCGCCCTCCGAAAATCTTGGGCAGGAAGAAGAGGTTGTCGCCGGGCTCGAAGCCCGTGTAGACGGCGAAGCTGACGTCGCTGACCCTCTGGGCGTCGGCGCGCCGCGCCACGACGCTTGCCGGCACGGCGCTCTCGCCCGCCGCAATCTCGCCAATGGTCATGGGCGAGGCGCCGCCGTGCATGGCCGCGAGGAGCTGCGCCAGCACCGACTGGGCGGCCGTCCCGCCGCGGGTGTCGGCAATGAGGAACTCCGACGCGGGCGCGAGGGCGTCGTAGCGGCACAGGGCCAGCTCGGCCGAGAAGACCTGCGAGAGCATGGCCTCGACGTCGAAACCCGAGCGGCGGAAGAGGTCGCTCTGAGCCGCGCGGTAGCCGGCCCTGGAGCTGTCGCCCGACAGGAACTCGGCGAACGAGGCCGACGAGAGGCCGCGCGGGCCCGGCCCGACGCGCTCGAAAGAACTCACGCCCTGCGGGACGCGGCGGGCTATGTTGATGGCCTCGGCGGTCTCGCGGGCCGTCAAGATGGAGAGCGGGGGGTGGGGGGCGACGACGAAGCCGTCGGCCGAGAGGCTCTCGACGGAGGGGTGCAGGTCCAGGGCCATCCAGTCGGTCGAGAGGCCGGCGCGCAAGATTGTGGACAGGAAACGCCCATCGGGGACGGGACGCACGCTGTCGGGCAGGAGGCGCAGCGAGCGGGTGTTGACGAAGACGGAGGCCGGGGCCCCGGCGGCCACGGTGCGCTCGATGGTCGAGAATGTCGGGTCGTCGCGCAGGGTCGTGATGCTGTCTTTGCCGAAGCCCAGGAGCAGGTCGGGCGTCGTCGAGGCGAACAGGCATCCGCCGCCTGCCGCCATGAAGAGGGGCTCGGGGCAACCCTCTTGCCGCAAGAGGAAGAGGCCGTGGCCCATGATGGAGGTGTCGCCGACGCTCACGGCCTCGCGGTCGCGCAGGGCGCTCATGGCGCGGTGCCACTCCATGCGGTTCCGGAGGGCGAACGAGGCGGCGAACTGCCCCACGCCGCCGTCGCCGCGGAGCGTCAGCGAGACGTAGAGGTCGCGCTCGCGCAGCGCGGGCTCGCCGATGACGTCGGGGCCGAAGAGGGAGTCTATCCGCGCCGCGAACGGCAAGACGAGGTCGCCGCCAAGCACGGCGGCAAGCTCGCCGCCATAGGTCGACGAGTCCACGCGCTCGGCAATGCCGGCGCGGTCGCCGAAACGGAAGACGACCGTGGTCGAATTGGGCAGGCAGCGCATGGGCGACGGGGCCTTGTAGCGCTTGTTGAGGCCTATCCACACGGCGGTCACGGCAACGGCCAAGACCGCGGCCATGGCGGCCGCCGTCCACAACATCCGTTTTGCCGAAGCCGAGAGCAACTCCTAACCGACAGTTTGCAGTTGACGATTGACGTGGCGCGGGGTCATCTCTTCGGGCCGTGGAGCAGGCTCCGGGCCACGGAGAAGACGACGTAGAGGAGGATTGTCACGCTCAGGCCGCCCAGGCCGAGGGCGACGATGCTCGCCAGGCCCACCGCGAGCAGGCCCACCCTCAGCTCGTTGCCCGCCCAGCGCCAGTGCTTCACCTTGAGGGAGAACATCGGTATCTCGCTCACGAGCAGGAAAGAGAGGACTGCCACCAGGGCGAGCGTGGCGGCGGGCGTCAGCATCTGGGCGAAGACGTCTTCGTGGGTCGGGAGCATCCAGAAGAGCGAGGCCGTGAAGAGGCCGGTGGCGGTGGTGGTCAGGCCCAGGAAGCTCTCCGTCTGGCGCTCGTCGATGTTGAACTTGGCGAGACGCAGCCCGGCGAAGACGGCCAGCGCCAGCGGCAGGCCCACGAGAAGCGTCTGCCACGCCTCCATGGAGGCCAGGGGGGTCGAGAGGCTGCCCGTGAGGAGCCACCGCATGTAGGTCGAGTAGATGGCGGCCGGGGCCAGGCCGAACGATATGTTGTCGGCCAGCGAGTCGAGCTCCTTGCCCATGGGGCTGCTCACGCCAAGGGCGCGGGCGGCGAAGCCGTCGAAGAAGTCGAAGACAGCGCCGCCGACAATGAACAGCGCCGCGGCGGCGAAGAGACCCTCAAAGGCGCAGCAGGTCGCCAAGACCCCGCACAGCAGGTTCAGCGACGTGATGGCGTTGGGGATGCATCTCTTGAGAGAGGATTCCATCCTGGTTCCTAAGGCTATTGGTTTTCTGTTGGCAAATATAGCTGTTTTCCGCCGACGCGGCCGCTCAGAATGGCAGCACGCCGCCGCGGGTCACGCCCAAGGCCAGGACGGAGGTGTCGTCGAACGCCCCGCCGGCCTCGCGCGTGCGCTCGGCCAGGGCGGCTATGGAGGCCATGGCCCCGTCGACGTCGCGCGCCGTCCGCATGATTTCGACGAGCTTGGCGTGATGGTTGACGATGCGGCCGCCCTCGTCGACCTCCTCCAGCCCGTCGGTGTAGGCCACCAGGACGTCGCCGCGGCGCAGGCGGGTGGAGCCCACGGAGACACCCGGCATCTTGTCGAGCATCCCCAGCCCGATGCTCCCGGCCGAGAGCTCGCTCACCACGCCGCGGCTGTTGACCAGCGGCGGCAGGTGCCCGGCGTTGACGTAGCTCAGACGCCCCGTGAGGCTGTTGTAGCGGCCTATGAAGCAGGTGATGAACTTCTCGCCGCCGGCGTTCTGGCATATGCGGCTGTTCAGGTTCTCGACGAGCGAGCGGAGCGGCACTTGGGCTGTGAACAGGGCGCGGACCATGGCCTGGAAGTTCGACATCAGCAGGGCCGCGGCCACGCCCTTGCCCGACACGTCGGCTATGCAGAAGCCCGTGACGTGGCCGCCGAGGGGCAGGATGTCGTAGTAGTCGCCGCCAACCTGGTCGTGGGGGTGGTAGTAGGAGAGAATCCGCAGGAAGCCCGTCTGGGGCAGCTCGTCCTGCGAGGGGACGAGGCCGGCCTGGATGCGCGACGCCACGGCCAGCTCCTGGCGCAGGCGCTCCTGGCGCAGGAGGCGCGCCTGCATCTTCTTGTTCTCGATGAAGACGATGATGACGTTGGCCAGAATCTGGATGAACTTCAGATTGCGGAGCGTCGGGCTGACGCCGTCGCCAAGCTCCGTGTCGCCAACCATGACGTAGCCCATTATCTCGCGCTTGTGGCGCAGGGGGATGACGGCGTCGAAGCCGCGGAGGCACGGGATGTCGGCCATGGCCAGCAGGGCCACGTCCGCCACTTCCGTGAACGTGTGCCGGAGCTGCACAACCTCGTCGCGCTGCTCGTCGGTCACGCCGCTCTGGAGGACGCAGCGCCACGTCGTGTCCTCCAGGGTGAAGACCAGCAGGCGGCCGACGCCCAACTTGTCTTTGAGGAGCGACTCGAACTCGCCCATGAGCTCCTCGACGGAGCTGTCCTCATTGACCGTCTGCGCCACGTCGAGGAGCAGGTTGAGCTTCTCCTTGAACAGCCGGACGATGTTTTTGTCTTGCGCCATGCGTGCCTCCGTCTCTTTGTTTCCCGCTTGGTCTCCCCCCTCGAAAGGAGAAAAGGGCGCCGGGGGCTTGCTCTCCCGCCCGGCGCCCGTCTCCTTTTGGGCTCACACCCCTCGTCGGCCCGTCGGGGCTACTTGACGCGCTCGACGTAGGAGCGGTCGCGGGTGTCGACCTTTATCTTGTCGCCCTGGTTGACGAAGAGGGGGACCATGATGTTGGCCCCGGTCTCTATCGTGGCGGGCTTGAGCGACGAGGTGGACGACGTGTCGCCGCGCACGCCCGGCTCGGTATACGTTATCTCGAAAGTCATGAAGGGGGGCAACTCGGCTGTGAGCACCGTCTCGGTCTCGGCGTGGACCACGACCTCGATGTTCTCGCCCTCCTTCATGAGGTCGGCGTTGGGAATCTGGTCGTCGCCCATGACAATCTCCTCGTAGGTCTCGGTGTTCATCAGGTGGTAGCCCTGGTTGTCCTTGTACGTGTACTGGTACTGGCGGTGCTCCACCCTGGCCTCGTTGATTTTGACGCCGGAGTTGAACGTGTTGTCGATGACCTTGCCCGTCTTGACGTTCTTGAGCGTCGTGCGGACGAAAGCCGGGCCCTTGCCGGGCTTGACGTGGAGGAACTTGACGATGTAGTACAACTGCCCATTGTACTCTATGCACATGCCGTTGCGGAAATCTGCAGTAGTTGCCATATCTATGTTTTAATCGTTTGCAAAGCTATACAAACCGACCGAAAATCGCAAAAAGTGTCAACTAGAACAACGTCGGCTGACCCTCGCCTCCCTCGCCTCCGTCCTCTCCGCCTCCGTCGGGCTCCTCGCCCGGGGCCACGTCGTCGGCCTCGCCGCGCACCGTCGGGATTAGCGGCTCCAGCTCGCGGACGTCCCCAACCTCATATGCGGCGAGCCTCTTGCCCTTGGCCTTGATGCCTTTCTCGCCGATGAACTCCGCGGCGTCGACCTGCTCGGCGGGGCGCCACTTGTCCGCCCCGCCAAATGCCACCGAGAAGAGGGGGTGGTCTTCGTCCGACATGGCCACGAGGCGGCTCTTGGCGTTGTCGCCCACGAAGTTGACCGGCTTGGCCGCGGGGGGCATCTTGAACCGCTTGATGTAGTGGAGGCCCGTCTCGCCGTCGACGTATATGGCTGTCCACACCTTGTGGGGGTCGAACTTCTCGATGCGCCATATGTTGTCGTCGAAGTGCTGCTCGAATCCAGTCCCGATGGTCGTGGCGTCGCCGCCGCGGGTGATGAGCAATATCTTGTCGTCGGGGCCGAACTCGCCGAGCAGTTCGCCGCGGCCGTCGGGGTT
Organism: uncultured Marinilabiliaceae bacterium; assembly: GCA_964481855.1. Lineage (GTDB taxonomy): Bacteria > Bacteroidota > Bacteroidia > Bacteroidales > Marinilabiliaceae > W3P20-009. The sequence goes on from CAYZUH010000005.1 coordinate 118,020, forward strand.
GAGGCGCAGAGTCTCCGGCTCGAACCATATCTCGCGCCCGCCGAGGGTGCTCTCGCCGCGGTGCTTGAGGACCACCTTGTGCACCTCGTTCTTGGTGACGACGTTGCCGCGCGAGGCGCGCCCCTTGACGGCCAGCGTGGCGAAGTCGAAGTCCACCACGACGTTGCGCAGCTTGGCGCGGGGGCGCAGCAGGACTTTGACCACCTCCGCCTCGCCGTTGCCGTTGGCGCTGAAGTAGCGGAGCTTGGTCCCGGTCGTGCCGGTCGTGAGGTCGTACTCGCGGTCGCGCGTCACGCCCGTCACGTTGAAGCGCTTGGCGAACGTCACGCCCGTCTCGCCGTCGGTGTAGACGGCGTTGTAGACCGTCCGAGTGTCGTTCTTCTTGAAGACCGAGACCAGGAGGGCGCCCGGCCCGATGTCCACCTTCTCGCCAATCTTCTTGACGGCGTAGCGCCCGTCGGTGTAGAAGACTATGACGTCGTCCAGGTCCGAGCACTCGGCCACGAAGTCGCCGTTTTTCAGGCCGTAGCCCATGAAGCCGTCTTCGCGGTTGACCATGAGCTTCTTGTTGCGCTCGACGACTTTCGTGGCCTCGATGTTGTCGAACGAGCGTATCTCGGTCTGCCTGGCGTGCCCGGCGCCATACTGCTTGCGCAGGCGACGGAAGTGGGCTATGGTGAATGGGACGATGTTGTCCAGGTTGTCTTGCGTCTGGCGCATCTCCTCGCCCAGGGCCGCCAGCTTCTCGTCGGCGGCGTCGGTGTTGAACTTGAGGATGCGGGCCATCTTTATCTCCAGCAGGTGGAGGATGTCGTCGGGCGTCACGGGGCGCAGGAGCTTGACGCCGTTGTCGGCCACGTAGGCGCGGATGCGGGAGTCGATGTGGGCGCAGGCCGCCTCGGTCGACGCCGCCTGCTCGAACTCGCGGTCCTTGTATATCCGCTGCTCGATGAAAATCTTGTCGAGCGAGAGCAGGTGCCACTGGCGCGCCAGCTCGTCGAGGCGTATCTCCTGCTCCTGCCGGAGCAGAGACAGGGTGCGGTCCGTGCTGTGGCGCAAGATGTCCGAGACGCCCAGGAAGTGGGGCTTGCGGTCGATGATGACGCACGCGTTGGGGGAGATGGACAGCTCGCAGTCGGTAAAGGCGTAGAGGGCGTCGATGGTCTTGTCGGGCGACGCGCCGGCCGGCAGGTGGATGAGGATCTCGGCCTGGGCGGCGGTGTTGTCGTCAATCTTCTTGACCTTGATTTTCTTGTCGTTGACCTTGAGGATGGACTCTATGACCGACGAGGTGGTCTTAGAGAACGGGATCTCGGTTATGGCCAGCGTCCGCGCGTCGCGCTTCTCTATCTTGGCCCTGATGCGCACTGAGCCGCCGCGCAGGCCGTCGTTGTAGCGCGAGACGTCGATGCTCCCGCCCGTCGGGAAGTCGGGGTGGAGGGCGAAGGGCCTGCCCTCCAGGTGGGCTATCGAGGCGTCGATGAGCTCGACGAAGTTGTGGGGCAGGATTTTCGACGCCAGGCCCACGGCGATGCCCTCCACGCCCTGCGCCAGGAGGAGGGGGAACTTGACGGGCAGCGTCACGGGCTCTTCCTGGCGGCCGTCGTAGCTCTCTTTCCACACCGTCGTCTTTGGGTTGAAGACGACGTCCTGGGCGAACTTGGTGAGCCGCGCCTCGATGTACCTGGGCGCGGCGGCGCCGTCGCCGGTGATGATGTTGCCCCAGTTGCCCTGCGTGTCGATGAGCAGCTCTTTCTGCCCGAGCTGCACCAGGGCGTCGCCAATCGAGGCGTCGCCGTGGGGGTGGAACGCCATGGTCGAGCCCACGATGTTGGCCACCTTGTTGTAGCGCCCGTCCTCCATGCGGCTCATGGTGTGGAGGATTCGGCGCTGGACGGGCTTCAGCCCGTCGTCGATGTGGGGCACGGCCCTCTCCAGGATGACGTAGCTAGCGTAGTCCAGGAACCACGAGCGGTACATCCCGTGCAGGTGGCTCCGCCGGACGGCCTCGGAGTCCCACGCCGGGGCGTCGCCCGCCTCGGCTTCGGCCGGGGTGGCGTCCGCCGTCTCCTCGTCGTCGAGGGCGTCGTCGTATGTCGTGTCGTCGGTCATGTCTTTTTATGTGGTTGTCTTTTGCAAGTGCGTCTTAATCTTCCCCGCCACCTGCCGGAACACCGCCGTCGGCACGGCCTCGCCCAGGCACTGACGGATGTTCATCTCCTCTTTTTTGAGAAATGCCCTCTTCTGCTCCGGCGGCAGGGCGTTGAGTTCCTCCACGGGCCTGTCGACCCACCGGAAGCCGTCGGGGACGGACATCATGAGCATCAGCTCGCGGATGCTGAAGACGCGGTTGTCCGCCGGGTGGACGGTGTTCTGGCTCGCCAGGATGTCGTTGCGGGTGTGGACGCAGGGGGCCACGGCGTCCCACCGCTGGCGGGTGTACTTGTCGCCGTTCTTCCGGGCGTTGGGCACCACCTTGCCGTCCCTCACGCTGTGGGGCACGAGGGCGGGGTCCGCGTTGTCGAACGCCGACTGCCCCTCGCCCAGGCCCGCTATCCACGCCTCCATGGCCGGGGCGTAGCTCTTGAAGCTGTGGTAGATGTCGGTGTCGGATATTTGCCCCATGGTGGTCAGTGGCGGCAGGTGGCCTATGATTTGTCGCAGTGTCCGCTCTGGCCTCTTGTCGGGGAAGAAGCTGTAGGGCGACGCGTCCGTCAGGTCTTTGCGCACCCCGATGACGAGCGTCCGCGTCCGGCTCGACGGGCACCCGTAGTCCTTGAAGTTGACGATGCGGCGGAGGATGTTGTACGCCCCGCCCAGGTCGCGCTCTATGGCGTCGCCGATGCGCCGCTCCGCCCCGTCGAGGTCCGCGCACGTCGTGGTCAGGAAAGTCCTCACATTCTCGAAGACGAAGACCCGGGGGCGGAGCCTGTCCGTCATCCGTATGCTCTCCACCACGAGCGAGTTGCGCCCCCGCTCGTCGCCTTTCTTGTGGTTGGCCACCGACATCCCCTGGCAGGGCGGCGTGGCAATAAGCACGTCGAGTCCGGCCGCGCCGAAGTCCGTCCGCCACCGCTCAAGCTCCGCCGCCACCCTGTCCTGCGTCTCCGGGAGCGTCATGTCGCCGCAGATGTATCCGCTCTCCAGCGTGCACTTGCCGTTGCACCTCTGCACCCTCAGCCGCCTCTCCAGCGCCTCCACCGTCGCCACGCACCGGAACCCCTCTTGCAGGAAGCCGTAGCACCCCACGCCGGCGCTGCTGAACAGGCTGACGTAGGTGGGCGGGGCGTCGTGGGCGTCGCCCGCGCGTTTCCGGCTGTGGCTCGTCGGGCTCATCTCGGCAAAGATACGAAAATCGGCGCGAAACGCCGCCCGCCCCCCGGCCGAGGGGTTAAAAGAGTGAAATTGGTATCCGAGGCTTCGCCATGCCGCGCTATATTCGCCTCCTGAATAGGTCGCAAGACAAATTGGACAATTTTGAAACGGCGTCTGCCCTGGGGCCCGCTTGCGGCCACGGCCGGCGCGCAAACGCTAAAAAGATATGGAAAACACAGGCAACGGCGAGCAGCCCGTCTTCGAGCAGGCGCTGCGGCTGTCCGACGGGTGGGACAAGGTGTTCCCGCAGAGCGACAAGGTGAACCACCGCAAGGTCGTGTTCCACAACCACTTCGGCATCACCCTCGCCGCCGACCTCTACACTCCCAAGGGCGTCGTGGGCAATATGCCCGCCCTGGCCGTGGCGGGCCCTTTCGGGGCGGTCAAGGAGCAGTCGTCGGGGCTCTACGCCCAGGCGCTCGCCGAGCGGGGCTTCGTCACCATGGCTTTCGACCCGTCGTTCACCGGCGAGAGCTCGGGCGAGCCGCGCGACGTCTTCTCGCTCGACATCAACACCGAAGACTTCATGGCCGCCGTGGACTACCTCTCGAACCTCGACGGCGTGGACCCCGGGCGCATCGGCATAGTCGGCATCTGCGGGTGGGGCGGCATAGCCCTCAATGCGGCGGCCGCCGACCCCAGGGTCAAGGCCACGGCGGCCATCACCATGTGTGACATGCCGCGCGTCGGGGCGTGGGGCTACTCCGACAGCGGCACTGCCGACGACCGCCTGGAGGCCAAGCGGCGGTTGGCGGCCCTGCGCACCCGCGAATATAAGACGGGGTTGGCCGAGCGCGCCGGCGGGTGCCCCGGCGCCGACGACGCCAAGGCGCAGGGGGCGCCCGACTTCGTGCGCCAGTACGGCGCCTACTACAAGACGCCGCGCGGTTTCCACGCCCGCTCAGTCAACAGCGGCGGGGGGTGGATGCTACAGGCGCAGGGCGGGTGGATGAACAACGAGCTCCTGTCCCACCCCGAGGACCTGCGCTCGGCCGTCGTCATAGTCCATGGGGACAAGGCCCACAGCTACTACATGGGCCGCGACGCGTTCCGCAAGTTGCAGGGCGGGAACAAGGGGATGATTACCGTGGCGGGGGCCACGCACACCGACCTCTATGACCAGGTGGACAAAATCCCGTTCGACGGCATCGACCGCTTCTTCAAGGAGTATCTGAAGTCGGCCGGCGCGCGCCCGCACGACTAAGGGGTTGATGCTCATCGACATGGCGCGTCTCAACTCCAAGCTCCGGATGCCGGGCGCCGTGGAGTGACGGCGGCGGAGTCTGTCTCGGCGGCGTCGGCTTGTGGCCCGGCGCCGTCTTTTTTTTTGCGCCCGTGCGGTGACAACGTGTCGCGGTTATGCATATTTTTGCGCATCCGATGAATAAAAATACGGCATGGTGAGAAGTAGCGTCAAGAGCCGGAGGCTGGAGGCCATCCTCGACATCGTGGGCCGCGTGAGCGTCGACAACCACGACGCCATGCTCCGCCTCCTTGCCGACAGGGGCTTCGCCCTGACGCAGGCGACCCTCTCGCGCGACTTCGCCGAGCTCCGCATAGTCAAGGTGCCCGACGGCCTGGGCGGCTACCGCTACACGCGCCACCCCGACGCCGTCGCGGCCGCGGCCCCGGCTTCGGGGCTGCTGAGCGTCGAGGTGTCGGGGCAGATGGCGGTCTTGCGGACCCGCCCCGGCTATGCCAACGTCCTGGCCGCCACCATCGACGAGGCGCGCCTGGCGAGTGCCATGGGGACTATTGCCGGCGACGACACGGTCCTGGTCGTGCTTCGGGCCGGGGTGGGCCGGGAGGCTTTCGTCGGCGAGCTTTGCGCCATAATGCCCGACGCGGGGCAGAAGCTGCTGTAGTTTTTTTTTAGAGACGAGAATTAAGAGATACCACAAAAGAACATAAATGAGCAAGTCTGACGATATGTTTCCCGACCTGAAGGTTGTCGTGGCGACAGAGGAGCACCTCAACTACGTCGACGAGATTCTACGGACAATCACCGCCGCCGCCAAAGTGCGCGGCACCGGCATTGCCAAGCGGAACCCGGGCTACGTCAAGCAGAAGATGCGCGAGGGCAAGGCCGTCATAGCCCTCGACGGCGAGACGTTCGCCGGTTTCAGCTACATCGAGACGTGGGGCGGCAAGCACTACGTCACGACATCCGGCCTCATCGTCCGCGACGAGTACCGCGGCTGCGGGCTCTCGAGGCGGATCAAGCACATGACGTTCACCCTCGCGCGCCTGCGGTGGCCGCACGCCAAGATTTTCAGCCTCACGAGCGGTGCCGCCGTCATGAAGCTCAACACCGACCACGGCTACGTCCCCGTGACGTTCGCCCAGCTGACGGACGACGAGACGTTCTGGCGCGGCTGCGAGGGGTGCATCAACCACGACATCCTCGTGCGCACCGGCCGGCGCTACTGCGTCTGCACCGGGATGCTCTACGACCCCGACCGTCGGCGCAGTGTGCGCGACGCCGACGAGGAGCTGGCCAAGGACCCCGGGGTCGTGGACCGGATTATGGAGGCGTTCCCCAACGGCTTCCCCGAAGAGTGACAAGCAAGAAACTAAAGATACACAGACATATATGGAGGCTAAGAAAAAAGTCGTCGTCGCCTACAGTGGCGGTCTCGACACGTCGTTCACGGTGATGTACCTGGCCAGGGAGAAAGGCTACGAGGTCTACGCCGCCTGCGCAAACACCGGCGGCTTCAGCCCCGAGCAGCTGAGGGCCAACGAGGAGAACGCCCTGCGCCTCGGCGCCAAGGAGTATGTCACGCTCGACGTCACGCAAGAGTACTACTCGAAGAGCATCCGCTACATGATTTTCGGCAACGTCTTGCGCAACAACACATACCCCATCTCGGTCAGCTCCGAGCGCATCTTCCAGGGCATGGCCATAGCCCGCTACGCCAAGCAGATTGGGGCGCAGGCCATAGCCCACGGCTCGACGGGCGCCGGCAACGACCAGGTGCGCTTCGACATGACGTTCCTCGTCATGGCCCCGGAGATGGAGATAATCACCCTCACGCGGGACATGGCCCTGACGCGCCAGTTCGAGGTCGACTACCTCAACAGCCACGGCTTCAAGGCCGACTTCGCCAAGCTCAAATACTCCTACAACGTCGGAATTTGGGGCACGTCGATATGCGGCGGCGAGATTCTAGACAGCGCGCAGGGCCTCCCCGAGGGCGCGTACCTCAAGCAGGTCTGCAAAGACGGCGAGGAGCAGGTCCGCATAGAGTTCAAGGACGGCGAGATTGTGGCAGTCAACGGCGAGGTCTTCGCAGACAAGGTCAAGGCCATCCAGAAGATTGAGGAGATTGCCGCACCCTACGGCATCGGCCGCGACATGCACGTGGGCGACACCATCATCGGGATCAAGGGGCGCGTGGGCTTCGAGGCCGCGGCGCCCATGCTCATCATCGCGGCGCACAGGTTCCTGGAGAAATACACCCTGTCGAAGTGGCAGCAATATTGGAAGGACCAGGTCGCCAACTGGTATGGGATGTTCCTCCACGAGAGCCAGTATCTCGAGCCCGTCATGCGCGACATCGAGGCCATGCTGGAGAGCAGCCAGCGCAACGTCTCCGGGACCGCCATCATGAAGCTCCGCCCGCACTCGTTCGAGACGGTCGGCGTCGAGTCGCCCAACGACCTGGTGAAGAACAAGTTCGGCGAGTATGGCGAGATGCAGAAGGGCTGGACGAGCGAAGACGCCAAGGGCTTCATCAAAGTCCTCTCGACGCCCCTCCGGGCCTACTACTCTAACCACAAGGACGAGGCCGGCAAGATTGAGAGCGAGCTGTAGGCGCTCCCGGCAACAACAACAAACTCAACGACGACCATAATGATCCAAGTAGGCATAATAGGCGCGGCGGGCTACACGGGAGGCGAGCTTATGCGCATCCTCATCAACCACCCCTGGGCCAACATCCTCTTCGCGCAGAGCGAGAGCCATGCCGGCGAGCCCGTATGGGCGGCGCACCGCGACCTGGTGGGCGAGACGTCGCTGTCGTTCTCGGCAGAGGCCCCCGTCAACACCGCCGACGTCATATTCCTCTGCATGGGGCACGGCAAGAGCCGCGGCTTCGTGGACAAGCTGCCCCGCGACTTCAACGGCAAGATTATCGACCTCTCGAACGACTTCCGCCTCCAGGACAGCGCCGAGGGCTTCGTCTACGGACTGCCGGAGGCTTTCCGGCGCGAGATAAAGGCCGCCGACCGCGTGGCCAACCCCGGGTGCTTCGCCACGAGCATTCAGCTGGCGCTGCTCCCCATGGCCAAGCTCGACAAGCTCGGCGAGGTCCACGCCACGGGCATAACGGGTTCGACGGGCGCCGGGCAGAAGCCGTCGGAGACGACGCACTTCAGCTGGCGCGAGGGGAACCTCTCGGCCTACAAGGCCTTCACCCATCAGCACCTCGGCGAGGTCAACGAGACGCTGACGCGGCTCGCGCCGCACTACAGGGGAAACCTCAACTTCGTCCCCATCCGCGGTTGCCACACGCGAGGAATCATGGCCTCGGTCTACTTCGACTGCGACCTCGACGAGGCCGACGCCGTGGAGGTATACAAGAAGTTCTATAAGGACGAGCCGTTTGTCAACGTGGTTGATGTCAACCCCGACCTCAAGATGGTTGTCAACACAAACAAGTGCGTGCTCCACGTCCGCAAATATGGCGCCAAGCTCCACGTGCTTTCGTTCATAGACAACCTCGTCAAGGGCGCCGCGGGGCAGGCCGTCGAGAACATGAACTTGCTCTTCGGCCTCCCGGAGAACACGGGGCTAAACCTCAAGCCGTCGGGATTCTAGAAACGATATAAGCACATGGCAATGAAACTCTTCGATGTCTATTCGCTTTTCGATGTAGTGCCCGTACGTGGCAGGGGATGCCGCGTGTGGGACGACAAGGGGACTGAATATCTCGACCTCTACGGGGGGCACGCCGTCATAAGCGTCGGCCACAGCCACCCGCGCTATGTGGCCGCCATCACGGAGCAGCTCGGCAAGATTGCGTTCTACTCCAACAGCGTCATCAACCCGCTCCAGTCGGCCCTGGCCGAGAGGCTCGGGCAACTGAGCGGCCTGGCGGACTACAGCCTCTTCGTGTGCAACAGCGGGGCCGAGGCCAACGAGAACTGCCTCAAGCTCGCGTCGTTCCACACGGGGAGGAGCAAGGTCGTGGCTTTCCGCCGCAGTTTCCACGGGCGCACGAGCGGCGCCGTGGCGGTGACCGACAATCCCAAGATAAACTCGCCGTTCAACAAGCAGCACGAGGTGCTGTGGGCCGAGCTCAACAATCTGCAGTCCGTGGCGCAATATGTTGAGCGCGGCGACGTGGCCGCGGTCATCATCGAGGGCATCCAGGGCTGCGGCGGAATCAACATACCGGACGGTCAGTTCCTGCGCGGTTTGCAGGAGCTGTGCCGCGCGCACGGGACAATCTTGATTCTCGACGAGATTCAGAGCGGATATGGGCGGACGGGCCGGTTCTTCGCCCATCAGGATGCGGGCATTCGCCCCGACCTCATCTCGATGGCCAAGGGGATTGCCAACGGCTTCCCCGTCGGGGCCGTCCTCATCAGCCCCGAGTTCGAGGCTGTCAAGGGGATGCTCGGGACCACGTTCGGGGGCAACTATCTCGGCATGGCGGCCGCCATAGCCGTGGCGGACATATACCGCGACGAGAAGCTCGAGGAGAACTCCGCCCGCGTGGGCAAATATTTCATGGAGAACCTGCCCAAGAGCCCGCGCATCAAGGACGTGCGCGGCCGCGGGCTGATGGTCGGCATAGAGTTCGACGAGCCTGTGGCCCCCATCCGCCAAAAGCTCCTCTACGAGAAGCACATATTCACCGGCGTCTCGGGGCAGAACATGGTGCGGATCCTGCCGCCGCTCTGCCTCTCCACTGCCGAGGTCGACGAGTTTCTGGGGGCGTTCGCCGAGGTTCTTTCCGAAAAATAGGGTCATGGGCAAGTTCTGCAAGATAGCCGTCGTCGGTGGCGGCAACATGGGTCGCGCCATTGCGCGCGGCGTCGTCAAGGCGGGCCTGGCCGCCGCCAGTCAGATTGTCGTGACGCGGCGCGACGCCGAGGCCCTGCGGGCGTTGGCGGCCGAGGGCTTCGCCACCACGACGGACAACGCCACGGCCGTCGAGGGGGCCGACATGGTCGTCTTCGCCGTCAAGCCCTACCAGCTTAAGGATGTAGTCTTCGCTGTCCGCGGCTCGCTGTCGCCCGGCGTCGTGGCCGTCTCCATTGCCACGGGCGTCGGCGTGGCGCAGTTCGCCGAGATGCTCGGCGGTGGCGTCGCCGCAGTGCGAGTCATGCCCAACACGGCGGCGGAGGTCGGCGAGAGCCTCACGGCCATCGTCCCCGCCGCCGGTGTGCCGCAAGGGCGCGTGGCCGCCGTGGTGGACGTCTTCTCGGCTCTCGGCCTGGCTCTCGTTGTCGACGAGGCGCAGATGCCGGCTCTGACGGCTCTCGCCTCGTGCGGCGTGGCCCATGCCCTGCGCTACATCCGTGCCGCGCAAGAGAGCGCCATCGAGATGGGCCTGGGCGCAACTCTGGCGGCGGAGGTCGTGGCGCAGACGGTCAAGGGCGCGGCGCAGCTCGTCTTGACCAACAGGTCGCACCCCGAGGCGGAGATTGACAAGGTCTGCACCCCGGGGGGCGTCACCATTGCGGGCGTCAACGCCATGGAGCGCGCCGGGTTCTCGGCCGCGGTCATGCAGGGCATGATGGGCTCCTATGCCAAGATTGTCAAGTAGGGGGGCGAGGCTATGCGACTGACAATCAAGGTCGGCTCCAATGTCCTCACCGCCCCCGGCGGCACGCTCGACGTCGAGCGGATGCGCGCCCTCGTGAAGCAGATTGTCGGGCTTCGGGCGGCGGGCCACCAGGTCGTCCTGGTCTCCTCCGGCGCCGTGGCGGCGGGGAGGGGGATGATTGAGGGCTACGGGGCGCTCAACCCCGTGGCGCAGCGCCAGCTCCTGTCTTCCGTGGGCCAGGCGGAGCTGATCGACCAGTATAAGAGGCTCTTCGACAGTCATGGCGTCAAGATCGGGCAGATTCTCGTCACCAAGCAGGATCTGGGCAGCCGCCGCCACTACCTGAACATGAAGAGCTGCTTCGACGTCTTGTGGCACAACGGTGTGGTCCCCGTGGTCAACGAGAACGACGCCGTGTCGCTCACTGGGCTGATGTTCACCGACAACGACGAGCTTTCGGGGCTTGTGGCGTCGATGATGGACTGCCACAAGCTTTTCATCCTCAGCAATATCGACGGAATCTTCGACGGCGACCCGGCCGACCCGTCGTCAAAGGTCATCCGCGAGGTGGCGCGGGGCGTCAGCGTCTCGCAATATGTGCGTGCCGCGAAGTCCGACTTCGGCCGCGGCGGCATGGTCACCAAGTGCCGCACGGCGCAGAAGACGGCCCAGGCGGGGATCGACGTCTACATTGCCAACGGCAAGGCCGACAGGGTGGTGGAGCGCCTGGCGGCGGACGACCCTGCGCTGCCGCGCACGCACTTCGAGGCTGGCGAGCACAGCCCCGCCATAAAGAAATGGATTGCCTACTCCGACGGGTTCGCCTCGGCGCGCGTCGTGGTCAACAAGGGTGCCGCCGAGGCTCTGACAAGCCCCGACCGCGTGTCGAGCCTACTGCCCGTGGGGGTGAGGGAGTTCGAGGGAGACTTCCGCAAAGACGACATCATAATCATTGCCGACCCCGACGGGACGCCCATTGCCGTCGGCCGCGCGGCCATGGACAAGGAGACGGCCCAGCGTCAGGCTTTCGCCGCCAAGCAGAAGCCGCTCGTCCACTACGACTATCTCCACGTTTTCCACAACTAACCGACAAGACGAAAGATGAGAACCGACATCAGGAGACAGCTTGAGGCCGTCAAGCGGGCCGCGCGTTCGCTGAGCGGAGTCTCGCCCAAGCAGACTGAGACGCTGCTGGAGGCAATGGCGGACGCCCTCGTGGCCCACTCTGACGAGATTGTCGAGGCCAACGCCCGCGACCTCGCCAAGATGGACCCTGCCGACTACCGCTACGACCGTCTGCGCCTCGACGCCAAGCGCATTGCGGCCATAGCCGCCGACACACGCGCCGTGGCGCACCTGCCGGCCCCATGCGGCGAGGTGATTGACGAGCGGCAGATGCCCAATGGGCTGAAGATTAGTCGCATAAGGGTCCCGATGGGTGTCGTGGGCGTCATCTACGAGGCGCGTCCCAACGTCACGGCCGACGTGGTCTCCATTGGTCTCCGCTCCGGCAACGCCGTGGTTCTCAAGGGCGGGAGCGACGCCGGCGAGAGCAACGCGGCCCTGGTCGGGGTGCTGCGCGGCGTGGTGGCGAGCCACGGCATGGACCCCGACCTCATCCAGCTTCTCCCCGACGGACACGAGGCCGCAACGGAGCTGATGAACGCCGTGGGCTATGTCGACCTGCTCATTCCCCGCGGGTCGCAGAGGCTCATTGCCTCGGTGCGCGACAACGCCAAAGTGCCGGTCATCGAGACCGGGGCGAGCGTGGTCCACACCTATTTCGATGCCGCCGCCGACCTGGAGAAGGGGCGGAGGGTGGTGTGCAACGCCAAGACGCGACGCGTCAGCGTCTGCAACGCCCTCGACTGCTTGCTCGTCAACAGCGCGAGGCTCGCCGACTTGCCGGCACTTTGCGAGCCGCTCGCCGGGAAAGGCGTCGAACTCCGGGCAGACAGCCGGGCCCTGGAGGCCTTGCGGGGGAGCTATCCGGGGCAATTGCTCGTCCCGATTGCCCCCGAAGACTACGGCCGCGAGTTCCTCTCGTTGCGCTTGGCGGTGGTGACCGTGGACAGCATCGACGAGGCTCTGCAATACATCTACGACCACAGCCTCAAGCACTCCGAGGCCATCATCACCGAAGACGAGGCCGCCGCCCGCCGCTTCGTGAGCGAGGTCGACGCCGCCTGTTGCTACGTCAACGCCAGCACGGCGTTCACCGACGGCGCCCAGTTCGGCCTCGGCGCCGAGATTGGCATCAGCACGCAGAAGATGCACGCCCGCGGGCCCATGGGTCTCCGCGAGCTGACCTCCTACAAGTGGGTCGTCCGCGGCGACGGGCATACGCGCCAGGACAGCTGAGGTCGGCCTATGTCCGCGTGGGACGGCAATGGACAAGGGGGGGCGCGCGATTTCGTGCGCCCCCTTAGTTTTCCCGCCGCCTGTCAGTAGGCTCGAGTCTCGTTGCCGAAGACGCTGACCTTGACGAGCGTGTTGCGGCCCGCGTCCGAGACCCGCGGCGAGGTGCCGTTTTGCGCATAGACCTTTTGCGGGTCGGAGAATGTGAAGCCCTTGGCGCGGTCGCGGACGAAGACGCGGTTGCCGCCGCCGCCCGCGACGCGGAGGTAGTCGTCGGCTGCCGGAGGCTCGGCATCGTTGCAACCGGAGGCCGCCACGGCCAGGGCGGAGATGCTTGCGGCCAGCAGGTGGAGGCGGATTTTTCTGCTTCAAGGTGAATGTTTAAACTGTTTGGCTGATGTCGTCACTGTCCTTTGTTGTTGCTAAATTATGCAATAGTGGAACGCGATGTCCTGCCGTTTGTCTGTTTTGTCGTTCTTGCAACATTATTTATCCCCACCGTGCCCCCTGCCGGCCACGGCCTGTGGCGCGGTCGGGCGGCAATGTGCTTATGGAAAAATGCGCGTCTATTTAGACCGACGTTTGAATGGATTTTTACGTATATTTGTTTTGCCTAAGGTGCGGCGAAGACGCGCCAAGGCTGTCAACTAATTAAGGAATGGCCATAGGGATGAGCAAAAACTTTGAGACGGAGAACAGGCTGCCCAACATCATCGGTTCGGGCACCAAGTTCGTCGGAGACATAGAGACCAACGGCGACCTGCGCGTCGACGGCGTGATAGACGGCAACATAAAGTCGCAAGGCAAGGTTGTCTTGGGCTCGGGGGGGGGCATCAAGGGGACAATCAAGTGCGTCAGTGCCGAGATTTCCGGCTCTTTCGAGGGCAAGATGGAGGTTAGCGAGCTGCTCTCGCTAAAGGCGTCGTCGTCCTTCAAGGGCGAGATGAGCGTCAACAAGCTGAGCATCGAGCCCGGCGCCAAGTTCATCGGCAACTGCGTCATGGCCGACAAGGGTGTCGCCGCCCAACAGCCCGCGGCGGCGAAGAAGCCCTAGCGCGGCGGCCTCACATTGTGACGGCGAGGATGATGGCGAGACGGGGAGTCGTGGCCTCTGTGGCCTTGGCCGTCGCGGCCGTGGCTCTTGCCGCGGGCGTGGCCTTGCGGGGTGGCTCGGCTGCCATTGTCGCCGCGGTCTTCGCCCAGCTGTTCCTTGAGGGCGGGAAAACGCTGTTCCTCATGAAACGTTTTCGGGGCGCGGGGTGTAAAAATGGAGTGGTCGGCGTCATGATTGTCGAGGCCGTCACGTTCGTCTGCGCCTGCGGCCTGGCGGCTCTGCTTGTCTGGGTCACGGACGGCGCCTCGAAGCTGGAGCCGGCTGCTTTCTGCATGGCGTTCATTGCGTTCCGCCTCTCGTCGGGGATCCTCCTTGCGCAAAAGGGCTAGGGGGTAAGAAAAAGAAACTCGGTCAATTTTCATATGAGCAAGTTAGCATCCATATTGGTGTCGGCTCTCTCGTTTCTCGCCATGCCTCTGTTGGCGCAGACGGACAGCGACGCGGAGGCCCCGCAGGAGCCGCAGGGTGAGACTCTCGACGTGATGGAGGTCATAGGCCACCACATCAGCGACTCCCACCATTGGAACGTCATAGCCTGGGACGGCGGCAGGAGCTCGATAGACATCCCCCTGCCCGTCATGGCATACAACACCGCCAACGGCGACTTCCTCTTCTGCCTCTCGTCGGCGCTCGCCGACGGCCGTGCCGTCGAGAAGAACGGCGTCTCCTACACCCTCAACGCCCACGACAAGCTCTGCGCCAACGGCGACCGCGCCGACGTCTTCGACTTCTCGCTGACGCGCAACGTGGTGTCGGGCATCATGGCGGGAGTCATCCTGCTGCTGGTCTTCGGCGGCGCGGCCCGCTCCATACGCAAGGCGGGCGGAATCCCGCGTGGGGCGGCAAACGCGGCGGAATACATCATGGTCTTCGTCAAGGAGATTGCCGACGACCAGATAGGCAAGGAGAAAGGGGCGCGCTTCACCCCGTTCCTGCTCACCCTCTTTTTCTTCATTTGGGCGAACAACCTGATTGGCCTAGTCCCCTTCTTCCCCGGGGCGACGAATCTCTCTGGCAACATAGCCTTTACGGGCATCTTGGCGGTCTTCACTTTCCTGGTGACGCATTTCAGCGCCAACAAGCACTATTGGCTCGACGTCTTCACCGTCCCCAACGTGCCGGGCGTCATGAAGCTCATCATGATTCCCCTTGAGATTGTCACGATGTTCACCCGCCCGTTCACGCTCCTCATCCGTCTCTTCGCCAACATCACGGGCGGCCACATCATCGTCTTGAGCCTCTTCTCGCTCATCTTCATCTTGCAGACCGTCGGCGTGGCGCCCATCTCGATTCTCCTCGGGATGCTTGTCTTCACCCTCGAGCTGATATTCGGAGCTTTGCAGGCATACATCTTCACCGTCCTCTCCGCCCTCTACATTGGCTTGGCGGTCAACGCCGGGGCGGAGGAGTAGGTGGCCACTTGATACGGAAACAGAAAATTCAACAACTAAAAAGACAAACATCATGACTGGAAATTTGATTGCAGTTGGTCTAGGACTGATCGTTATCGGCATCGGCATCGGCATCGGCAGGGTCGGCGGCTCGGCAATGGAGGCCATGGCCCGTCAGCCGGAGATGGCCGGCAAGATTCAGACCGCCATGCTCATCGCAGCGGGCATGGTCGAGGGTGCCGGCCTGTTCGCCATCGTCATGGCATACCTGGCTCAGTAGTCTCATATAACCCCCTAAAGGACAGGTCGCTATGGATGGTCTATTGTCTCCAGAGCCCGGACTGGTCATATGGTCTGGGTTGACGTTCCTGGTGGTCCTGGCGCTGCTCACGAAGTTTGCGTGGAAGCCCCTCTTGGGGATGCTCAAGGAGCGGGAGGACGAAATCTCCAGCTCCTTGGAGAAAGCCAAGGAGGCCCGCCAGGAATATGAGCGCATCGAGGCCCAGAAGGCCAAGATGCTGACAGAGAGCCGCGCCGAGCGCGACGCCATCCTCAAAGAGGCGCGCGAGAAAGTCCAGGCCATGCTCGACGACGCCAAGCGCCGCGCGCAGGAGGAGGGCGACAAGCTCATCGAGCAGGCGCGCGCGCAGATCGAGAGGGAGAAGGCCGGGGCCATCGACGACCTGCGCCGCCAGGTGGCGGCGCTCTCCGTCGAGATCGCCGCCAAGCTCATCGAGAGCGACCTCCGCGCGGACGACCGCCAGGAGCAGCTCATCGAGAAATATCTCCAAGAGAGCAACTTCAATTAAACCGCACACCACATGGACGCAGGACTGATTGCCAGGCGCTACGCCACAGTGTTGCACGACTTTGCCGCCGACCGCGGCAAGCTCGACGAGGTCTACGCCGATGCCCGCGTCGTGCGCGAGGCCCTGGGGCGGCAGCCGCAGGCTCAGAAGCTCTTCGACTCGCCCCTGCGCAAGCCGTCGGAGAAGCGCGCCTTTGTCGAGGCGGTGTTTGGCGGCAGGGTGGCCGACGAGACGCTGCGGTTCCTGACGTTCCTCGTCGACAAGGAGCGCATCGGCCACGTCTGCAGCATTATGCACGTGTTCGAGATGCTCTACAAGCGCGAGCGCCACATCTTCACGGCGAGCATCACCACGGCCTGCGAGCTCGACGAGGGCCGGCGCGGGCGTTTCGTCGACCTCGTGGCCGACAAGGTGCGCTCGTCGGGAGAGACTGTCGCCTCCGTCGACGCCACGTTCCGTGTCGACCCGCGCATCATCGGCGGGGTTGTCCTGGCCATCGACGGACGGCAGGTGGACGGCTCCGTGCGGAGCAAGCTCCAGGCCGTGCAACGCCAACTGACGGTTTGATTATCATTTCATTAACACGACATTCAGCGAATGGAAAGAATAAAAGCCTCGGAGGTGTCGAGCGTGCTCAAGCAGCAGCTCGAGAAGTTCGACACCTCCTCTAAGCTGGAGGAGGTCGGCACCGTCTTGACTGTCGGCGACGGCATAGCCACGGCTTTCGGCCTGGCCAACGTCGAGAGCAACGAGCTTGTCGAGGTGGGCAAGGCCATGGGCGTGGTCCTCAACCTCGACCAGGACAGCGTCGGCATAGTCCTCATGAACAATGTCGACGAGGTCAAGGAGGGCGACACAGTGAAGCGCACGGGCCGCATAGCCTCCATCCGGGTCGGCGACGAGATTGTAGGCCGAGTGGTCAACACCCTCGGCGAGCCCATCGACGGCAAGGGCCCCATCGGCGGCAAGCTCTACGAGATGCCGCTTGAGCGCAAGGCCCCGCAGGTCTTGTTCCGCCAGCCTGTCAAGAGGCCGTTGCAGACCGGCATAAAGGCCGTGGACTCGATGATCCCCATAGGCCGCGGGCAGCGCGAGCTCATCATCGGCGACCGCCAGACCGGCAAGACGTCGATAGCCATAGACACAATCCTCAACCAGAAGAGCTTCTACGACGCCGGCGAGCCAGTCTACTGCATCTATGTCGCCACGGGGCAAAAGGCCTCGACGGTGGCGCAAATTGTGGCGACGCTGGAGAAGAACGGGGCCATGGCCTACACCACTGTCGTCTCGGCGACGGCGGCCGACGCGCCGGCCATGCAATACTTCTCGCCCCTGGCGGGAGCCGCCATTGGCGAGTATTTCCGCGACTCCGGGCGTCATGCCCTCATCGTCTACGACGACCTCTCGAAGCAGGCCGTCTCCTACCGTGAGGTCAGCCTCCTGCTCCGCCGCCCGCCCGGACGCGAGGCCTATCCCGGCGACGTCTTCTACCTGCACTCGCGTCTGTTGGAGCGCGCCGCCAAGATTGTCGAGAACGACGAGCTCGCGGCGCAGATGAACGACCTGCCCGAAGACCTCAGGCCCATCGTCAAGGGTGGCGGCTCGCTGACGGCCCTGCCGATTATCGAGACCCAGGCCGGCGACGTGGCGGCCTACATCCCGACCAACGTCATCTCCATAACCGACGGGCAGATATACCTGGAGAGCAACCTCTTCAACGCCGGCGTGCGCCCGGCAATCAACGTCGGCATCTCGGTGTCGCGCGTGGGCGGCTCGGCGCAAATCAAGAGCATGAAGAAGGTGGCCGGCACGCTGAAGCTCGACCAGGCGCAATATCGCGAGCTTGAGGCGTTCTCGAAGTTCGGTTCCGACCTCGACGCCGGGACTATGGCCGTCCTCGACAAGGGGCGCAAGAATGTCGAGATTCTCAAGCAGCCGCTCCACACGCCCTACTCCGTCGAGCGGCAGGTGGCCATCATCTATTGCGGGACCAACGGTCTGCTGCGCAACGTCCCGATTGGCAAGGTGGCGCAGTTCGAGGAGGAGTTCCTCGACGAGATGGAGCTTCGCCACAAGGACGTGCTGTCGAAGATAGCCGCCGGGAGCATTGGCGACGGCGAGACCGCCGTCTTGCGCGAGACGGCCGAGGAGGTCGCCAAGCGGTTCGCCAACTAGACGGGGGGGTAGGCTGATGGCAAATCTGAAGGACATCCGGACGCGAATCCACTCCGTCCAGTCGACGCGGCAGGTGACGAGCGCCATGAAGATGGTATCGGCGGCCAAGCTCAAGAAGGCCCAGAACGAGGTGGCGAAGGTGCGCCCCTTTGAGGCCAAGCTGAAGCAGATTGTCGGCGCACTGGGGTCGGCGGTGGCCAGCGTCGAGCTAAACTACCCGGCTTTCCGGGCCGTGACAAAGGGGGGGAAGACCCTCGTCGTGGCCATTGCGTCAGACAAGGGCTTGGCTGGAGCGTTCAACTCCAACATTGTCAAGGAGGTGGAGACGCTTCTTGCCACCGACCTGCAAGCTGCGGCGGAGGCCGGGAGCGTCGAGATTCTCGCCATAGGCAAGCAGGCCGCCAAGGGGTTGCGCTCGCGCCACGTGGCCGCGCCGGTGGTCGAGGCCAAGGATTTCTACGACAACTTCAGCCTGGCTTCGGCCTACAAGGTTGTCGACGGCATCCGCGCCCGCTTCGAGGCCAAGGAGTTCGGCAAGGTGGTCATGGTCTACAACGAGTTTGTCAACACGGCCGTGCAGAATGTCCGCCAAGCGCAGTTGCTCCCGCTGAGCGTCGACGCGCAAGGCGAGGGCGGGCGGGGCGTGGGCGACTTCATTGTCGAGCCCAGCCGCGAGGAGGTCCTGGCCGACCTCATCCCGCAGGCCGTCCGGGTCCGTTTCCTGTCGGTGGTGAAAGAGTCCCTGGCCTCTGAGCATGGGGCCCGCATGACCTCCATGCACAAGGCGACCGACAACGCCACTGCGCTACTCGACGAGCTTCAACTGCAATATAACAAGGCTCGCCAGTCGGCAATCACCAACGAGCTTATCGAGATTGTGAGCGGAGCCTCGGCCCTCAACGGCTGAGCCGCCCCGCCTCTCGCAAGCCATATTGCGTCCCGCTCCCGACTTGTCGGGGGCGGGATGCTTTTTGTTCTGATTTTTATTATCTTAGCCGCTCAAACCATCGTAAATTTTTGAGACAGATGAGAGCGTTACCTCTGATTTGCCTAGCCGCTTGCCTCGCCACGGCGGGGAGCGCCGCCGCCCAGGGGGGCGGCTTCGACCTGACTTCGCAACGCCTCGAGAAGCAAAACGTGCAGAGAGTGCCGGGGCGCCCATTGAACCACCACGGTTGGCTATTGAACCCCACACCCCACAAGATGAAGCTCGACACGGCGTCGGGCGTAGACGTCGGCGGGGGGGTGCGCGTCCGCGACCGGAGCGGCGCTTTCGCCGACGCCCTGTCGTTCGTTGCGCGGGGCGAGCGGGGGACTAGGCTGGCCATAGACTTTGGCGAGAGAGCCGCAGCCCGGGGCGGGGTGAGGCCCGTGCCTGGGGCCTACGCCCTGCGGGTCGGCAGGGGCGGCATCGACATTGTCGGCTACGACGAGCGCGGCGCGTTCTACGGTCTGCAAACCCTGCGGCAGATGATGGAGAGCGAGGCGGCCCGCGGCGGGCGGATTCCCCATTGCGAGATTGAAGATTGGCCCGACCTGCCGTGGAGGGGCGTGGTGGAGGGATTCTACGGAACCCCCTGGTCGCACGAGGTGAGGCTCTCGCTCATCGAGTTCTATGGCCGGATGAAGATGGACACCTACATATACGGCCCCAAGGACGACCCCTACCACAGTTCGCCCAATTGGCGGCTCCCCTATCCCGACAAGGAGGCCCGCGACATCGGCGAGCTGATCGCGGCGTGCCGCCGCAACAGGGTAGACTTCGTATGGGCCATACACCCGGGGCAGGACATCCGGTGGGACGACGAGGACTATGGCAACCTGGTCCGCAAGTTCGAGCATATGTACGGCCTCGGAGTGCGCCACTTCGCCATCTTCTTCGACGACATTTCGGGCGATGGGACGGACCCCGTGCGCCAGGCCGAGCTTCTGAACCGCCTCTCCCGCGAGTTCGTCAGCGCCAAGGGAGACGTGGGCCCGCTGACGGTCTGCCCGACAGACTACTCCAAGCTGTGGGCCAACCCTACGCCGCATGGGAGCCTGGCCGTCTACGGCAAGACGCTGAGGGAGGACGTCAAGGTGTTCTGGACGGGCGACGTGGTGTGCAGCGACCTCACCCCCGAGACGCTCGACTTCGTGGACAGCCGCATAGGGCGCCCGGCGTTCTACTGGTGGAACGATCCCGTGACCGACTATGCGCGCAACTACCTCCTCCAGGGCCCCGTCTACGGGCTCGACACTACGCTGACCGACGCCCAGGTGTGCGGCATCGTCAGCAACCCCATGGAGCACGGCGAGGCGTCGAAGCTCGCCCTCTACGGCGTGGCGGACTACGCGTGGAACGTGGCGGCCTACAACCCCATCGACAATTGGGAGCGGGGCCTGGTGGCGCTCATGCCCGGGGTCGGCGCGGCATACCGGACTTTCGCCATACACTCCTGCGACACCGAGACGGGCTACCGCCGCGACGAGAGCTGGGAGACGACCACGTTCCGGCTGAGCGAATGGACCGACGCGGCGGCCGAGCTCTTGGAGCGCGACTTTGAGGCGATCGAGGCCGCCCCCGGCGAGATTGAGGCGCGGTGCGCCAACAGGGCCCTGGTGGGCGAGCTGCGCCCATGGCTCGACGAGATGCGCAAGCTCGGCAGGCGCGGCGGCGAGGCGATAGACCTGGCGAGGCTCTACCGCCGAGGGGCGGACGACGCCACGCTGTGGGGCAAGTATCAGCGGTGCATCATGACAGACCGGGAGAAGTGCGGCTTCGACGCCCACAAGGTGGGGACGATGAAGCTGCAGCCCTTTTTCGAGAACATGATGGACGACATCGGCCACGCCTTCCTTGCCCGCCTGCTCGGCCATACCCCAAAGGACTACAAGGCGATAGGCTCTTTCGCCAATTCGGCGGCGTCAATCTCGAAGCTCATGTTCGACAACGACAGCGCGACATACTACACGTCGGGCATCTCGCAAAAGGAGGGGGACTGGATCGGGGTGGACTTGCGCGATGTCCGCGACGTCGGTGAGGTGTTCATCTTGCAGGGGCGCAACTCTGTGGACGACGTGGACTTCTTCGACCACGCCACCCTGGAGTGCTCGGCCGACGGCAGGGCCTGGACGCCGCTCATTGCCGACCTTGCCGGGCAATATGAGGTGCGTTGGCGTGGCGACGCCGTGCGGGCGCGCTACGTCCGCTTGCGCAGGCTCGACTCGCGGAGGCGCAACTACGCCTCGGTGCGGACTTTCGAGGTCAACCCCCTGCGCCTGGGCAATTTGGGCTTCAGCGTCGAGGCCGCCGACACCGCGAGCGCGCTTCGCGCGTTCGACCACAATCTGGCGACGTGGCACGCCGTGGACCCCGGGGGGATGACAATCGGCGTGCCGGCCGGGGCCAAGAGCGTCACGCTGCTCCTGGACGACGCGGGGACGCCGCCCGCGTGCAAGGTCGTGGGGGCGGACGGCGCACTGCTCCGCGAGGAGGCGTTGTCCAGGCCGCTGGCCATAGTCGAGTTGCCGCTAGGGGCGGCGGGCATAAAAATCGAGGGCGAGGCTAAAGTTTATGAGATTATCCCTAACTTGTGGCCACTTCTGACGACCAAGACCAGACGATGAACACAATATCAGAGCTCTATGAGGCTTTCCGCCAAAGCACTGGCGTCTCGACCGACACCCGGAGCGTGGCTCGGGGAAACATGTTTTTCGCCCTTAAGGGCGAGAATTTCGACGCCAACACCATGGTGGGCGAGGCCCTTGGGCGCGGGGCCGAGGTCGTCGTCACGTCCAACCCCGACTTCGCCGGGCATCCGCGGGCCTTTTTCGTCGCCGACACCCTCCGGGCGTTGCAAGATTTGGCCTCGGAGCACCGGGCGCACCTCGACATCCCGGTTTTGGCAATAACGGGGACTAACGGCAAGACGACGACAAAAGAGCTCTCCACGGCTATTTTGCGCAAGAAATTCAAGACGGCGGCGACCGTGGGAAACCACAACAACCACATCGGGGTGCCGCTGACCATCCTCTCCATTGCGCCCGACGACGAGGTGGCGGTGGTCGAGATGGGGGCCAACCACCCCGGCGAGATCGCGGCCCTGTGCGCCATTGCCCGCCCCACTGTGGGCCTGGTGACGAACGTCGGGACGGCGCACCTGGAGGGCTTCGGCTCGTTCGAGGCGGTGATGAGGACTAAGGCCGAGCTGTTCGACTTCTTGAGGGCGCACGGCGGCGTCATCCTCTACAACGCCGACGACGCAAACATTGTCAAGATGATTGGCTGGCATCCGGTCGAGAAGTTCGCCTTCAACCCGTGCATGGTCGCCGGCGGGGGCGGGGAGACGCTGGACGTCGTGTGGTATGAGATATTCCAGCCCGAGTCCTACCTGACGAACCTCAAGGCGCGCCACGTCCGGACCCATCTGTGCGGCGACTACAACGTCGGGAACGTTGCCGCCGCCGTCACCGTCGGCCAGTTCTTCGGGGTGGGCCACTGCGGCATCACGGAGGCCCTGGAGGCCTACGAGCCCACAAACGGGCGGAGCCAGGTTGTCGAGACCGGGCGCAACAGGGTGATTGTCGACGCCTACAACGCCAACCCGAGCAGCATGGAGGCGGCCCTCGACAACCTGTCCCGGATCCGGGCCGAGAACAAGGGGGCCGTCCTGGGGGGGATGCGCGAGTTGGGGTGGGCGCAAGACGCCAGCCACCGCAAAGTCCTTGAGAGGGTCAAGGAGATGAAGCTGGACCCCGTCGTGCTGATTGGCGAGGAGTTCGGCAAGTTCCGCGACGAGTTCCCCGACTTCACATTTGTCGAGACCACCGACGAGGCCGCCCCCGTGGTCGCCGCCGTAAGCGGGAAACTGCTGCTGCTCAAGGGGTCGAACGCCAACAAGCTGGCGCGCCTGGTCGACACCCTCTGACAACAACCCGACACTAATATTACCACAATGAATAGATTTCTGACCGTAGGAGACATCGGAGACCTCGACAAAGCCCTGCGCGAGGCGCGCGAGGTGAAAGCCAACCCGTTCGGGTGGCAGGACTTGGGGCGGAACAAGACCATCATCCTGGTCTTCTTCAACTCGAGCCTACGGACGCGCCTCAGCTCGCAAAAGGCGGCGCAGAACCTGGGCATGAACGCCATGGTCCTCAACATCGACAAGGACAGTTGGAAACTGGAGACCGAGATGGGGGTGGTCATGGACGGCGACAAGAGCGAGCACCTGCGCGAGGCCATCCCCGTCATCGGGAGCTACTGCGACATCATCGGCGTGCGCTCCTTCGCACGCTTCGAGAGCCGCGACTTCGACTATGCCGAGACAATCCTCAACCAGTTCATCGAGTTCTCCGGCCGCCCGGTCATAAGCCTGGAGAGCGCCACGCGCCACCCGTGCCAGGCTTTTGCCGACCTCATAACCATCGACGAGCACAAGACCAAGGCGCGCCCCAAGGTGGTGCTGACGTGGGCGCCCCACCCCAGGGCCCTGCCGCAGGCAGTGCCAAACTCGTTCGCCGAGTGGATGAAAGCCGCCGACGTGGATTTCGTCCTGACATGCCCGGAGGGCTACGACCTGGCGCCGGACATCATGGAGGGCGCGCACCTGGAGCGCGACCAGAGGAAGGCCTTTGAGGGTGCCGACTTCATATATGCCAAGAACTGGGCCTCCTACGAGCACTATGGGCAGATTCTCTCGAAAGACATGAGCTGGACCGTCGACGCGGAGCACATGAGTTGGACAAACAACGCCAAGTTCATGCACTGCCTCCCCGTCCGGCGCAACATGATTGTCTCCGACGAGGTCATCGACAGCCCCAACAGCCTCGTCATCCCCGAGGCGGCCAACCGCGTCGTCTCGGCTCAGGTGGTCATGAAGCGCATGCTGGAGGGCTTGGCGTGATGTGCCATGTCGCGGCGCCGGGGGGGCTCGCTGGGGCCTTGCCTCGGCGCCGTGTCCTTGCTTGGCTGTGGCTTTTTGCCGCGGGGTTCGCGGCACTCTACGTGTCGCTTGCCGACTATGTCGAAATCCCCTGGGTCGACGGGGTTTGTACGGCGGACTCCGCCATAAACCTCGTCACGAAAGGCGAGTGGAGGAGCTATGCCTGGAATTACACTTACCAGCCGCTCTATGGTCTCCTGCTCGCGGGGTGGGTGTGGCTCTTCGGGGTGTCGCACGCGGTGACGTGTTCGCTCGGCGTGTGCCTCTACGCACTGTCGTTCGTCTATATTGGCGCCGCGATGTCGCGCTGCGGGTGGCTGTCGTCGCGCCGCGGGCTGTGCGTGTGGGCGGTTCTGTTTTGGGTGGTGTGGGCGCCGTGGTGGGTTTGCGCTTGCCGCATCGACTCGCTGACTTTGCTCGCCTCGTCTGTCGTCGTGCGGCTCCTCCTGTCTGGCGGCGGTGGGGAGAGGGGGGTGGCCCTGTTCTTGTCGGCTGTGGCTCTGATGCTCAGCAGTCTCTATGTCATTCCGCTCGTGGCCGTTTTCGTCGCATTCCTTTTTGCCGTAGACCATGGCGGGGTGGGGCGCAAGGTGTGGCTAAGGCGCGGCGCGGCTGTGGCGGCGGGTTTTTGTGCCGGGGTTGCGCTGACGTGCCTGTTCTACTTCCACAACGGCTTCCTGCTCCACTACCTGGGTGCGCCGCAGACGTCGGCCGCCACGTCTGCGTCGTGGAATCCGTTCATAAAGATGGTGAGCCTGAACTTCGGTCTCGTCCTCGACGACGAGGACGTTCTGCTGAGGCTTATGCACGCCTACACGAGCGAGCCCATGGCCCTCGTCTTGCTCGCCGTGGCGTGGGGCTTCGCCATGCGGATTGGGCGTTGGCGGCTTCTGCTTGGTTTCGTCTCGCTCATTCCGTTGCAGATGACGCTGTTCGGGAGATACTCCTTTTCCTATTCGTGGCTTCTTTCGATTCCGACGATGGTCTGCTTTGTGGCTCTGTCTGCCGAGGGAGGGTTTGTCCGTCTCGCCACTCCTCTGCGTGTGGGTCTGTGCGCCGTCTTGCTCAGTGTCCCCCAGGGCTACCGCTATTGGGTCAACTACTTGAAGAACACGCCTACCCGGTGGGAGCAAAAGGAGCAGACAAGCGATTTCGTCCGCTCGCAGTCGGCCACCCTCGCTAAGTTCGACAACATCTTCGCCACCGACTATGTTGCCTACTATCCCCTGGCCTCGCTGGGCAAGAGGCTCTATATGTTTCAGTATGACAACATTGAGGTCCCTCCCTCAGTCCGCGGGTGCGAGTCGCTCAACCGGTGGCTGTCGGCTATGGGCTACAAAGAGTATCAGCCCGACGACTGCCTGCCCGATTCTGGGGTCCTGGTCGTCACGCCCTACGGCAACAGTCGAAAAATCGAATATCGGCTCTCGCAGAAGCCTTTCGCCACCGACACCCTGGCAAGCGACGGCGGTTTCCTCCTCGTCGCTTTCAAGCTGTAGCCTATTCGTGGGAGCGTAAGTCGAGGTCGGCGCGTAGACGTTCAATATCCTGCGTCGTCAAGCCTGTGAAGTCGGCAATGGTCTCCGTGCTGACGCCCTGACGGAGCATCTTCCGGGCCGCTTGCGCCAAAGCCTCGCGCCCGCCTTGTCCCTCCCGCGCCTTAAGCTCGGCCGCTTTCGCTTCGAGCTCCGTGCGCAGGGCTTCGAGCTTCCTCGAGTGCGCGTCGAGTTCTCTCGCGTGCGCGTCTTGTTGCCTCTTCTGCTCAGAGAGCTGCTGTTTCTGCTCAGAGAGCTGCTGTTTCTGCTCAGAGAGCTGCTGTCTCTGCTCCTTGA
>CAYZUH010000006.1:0-97385 GCA_964481855.1 uncultured Marinilabiliaceae bacterium
GTTGTGAGTTGCTTTTGAAATCCGTATCTTTGACAATCAAGCTCACTGCGTCGTCGAAGAGCTGATACCACAAATCGTTGTGAGTTGCTTTTGAAATCCGTATCTTTGACAATCAAGCTCACTAGGACGCGCTGCCCCTCCCCTGGTACTGCGTTGTGAGTTGCTTTTGAAATCCGTATCTTTGACAATCAAGCTCACTTGGTTCTGACTACGTTAATCAGCAAACTTTGTTGTGAGTTGCTTTTGAAATCCGTATCTTTGACAATCAAGCTCACTGGTCGCGTCGTCGTCGTATTGCGGCGCCGGTTGTGAGTTGCTTTTGAAATCCGTATCTTTGACAATCAAGCTCACTTGCGCCTGGGACAAGGCGGCGACGGGCGGGGTTGTGAGTTGCTTTTGAAATCCGTATCTTTGACAATCAAGCTCACTTTAAAGAATAGCTGAAGCTCTCTCTTCGAGTTGTGAGTTGCTTTTGAAATCCGTATCTTTGACAATCAAGCTCACTCGACGAAAGCGACGTAATCGGAATCGTAGAGTTGTGAGTTGCTTTTGAAATCCGTATCTTTGACAATCAAGCTCACTACAATCTGTGTAATTGATTGGACTGTAGTTGCTTGGCTTTGATTGTCGCAAGAAAAAAAATGATGCGAAGAGTGAGGGGATTCTCGGACTTGGGCCGGGAATCCTTTTTCTGTCCCCCCGCCATGCGTATGCTAATGGTGCGACGCTCTATGCCGTGGGATTGGCATGGGGGGGCGTCTTGTGCCGCCCCTTGGGGGGTGGCGGCCGCCGTTGTGCGTATGCGTGTTTCCTGCCGATGCCGGTTCTCGGCCTCTTTGGGTTGGGGCGACGTTCTCGACGGCCTGCGCAAGTTCAGAACAGCGTGAGTTGTCGTGGCTCTGCTTCGGGCGAGGCGGCCACTTTGCCGTAGAACGTCTCTATCTGCGAGAACTGCTTGTCGGTTATGACGACAATCGAGATCCGCCCGGCGTGTGGCAGCCAGTTGCGCACGCGCCGAGTGTGGACGTCGGCGTTCTCGCGGCTTGGGCAGTGGCGGATGTAGACCGAATATTGGAGCATCCGGAATCCGTCGCGTTGGAGGCGTTCGCGGGAGTCTAGGGCCTGCTTGCGGTCTTCGGCGGTGAGGGTGGGGAGGTCGAAGAGGACGAAAATCCACATGATCTGATACTCGCTAAATCGTCCCGTGCTGCTTTTCTCCGTCATATGGCGGGGTATGATATTTTCCTCGTCTCGCCGCTGTAGCACCGTTGTAGCGATGCCGTGGTTGTCGTGGCGGCCACCATCAGGGGGCTGCGGCGTCCGCCGATGGTCACGTCGACAACGGGGAGGCGGAGCATCTCGGCCTTGAGCGCCGTGGTCAGTTCCGAGATGTCGCGCCCGCTATCCACAATCTGCGCCACGAGCAGGTCCACGTAGGGCCGGTACGGCTCCATGATGTCGTCGGCGAGGCAGTAGGCGTTGTAGCGGTTGCGGTGGTGGATCCCGAGCGTCGGCAGGAGCCCGCTCCCGACCAGGGAGCGGGCCACGACGGCGCGGACTATGGCATATCCGTAGTTGAGCAGGTTGTTGGGGGGCCGCCCCATGCGGTCGCGGCCGAAGCCGTCGAGATGCCCGAAGAGGGCGCGCCAGTAGAATGCCGCGGCGCGGGCCTCGCGGTTCTCCGGGTCGCCGCTGCGCACCTGGCGCGCCCATGCGTCCATGTTGCCGCACCCCTCGCCTCGGACCTGGCGGAGCACCGCCGCCTGGTTGGCAATCTTGGCCGAGACGGTCTGCGCCCACAGCTGTTTGCGCAGCGGGAGCGACGCCTCAATCTGGCTTCGGAAACGCTCCGACTGCGTGGTGTTGCTCTCTAGCGGCAGGAGCAGGCCCGTCGGCATCCGGCGCTCGTCGCACACCACCACGGCGGCGTTGTTCTCCAACAGCAAGCTCAAGACGCTCTGCGTCATCGTCACTTGCTTGTTGTCTATCACCACCAGTCCTATGTCCTCAATAGCGATGCTCCTCGCCGCCGCCCCGCGCGCCTCGGCCGTGGCGTCGCTTCTCTCCGTGGCGGGCAGGCGTATCTCTAGTTGACGTCGGCGCACGCTAAGGTAGGCCGGGTTGCCGAAGTAGAGGGTCTGCTTAATCATGCCTCGCGGATTCTGCCCAAGATGTCCACCGACACCTTGTGAGGGTTCTTCTTTGTCATCGCTTTCATGCTTTGTATCACGACTAGGGCATTCCTTCTCTTCGACAGCATCTGATTTTTCTCGCCCTTATACTTGTCGTCAACTTTGGTCTCTAGGTGGTGTCGGAAGCAATATTCCTTTTTTGCTAACTTCTGCACCCTATACAGGTGCCTGCTCAGCGTGGCGTAGTCGCCCTCGCGCATGGCGTCGTGGAACGCGTCGTCGCTCATGCCGAGGATGAACATCTCGTTGCGCTGCATCGAGAAGCGGAAGCTCCACGTGGCGTCGGGCAACTGGGCCTTGAACTCCTCCGGCATCTCGTCGGTCACGCTGTCCCACGTCCGTCCGGGGTTGGTCACCACGACGTCCAGTCCGTGCTTCTTGCGCTCCACGGCGTGCCAGAACGTCACGACGTGCTCGCGCGGCTTCCCCTCGCGGTCTTCGTATATCGCCACGTGGTGGTTGTTGCCTGGCTTGACAAAGGCTGTCGCCTTGCCGTCGTCGTTGCGCCTAAGTGGCACCACCGCCTCGAGTCCTGTGCGGCATCGGACGCTGCGGATTTTTCGCCCCTGGTGGTCGAGGACGTCGCCGCCAAAGGCTTTCTTCGCGTCGCCGCCGCACTCGTCTAGCCGCCTCTGGAGAATCTCGCGGATGCCCTTGTCCACCACCGACTCCAGGTCTTTGGCTTTGAGGCCGTCCACTTTGTAGCGGATTACGTACTCCCGCTTGCCGTCAATCTCAATCTGCCCATAGACGCTCTCCTCGCTCAGCGCCCCTCGGGGCACGACGACGCCCTCTTGCGCCAGGACTCTCTTGCCGCCCTTGCGGACATACCGTTTGCCCAAGCTCGCCACCCTCTTGCCGCTCTTGAACGAGATTAGGATGCCGGCCGCCGCCCTCTCCACCTCGGCGGTCGAGAAGTGGGGCTGGCGGCGGAGGTAGAGATGGAGCCGCGAGAGCCTTTCGCGGGTCTTCTCGCCCTGCTCGTCTCCGGCGTAGTGGCGGAACGATGTCTCGCGGAGCGAGTTGAGGTTGTTTAGGCGTTGGATGTAGCTCTGCTTGGTGCAGGCTATGGCTAGCGCGTCGATGGCGTGGTGGCGGTGGTCGACGCGCTTCGACCAGTCCGCTATGCGCTCCACCTCGCGGGCCGCGTCGCCGCTGCCGCATTCCACCATCTCGGTCATGCCCTCGGCCAGGCGGGCCTCTTGGTCGCCCTCGATGTCTTTCAGTCGCCCCATTCGGTCGTGGTGCAGGACTTCGTCCCATCCCCATTGGTGGCGCACAAGGTCGGTCACGCTGCCCGTCGTGGTGCGGACGGTGCGGACCACCGTCTGCAGCATCTCCCGCGCCTTGCGGGCAATGTATTGGCTCTCGCGCAGTTGCCTGTTGATGAAGTCCTGCGGCAGGTCTTCTTGCGCCATGAGCAGTTTGCGCTTCTTGGCGTTCGACATCTTCTTCCCTAGGCTCTCTATGCGCTCCTTGTATTTCCGCAGGGCGTCGCCGCCGCGGCTCTTCATGAAGTCGAACGCCGTGCGGTTGCCTTTCGCCTGGTTGCACTTGCGGCACGAGCATGTCTTGTTCGAAAAGCTGTCGTCGAAGAGCATCGAGCGGGGGACTATGTGCTCCACCTCCACGCCGTAGCCCGCCAGGAAGTCCGAGGCCGAGACGTTGTCGCCGCAATATATGCACGCATGGTCCGTCTCTTCCCACATCCGGTATTTCTGAATCCGGGTCTTCGTCGGCGTCAGCCCATATTCGCTCTCAATCCTTTGGGCCACGGCGTCGTTCGTCTTCTTGTTCTCGGCAATGGCTTTTGTGGCTTTCGACCGCTCTTCGCGGCTCTGTTGCAGCTCGCGCGCCATCTCAATCCTCACTTCGTCAATGCGCCCATACGTGGCCATCAGCGCGTTGACCAGGTTGACCATCTGGTTCAGCACTTTCTCCACCACGGGCTGGCGTAGCGCCCCCTTTGCCAATGGCTCCATGGCGTCTTTCAGCTCCCGGGCTTCGTTCTCCGCCAGGGTGGGCGGAGTGTCTTTGTAGCCCGCCTCCTGCTTGGCCTCGGAGAGCGTCTTTCCCTCTTGCAGGTAGGGCAGCAGCTTGCACATGGCCCTGGCCGACTTGTTGCCGTAGCCGCTCTTGACGAAGTCCAGCCGGCTGAGCCGCCGCAGTGCCTCATCGTCGTCTATTCCGAATCTCTCGCGCAGTGTCTTGCGGCTCTGCTCCTCGTCGGCCACCGAGTAGAGGACGTGCCACAGGCGGTAGAGCGGCTCACGTTCGTAGCTGGCGTCGATTTTGCGGGTCAGCTCGCCGGTCTCGGTGTCCACCATGTTGCCGTCGGTCTCGGTCAGATTGAAGCGCAGGAGCCCATCTGCTTGGCTTTTCGAGACGCCCTCCAGGGCCTTGGCAATTTGGCACGCGGTGGTGTTGCCCTGCAGGCCGTTGCCCACGGCTTCGCCGAACTTCCAGTCGGGCGACGTCGCTCCCAGGATTTTTCTGAGCGCGGAGGCCGTGAGCTTCTCGTTGTGGTTCATGTGGTCGAACAGCTCCTGCCTCTTCTCTTTCGAGATGTCGAGGGTCTCGCCGCTCTTGCGGTTCTCAATCCTGAGGTTGCTGATGCTCTCCCAAATCTTGCACACCTGGAACAGCGGCGACGAGCGCGGGGCCACTCTCGGCCCGCAGTTCAGCACGTGGCCGTTCACCGTCTTGTCGTGCCGCTCCAGCTCGCACCGGTTCACGAGCCTCTTGCACGACCTGAGGCCTCTCTGGTAGAAGATTATCTCGTTGCGGAGCCGCTCCACCACCTTGTCGGTCAGCACCTGGGGGTGGAAGTGCCGTTGGCGCTCCACTATCGCGTCGAACTCCTCCTCGTAGGCCCGGCGCGGATACACCAGGTCTTTGCATCGGAATGCGGGGTTCTCCTGGAGCTTGCCGAAGAGGTGTTGCCCCACGGTCTTGCCGCCCAGTTCGGCGTAGCGGCTCATGACCTGCTCGACATATCCGGCCTGCTTCTTGTCGTCCTTGCCTCCGCCGTTGTCGTAGTCGGCCTTTGTCGCCCTGTAGCCCCGCTTTTGGTTGATGTGGAGCAAGATGCGGCCCAGCTCCGGCAGCGTCAGCCTTTCGCTTGCGGCCCGGGCGCGCAGTCCCCATAGCTCCAGCCGCTGGTCGGTCTTGCCCTGCGCCGTCGGTGCGTAGCCGCCCATGCCTAGCCTCTCCAGCTCGGCGACGAGCGCCGCGCGGCGCATCTGGTAGCGGTCGTAGCCCTTGCGCATTGTCCGCCGTGCGGTGCGCTCCGCGTTCTTCGTCAGTGCCTGCCCGTTGGCGAACTGGTCGCCCTCGTTGTCTGCCAGGGGGATTATTCGGCTGCCGATGGCGATAATCTTGTCGGGGAGGGGTGCGGGGGGCTCGGTGTCGTCCACAATCTCTCTGCTGTTCTCTTCAATCAGGGCCCATCCTATGCTCGACGACCCCAGGTCTAGTCCTAAGATTTTCATATTATTAGCTTGAATTTGTCGCCAAGGTACGAAAAATGATTTGTATGGACGCTAAAAAGTCGTATATTTGCAGTACGGATTTACCGAAGCAACTCACAATAAGGATTATTCCGTTGTGAAAACATTTAGGGCGGGGCGACTCGCCCTTCTTCTGTGTATAGTCTGCCCTTTTTGCTACCTTTACTCTCGTAAATCTTTACGGCAGTTGGTTATGCGTTTGCTCAACATATTCCTCTTTGCGCTCTCGTGCGTCTCGTGCGTCGCCTTGGCGCAAGACGAGGTGGCGGTCTCCGACCTCCAGGCTAGGCAGATTCTCAACGCCATGGCGGCGCAGGCCAAGGCCTACTCCACAATCGACATGGAGTTCTCCGCCACCTACGAGAACAAGAGGAGCGGCGACAAGAGGTCTGTTGCCGGGACGCTGAAAGTCAAGGGCGACTCCTACGTCCTCGACGCCGGCGACGTCGTGACCTACTACGACAGCGAGAAAGTCTCCGTCTGGCAGAAGAAGATTGGCGAGCTCGCCGTCAGCGGCCACGACGAGGAGGCCGAGGGAGACATGACGCCGGCCAAGCTCTTCGGGGCCTACGACAAGGGATACAAGTTGCGTCTGCTCGGCGAGGCCAAGATTGGCGGCGCCGAGTGCCGCGAGGTGGACCTCTACCCCACGGACCCCAAGTCCCCCATCATGCGCATCCGCCTCTCCGTCGACAAGAAGACGGGCCTCCCCCGGAGGTTCGCCCAGCATCTGAAGCTCGGCGAGGCTCTCGTCGTGGACGTCCTGCGACTCACGCCCAACAAGCCGTTGCCCGACTCCGATTTCGTCTTCGACGCGGCAGCCCATGCCGATGTCGACGTTGTCGATTTGCGATAGGTTTTAACGCGTCGCCACACCATGCAAGACATCTCGGCTTTCATCATAACGTTCAACGAGGAGCGCCACATCGGCCGCGCCATAGAGAACGCGCGCCGCTACGCCCGCCGGGTCTACGTCCTCGACTCGTTCAGCGACGACCGCACGTGCGAGATTGCCGAGAGCCTCGGCGCGCGCGTCTACCGCCGCAAGTTCACCTACCACGCCGACCAGCTCAACTGGGGGCTGGACAACATCCCGTTCGAGACCGAGTGGATATGGCGGCAGGACGCCGACGAGTATCTCACCGACGCCCTCATCGACGAGATTGACGCCGCACTGGCCGTGGCCGCCGCCGATGTCTGCGGCTTCACGGCGCGGCGGCAGATAAAGTTCTTGGGGCGCGCTGTGACCCACGGGGTCATGTCTGTGGAGATTTTGCGCCTCTTCCGCAGGGGGCGCGCGCGCTTCGAGGACAAGAGGATGGACGAGCACGCCTATGTCGTCGGGGGGCGGGTCGGGAGGCTGAGCGGAGTGTTCTATGACGACAGCCTGTTGTCGCTCTCGGAGTGGACGCAGAAGCATAACGCCTACGCCACCAAGGAGGCGTCGGACTTGCTCTGCGCCGAATATGGGGTCCGCCCCATCGCTCCCGTGTTGGGAATCGGGGCGCGTTCGGAGGCCGTCCGCCGCAACAAGATGCGCTACGCCCGCCTGCCACTCTTTTGGCGTCCGCTGCTCCTCTTCGCCTATCGCTACTTTCTGCGCGGCGGCTTTCTCGACGGCAAGGAGGGCTTCTTGTGGCACATCCTGCAAGGTTTTTGGTATCGCACCTTGGCCGACGCCAAGGTCTACGAGGTGAAGAAAAGGTTCGATTTCGACAAAGAGAGGATTATGGAGTTCTTAAGCGATAAATATCTAACGCCCCCCCCCGAAAAATTAACAGTCTCCCGCCATCCCGTTGCCTTAATGCCGTTGCGCTATGCGGCGTGAGGGCGTCGAGTCGGGCGCGGGCGGCGTCTCCGGGCGGTTGTCGCCGGTCTCGGCTTTCATCATAACGTTCAACGAGGAGCGCCACATCGGCCGCGCCATAGAGAACGCGCGCCGCTACGCCCGCCGGGTCTACGTCCTCGACTCGTTCAGCGACGACCGCACGTGCGAGATTGCCGAGAGCCTCGGCGCGCGCGTCTACCGCCGCAAGTTCACCTACCACGCCGACCAGCTCAACTGGGGGCTGGACAACATCCCGTTCGAGACCGAGTGGATATGGCGGCAGGACGCCGACGAGTATCTCACCGACGCCCTCATCGACGAGATTCGCCAGGCGCTGGCCGACGACGACGGCACGGTGAACGGCTACACGGCCCCGTGCCTGCGCAAGTTCATGGGCCGCGAGATTCGCCACGGCATAGTCCCCCTCGTCCTCTTGCGCCTCTTCCGCCGGGGGCATGCCAGGTGGGAGGACAAAAGGATGGACGAGCACGTCTACGTCGAGGACGGCGCGGTGCGATGCCTCAAGAGTCCGTTCTATGACGACAGCCTCATGACGCTCGCCGAGTGGACGCAGAAGCACAATTCATACTCCACCAAGGAGGCCGTCGGGTTGCTCTGCACGGAGCTGGGCCTGGAGGGTGGCGAGGCTGTGCGCAACACCGGCAGCCACTCGGCTTCGGTGCGCCGCAACAAGTTGCGCTACGTGCGTCTGCCCCTCTTTTGGCGATCTTTCTTCTTCTTCGCCTACCGCTATTTCCTGCGGCTCGGTTTCCTCGATGGCCGCGAGGGCTTCTTGTGGCATTTCCTCCAGGGCTTCTGGTATCGCGCTTTGGCCGACGCCAAGGTCTACGAGATTAAGAAGAGGTTCGGCTTCGACGAGGGGAAGATTGCCTCGTTCCTGCGGGATAATTATTTAACGCCCCCCCCCCGGAATTAACAGCCGCGCCTCTCGGCTGCGTCGCCTCGCTAAAGCCGTTGCCATATGCGGCATGAGGAGGTCGATCTGGGAGGCTTTGACGGCTCGGACTTCTCCAAGGGAGCCTCGATGCCGAAGATTGTCGCATGGCGTTTTGTCAACGCCCTGCTCGTACGGCCGGCCTGGATGCCTTTCATGTCTGTCAAGTTGTTTCTGCTCCGGCTCTTTTGGGCCACGATTGGCAAGCGGTGCGTGGTCAATAACAATGTCGTCGTCAAGTCGCCGTGGAATCTCGTGGTTGGCGACAATTGCTGGATTGGCGAGGACGTGTGGATTGACAATCTCGACAAGGTCGTGATTGAGGGCGACGTGTGCCTCTCGCAGGGCGCCATGCTCCTCACCGGCAACCACGACTACTCGGTCCGCACGATGCCCTACCGCAATGCGCCCATTCGCCTCTGCCGCGGGGTGTGAGTCGGGGCCAAGTCCGTGGTGTGCCCGGGCGTCGTGGCCGGTCGCAACTCCATACTGACTGTGGGGAGCGTGGCGACGAAAGATTTGGAACCCTGTGGGATATATCAGGGCAACCCGGCTATGAAGGTGCGCGTCCGCAAGTTTCGGCAATGACGGCGTCGCCTTTTTTTTGTGTTGAGCTAGCCGCAAATTTGCTAACTTCGTACACACGTTTGTGTCTCTTTTCGCAGACGCGAATGTTGTCGAACATTAAAACTCTAGGTCGTCCTTGAAAGTCTCCATTATCACTGTCTGCTTCAACCGCGCCTCGACAATCCGCGATTGCATCGAGAGTGTCTTGGGGCAAGATTATCCCGACATTGAGTACATTGTCGTCGATGGCGCGTCGTCCGACGGCACCGGCGATGTCGCGGGGGAGTACCGCGACAGGCTGGCCGTGCTTGTCTCCGAGCCCGACAGCGGGATGTATGACGCCATAAACAAGGGTCTGCGCATGGCTAGCGGCGACATTGTCGGCCTGCTCCATTCCGACGACATGTTCTATTCGCCGCAGACCGTGGGCCGCATTGTCGAGAGCTTCAAGCAGACTGGGGCGGATTTCCTCTATGGCGACGGGGTGTTTGTCAACCCTGTCGATTGCGGCAAGGTTGTCCGGAAGTGGATCGGGGGGACCTACCGCCTGTGGAAAGTCCGCAATGGTTGGCTTCCGCTCCACCCGACGTGCTACATCCGCCGCGACGTGATGCTACGGAAGGGGTTCTACAACGCCGCGTACAAGATTGCCGCCGACACCGACCTCCTGCTCCGCTACCTCCTCTCGGGCGAGCTCAGCGTCTTCTATCTCAAGGAGTTCATTGTGCGGATGCGGATGGGGGGGCTGAGCACCTCCAGCAAGCGGAGGTCGGAGATGTGGAACGAGGATGTCAGGATATACAACTCGCACGGCCTCTCGCCGCTCTTCTCCAAGATTGAGAAAGTGACGTGGAAGATTCCGCAGTTCGTCAGGGCCAGGCTTAGCTTCTAGCCCGGCGCTCTGATTCTGCACCAATTTACAAACCAATCAATTAATCGACAATGAAGTCTTTCTCTCCTAAGCCGTGGCTTGCCCCGCAGTTGGTCCTCGTGGTCGGGACCTATGGCCAAGACGGCAGACCTAACGCCATGAACGTCGCGTGGGGCGGCGTCTGGGACGCGCGCCAAATTCAGCTCTCGCTCGGCAAGCACGCCACGACAGACAACCTCGACCGCAACCCCGACTTCACCGTGGCCCTGGCCAACGTCGGGACCATGGCGGCCGCCGACTATGTAGGCATCGTCAGCGGCAAGAAAGTGCCCGACAAGGTGGCGCGGACGGGATGGCGGGTGGAGCGGGCCCCCAATGTGAATGCGCCGGTCTTCACCGACTTCCCCATCACTTTCGAGTGCCGAATCAGCCGCAAGCTCGACGAGAGCGAGACGGGCTACTACGTCGTGGCCGACGTTCTGGGAATCCTCTGCGACGAGCGCTACCTCGCCGACGACGGTCAGCCCGACATCGAGAAGATGAACCTCATCACCTACGACGGAGTCCACCACACCTACATCCGGCTTGGCGCTTGCGCCGGCAACGCCTTCTCGATTGGCAAGACGCTGATTTGACGTCGGGTGTCGCACACGATAACGAGAGGGGGGCGGGCCGGTTCGGCCGCCCCCCTCTGCATATTTATTCCCCCCCTTTTGCGCCGCTATTCCACCCCGAACGAGTTCAGAATCCTCTCCAAGTCCGCCATGGTCTGGACGTATACGGCGCGGGGCTTGCTCCCGTCTTGCGGGGCCACGATGCCCATGCGCTCCAGCTGGTCCATGATTTTGCCCGCGCGGTTGTATCCCACCCCGAAGCGGCGCTGGATGTTCGACGTCGAGCCAATCTGGCTCTCGACCACCATGGTGGCAATCTCGCGGATTTTGCGGTCGAGCTTTCCGGGGTCGTCAGCCCCCCCCTCGGTCATCGTCCCGTCGGCCGACACTGTGATCTCCGGCAACTCGTAGGCGCAGCTGTAGCCGCGCTGGTCCGCTATGTACCGGGTCAGCGCCTCAACTTCGGGGGTGTCTACCAGCGCGCACTGGACGCGCGTCGGGTTCATGCTCCCCGACAGCTTGATGAGCATGTCGCCGCGGCCTATGAGGCTCTGGGCCCCCGGCCCGTCGAGGATGGTGCCCGAATCGACCCTCTGCGACACTTTGAATGCAATGCGGCTCGGGAAGTTGGCCTTTATGGTGCCGGTTATGATGTTCGTCGTCGGGCGCTGGGTGGCCAGGATCATGTGGATGCCCACGGCGCGGGCCTTTTGCGCAATGCGGGCTATGGGCGTCTCGACCTCCTTGCCCGCCATCATGATGAGGTCGGCGAACTCGTCGACGATGACGACGATGTAGGGCAGGTAGCGATGCCCGTTCTCCGGGTTGAGGCGTCTGTCTATGAACTTGGCGTTATACTCCTTTATCTCCCTCACGCTGGCCTTTTGCAGGAGCTTGTAGCGGTTGTCCATCTCGACGGTGAGCGACTGGAGGGTCCCTTTCACCTTGTCGAAGTCCGTCACCACGGCGTCGTCGTCGCCCTCCATCTTGGCCAGGAAGTGCTTCTCCAGCACCTTGTAGAGGCTGAACTCGACCATCTTGGGGTCCACGAGGACGAACTTGACCTGCGACGGGTGCTTCTTGTAGAGGATTGAGGTGATTATGGCGTTGAGACCCACCGACTTGCCCTGCCCCGTGGCGCCCGCCACCAGGAGGTGGGGCGTCTTGGCCAGGTCGAAGACGAAAGTCTCGTTGGTTATAGTCTTGCCGATGGCTATCGGGAGCGCGGCGTCGCTGTCTTGGAACTTGCCCGAGCGCAAGACCGACTGCATGCTGACAATCTGGGGGTTGGAGTTCGGCACCTCGATGCCTATCGTCCCCTTGCCGGGGATGGGCGCCAGGATTCTTATCCCCAGGGCCTCCAGGCGCATGGCTATGTCGTCTTCCAGCGTCCTTATCTTCGTGATTCTGATTCCCGGTGCCGGGACAATCTCGTAGAGCGTCACCGTGGGGCCCACGGTGGCCTTGATGGAGTTGATCTGGATTTGGAAGTTCTCCAGCGTTTGGACAATCTTGTCTTTGTTCTCGACGAGCTTGTCCTGCGCCTCCTCGCCGTTCTGCTTGCCGTAGTCTTTGAGCAGGCTCAGCGGGGGCGTCTTGTAGTCCGCGAGGTCAAGTGTCGGGTCATATTTTGTCCCTATGCCGAAGCCGTCAGATTGCGCAGCGTCCTCCTCGGCAATCTTTATAACCTCGAAGCCGTCTTCCGTGTCCGGCTTGTCTTCCGCGGCAAGTCCGTCCTCGGCTTGCCACTCGTCGCCGGCGGCGTAGGCAATCTCCAGGTCGTCGTTCGCGGGCGTCGGCGCGTCGGCGCGTCGTGGCGCGGCGTCGCTGTCGTCTTCTGTCTTGTCGTCTTGTTCGTCTTCTGCCGCCGGGGGGGCTTGTCTTCCGGGCCCGTTGTCGCCCCCGGCCTTGCGCCAGGGGGCGATGGGCGTCCCCTCGTCGGTGGTGGTCGGGATGCTCGGAATCCGGATGTTGACCCTCTGCAGCAGCGCGACAATCTTTGAGCGCAGGGTGGTGTTGCGCGAGGCCGCGAAGCCAAAGGCCGTCAGGGCGAGCAGGGCGAGGAGCCCGATGCCGCCAATGGCGCTCGTGAGCCATTTCGACATGAAGTAGCCGTGCGCCCCGCCGGCAAGCAGGTACCATCGGTCGGATAGTCCGCCCGAGACGAAGCCCAGGGCTATGCTGCCCCAAATGGCGAAGCCGATGCAGTAGGCCAGTTGGCGGGGCAGTGACACTTTCTTGACGCCCATGACGTACAGCCCAGCCGCGGCGCAAAGCCATGGGACGACGAACGCCATGAGGCCGACGCCGTTCGTCATGAGCATGTCGGCCACCCATGCGCCGAGCTTTCCCAGCGGGTTGCCGACAACGATGTCCGGGTTGACGAACAGGTCATACAACGACAGGTCGAAGATGCTCCGGTCCGCGCCGCCCGTATATACGAACGCGCCGAGGGCTATGAACAGCAGGATGCCCACGCATATCATCGATATGCCGACGAGGAATCTCGCTTGCGACGTGGTTTCGCCCGCGCCCTTGCTTGTCTTCTTTGCCATGTCTCCGTCTCAGTTCAGCAACAGGTTGCCAACCGACACAATGTCGCGTTTCGAGGCCTCGATGTAGCCGCGGGGGCGCTCAAACTCGTGCCGGTCGATGCTGTCGAGCCGCTTGACATCTTTGAGGAGCAGCATGACGTTGCACTCGTCGTAGCTTATGTTCATGGCGGTAATCAGCCCGGCCGGCTGGCGCAAGTCTTCGACATCCCACTCGTCGCGCCCGGGCGGGGCGGCGTCGAACGGCACGAAGAACAAGTCCACGCACCCGTGGATGTCGGGGTCTTTGGGGCTGATGGTGAGGTGTGTCGAGAGGTATCCGGCTATGTCTTGCCGCGCCTCGGCCTCGACCACGGTCAGGGCCGAGGCGGCATTGTCGCTCCCGCCCGCCTCCCACAGGTCGCCGAGGGGCACGAGGAGCTTGGCCTTGTCGAAACTTGTCGTTATGAAACTGCCGTGGGGGCCCATCACGATGCTCAGCACCACAATCCCCAGCGGGGCCGAGGCCGTGGCCTTGATGCCGGTCGAGTCGTATACGCACGAGACGTTGCGGGGCAGGTAGGCGCCGAATGTCGGGTCGTCGCGCAGCACTTTGGAGTATGTCACCTCATATGTGGCGCGGCCGGCATAGGGGATCTCCTCCTCCGCCTCTTCGCTCCCGCAACCTGCCGCGACGATGAGCATGGCCAGGCACGACAATATGGCTTTTGTCCTAATCAAGGTGGTTCCGTGTCGCCGCACAGGGGGCGACTGCGCGAAGATAGCTAAAAAAAGAAGAACCGCTCGGCCAGGTCGGGGCTTTGCTCGACGGCGGTGCCGACCACGGCAATGTCCGCGCCCGCCGCGAAGGCCTGGCCCACGGCATCGGGCGAACGAAGTCCGCCGCCGACAATCAGCGGGACGGAGACGGCATCGCGCACCGCCGCTATTGTCTCGCGGCGCACCGGCTTCGGCGCCCCGCTTCCCGCCTCCAGGTAGACGGCTCTCATGCCCATCATCTCGGCGGCCATGGCCGTGGCCTGCGCCAGGTCGGGCTTGTCGGGGGGCAGGGGGATGGTCGAGCTGACATATTCCACCGACGTACGGCGGCCGCCGTCGATGAGCATGTAGGCCGTAGGGATTGTCTCCAGGCCCATGCGGCGGATGGTGTGGGCGGCCCGGACGTGCTGGCCTATGAGGTATTCGGGGTTGCGGCCCGAGACTAGCGAGAGCATCAGCACGGCGTCGGCGGCGGGCGTCAGCTGCCCATAGTCGCCCGGGAACAGGACCACGCTCGTCTCCGCCGTCGCCATGCGCCTGATGTCGCTCACCACCTCGCCGACGTCGGTCGAGACAAGGCTCCCGCCGACCAGGACCAGTCTCGGCATCCGACCCGACCGGCTCAGCGCCGCGGCGGTCTCGCGGCGGTAGCGGTCGGGGTCGACAAGCCACGCCACCACCTTGCGCCCCTCGCGGCGCCACTCCTCCATGCGCTCGTAGACTGTCGCCATTGCCGTCGCCTCCTTCAGCAGTAGACTAAGATTAGGTCGTCGATGAGGCGGTAGCGGAGGCTGACCTCCGCGCGCAGGGTGTCGGTGCGGACGCGCCCAACGAAGTTGCCGGCCTCGCCGTCAACGACCAGGCCGTCCACCGACAGGTGCTCGTCGAACAGCAAGTCGGAGCGGTCGAACAGCTTGTAGAGCGTCTCCTTGGCGCTCCATATGATTAGGGCTGTCGTCACCCTGTTGTCCGGGGCTATGAAGCGCATCTCGGCCGCCGAGACGAAGCGGGGGATGAGTTTCAGCACGCGCTCCGACCTGTACTCCATGTCCAACGCCACGGGGCGTCGGCCTAGCCGTATGCCGACGTAGCCTAAGGTGTGGGTGATGCTTATGAAGAGGTCGCTCCCCAGGAGGTAGGGCTTGCCGCTTGGCTGGTAGGCAATCCCGACGCCCGCGCCCGCCATCTCCGACAGGAGAATCCGCACCGTAAGCCACTCCTTGCGGCGCCGGTCGTTGCGGAACGCCGCGTAGGTCGCCATCTCGTCGGGCCCGACGGCGTAGCGGCCCTCAAGCTCCGAGAGGCTCTCGGTCATGCGCCACACTCCGGTGAGCGTCTCAGCGTCCTGTCTCCTCTTTGTCAGCGGCATCGGTGGTTGTCCATTTGAATGTCTCTATCAGATGGTCTATGTCTTTGCGGACGTGGGTCACGACGGGCGCAAGGCTGTCTTTGTTTGGGTGGCAGTAGAAGTATAGGGAGCCGCGGAGGAAGCGCGTAGAGCTGTCGGTTATGGCGAACTGGACGGGCGAGGCGGCGTTGCCCTTGATTTCGTAGAGCGTCGCGAAGACGCGCCTCTCTGGCGACTCGTAGTAGTGCTCGCCTATGGCGTCGGCCACGACGCTGTGCTTGTAGGCGAACTGGTGGCTGTCTTCGAGGGCCTGGGTTTGGCCGCCGGGGGGCAGGGACAGGAACGTCAGGTGAATCTTGCAGTTGAGGGCGGGGTAGACTATGTTCGTCCAGGTGTCCCGGGCGTCGCGTTCGCGGTCTTTCTCGATGCGGCTCGCCTCGGCCCGCTCGAAGCTGTAGGGCATGGTTGGCGAGGCGTAGGGTGCGTAGGAGGGGCGGGGCAGGGCGATGCGGAAGTAGCCGCGGGGTTTGGGGGTCGGAGGCGGGGCGCAACCGGGTTGCGGGACCCCGGCCGCCAGGGCCAGCAAGAGGGCCGGCAAGAGTTTTCGGGAGCCTGTCGTCATGGTTGCTTCCGAGCCTCGTGCTTCACCACGAGCTTGATTTTGTTAATCTTGCGCTGGTCGGCCGACAGCACCTCGAACTTATATCTCCCAATCTCCACGATGTCTTTCTTCTTCGGGATTACGCCCGTCTTTTCCAGCAGCAGGCCCGCCAGGGTGGCGGCGTCGCCGCGCGACTTCTCGAACGTCGTGGCGTCGATGTCGAGGACTTTGCACAGGTCGTTGAGCGAGATTTTCCCCTCGAAGATATAAGAGCCGTCGGGCTGACGGTACCAGTCTTTGGCGTCTTCGTCGTCCTGCTCGTCGCTTATGTCCCCGACAACCTCCTCGATGATGTCCTCCAGCGTGACGATG
The DNA here is from genome assembly GCA_964481855.1 of uncultured Marinilabiliaceae bacterium. Lineage (GTDB taxonomy): Bacteria > Bacteroidota > Bacteroidia > Bacteroidales > Marinilabiliaceae > W3P20-009. Next base: position 16,169 of record CAYZUH010000006.1, read on the forward strand.
CCCTGCATGCACCCGTATTCGTCGACGATTATCGCCATGTGGGTCTTCGTCGACTGGAACTCCGCCAGCAGGTCGTTGACTCTCTTTGTCTCCGGGACGAAGTAGCAGTTGCGTATCGTCGGGTGCCAGTCGTGGTCGGCGCCCTTGCCAAGGTCGCGGAGGATGTCCTTGACGTATACGATGCCCTTGACGTCGTCGGGCGTCTCGCCGATGACCGGCAGGCGCGAGTAGCCCGTCGCGACCACCGTGCGCATCACTTCGCCAAAGTCCGCCGAGTAGCGGATGCTCTCGACGTCCACGCGCGGCGTCATGATGTCGCACACTTCGAGGTCCATGAACTTCACGATGTCCTCCAGCATGTCTTTCTCGTCGGTCATCTGCTCCGAGGTGAGGTCGAGTGCCTGCTCCAAGTCGTCTTGCGACATTGCTCTCTGGTGCTTGGACAGCTTGGCGTTCAAGACGCTCGTGGAGCGCATGAGCAGGGTGCTGAACGGCGAGAAGAGCTTCTCGGCCACGCGCAGGGGGTAGGCGGCCGCGCGGGCGAAGCCCATGCGGTGCTGCTGGGAGAAAATCTTGGGCATAATCTCGCCGAAGAACAAGATGAGGGCGGTGATTATGATGGTCTCGAAGATGAACTGGACCACTTTGGCGTCGCCGAAGTCTATCAGGGCCTCGGAGAAATAGGCCGACAGGAGGACGATGAAGATGTTTATGGAGTTGTTGGCAATCAAGATTGTGGCCAGGAGGCGCTTGGGGTCGTCAAGCAGGCGCAAGACCATGGCGTCGTTCGGCTTGCCGCTGTCCTCCATCCTTTTCTTCTCTTGCGGGCCGAGCGAGAACATCGCGATCTCGCTGCCCGAGGCGAATCCGCTCAGAAAGAGCATGACGACGAGAACCGCGCCCGTCGCCACAATCTCGGCGGTGACCGGTTTCGCGCATATCCCCGCAAAGAGGGACGACAATGAGCTTGCTATGTCCAAGGGGCGTGGTTGTGTGCGCGGGTGCTTAGAACGGGGTGCTGAAGTCCGACGACAAGGCGCTCTCCCTGCCCCCGTAGTCGGCTCGCGGCTCCCCCAGTGTGCCGTGGCCGCCGCTTTGCTCGGCGCCGTCGCGGGGCTCGCGGCGGCCCAGCAGCTCCAGCTCGTCGGCCACAATCTCCGTCACGAAGCGCGTCTGGTTCTCGCGGTCCACGTAGGTGCGGCTTCTGATTTTCCCCTCGATGTAGAGCTTCGAGCCCTTGTGGACGTACTTCTCGACTATCTGCGCCAACCCGCCCCGAGCCACTATGTTGTGCCACTCGGTGCGCTCCGGGATGACTTGCTCGCCGGGCCCCTTGCGCGCGCGCTCCGTCGTGGCGAGCGTGAAGTTGGCTACGGCCTTGTTCGCCTCGAAATATCGCACGTCCGGCTCCTTGCCGACGTTCCCTATCAAGATGACTTTGTTCACCGACATCTCCCGTCTTCCTTTAAATCTGCGTGTAAAGGTATAAAAAAACCGCATACCGCCCACTGTGGCGATATGCGGTGAAGTCTTTGGAGCTGTCCGCCCCTAGTGGCGCTCCTCTATCTTATAGTCCACGACCCCTATGGCCGCCGAGGGTTGGACGTGGAGGCGCCTGAAGCCATATTGCATCTTCCATCTCAAGATGCGCGAGGGGAAGCCTTTCTTCAGGTAGGCGTAGATGAACGGGTGGCAGCGCACGGTGAACACCTTGTCGTGGTCCGTGGCCTCTTTGGCTATCGCCGCCTCAATCATCTCGGGAATCTGCACCGAGGTCTGGATTTTGCCCGTGCCGCCGCATGTGGGGCACTTCTCGGTCGTGTCGAGCGTCATGACCGGGCGGACGCGCTGCCTGGTTATTTGCATCAGCCCGAACTTGCTCAGCGGCAAGATGTTGTGCTTGGTCTTGTCTTTCGACATCGCCTCTTTCATCCGCTCGTAGAGCTTGGTGCGGTTGTCTGCGCTCTGCATGTCGATGAAGTCTACGACCACGATGCCGCCCATGTCGCGCAGGCGCAGCTGGCGGGCTATCTCGTCGGCGGCCGCCAGGTTGGTCTCCAGGGCGTTGTTCTCCTGGCTCGATGCCGTCTTCGACTTGTTGCCGCTGTTGACGTCTATCACGTTGAGCGCCTCGGTCGTCTCGATGACCAGGTATGCGCCGCTCTTGAACGAGACCGTCTTGCCGCAAGAGAGCTTTATCTGCTTCTCGATGTTGAAGTTGTCGAAGATGGGGAGCTTGCCGCCGTAGAGCTTGACGATGTTGGCCTTGTCGGGGGCTATCTTGCCCACGTAGGCCTTTATCTCCTCATATATCGTCCGGTCGTTGACGTATACGTTGTTGAAGTCGGGGTTGAAGAGGTCGCGGATCATCGTCGCGGCGCGTTCCATTTCGCCCAAGACCATAGAGGGCGGGCGGCTCGTCTTGACGTGGCGGATGCACTCCTCCCAGCGTTTGGCGAGCGAGTTTATCTCCTCCTCTATCTCGCCGTCAGCCTGGCCCTCGGCAACGGTGCGGATTATGACGCCCATGTCTTTCGGCTTGGCTTTCAGGACTATGCGCTTCAGGCGCGACCGCTCTTCCGCCGACCGTATCTTCTTGCTCACCGACACCTTGTCGGCAAAGGGCATCAGGACGAGGTTGCGCCCGGCGAGCGAAATCTCCGACGTCAGCCGCGGGCCCTTGGTGGAGATTGGCTCCTTGGCCACCTGGACCAGCACCTCCTCGCCGGCCTGCAGCACGTCGGCTATGGCGCCTTTCTTGTCGAGGTCGGCCTCGCGGCGCACTCGCGGCAGCTCGGCGGCGGCCTTTTTCTGAATCACCTGCTGGAGGAACTTCTGCTGGGTCCGGAACTGCGGCCCCAGGTCCAAGTAGTGCAGGAAGGCGTCTTTCTCATACCCGACGCTCACAAAGGCGGCGTTGAGGCCTGGCATGACCTTGCGGACTTTGCCTATGTAGATGTCGCCTACTTCAAACTGGACGTTCCTCTTCTCCCTACGCAGCTCAACCAAACGCTTGTCTTCCGTGAGGGCGATGACCATCTCGTCGGGGGTGACGTTGATAAATAATTCTGCGTTCACGTTTCTCGGTTTTTTCAAAGAACTTTTAAGAACAAACAGAAAGCGCAAATGCTTTCTGTTTGTGGCATCTCCCGGCCCCATCGGGCGGGAGGTGGAAAGATAAGCCAGGGAAAGCTGGCGAGGCCCTAGTGCTTGTGCCTGTTCTTTCTCAGTCTCTTCTTGCGCTTGTGGGTCGCCATCTTGTGGCGCTTCCTTTTCTTTCCGCTAGGCATAGCTTAAAAAGGTTTTTTGAGGTTTGACAATACTGTTACTTGATATTCTTGCTGTCTTTCACTTCGTTCATGAAGACCTTGGCGGGCTTGAATGACGGAATGAAGTGCTCCGGAATCTCCATCGACGTGCCTTTGGTGATGTTGCGGGCGGTCTTCTTGGCGCGCTTGCGGGTTATGAAGCTACCGAAGCCGCGCAGGTACACGCTCTCGCCGTTGACTAGCGAGCCTTTCACCGTCTCCATGAACGCTTCGACGGTCTTCTGGACGGCGACCTTCTCGACCCCGGTGCTCTTGGCTATCTCGTTGACGATGTCTGCTTTAGTCATCTCTCGGTTGTTTATGTTGTTCTTTTTGTTCCTCCCGGACGCCGCGCGGCGTCTCTGTCTGGCCGTAAGGCATCGCAAAGATAGTGCCTAACAGTCAATAAAACAAAGTTCTGCCTCGCATTTTCCCGCGAGACGTCGTCGGGTTCTCCAATGGCGCGGGCCTCTGTTTTGCCCGCAGTCGCGCGTGCGCGGGTGTGTCAGGCGAGTTGCGCCCGCAGGGCCCTGACGGCATCCGCGTCCAGCCGCGTGGCGTCGGCAACGTCGTCGTCGGACATCCCCTTTCGGAGCAGTGACGCCGCGATGCTTTTAACCGTCTCGTCCGCGATTCTTCTCCCCTCCTCGAGGCCCTCTTTCCGCCCTTCTTCCCTTCCCTCTATGCGCCCCTCCTGGTGCCCCTCGATCCATCCTGTCTCGATGACGCTCTTCTCGTAGCCGCGGGCCACGAGATGGTGGTTATATTTGGCGCGCTCCTCTTTGCTCATGGCGTCGAGCCTCATCCGCTCCCGGACGTCGGCCAGGCCGGGGGCTGTGGCGTCGTCGCTCACCGCGCCGCTCTTCAGGTAGCTGAGCCACTCGTCGAGGGGGGTGCGGGCCGCGTCGTCGAAATTGTCCACGCGCAGGATGTAGTATTCCGGGAAGAGGACGCCCGCCCCCGGCCATCTGTCGGGGTCTGCCTCGTCGATGCCCAGGAACATTTGGCACTGGGTGCGGTTCAGCCGGAGCTCGTCGTGCGGTTCGTGCAGGCCGCGGAATGTCGTCGTCCCGTGATACACGCAGTCCTTGCCCTGCCCCAGGCGGAAGTATACGATGTTGACGGAGTATACCTTGCGGACGTTGCCGTAGTCCTGCCCCAGCTTCACGTAGTCGGTTATGGCCTTGGCGGCGCCGTACATCATGCGGTGGAAATACGCCAGCTCGCGCGAGTTCTGTATCTCGACGATGATGAGCTCGCCGCGGTCGTCCTCGGCCAGGATGTCCACGCGGTTGAACTTGTCGAGCTCGTCCTCCTGGTTGCCCTCGCTCTCCAGGAATCGCACAATCTTCACCTCGCGGCCCAGCAGGGAGGTCATGAACCCCTCCAGGACCGCGTGGTTGGCCTTGTCGCGCAGCAGGCGCTTCATGGCCCAGTCGAATCGGATGTAGTCTGCCATGGCAGTGTATCTTTAGTCTTGCCTAAAGGTACGAGTTTTTTGCGCAGGTGTCGCGCGGCAGCTGCGCCGCGGGGTCATTTTGCCCGCAGGCTGGCGTAGAGTTCCAGGGTTGCGGAAATCATCAGCGGGACGAGCCAATACCTCCTCTCCTCCATCATGAGGTAGGAGCTGACCCCGAGCGACGCCGCGCTGAACATCAGGATGCCCACCAGGCGGCGCGCGCGGATGTCCTTGGCGCGCATTCGCTCGCCAAGCCGCGTGAAGAACAGGACGACGGCCGCGGCCAAGACGCCCACCCACCCGTGGCTCATCTCCAGGCACTGCGCCACCGCGCCCACGATGCCGGCCGCCATGGCGGCGTGGGTCAGAATCTCCGCCGGGTTCATCGTTTGATTATGAATATCGTCTCGTCGTCGCCTTTCATGAAATATTCCTCCCTGGCGAACTTCTCCAGCGACTCGCGGTTGTTCTGCAGCTCGTCCATCTTGCGCCGGTTTTGGCTGATGCCCTCTTCCAGCTCCCGCTTCTCGGCGCGCAGGGCGGCAATCTTGTTGGCGTAGGCGCGCTTGGTCAGGAGGTTGTCTTCGTCGAAGAACGTTATCCACGCGAGGAAGATTAGCGAGAAGACGACGAAGCGGTTGCCCAGCAATGTCGTCAAGGTCTCCTTTATGTCGGTGTGCGGCATCCTCATGTCGGTCGGCGCGTCAGTCGAACGTGCGGTTGCTGTTGGTCGAGATCTCTATCATGCGCTCATAGTCCTCGGCGTCGAGGTCGTCTTGGAAGTAGTAGAGCTGGGGGTTCACCTTCTTCCCCTTTTTGACGACCTCGTAGTGGACGTGGGGCCCGGTGCTGATGCCGGTGCTCCCGACGTAGCCTATCACGTCGCCGCGCTTGACCTTTTGCCCCTGGCGAACCTTGAAGTCGTTCATGTGGGCGTAGATGCTCTGGTAGCCGAATCCGTGGTCTATCTTGACGTGCTTGCCGTAGCCCGAGTAGCTCGTCTGGACGAGCGACACCGTGCCGTCGCCAGTGGCGTAGATCTCGGTCCCAATGGGGGCCGAGAAGTCCATCCCCTCGTGGAACTTCTTAATCTTGTAGACCGGGTGGATGCGCCACCCCCAGCCCGACGCCGTGCGGGTAAGGTCTTTGTTGTTCACCGGCATTATGGCGGGGATGCAGCGGAGCATGTCGTTGTTGCGGTTCACGAGGTCTATAATCTCGTCGAACGACTTGCTCTGCACATAGAGCTGGCGCGAGACGACGTCCAGGCGCTTGGCGGTCTCGATGACGAGGTCGGAGTTGGGCAGGCTCTCCATGCCCTTGTAGCGGTTGATGCCGCCGAAGCCGGCGCGACGCACCGACGCGGGGATGGAGTCGGCCTCGTAGATGACGCGGTAGATGTTCTCGTCGCGGGTGTGGATGTCTTCCAGGACCTCCTCAATCTGCCCCAGCTTGCGGTTCATCTGCTCATACTGGGTCAGCAGCTCGTGGTGCTCGCGCTTGAGGCGCTTCTCCTTTGGGCTGTCGAAGAGATACATGTATGCGAAGAAGAGGCCTATCGACAGGACTATGCCGAAAGAGAGGTGGAAGACTGCCCGTTTGGCGTAATATTGCGCCCCGCGCTTCACCTCCTTGTAGCTGAGGCTGTCGGGGTCGTATCTGTAGTGTTTTTTTTGCATTTCGCGTCTGAGTCTTGCGCATTCCCTCGGCCGGCGCCGCCGGGGGGCGGGCGCACAGTCAGCCAATTGCGGCAAAGCTACCCAAAATATTCAAGCTTTGCAAACGGGGCCGGCCGTCAGCCGCCGGACGTGGGGCAGCAGCAGCAGCCCGCGCGCGAGCATGTAGAGCAGGAACGCCACCCACAGGGCGTCGGGGCCCAGGGCGCCGCGCAGGGCCGCGTATGTGGCGAAGAAGAGGACTGTGGCGGCCGCCATGGTGTCGCGCATGGCGCCGCCGCGCGTGGCCCCGACCATGACGCCGTCGGCTATGAAGGCGTAGAAGCAGACCAGGGGCATGGCCAGGGCCCACCCTATGTGCGCCCCCGCCTCGGACATGGCGGCCTCCGATGGGCTGAAGAGGCCGAGAATCTCCCTCCACCATAGGGCGAACGCCGCCGTGTAGGCCAGGGCCGCGAGCGCGCCGGCCGCGGTGAGGCGGGCTATGGCGGCCGACAGCAGGGAGCGCTCGCCCGAGCCCACGAGGCGGCCCACGAGGCTCTCGGCGGCGTAGGCCAGCCCGTCGGTCAGGTAGCTGAAGAGGGTGAAGAACTGCATCATGAGGGCGTTGGCTGCGAGGACTGTGGCCCCGTGGCGCGCCGACAGGGCCGTGAACGACGTGAAGACGCACACCAGGCACGCCGTGCGCAGGAATATGTCGCGGTTTATGCTCGCCAACCGGGACATCTGCCGGCGGTCGCAGACGAGCCGCCACGCCACGCCGCGGAACAGGCCGCCGAACCTGGCGCCGACAAGGGCCAGGGCCAGGGCCAGGCTCGCATATTGGGCCGCGACGGTCCCCCACGCCACGCCCTCGACGCCCATCCCCATCCACACGCCCAGGGCCAGCGAGGCCCCAACGTTGACAATGTTGCCCACAATGGCAATGGCCATCGGGACCTGCGGCCTCTGCATCCCGATGAACCACCCCGTGAGGGCGAAGAGGCTCACCGAGGCCGGGATGGCCCAGTAGCGCGCCCCGATGTACGCCGACGCGGCGGAGCCGACATCGGAGGGCGCCCCCATGACGCGGAGGGCCAGGGCGGTAAGCGGGGCCTTGACGGCGAGCAGCAGCAGGCTTATGGCCAAGGCCATGCACAGGAGCCGGCCGAGCGTCAGTGCGCACTCGGACATCCTGCCGGCGCCATAGTGCTGGGCCGTCAGGCCGCTGCCGCCCATGCGCAGGAAGGAGCAGTTCCAATATATCATGTTGAACACCGTCGTCCCGATGCTGATGCCGCCTATCGAGGCGTCGCCGCCGGTGTAGCCGGCTATGGCGACGTCGGCCATGCCCATCAGGGGGACGGTTATGTTCGACACGATGTTCGGCAGTGTCAGGGCCGCAATCTCCTTGTTCAGCGTCACTTGTGTCTGTTGTGCGTCTCCGCCAAAGTTAGCTCTTGGCGGTCGATGTTTTTTGGTCGTTTTGTGTCACCTGATGATTTATAATGTCTCTATATTGTCGAGGCGGATGTAAATTGCGAACATTTATATGAAAATTCCGTAAGAGAAGCGCGGGCGGAGCAGAATGCAGGCGCCCATACCCCTAGTGTCCCGCACGAACTAAAATATTTCTTAGCATGAATCCACATCTGAAAAAAGTGGCGGCGTCGTTTCTCGCGTTGCTTGTCGCTGTCTCCGTCTCGGCGCAGCAGGGGCTGACCAGGGAGAGAATCCTCAGCATGACGACCGAGGAGCTGTCGGAGTTGCCGCTCGAAGACCTCATGGCGGCCGTCGAGTTGCTCGGCGTCTCGTCGGTCGACGAGCTCTTCGCGCTCATTATGAACAAGGCCGTCTCGTCGGCGTCGAAGCAGGAGGAGGACTCGTTCACGTCGCCGCTCTCCACCACGGTCGTGACGCGCGACGAGATGCGCTCCTACGGCGTCTCGACAATCGAGGAGGCTTTTCGGCTGATCCCGGGGATGATTGTCACCGAGAAGACGAACGGCATATACGACATCCAGATGAGGGGTCTCAACGGCATCCCCGACAACAATATGCTTCTCTACACCGAGAACGCCAACACCCTGCTGCTCATCGACGGGCGCTCGGTCAACAACATCTCCATGGGTTCCATAAACTTCGACATGCTCCCCATCGGGATTGAGGACATCGAGCGCATCGAGGTTGTCCGCGGGGCGGCGTCGGCGCTCTATGGGGCCAACGCCGTCACGGGCGTCATCAACATCCTGACGCAGAAGCCCGACAATTCGCAGACCGTCGTCTCCGGCGACATCCAGATGGGCAACGGCAGCACCCTTGTAGGCAACGTGGCGTTCCGCAAAGCCCTGAGCCCCAAGTGGGCCATAGGGGCGACTGTCAACGTCCAGCACCGCGAGAGGCCGACGGGCCGGATGTACGTCATCCCGGCCGTCGGCGTCTACATGACGACGCCCTCGGGGCCGGCCATCAAGACGCGCCTTTCGCAGCAGGAGCTGGCGGCGCACATCGCGTCGGGGAGTCTTGTCGACATGTCGGGCGGCGGCTATGTCAGCGTCGATGACCTAGACAACCTGCGGCAGGTCTACAATCAGGACGGCGGGTATGTGGTCTACAGGGCCCTCGAGCCCGAGACTCCGGCCGTCAATATGTTCCCCAACCCGCAGTTGGCGCGACGCACCGAGGGGTATAACGGCTACGTCACGTTCACGCCGGCCGACGATGTCCGCTTCGACCTCTCCGGGGGCTACCAGCGGTCCTACATCAACAGCACGCCCATCGGCGACGACTACTTCTCGTTCAACGGGCGCGAGGCCAAGACCGGGTATGTGGCGCTTCAGGCCTCAATCAAGGACTTGAAGATTCTAGCCAACTACTCCGGCGGGCCCCACGACTACGCCGTGGGCGTCCCGGGCTTCAAGGCCAACACCAACTTCGTCAACGCGTCGGTGGAGTACGATTTCCACGCCGGACCCGTCATGATTCGCCCGGGCGTCAGCTATCAGCGCATCTACTACGAGGACTACGTCCCGACCTACGACAACCTTGCCGTCGGCCACAGTTGGACGTACCACGACCCGGGCTACAAGTACCAGGGTGCCGAGAACCATCAGCTCTCCGGCTTCTTCGGCTCGAAATATGACGCCGAGATAAACTCCGTGGCGCCGGCTCTGCGCGTCGACTACCGTGTAGGCGGGCTTCGCCTCGTCGGAGCTTTCCGGTCCGACAAGACCAACATCCCCGACAAGTGGAACCATTCGTGGCAGTTCTCCGCCAACTACAGCGTCAACGACAAGAATTTCATCCGCCTGGTCTACGGGCGGGCGAACCGCTCGGCAATCATGGTCAACTCCAACGCCAACTTCCGTTGGACGAGGACGGACCTGATGATGCCCTCGGTGCTGCAGTTCAGCGCCGACCCCGAGGCGGGCCTGGTCAAGACCGACAACTATGAGGTCGGCTACCGCGTCAAGCCCTCCGACGCGCTCCTCGTCGACGCCGAGGCCTTCTTCTCCCACTCGTCGGACTTCGGCGCGCTAATGGGGGAGGAGGCGTACATCAGGGCCAACGGGCAGGATGTCTTGAGCAACTTCAACGGCGCGTCGTCCGTGGCGCAGCTCATAAACAGTCTGCAGACATGCGCCTCGATAAAGTACGGGGTCTTGCCCTACAAGGTAAACCAGTTTGGTGTGAGCCTCAACGTCGATTGGATCATATCGCCCAAGGTCATTGCCAAGCTCAACGCCAACTTCCAGAAGACGCTCATCGACAACTACTATCAGTATAGCCAGTCGGGGGTCTTGGGCGCATTGCTCACCCAGGCCAGCGCGGCGGTGCGCACGCAGGTGGCGCAGGTTTCGGCCCGGCTTGCCGAGATTCAGGGGGACGCGTCGCTCTCCGAGCAGGAGAGGGAGGCGCAAGTCCAGCAGTTCATTGCGCAGACCACTCAGCAGTTCGCCCCATACCGCGACAGCAACACCGGCACCTACACCCTCGGCCGTACGACGGCCGACGACATCCGCGCCCTCGTCGAGAGCGGCCGGCTCGACATGACGCAGGCTGCCAACCAGCAGTTGGCGGGCAACTTCGGCGTCCGTACCGACAATGGGGTGGAGAGCAAGGCCACGCCGAACTTCTACGGGATGTTGGGCATCATCTACCGCCCGTTGCAGCGCCTCAACATTGCGGCTTTCGCCAACTATCTCGGCAAGCGGACTTTCGCCACCAAATATAACTCCGAGGGTGTGGAGCTGTCGCGGAGGCTCACTGTCAACCTCAAGGTCGGCTACACGCCGGTCAGCAATGTCGAGCTCTTCTTCAACGCCCACAACTTGCTCAACAACGAGAAGCGCGAGTTCGTCTATTCCGACGAGATTTGCGGCCTCTACACTGTCGGCGTCAACTTCGGCTTCTAGTTTTTGCCTAATTTAGGGGGGCGGACGGGGGCGGTGTCGTGCCGCTCTCGCCCGTTTTCTCCTTTACGCAAACTTACATACGCATATCTATGGTGAAAGTGAGACCTTTCAGAGCGTTGCGCCCCCGCAGGGACATTGCGCGCCGGGTGTCGTGCCCGCCCTACGACGTCATGAGCACCGCCGAGGCCGAGCGCCTGGCGGGGGGCGACGAGTGCAGTTGGCTTCACGTCACGAGGGCGGAAATAGACTGCCCGCCGGGTGTCGACATCCACTCCGATGCCGTCTACTCCAAGGCCAGGGACAACTTCCGCAAGGCTGTCGACAATGGGTGGATGGCGCAAGACGAGGCCCCGGCCTACTACGTCTACGAGCTCACCATGGACGGGCGCGCCCAGACGGGCCTCGTGGCCGCCGTGGCGTGCGACGACTATGAGCAGGGCCGGATCCGCAAGCACGAGCTGACGCGTCCCGACAAGGAGGACGACCGCATGGTCCTGACGCGTCGGCTTGGGGCCAACGCCGAGCCCGTCTTCCTGGCCTACAAGGCCGTCGGACTCATCGACGAAATTGTGGAGAGCGTCAAGCTCGCCGAGCCGGAGTATGACTTCGTGGCCGACGACGGCGTGGGGCACCGGTTGTGGGTCGTCTCGCGCCCCGAGTTGGTGGAGGCCGTAGGGCGCCTCTTCGAGAGCCAGGTCGAGGCCACCTATGTCGCCGACGGGCACCATAGGACGGCGGCGGCGGCGCGCATAGGGAGGGAGTTCGCCGCCAAGAACCCCGGCCACACGGGCCGCGAGGACTACAACTTCTTCATGGCGGCAATATTCCCCGACAGCCAGTTGCGGATCATGGACTACAACCGCGTCGTGCGCGACCTCAACGGCCTCTCCGAGGGGCAGTTCCTGGAGGCCCTGGGGCGGGTCATGACCGTCGAGAGGGTGGGGGGCAGGCCTGTCGCCCCGGCCAGGCTCCACGAGTTCTCGATGTATCTCGACGGCATGTGGTATCGTCTGACGGCCAAGCCGGGGACGTATGACGACTCCGACCCCATAGGCGTCCTCGACGTCAGTGTCTTGACCGACAGCGTCCTGACGCCAATCTTGGGAATAGACGATATGCGCCGCTCGCGGAGGATTGACTTCGTGGGGGGCATCCGCGGGCTCGGCGAGCTGAAGCGCATTGTCGACGCCGGCGACGCCCGAGTGGCTTTCGCGCTGTTCCCCGTCTCGATGAGGCAGCTGACCGACATTGCCGACACCGGCAACATAATGCCGCCCAAGACCACGTGGTTCGAGCCCAAGCTCCGCTCCGGCCTCTTCGTCAAGCTTCTTTTTTGACTTTTTTGCTATCTTTGTCAAAAAGCGCATCCGTGCGATGCCTCAAGAGATGATTTCTGAGTCCATACAGCAGGTCAGGGCGGCGTTGCCTGAGGGGGTCACCCTTGTCGCCGTCTCGAAGACGCACCCCGCGAGCGCCATAATGGAGGCCTACGGGGCCGGGCTTCGGGATTTCGGCGAGAACAAGGTGCAGGAGATGACCGAGAAGCAATGCGCGTTGCCGGGAGACATTCGTTGGCACATGATTGGGCATCTGCAGACCAACAAGGTCAAGTATGTCGTCCCCTACGTCCACCTTGTCCACTCTGTCGATTCCGTCAGGCTTCTTGCCGCCATCGACAAGGAGGCGCGCAAGGTCGGCAGGGTAGTGGACTGTCTGTTGCAGGTCCACGTGGCGTCGGAGCAGACAAAGTTCGGCTTCGCTCCCGACGAGTTGCGCCAGCTTGCGCTGTCGGGGGGGCTCGACGGGCTGCCTAATGTCAGGGTCCGCGGTGTCATGGCCATGGCGACCAACACCGACGACCAGGCGCGGGTAGAGGCCGATTTTGAGAACGCCGCGCGGATTTTCGCAGACTTGCGGCGGACTTGCTTCGCGGCGAGTGCGGAGTTCTCGTTGCTGAGCATGGGGATGTCCGACGACTACCACGTCGCCGTGAGGCACGGGGCCAACATCGTCAGGGTCGGAAGCCGGATTTTCGGGCAACGACATTATGCCGAGTAAAAACGTTCTATAACTATGAAAATAACCACACTTCTCAGCCTACCTGTCTCTGCCGCCATCCTCTTCTCGGCCTGCACGCGCACGCAGACCACGCAGAACTTCGACGATGCCGAGGCCGCGGACTCTTCGGCTGTGGCCAAGGCTGTCTGCGACGACGACTTGAACCGCTCACGCACAATACTCTACACTCTGCCGGCTCCGGTCGAGGTGGCGCAGATGATCAAGGGGAGCGACGTGCGCTTCGACGACCAGCTCCTGGCGTCGCTCGGCAGGGCCGACAGCTACACGTCGAACCTCAAGATGGCGCTCAATCTCGGAATCTACGCCACAGACATGAGCATGGCGGGGATGTTCGGGCAGTCGCAACGCATGGTGGATTATCTCGGCACCCTCAACGGGCTGACGCGACGGCTGGGAATAATGAAGGTTCTCGACGAGGAGACGCTCTCGAGGTTGGAGCGCTACGACCTCACGAGGCAGGAGGCGTTGGGCCTCATCTCCGAGGTCTACATGAACACCAACCAATACCTTACCGAGAACAACCGCATGAACATTGCCGCCACGGTCATGACCGGCGCGTGGGTCGAGGGGCTGTACCTGGCCTTGAACCTCGTCAACCCCGACAAGCTCACGCCCGACATTGTGGGGCGCCTGGTGGCGCAAAAGCTGACCGTGGCTACAATGTTGGGCATCATCGACGAGGGGATTGAGAAAGGCGGCGGCGACACCGATTTGGAATATCTGCACGCCAAGGTTGAGGCTGTCGGGGCGGCGTTCGAGGCCGTGGAGCTGCGCAAGACGGGGCGCGTCTCGGCAATAACCGACGAAGAGGCGCGGCTCACCACAATCAAGGCCAACCTCTCCTCCGAACTCGATGCCGACATCCTCATGGCTCTCAAAGAGGTGGTCTCGAAAGTTCGGGCCGAGTTCGTCTCATAGGGGCGTAACCTCCATAAGGAAAAAGGAGCCGCCACCTCCCCCCCCGGGAGGTGGCGGCTCCGCCTTGGGGACGCCGTTGCGTCCCTTTTCCGCTATTCGGGGACGTAGATAATCTCGCCGTTCTCCAACTCGTAGGCCGCGCCCACGCGGCGGCCGCGGCGGCCGCCCTCGGCGCCGTCTTGGCTCTCCGAGGGGCGGTAGCGGTTTGTCTTGTCGCCCTCTTTGGTTATAATCTCCATGTCCTCGCATCCCGGGTTCTTCACCATGGTGAAATCCTCGCGGCTCAGCATCTCGGTCATGTTGTAGCGGCTCACCAGGGCCACCATCAGCGCCACGGCGAAGACCATGGACGCGTCGAACAGGTTGCTCACGACGCTCATCGGGTCGTCATCGTCGCTGTCCTTGCCTAGCAGTCTACGTCTCATGGCTCCGTTTTGTTTGGCTTGGCTATCAATTCTGCCACAAATTCCAAGTTCGTGACGTCTTGCACATACCACCGTTGCTTCGCCTGCAGCGTTATGAAGCCAATGGCGGCCGAGAAGAGGCCGACCACTGTCGTGGCGAATGCCACCTGCATGTTGTATGCCATCGAGGCAATGTCGCCCGTGGAGAGGCCGACCAGGGCCGGCCCCATTGGGATTAGGGTCCCCATCAGGCCCAGCATGGGCCCCATCTTGCTGAGCGTCTTCGAGGTCGAGAGGTCTTTGTCCGCCTCAATCTCAAAGTCGGCTATGACTTTGCGCCGAGCCGCGGCACTGTCGGCCTTGACCAGGCGGCCCATGTAGGCCACGACGAGCGACGGGTCTTTGCGGGGTAGCCGCCCCGGCAGGTCGGCGACGCCGGAGGCGGTGAGGCTCTCCAGCTCTTCGCGCAGGAGCGAGCCCGTGCGGCGCATCGCCATATATTGGCCAAAGAAGCTGCCTATGAGGAGCAGCGAGCGCAAGAAGAAGAGGATGAGCAAGACGACGACGGGGACGAGCAGGCCCGTCGAGATCCAATAGAGGATGTCTGAAATGTAATTCATCGAACTAGGTTATTTTCCGTACTCTCTTTGCCACCCCATGGCGGTAGGCCACGGCGCCAATAGCCGTTCCCGCCGCCACGAGGGCGGCGACCCCCGCCAAAGCCGCCCAGTCCACAGCGCCGACGCCCGCCACCGCCGTGCGCCCGTTGACCGTCGCCACCACGCCAAGCACTCCCACGAGGGCGTTGGAGAGGAAGAGGAGCTCCAGGCGTATATCCCTTTCGGGCAGTAGCCTCTTCACGCCCCACGAACCCAGAGCCACGGACAGCAGGACGACGCCGCCCAGGCCCCACGACACGAGGGGGAACGGGACGCCGGGCAGGGAGAAGATGGAGTAGGTCAGGAGGCTGAACAAGACCGGGAAGATGAGGACGCCTGGGTACCACCGCAGGAGGCGGTAGACCCGCAAGACGAGGGGACGGATGCGCCCCGAGGTCTGAGTCTGTGCCGCCACGACGCAAAACGTCATGTGGAGCGCCACGTCGACCGTCAGGACCGTTGCCGTGTCGAGCATCAAGCTCGCGTCGGAAAGCCATGCGGCAATCTGGCTCTTCGACTGCTCGATGGCCGCGGGCCACATCAGCCCGACGAACAGGGCGCACACCGCGGCCGACAGCCCGACGGCGCAGGGCTTGCGGCAGGTCTGCTTCAAGACGTAGTTGAAGCATACGAGTGCCATTATGACGAGGACTACGGTCTCCATGCCCCTCCCTACTCCTACATCTTCCGACGGCGACGGCGCACCACCACGGCCAGCGCGACGAGGGCGGCGGCAAAGAGGGCGGCGGCGACGGTGTTGCTCACCACGTTCGTAGTCGTGTCGCTCCCGCCCATCTGCTCGCGCCTCAGCACCACGCCCTTGTCGTTGGCGGCCGAGACTTCGCGGATGCCGCGGATGGCCTGCTCATATTTGGCGGACTGCTCCGCCGACGCGTTTTGGGCCATGAACCTGCTCAGCTTGGCGTTGTCGCAGACGAAGCCCGAGCACGACGCCCCGTGCCTGGCGACGAGTTCGGTGTGGAGGGCGGCAAGCCCGGAGAGCTGTTCGGGCGTGGCGCGCCACATCCCCTTGCGGGCCGTCTCCATCATGACGGCCGAGATCTCTTGCAGGGCGGCGGGGTTTTGGCTCTCGAAGAATCTGCGCAGGCCGAGGTTGAACTTGTCCTCCACATAGACGGCGTAGACCTCGTCCCACAGCTCGTTGTCCACGACGTCGGGCTTCATGACGTTCCACCCGTAGGCGTTTTGCACAATCTCGGCAAAGGTGTTCGCCGAGGCCGCCTTGCCGCCCATCTTCTCGCGGATGTAGGCGGGATTGAAAATCGTCGTGCGGCTCTCGATGCCTATGGCCTCTTTCAGCTCCTGCATGCGCACGTGGTTGCGGTTGCGGTAGTCGCTCAGGTACGCGTCGGGGTCTTTGCCGGTCACGTTGCTCACGGCCAGGTTCAGCCCGCCCATGAACTCATACACGTGGTCGAGGCTAAGTGCGCCCCACGTGTTGCTCTGCCGGGGCTGGATTACGGCGTCGGTGTTCGTCAGCGCCGCCTCCAGGGCGTATTGGCGCACCTGCTCCCACTCCTTTTCGCTTCCGTAGTATGCGCCCATGTTGTGCAGGTAGACGGCGGCAATCTCGTCGCGGCTCTCCCATCGGTCGCCGCTCTGCACCATGCCCGCCATGCCCGTGCCGTAGCGCCCGTCGAGGCCGCCGAAGACGCGGCGGGTCGACGCCTCGCGGGCCTCCTTGGCGCTCACGCCTTTCTCTATCAGCGCACGCTCCGAGTCGACCACGCCCCGGGCCACGAAGTTGTCGAACTTGTCGCCAGTGGCGGCTGCGGCCATCTCGACGGCGCGCGAGACTAGGAAGAGGCGCGAGGCGGCAATGTCGCGCAGTTGGCCGCTGGTCTGCACCACGACGTCGATGCGGGGGCGCCCTAGCTCCTCCGAGGGGATGAGGCGGAGGTCGGTCACGCGGCCGAAGACGTCGCGGATGGGCTCGACGCCCAGGGCGTAGAGGACTTGGGCTATGGTGGCGCCCTCGGTCTCGATGAACTCGCCGCTCCACAGCGTGTAGCTCATCTTGCGGGGGATGGAGTCGTGGTGGCGCTCGCGGTACATCCGTATGGCATCGTCGGTCAGTGCCTTGCCGCGCTCCCAGGCCTGTTCGCTCGGTGTGGCTTCGGCGTTGATGGCGAAGAGGTTGCGACCCGTGGGCAGGCTGTTGGGGTTGACAATGGGGTCGCCGCCGGGCGAGGGGTGGGTGTAGCCCCCGGCCATGGCGGCGATGAGCGAGTTGAGCTCACGCCCGGGGCTCTCCTTGAGAGCCTGGCGGTAGTTGCCGACGTTGCGTATCGTGCGCTCAATCTCCACAATGGCGCGGGCTTTCTCTCTCTCCTCTTTGGTCGGGGCTTCGCCTCGGGCCGTGGCTCCGCTGTGGCCGTCGGCCCTGCCGCCAGCCCTCCCTCGCGCCGTCCTCTCCACCTGCCGGGCCCACTCTAGTTCGGCGGCCGTTACGCCCGCCGTGGCGCATATGGTGGCGTCGGTCGGCGTCGCGCCGCCGTCGAGCAGGCGTGTGGCGAGGTCGCGGGCGGCTCCAGGTAGCGGCGGGAGAACAGTTGCCTGTGCTTCTCGGCGTCGGCTGTGGCCCTGCCCCTCAGCTTGTCGAGAGCCAGCGTCGAGTAGGCTATGGGTTCGGTCGCCATGGCCATGACGGTGCTGCGGATTCGCTCCTCGCGGTAGGGGACGCCCATGGTGTATGGCTCGCCGGTTATCTTCTCGCTCGCCAGCTCTTCGGCAAAAGCCTCGATGCGGGCAATCTCCCCCTCGCCCCAGGGGGTCGCCTCCGCGCTGTCGAGGCGGAGCTCGCGGTGGATGCCCAGTTCCACCGTGAGCCGTTTGACTTTTTGGGCCGCGGCGTAGGCGTCGGGGCTTCCGTCGGCCTGGGGCAGGTTGTTGTATTGCCCGATTGCCGCGCTCAGCTCCTTATATGTCCCGCGCGCGTCGCTCTCCATGAATGGCGGGGTCAGGTATGTCTGCAGCGTGGCGTAGGAGCGGCGTTTGGCTATGACGCCCTCGCCCACGTTGTCTATGGCGTAGACGTAGAGGTGGGGCGTGGGGCCGACAAGCGCGTCGGGCCAGTCGCTGTCGCTCAGCGCCACCTGCTTGCGCGGCGTGAACTCCAGGCTGCCGTGAGTCCCGAAGTGGACCATGACGTCGGCCCGGAAGCCGTAGCGCGCCCACAGGTAGGAGGCCACGTAGGCGTGGGGCGGGGCGGCGTCGGTCCCGTGGACAATGGCGAAGTCGTCGTTGCCGGCGCCCGCCGCCAGTTGGGGGAGCAGGACGACGTTGCCCATCAGGATGCGAGGCAACGCCAGCTCGCCGGCGCTCGTCGACAGGTAGGAGCCGGGAAAGGCGCCGTCGATGGCTTCGACGGCGGCCATCATCGGGGGGCGCAAGGCCGCCTGCGCCCACGCCTCGTAGCTCTCTCGCGAGATCAGCTCCGGGCTGCCGTTGCGCAAGAAGTCGCGCTTGGCCCCCGTGGCGTAGGCGTTGAAGACCGACCCTTGGCGGGCTATAATCTTTACAAGCTCGTCGGCCGAGGCGGGCAGGTTGTCCACCCTGTAGCCCTCGGCTTTCATCTTGACGAGCAGGTTGAAGAGCGACGGGCCGACCTCCATGCCCGCCGCCGTGAGGCCGTTCTGGCCGGGCCCCTTGTAGTAGTAGATGGCCACCCGCTTCTCGCTGTTGGGCTTGTCCCGCAGGGCCACGTGGCGGTTCACCGTCTCGACGAACTTCTCCAGGCGCCCCCCGATTGTCGAGGCGTAGTGGAGGCCGTCGGCTCCGGCATAGTGGCCGAAGAGGGCGTAGGGGCGGATGGCGCCGTCAATCTCCGGCGTCACGACGCTCTGCGACAAGAGGCCGCCGCTCATCCCCATCTTGTCGTCCTCCCACTCCGCCGCGAGGCGGTTGACGTTCAGCGGGGCGAAGAGCGGTATGTCGTGCCGCCGCAGGAAGTCCACGGCGGCGTCGCCCAAGCGCCCGTGCGCCATGTTTATCATTGCCGAGGGGGCTATGGAGTCCGCCATGCCCTGCTCCAGGAGGGCGTGGAAGTTGCGGACGGGGTAGACGACGTTGCCCGTCTTCTCCAATTGGGCAATGAGGTTCTCCGGCGGCCCCATCTGCCCGGTCAGGACTATGCGCGGCGAGCCGGGGCGCGTCAGCCCGTTCGCGGCTAGGAACGCCTCATACTCCGCCAGGGTGTCGAAGCCTGGCCACTCGCCGTCGGGGTTTGCCGGGTCGGGATGGTAGAACAGCCTGGCCTCGTGCAGGGCCGGGGGCGCTATGGCCTCGTCGCCAGGGGCCTTGCCGCCCACTGCGTGGCGGATGAAGGCCAGGAGGTTGCGGTAGTTGCTTCGTCCGCCGCCGCCGAGGTATCCCTTGATTGTCGCCACGGTGGCGGAGTCGGCAGAGGTGATGTCGTTGGCGGGGTTCGTGGCCATGGTCGTGACGACGCCCACGCCGTTGTCGGCGGCGGCCTGGATTTTAGCCCTCTGCTCGGCGGTGATTCGCAGCCCCATGCCGTTGATGAGTACGAAGTCGAAACGGCCGATGTCGTCGACGTCCGCCGCGTCGAGCGACGCCAGCTCGACGCGCGGCAGGTCGTTGGCGCGGGCAATCTCGCCCAGTGTTATGACCTGGTAGTTGATAAACGCAATGCGCGTGGGGGAGAAGAAAATCCTCCACGCGGCCAAGCCTAGCGCCGTGGCGACGGCGGCCACTGCCACCACCGCTAGTGTTGTCTTTCTTGTCATGTGTCTTGTCTCTTGAACATCCGCTCAATGTCGAGCGACACTCCCGCCGAGAACGTCGTGCCAATCGTCGTGGGCGAGTTGCTGTAGTAATATTTGGGCCGGTAGTTGAAGATGTTGTCGGCTGTGGTCGAGATTGTTATCCCGCGCCACACGCGTTGCCGCAGTGTGAGCTTCCAGAGGGTGTAGCCGGGGTAGGTCTGCTCGGCGGTTCGCTCGTAGGATGTCAGCTCGGTGTAGACGTCGGTCTTGACCCTGGAGAGGAGGCGGCCCATGAGGGCGACGCTCAGCCCATAGTTTTTCCAGTCCTTGTCGTAGGCCAGGCGCGCCGTGGCCGAGTGGGGCCGTGTCGAGGACACACTCGGCTGCCCGCGCCGGATGTGCTCGTGGGCGAAGGCGTAGGAGAGCCTCCACGAGATTCCGTTGGGGTAGTTGCCGGAGGCGTTGGCGTCGACGCCCGCCACCTGCAGGCGCGCCATGTTGGTGTAGACCATGCCGTGCCGGGCCTGGTTCCATGCCGTCGTGATGCGGTCGTCGACAATGTTGAAGTAGCCCATGACGGTGAGGCTGTGCCTCCGCTTGAGATACTCCGCCGAGAGGGAGAAGTTGTGGCTCGCCTCCGGGCGCAGGCTCTCGTTGCCGTATATCATGAAGATGTTGCCCATGAAGAAGTCCATGTGCATCTCTTTGAGCGTCGGGGCGCGGAAGCCGCCCGCGTAGGAGCCGCGGAGGGCGCAGTTGCCCGCCTTGTACATCAGCGCCACCTTGGGAGACACGTGAGACAGCCGCGCTGCCGAGAAGTGGTCGAAGCGGACGCCGCCTATGACGTTGAGCCTCTCGACGGGTGTCCAGTCTATCTGGGCGAAGGCGTCGGTGGTGTGCTGGGTGTGGCTGCCGTTGCCCGCAAACTGGTAGGACATCAGGTAGTCGCGCATATAGTCGCCGCCGACGGTCAGGATGTGGCGGCCGGCAAAGGTGTGGTTGTAGAGGCCGCGGGCAATGTGCTGGACGTTGCTGTAGTCGCGCACGTCGAGTTGCGACGCCACGAGGTAGTCGCTCTTGTCATATTGGTCGAACGAGTACGACAGCTCCAGGTTGTCGGCGGCCCCAATCTCCCAATTGCCTTTCAGCCCGGCGGAGAAGCCGCGGTAGCGGTCTTTCTGCGATGCCGAGGCGTCCCTCTCGCGGAAGAAGTATCCCGCGCGGGCGGTGAACCGCTGCCCCTCGGCGGCGCGGACAACGAGGCGCTCCTTGACGTTGAGCGTCTTATATCCGAAAACGACGCTGTAGTCGCCAACCTGCTCGTCGCGGGCCCCGCGGGCCAGGTTGATGGCGTCGACCTGCGTGCGCTGCACGCTGGTCGACGAGTTGACGCGCCCGGCACGGAAGCCCACCGAGCCGCCGTGGCGAAGCTCGTCGTGGGCCCCACGGCGCGCGTTGAGGTTCACCGACCATGGCTCGGACGGCTCGCGGCTTATTATGTTCACCACGCCGCCTATGGCGTTGGATCCGTAGAGCGACGACGCCGCGCCTTTCACGATTTCGACCCGGTCCACGTTGTCCATGTTCAGCCGCGTGTAGTCCACGTTGTCCAGCGTCTCGCCGGCCTGCCGCTCCCCGTCGACGAGGAAAAGCACAGAGTTGCCGCCGAAGCCCGACATGTTGAGCGAAACCTGTTGGTTCATGGAGTAGGAGAACTCGACGCCGGGCAGCTCCGTCTCGATGAGGTCGCCAATGTTCGTGGCGTCGGTGCGCCGTATGTCCGTCGCCGAGATGACGCGCGTGGCTATGGGCGCGTCTTTCAGCAGTTTGGGCGTGCGGGTGCCGGTCACGACAACCTGATAGAGGATGTTGTCGCTCTCGCGGAGGCGGAACCCGACTTCGGCGTCTTGCCCCGCGTCTGCCGCCACTGTGGCGCTTGCGTCGTCGTAGCCCACGAACTTCGCCACGAACGTATATGCCCCGCCGTCGGGCAGCCGGAGTTCATAGGCGCCCTGCGCGTTGGCCGAGGCCCCGAGGCCCTTGGCCCCGAGCACGCTGACCGTAGCCCCCGGCAACGGTGCGCCCGCCTCGTCGGTCACTGTCCCCGTCACGCGGCGTTGCGCCCAGGCCCCGGCCGTCAGCGACAGCAGGAGGGCGGACGACGCCAGGGCCGTCTTCCATGTCGTCATAGCTCGGCGGGATATTGGTAGTCAATCGTCATGTAGCCCTTGACGGCGGCGTCGTTCATGAAGTTGGCGAGGCGGAGCGCCGCCGTGCCGCCGTCCGCCATGCGGAGCAGGTAGACGCGGTCCGACGGGGTGTAGACGGGCGGCATTATCGACGTGTCGACGTTGAGCCACCGCGACAGTGTGCGGTTGTAGGGCGACGCGGCGTAGCCTATGCGCCCCTCCATCATGCCCGACATGTCGACGATAATCCGCCGCGTCGTCATGGTGTCGGGGTCGAAAGCGTCCGCGGCGGGCATTCCCGCTCCCCGCAGCTGGCTCAGCGCCGTGGCGTCGGTCTCGGCCACGCTCCCGCCGTTGGTCTTGGTGTCGTAGCGGTGGAGGGCGAAGTCCCACTGGGCGGGGGGCGCGTCGTCCACCCCGCGGGTCACCACCTCCCGCGTCTTGAAGTCCACGTAGTGCCACTCCGTGTAGCTTGTGGCGTTGACGTATATCCTGCCGCTGTTCGTGGCGGCGTCGACGGATATGAAGCCGTACTCCTTTTTCACTTCGGCCCGCGGCTCGTCATAGAGGCCTCCGAAGATGCCGTCGCAGGCCTGTAGCGACAGCAAGGCCGCCGCCACGGGCGCGAGGCGCGAAGTCTTGATTATGGCAGACATTTTCCCCTAAGTCTAGTGTTCCTGGGCGCTCTCCGCCTGTGCCGTCTCCGGGGCCGCGCCGGGGCGCAAGACGAGCGAGACGCCGCCCATGACCGCCGGTACGGTCCACGTGAACGTATAGTCTGTCCGTGCGGCGTTGGTCGTGGCTGAGAGTGTGAACTGATAGGTGTTGGGCGTCCCGCCGGGCATCGACATCCGCACCTGCCCCCCGCCGGAGATTGTGTACGTCCCGTTTGCCTCGGTCACCGCGGCGTTGCGGGCCGTGAACGTCCCCCACGTGGTCGAGGTCAGGGTCACCGTCAGGGTGTCGCCGTCGCCGAGTGTCACGCTGGCCCGCTGGTCGTTGGCGTACATTGGCGTTGGGCGGTATTGGAACGAGGCCGCCGTGTGGCCCGCGTACGTCCCGGCCACGATGCGCTTGGCGGAGGGCTGCCCGGTGGTGAAGTTGATGCGCGTCCCGCCCATGACGGCCGGCACGTAGAAGCGGAATCGCGCGTTGGACGGCGAGCTGATGCTGGCGGTGTCGAGCGTGGCCGGGTAGGAGCTGGCGGCGCCTCCGCCGTGTCCGGCCATGAGCGACGTCCCGCTCCCTTTCAGAATCCGCGTCCCGTCTGGCGCCACGCTCATCGTGGCGTCGGGTATCGTCGTCGTCCCCCACGTCTGCGAGGTGAGCGTCACCGTGGCCGTGCCGTCGGCGTTGGCCACGACGCGCACCGAGTCGTTTTGCGAGAGTATGTCGCGGTCGTAGAACGACGTTAGCGAGTGGCCTACATATGTTGCTTGCACGTCTGCCACCGTGGGCGTGCTGGGCCCGTCGGTCTCGCACGCCGCGAGCCCCATGGCGACTATTGCTGTCGCCCAGATTGTCCTAATGTTCATGTTTGTGTGTTTGGTTGTTCTGTTTTGGTGCAAAGTTATGCCTCAGTGTCTGCCTTGTCAATACTGCGAAAAAGGTATTTTGGGGTGGGGCTGGAAAGAAATCGCCACGGATTTCGCGCCTTGGCTCATGGGCGGCTCACGTCCCGTCCGTGGAACACGTGCTGTTGCGGTCTGTTTAGTTTTGTCCTAAAAATAAAGCAAAATAATTTGCTATGCCTAGCCGTTGATAGAATATAAAGCGTTATCTTGCGCCCAAATTAGACATAGCTGACGATGAAAGAGAGAAAATATTACCCCTGGCTCGTCGTGGCGCTCCTGTGGGTCGTGGCGCTGCTCAACTATATGGACCGCCAGATGCTTTCGACCATGCAAGACGCCATGCGGGTCGACATAGCCGAGCTTCGTCAGGCGGAGGCTTTCGGCGCGCTCATGGCCGCTTTCTTGTGGATTTATGGCATCGTGAGCCCGTTTGCCGGAATCGTGGCAGACCGTTTCAGCAAGAAGTGGCTCATCGTGGCTAGCCTCTTCGTGTGGAGCGGCGTCACGTTCCTCATGGGCTACGCCTCGACGTTCTCGCAACTCTATGTCCTCCGCGCCGTCATGGGCGTCAGCGAGGCTCTCTACATCCCCTCGGCCCTGTCGCTCATAGCCGAGTGGCACGAGGGCAGGTCGCGCTCGTTGGCAGTCGGCCTCCACATGACGGGTCTCTATGTCGGCCAGGCCGTGGGCGGCTTCGGAGCCGCGGTGGCGGCGGCCGTCTCGTGGCACTCCACTTTCCATTGGTTCGGGATTGTCGGCATGGTCTATGCCGCCCTGCTCATCCCCCTGCTCCACGACCGCGGCTGGGGCGGCGGGCGCGCCGACGGCGGGAGGCGCGCGGTCAATCCGTTCAAGGGGCTTGCCGTGGTGCTCTCCAACGTCGCCTTTTGGGTCATCCTCTTCTACTTCGCCGCTCCAAGCCTGCCCGGGTGGGCCACTAAGAATTGGCTGCCGACCCTCTTCGCCCAGAGCTTCGGCATCTCCATGGCCCAGGCCGGCCCCATCTCGACGATAACCATAGCGGCCTCGTCGTTTGTGGGCGTCATCGTGGGCGGCGTCTTG
Organism: uncultured Marinilabiliaceae bacterium; assembly: GCA_964481855.1. Taxonomy (GTDB): domain Bacteria; phylum Bacteroidota; class Bacteroidia; order Bacteroidales; family Marinilabiliaceae; genus W3P20-009. The sequence continues at coordinate 40,639 of CAYZUH010000006.1, forward strand.
TCCGACCGTTGGGTGAGGCGCAACATCCGCGGGCGCATCTACACCAGCGCCATCGGCCTGGGCATGACGATTCCCGCCCTCGTCCTCTTGGGCTATGGCGGCAATGCCGTGGCCATTGTCGGGGCGGGTCTGCTCTTCGGCCTTGGCTTCGGAATCTTCGACGCCAACAATATGCCCATCCTCTGTCAGGTGATATCGGCCCGCCAGCGCGCCACGGCCTACGGGGTCATGAACATGGTGGGGGTCTTTGCGGGGGCGGCCGTCACGCAGGTGCTTGGCCGCCTCACCGACGACGGGCGGCTGGGACTGGGCTTCGCCCTGTTGGGCGGCGTCGTGGCCGTGGCGCTCGTCTTGCAACTTGTCTTCCTCCGTCCCACAACGGACAATGTGGAGTGACACTCACGAGAAACATTTTAATATCCGCACATAGTTATGGAAAAAATTGTCGGGCTTATCGATGCCCCTTTCACGCCGATGCTTGCCAACGGCGACGTCAACCTCGCCCCAATTGGCGACTACGCCCGGATGCTCCGCGGGAACGGGCTGCGGGGCGTCTTCGTCAACGGCTCTTCGGGCGAGGGCTATATGCTCACGGCCGAAGAGCGCGTGGCCCTGGCCGAGAAGTGGGTGGCCGAGGCCCCAGAGGGTTTCAAGGTCATTGTCCACGTGGGCAGTTGCTGCCTGCGCGAGAGCGCGCGCCTGGCCAGGCACGCCGCCGACGTCGGGGCCTGGGGCATAGGGGCCATGGCCCCGCCGTTCCCCAAGATTGGGCGGGTCGAGGAGCTTGTCGAATATTGCGAGGCCATCGCCGCCGCCGCTCCGCGCCTGCCTTTCTACTACTACCACATCCCGGCGTTCAACGGGGCCTGCCTGCCCATGGTCGATTTCCTGCGGGCCGTCGATGGGCGGATTCCCAACTTTGCCGGAATCAAGTACACCTACGAGAGCCTCTACGAGTACAACCAGTGCCGCCTCTATGCCGACGGCAAGTTCGACATCCTCCATGGGCAGGACGAGACAATCTTGCCGAGCCTGGCGCAGGGCGGCGCCCGCGGGGGCATTGGCGGGACCACGAACTATAACGGCCGAGAGCTTGTCGGGATTGTCGAGGCGTGGGGCCGCGGAGACCTGGCCGAGGCGCAAGAGAGGCAGAACTTCGCGCAGGCCGTCATCAACGTCATATGCCGGTTCCGCGGCAACATCGTGGCGGGCAAGAGGATTATGAAGCTCATAGGTTTCGACTTGGGGCCGAACAGGGTCCCGTTCCAAAACCTGACCGACCAGGAGGAGGAGGCCCTGAGGCGCGGGCTTGAGGAGATTGGCTTCTTCGGGCGGTGCAACAGGGTCTAGGCGGGCGCGGGGGCTGGTCTTGTGCGCTTCTTCTTGTGGCGACTATTTAGGTCGGCGCAGTCAAAACAAATGTTTAATTTTGCATTGCCGCATTTGGGCGGCGTCGCCATTGGTGAACAAAAGATAAACATAAGACAATATGCAAGTAATCGGGAAAATAGAGGAGATTCATGACACGGTGCAGAGGACGGAGACGTTTTCTGTCCGCGAGTTCGTCTTGGAGATTTCGAGTCCCAGCAGTCAATACTCGGAGCATGTCCTCTTTCAGCTGACCAACAACCGCACCACGATTGTCGACCAGTTCCAGGTCGGGCAGGAGGTCATGGTGGACTTCGATTTGCAAGGGCGCAAGTGGACGAACCCGGAGGGCCGGGTTGTCTTCTTCAACCGCCTCAACGCATGGCGGATAACCCCATATAGCGCGCAGGCCCCGATGGGCTACCAGCAGCCGCAAACCTCTTACCAGCAGCCGCAGACCTATCAGCAGCCGCAGGGAGGCTACCAGCAGCAGCCCGCCTATCAGCAGCCGCAGGGCGGCTACCAGCCCCAGCCCATAGCCCCGCAGCCCGCGCAGAACCAGGCCCCGCAAGCCCCGTCGGCACCTCAGATGGCGCAGGGTGCGGGAGACGGGGCGGACGACCTGCCGTTCTGACCGCGCGTTGCGCGAAAGTCTTGCGGGGGCGCGCCGATGGCGCGTCCCCGCTTTTTTTGCCCACATGCAAGACGAGGCCGCCCCGCCAAGACGACGCATGGCGGGGCGGCTCTTGTCGCGGCGCGGCGGCCCGGACTAGACCACCACGTTCACCATCTTGCCCGGCACGACGATGACCTTGCGCACCGGCCGGCCGTCGATATACTTGGCCGCCTGCTCCGAGCCGACAACGGCGTTCTCGATGGCCTTGGGGTCGGCATCGGCGGCGAACTCCATCGTGAAGCGCGTCTTGCCGTTGAACGCCACCGGATATTTGACGACGCTCTCGACGAGATACGCCTCGTCCAGCTCCGGCCACTGGGCGTCGCACACCGTCGTCTCGTGGCCCATGTCGTGCCAAATCTCCTCGGCAACGTGGGGGGCGAACGGGGCGAGAAGCACGACGAAAGGCTCCAGGATGGCGCGCTTGTGGCACTTCAGCCCCTGCAGCTCGCCGAGGGTTATCATGAACTGGCTCACGCACGTGTTGAACGAGAACCGCTCGATGTCCTCCGTCACTTTCTTGATGCACGCATGGAGGCTCTTCAGCTCCTCGGCGGTGGGCTTGGCGTCGTCGGCCGCTGGGGCCGCCCCGTCGGCGTAGCAGTGGCGCCACAGCTTGCGCAAGAAGCGGTGGACGCCGTCGATGCCGTTAGTGTCCCAAGGCTTCGACAGCTCGACGGGGCCGAGGAACATCTCGTACATCCGCAAGGTGTCGGCGCCGAAGCGGTTCACTATCATGTCGGGGTTCACGACGTTGAACATCGACTTCGACATCTTCTCGACGGCCCATCCGCACACATACTTGCCGTCTTCCAAGATGAACTCCGCGGTGGAGTATTCCGGGCGCCACTGCTTGAACGCCTCGACGTCGAGGATGTCGGCCGAGACGATGTTCACGTCGACGTGGATTGGGGTGACGTCGTACTTGTCTTTCAGGCCCGCCGAGACAAAAGTGTTGGTCTCCTTAATACGGTACACGAAGTTGCTCCGGCCCTGGATCATGCCCTGGTTGACAAGTTTCTTGAATGGCTCCTCGGTGCTGGAGACGCCGATGTCGAAGAGGAACTTGTTCCAGAAGCGCGAGTATATGAGGTGCCCCGTGGCGTGCTCGGCCCCGCCCACGTAGAGGTCTACGTTCTGCCAATAGTGGTTGGCCTCCGGCGAGACGAGGGCGTCGGCGTTGTGAGGGTCCATGTAGCGCAGGTAGTAGGCGCTGGAGCCGGCGAAGCCCGGCATGGTGCACAGCTCGTAGGGGTTCCCGTCGGGCGTGTGCCACCCCTTGGCGCGCCCCAGGGGCGGCTCGCCGCTCTCCGTCGGCAGATATTTGTCCACTTCGGGCAGTCGGAGCGGGAGCTGGTCGTAGGGCAGCATGTGCGGCATCCCGTCTTTGTAGAAGACCGGGAACGGCTCGCCCCAATAGCGCTGGCGCGAGAAGATGGCGTCGCGCAGGCGGTAGTTGACCTTGACGCGGCCAATCCCCCGCTCGGCGATGAACTTCTTGGTGGCGGCGATGGACTGGCGTATGGTCAGCCCATTTAGGCACAGCCCGCCGACGGCCTCGCGGCCCGCCATGGGCGAGTTGCACACCGTCCCCTCCTTGGCGTCGAAGCTCTGCTCGCTGACGTCCGCGCCCTCCACCACGGGGCGAATCTCCAGCCCAAAGGCCTTGGCGAAAGCGTAGTCGCGGCTGTCGTGGGCCGGCACGGCCATGATGGCCCCCGTCCCGTAGCCCGAAAGGACGTAGTCGCCGACCCATATCGGGATCTCCTCCAGCGTCAGGGGGTTGATGGCATAGGAGCCGGTGAAGACGCCCGTCACCTTGCGGTCGGCAATGCGCTCGCGCTCGGTGCGCTTGCTCGTCTGGCTCACGTAGGCCTCCACGGCGGCGCGCTGCTCCGGGGTCGTCAGGCGGGCCGTATACTCGCTCTCCGGGGCCAGGACCATGAACGTCACGCCAAACACCGTGTCGGCGCGCGTGGTGAAGATGGTCAGCTCGTCGTCGGAGCCTTTGACCCTGAACTTCATCTCGGCGCCCTCCGAGCGGCCAATCCAGTTGCGCTGGGTCTCTTTGAGCGAGTCTGACCACTCCACGGCCTCCAGGCCGTCGAGGAGGCGCTGTGCGTAGGCCGAGACGCGCAGGCACCACTGTTTCATCACCTTTTGGACCACGGGGTGCCCGCCCCGCACCGACACGCCCTCGACCACCTCGTCGTTGGCCAGGACCGTCCCCAGGGCGGGGCACCAGTTGACCATCATGTCGCCAAGGTAGGCCAGGCGGTAGTTCATCAGCGTCTGCTGCTGCTCCGCCTTGCTCTTGGCGTTCCACTCGTCGGCCGTGAAGGTCAGCGCGTCGGTCTGGGCGGCGTTGACGCCCTCCGTGCCGCCCTTGGCGAAGAGCGAGGTCAGGACCTCGATGGGGCGCGCCTTGTTGAGCTTGGTGTCGTAGAACGAGCCGAACATCTTCTCAAAGGCCCACTGCGTCCACTTGTAGTAGGCCGGGTCGCACGTGCGCACCTCGCGGCTCCAGTCGAAGCTGAAGCCCATCTTGTCGAGCTGCTCGCGGTAGCGGCGGATGTTCTGCTCGGTCGTCACGGCGGGGTGCTGGCCCGTCTGGATGGCATATTGCTCGGCGGGGAGCCCATAGGCGTCGTAGCCCATGGGGTGGAGGACGTTGAAGCCGTTGTGGCGCTTGAAGCGGGCGAAGATGTCCGACGCTATGTAGCCCAGCGGGTGCCCGACGTGGAGCCCGGCGCCGGAGGGGTAGGGGAACATGTCGAGGACGTAATATTTGGGCTTGTCGGGGTCGCTGCAGACCTTGTACGTCTCGTCGTCCACCCAACGCTTCTGCCAGCGGCTCTCAATCTCTCTGAAGTTGTACTCCTTTGCCATTAGTGCTTTTTTGCCAAAAAAACGACGCTGACCTGTGCGTGCGTGCCGCAACAGACCAGCGTCTGTATGAAAAAAGTTTCTGCTCTTGTGACCCCGTGGAGACTCGAACTCCAATCATCAGAACCGGAATCTGACATTCTATCCATTGAACTACGGAGCCAAAACCGACCACAAAGATATGCTTTTTATCTTTATGCGCCCATGGGCGGGTCGGAAAATTTTGCCTGTGCCTGTGGCGACGACGCTGCTCAGAACTCGCTGGAGAAGTGGAAGCGGATGTTCTTGAAGTCCTGCTGCGCCATTTGGAGCATGAAGCCGCTCTCGGCCAGGAAGACGTCGCGCCCGTCCTTGTCCTTGGCCATGTACTGGGCTTTGCGCTTCTTGAACTCCCGCAGCTCGGCCTCGTCGTCGCTCTCAATCCAGCACGCCTTGTGGAGCGACAGGCCCTCGTAGCGGCACCGGGCGCCATATTCGTGGAGCAGGCGGTACTCGATGACCTCGAACTGGAGGGCACCCACGGTGCCGATAATCTTGCGGCCGTTGAACTGGTGGACGAACAGCTGGGCCACGCCCTCGTCCATGAGCTGGTCTATGCCCTTGGCCAGCTGCTTGGCCTTCATGGGGTCGGCGTTGTCGATATATCGGAACAGCTCCGGCGAGAAGCTCGGCAGGCCGCGGAAGTGGATGGCCTCGCCCTCGCTCAGCGAGTCGCCAATCTTGAAGTTGCCGGTGTCGGGCAGGCCCACGATGTCGCCGGGGAACGCCTCGTCGATGACGCTCTTCTTGTCGGCCATGAACGCCGTGGGGCTGGAGAACTTGAGGTCTTTGCCCAGGCGGACGTGGCGGTAGCCCCTGTTGCGCTCGAAGCGGCCGCTGCACACCTTGACAAAGGCTATGCGGTTGCGGTGGTTGGGGTCCATGTTGGCGTGAATCTTGAAGACGAAGCCGGAGAACTTCTTCTCCTGCGGCTCGACGTCGCGCTCCTCGGCGTGGCTCGGCTGTGGCGGCGGGGCTATGGAGAGGAAGCAGTGGAGCAGCTCGCGCACGCCGAAGTTGTTCAGGGCCGAGCCGAAGAAGACCGGGGCCACGTCGCCGCGCCGGTATGTCCGCGTCTCGAACTCCGGGTAGACGCCCTCGACGGTCTCCAGGTCGTCGCGCAGGCGGTGGGCGGCCGCGTCGCCAATGCGGTCGTCGAGCGCCGTCGAGCCGAGCTCGACGCCGACGCCCTCCTGGACGGTCTGCTTGCTGGGCTCGTAGAGGTAGAGGTTCCTCTCGAAGATGTTATACACGCCGCGGAAAGTGTCGCCGGAGCCTATGGGCCAGCTCAGCGGGCGGACGCCAATCTGCAGCTCGCTCTCAATCTCGTCGAGCAGGTCGAAAGGGTCGCCGCAGGGGCGGTCCATCTTGTTGACGAAGACTATGACGGGAGTCTTGCGCATGCGGCACACCTGCATGAGCTTGCGCGTCTGGGTCTCGACGCCCTTGGCGGCGTCGATGACGATGATGACCGAGTCGACGGCCGTCAGGGTGCGGTAGGTGTCTTCGGCGAAGTCCTGGTGGCCGGGGGTGTCGAGGATGTTGACTTTGTGGCCGTCGTACTCGAAGCCCATGACCGACGTGGCCACCGAGATGCCCCTCTGCTTCTCTATCTCCATGAAGTCCGACGTGGCCGTCTTCTTTATCTTGTTGCTCTTGACGGCCCCCGCCACGTGGATCGCCCCGCCGAAGAGGAGCAGCTTCTCGGTCAGCGTGGTCTTGCCGGCGTCGGGGTGGCTGATGATGGCGAATGTGCGGCGCCTGGCAATCTCTTGTTCAAAATCCATTTGTCGTTGTTTCGGTTCCTGTGGGAGGGTGGGTTACACCGCCGAGGCTATCGTGCGCCTCAGCGTGTCTATGAGTTCGTCGCGCCGCCCCTCGTAGTCCTGGGGGGCTATGGGCTTGTGGATTGTCAGCGTGACCCGGCCGGGCCGGAGCGACGCCAGGCCCGACGGCATGACCCGGCACGTGTCTTTTATCGACACCGGGAGCATGGGCAGGCCCAGCTCAAAGGCCATGCGGAACGCGCCGTTCTTGAAGCGGTTCATCTCGGGCCGGCCGCTGCGGTGCCCCTCGGGGAAGATGACGACCGAGACCCCGTCGCGCAGAATCGACTTGGCCTTTTGGAGGCTGCGCCATGCGCCGCGGGCGGAGGAGCGGTCGAGGAATATGTGCCCGCACTTCTCGCAGGCGAAGCCCAGGACGGGGACGTCGCGGAGCTCCTTTTTCATTATCCAACGGAAGTCGATGGGCAGGCTCCCATACACCATGATGATGTCGTAGGCGCTCTGGTGGTTGGCCACGACGACATACGACTGCCCCGGCTCGACGTTCTTGCGCCCCACGAGGCGCACGGGCATGGGCGTCAGCCACTGGACGACCTTGGCCCACGCCTTGCCGGCCTTGCCCGCGGCGGTGGCGGAGAACGCGCTCAGAATCCATGTGCCTAGGGTGAAGAAGACCGTGTCCGCCACAAAGAGGGGCAGCAGGACCAGGTATTTGTAGGGCTGGTAGAGCCAACGGCCGACTCGGGTTCGTTTCATCTCGTTTTCGCTAGCTTTGCTGTGTTCCTAACCCGCAAAGTTACCAAATAAATATGTGGTTTGAAATGTGGACGTTGTTCGTCCTCGTGCGTAGAAAGGCGCGGAAGTGGCACTTCGCGCCCCCGAATTGTCCGAGGGGGGACATGGAATGCGACAGAACAGGCGGCGCCGCCCCCGCGTGTGGATGCGCCAGAAAAAAAAAAACGATTGATGGAGAAGAGGAGGATTCTTTTTTGCGTCAGCCGCTTCCTGGACGGCGGGATTGACATCGCCCTTGTGCGCTACCTTGCCGGTCTAGACCCCGCGCGCTACGACGCCGTGCTTGTCATAGCCGACGAATATGCTGGTTCGGAGGTCCTGAGCCGCTTCGTGCCGCCGTCGGTGAGGGTTGTGCATCTTGTGGGCGGAGGTGCGCTGACCGCCCTGGCGCGCAAGAAGGTGGTCGTGGGTCTCAGCCGCCTGGAGAAGATTGTCGAGGAGGTAGCTCTGCGTCCCGTCCGGCGCGTCATGCATTGGTTCGGTCTTCGCCGCTTGGCCCGCGGCGCTTTCGCCGTGGTCGATTTCGACGCCATGCAGGGCGGCCTCCTGGCGGGGTTGCGCGTGCGCCGGGTAGCCTTTTTCCACTTCTCCATGCGCGACTATTGCCACGGCAAGCCTCGCCGCCTGCGCCGGCTCGGGCGCAAGCTGGGCGCCTACGACGGCGTGGCGGTGGTCAGCGAGGCCATGCGGCGCGAGGCCGTGGGGCTGTTCCCCGAAATTGCCGGCAAGTTCGCCACGATATACAACCCGCTCGACGCCGCCGCCCTCCGCGCCGCCGCCGCCGAATATGCCGTCCCGCCGGGGGAGTATATCCTCATGGTGGCGCGCATCAACGAGAGCCAAAAGGACTATACGACGCTCGTCCGCGCCTACCACGCCGCCCGTCGCCGCCGTCCTGCGTTGCCCCCGCTGCGCATCGTGGGCAAAGGCCCCGACGAGGGGCGCGTCCGCGCGCTGGTGCGCGACCTTGGCGAGGAGGGCAATGTCGAGTTCCTGGGCTTCTTGCCCAACCCCATGCCGTGGGTCGCCGCGTGCTCGGTCTTCGTCCTCTCGTCGAAGTTCGAGGGCCTGGCCGTGGCCCTCACCGAGGCTTTGGCCCTCGGCCGCATGATTGTGGCCACCGACGCCCCGACGGGCTCGCGCGAGGCTCTCGACGACGGCCGTTGCGGGATCCTCGTCCCCGTCGGCGATGCCGGGGCCATGGCCGAGGCGCTGATTGACGCCGTGTCCGACGGGGCTTTGAGGCGGCGGTGCGCCGAGGCGGCGGCGCGCCATTGCGAGAAGTTTGCCGTGGCGGAGTCCTTGCGCCGGCTTGAGGCCATGATGGGCTGAGGCTCATGCCTCGCGCCATTCGCCGATTGTCCCCGTGGCGGACGAGAAGCCGACGCCTACCTTGTGGACAGCCAATGCGCCTCCCTCGTAGGGACGGGCGTAGCCTTTGGCGTCAATCTGCCGAAGGGCGTCGGCGGCGGAGCCGTCGAGCTTGAACTCTAAGACGTATACGTCGGTCCGTGTCTTGACCGCGCAGTCCACGCGGCCTTGGCTCTGCACGACCTCAACGTCGACGGACTATGTCCCCATGATTTCCGCTCAGTTGTTTGAATAGTTCTGTTTTTGTTGCTAGTTTTGTCTCAAACTAGAACTATTAAGATCAATGGCGAGGGAGCGGAGCGGCGGCCATCCACCACCCTGGCGAACACGCTCCCATTGTCCCGTCCCTCGCCGACACACCAATCTCAGACAACACCATGCGGAAAAACTTTAGGACTATGGCGCTCTCCGCCTCGCTCATGTTGACGTCCGCCCTGTCGCTGGCGCAACAGAGGACTGTCAGCGGCACCGTGCGCGACGAGCGCGGCAATCCTCTCCCCGGGGTGGCCGTTGTCGTCAGGGGTACGACGGTGGGCGTCGTGACCGACGTCGACGGCCGGTACTCGATAACCGTCGACGGCACGCCAATCCTCCAGGCGTCGTTCCTCGGGATGACGCCGGCCGACATCAACACGGCGCAGGGGCAGACCGACGCCACGCTACGGGAGGAGCGGGCGGAGGTCGACGAGGTCATCGTCGTGGCCTATGGGACGACGACCAAGGGCGCCTATACGGGTTCGGCGGCCGTCGTGGGGGCGGCAACGCTGGAGAAGAGGCAGGTCTCCAACGTCTCGTCGGCGCTGGCCGGCGTGATGCCCGGCGTGCAGACGCTCAGCGCCAACGGGCAGCCGGGCACGGGCTCGACGGTCCTCGTCCGCGGCGTCGGGAGCCTCAACGCCAGCACGGCCCCGCTCTACGTCGTGGATGGGATGCCTTTCGACGGCGACCTCTCGACGCTCTCGACGGGCGACATCGAGAACATCACGGTCCTCAAAGACGCCGCCTCGACGAGCCTCTATGGCGCGCGCGGCGCCAACGGGATTGTCATGGTCACCACCAAGCGGGGGCGAAAGGGCGAGGCGCGGATAACCGTCGAGGGCAGGTGGGGCGCGAACTCCCGCGAGGTTGAGAACTACGACGTCTTGCGCGACCCGGCGGAATACTACGAGACGGCCTACGCCGCCTTTCGCAACTACTACCTCTACCGCCGGGAACTCTCGGCCGACGAGGCGCACAGCCGCGCCAACGCCATCCTCGTCAACACGAGCAACTCCTCGCAGACGCCCACCGCCACGGGCTACGGGATATGGACACTGCCCGACGGCGAGGAACTCATAGGCGCCGACGGACGGCTCAACCCCGCGGCCACGCTCGGATATTCCGCCGACGGGCGCCTCTACACGCCCGACAACTGGGAGGACGAGATTTTCAAGCGACAGAGCCGAAGCCAATATGACCTCGCCATCTCCGGGGGCACAGAGCGCTTCGACTACTACTTCTCGCTCGGCTCGCTCTTCGACGGGGGCGTCATCCCGAACAGCAACTTCCGGCGCCTCGCCACGCGCCTCAAGGTGGACTACCAGGCCAAGGAGTGGCTCAACGTGGGCGCCAACGCCACATACACGCACCAGCGTTTCAACTACCCGTCGCTCCAGACGTCGTCTTCCAGCTCCATGAACGCCTTTTTCGTGGCCAACTTCATTGCCCCCGTCTACCCCATCTACGTCCGCAATGCCGACGGCTCCATAAGCCACACCAACGGCCGAGTAGACTACGACTATGGCGACGGCGCCTCGACGCCTTTCCGCCGCGAGTTCATGGCCCAGGCGAACCCTCTCGGCGACCTGCAATATGACAAGAGGCGCTTTGAGGTGGACGTCTTTCAGGGCAACCTCTCGGCCGACGTCACCGCCCTGCCGGGCCTGACCCTCTCGGCGCGCTTCGGCTTCTATCTCGACAACACGCAGGCTAGCTCCCTCTCCAACGCTTACATGGGGCAGAGCGTCAACAGCGAGGGAAGCGCCGACCAGGAGAGCATACGCTCCTACGCTTTCGACCAGCAGTATGTCGGCAATTGGCACAGGCAGGTGGCCGACGCTCACGACATAGACCTCACCGTGGGCTACGACGGGTATCACCGCCGGACGACAACGTTTGGCGGCTACGGCACGCACCTCTACAACCCCGGCTCCTGGCATCTCTCCAACGTAACGATGGACCAATACGTCTGGGGCTCGCAGGACCGCTACGCCACGGCGGGATGGTTCGGCCGCCTCAGCTACGCCTACGCCGAGAAATACCTGGCGAGCGTCTCCTACCGCCGCGACAGCTCCAGCCGCTTCCACCCCGACAGGCGGTGGGGGAACTTCTGGAGCGTCTCCACCGGGTGGCTGCTCAACAAGGAGGGCTTCTGGGGGTGGCAGAGAGTCGACATGCTCAAGCTCAAGGTCTCGTATGGGCAGCAGGGCAACGACGGCGTGGGCAACGACTACGCGTATGCCGACCAGTATTCCGTCTCCGGCGCCGCCGGCCGATATTCCGACGTCACGCTCTCCTACAAGGGCAACCCGGCCCTGACGTGGGAGACCATGGCCAACTGGAACGCCGGCGTGGACTTCGCCCTCTGGGGCTCGCGCCTGGCCGGCACGGTGGAGTGGTTCAACCGCAAGAGCGACGACATGCTCTACAACAAGCCCGTGGCTCCCTCCAACGGCTACACCTCAATCCCCATGAACATCGGCTCCATCTCCAACTATGGCGTCGAGATAGACCTCCGCGGCGAGCCGCTGAGGCTCGCCGAGCTCAAGTGGACGCTCACGGCCAACGCCGCATTCACGCGCAACAGGATTAACAGGCTCCACCCAGAGCTTGGCGGGCGGTGGGAGACGGGCAACAGGGTCTACGAGGAGGGGCAGAGCATGTACCGCTACAACATCGTCGAGTGGGCCGGCGTCAACCCGACCGACGGCGCGCCGCAGTTCATGACCACCGACGACCAGGGCCGCCGCGTCGTGACGACGAGCTACTCCGAGGCGCAGACGCACCGCAAGGCCACGGGCGACTGCCTGCCCAAGGTTCACGGCGGCTTCGGGACAACGGTGGAGTTCTTCGGCTTCGACGCCTCGGCCTCTTTCTCCTACCAGCTCGGCGGGACAATGTTCGACAGTGGATATTCAGACCTCATGCACTCCGGCAACGCCCGCGGATATAATTGGCACACCGACATACGCCGGGCCTGGACGCCCACCAACACCCACACCGACGTCCCCCGCCTGGACTACGGCGACACCTACGGCTACAGCACCTCCACGAGATTTCTCGTCAGCTCCAACTACTTGTCGCTCAACAATGTCACCTTTGGCTACACCGTGCCGGCCAAGTTGGTCGAGAGGGTCTTCCTCAGCTCTGTCCGCCTCTATTTCACGGCCGAGAATGTCGCCCTGTGGTCCAAGCGCAAAGGGCTCGACCCGCGGCAGGGCTTCATGTCCGCCACGACGTCGGTCTATACCGCCGTGCGCTCCGTCTCTGGCGGAATCAAGATAGCGTTCTAGCCCCGGCGCAAGAAAACAACAACTCAACACGAACATCATGAAACTCACATATTCCGCTCAGTGTGCGGCTCTCGCCGCCCTCCTCTTGCCCCTTCAGGCTTGCGAAGACCTCGACACTGCGCCAGAGGGCGCCGCCGTCACCGCCGACCAGAAGAGCGACATACACAACAGCCTCCCCGCCCGGGCCCAGGCGTCGGTCGACGGGATGTTTCTGGCAATGTCGCGCCTCTTTGGCATCGCCTCCGCCCATGCCGACTTCGGCTACGGCACCATAATGCTCATGACAGACTCCAACGGCGAGGACATGGTGAGCAACGACGTGGGCTATAACCATTTCCGCGCAAGCCTCAATTGGCTCGACCGCCCCGTCACGACCAATGCGGTGCGCTACGTGTGGAACAACCTCTACTCCTACATCTTCAACGCCAACGGTCTGCTCACCTCCATCGACCCGCAGACCGCCCAGCCCGACCTGCTCTTCTCGCGGGGGCAGGCGCTGGCTCTGCGCGGATTCTCATATTTCCAGTTGGCGCAGCTCTTGCAGTTCAACGTCGTGGGGCACGAGGAGGCGCCGTGCGTCCCCATCGTCACCGAGGCCAACACCACGCAATATGGCCTCGAGGGCGGCCGGCGCGCCACCGTGCGGCAGGTCTACGAGCAGGTGCGAGCCGACCTCGACGAGGCCATTCGCTCGCTTTCGCGGGCGGAGGGAGACGGCGTGGGGCGCAACGGCAAAAACCAGGTGGGCCTCGGTGTGGCCTACGGCCTACGCGCCCGCGTCAACCTCGTGGCGCGCCGATGGGCAGAGGCCGTCGCCGACGCCCAGGCGGCTATTGCCGCTAGTGCCGACCTCGCGCCGGCCTCCGTAGCCGACCTCTCGACGCCCGCCTTTGTCGACATCGAAGAGGCCAACTGGATGTGGGGCATAGACATCAACGAGACCGACGACGTGGCGGTGGGTTTCGCCAACTTCCCCAGCCACATATGCTCGCTCTCCAACGGCTACACCACCATGCGCAACTCCATGCGCATATCGTCGAAGCTCTTCGCCACAATCCCGGAGACCGACGTGCGCCGGGGCTGGTGGCTCGTCGAGGGGCAGAGGGCGTTCCACCTCACGGCCGGCGGTGACACCGTGGACCATCTCACGGCCGCCATGAGGAGCTATGCCGTGCGCTACCAATATTCCGCCACGGTCAACGTCAAGTTCGGCCCCTACAACGGAGTGGTCGGGACAAGCACCAAAGCCAGCGACATCCCGCTCATGCGGATTGAGGAGATGCATCTCATCCTGGCCGAGGCGCAGCTCATGGGGGGCGACGAGGGCCTGGCGCGGGCCACGCTCGCCAACTTCGTCAAGACATACCGCGACCCCGCATATGACGTCCCGGAGGGGCGCGACCTCCATCAGGAGATATGGCGCCAGCGGCGGGTGGAGTTCTGGGGCGAGGGGATCGGCTGGTTCGACGTCATGCGCTTCGGAGTGGGCATAGACCGCCGCAACGCCGGCTTCGAGGACACCCGCGTCTACCGCTTCGAGGGCACGGACACGCGCCTCTTGTGGCAGATTCCGCAGAGCGAGGTCAACAGCAACAATGCGCTGACGACGGCCGACTACAACCCCATAGCGCCCGACCCCGTGGCCGTGACCGACAACACCACGGCCTCAATATGGGACGAGACGATACCGTTCTAAGGACCCTCAAACATAGATGATCAGACAAGAAATGGACAAACAGTTAGACCTCTCGGTGGCGAGCTACGGCACTGTCCGCGCCGCCGGCCACTATGCCGTGGCTCTGCTCCCATGGGGAGCCACCGAGCCCCACAACTTCCACTTGCCCTACCTGACGGACTGCATCCTGGCCCACGATGTGGCTCTCGACGCCGCCCGGCAGGCCCTGGCCGACTTCGGGGTGCGGTGCATGGTGCTGCCGCCCGTGGCGTGCGGCTCGCAGAATCCGGGGCAGCGCGAGCTGCCTTTCTGCCTCCACTTCCGCTATGAGACACAGCGGGCCATCTTGGCCGACACCGTGGCGTCGCTCTCTTCGCAGGGCGTCGGCAAGCTTCTCATTGTCAACGGCCATGGGGGCAACAACTTCAAGAACATGATTCGCGACCTGCGTCTCGATTTCCCCGGCTTCCTCGTGGCCACAAGCGAGTGGTTCAAGATGGCGCCGCCGCGCGACTTCTTCGACGTCGTGGGCGACCATGCCGACGAGGTCGAGACCTCGGTCATGATGCACTATCACCCCGAGCTTGTCTCGTTGGCCGACGCCGGCCCCGGACAGGGGCGCTCTTTCCGCCCCGAGGCCTTGCGCGACGGCTCTGTCTGGATGCCGCGCAATTGGGCCCTGGTCACGCCCGACACCGGCATCGGCGACCCGTCGCGCTCCTCGGCCGACAAGGGGCGTCGTTTCGCGCAGGCCGTGGTCGCCCGCTACGCCCGCTTCCTCAGCGAGTTCGCCGGCGCCGCCTCCGAGGCGGAGCTGTATTGAAGAGGGGGAGACAAAACGCCCCCCCCTCAGGTAGCAACAACCTGAGGGGGGGGATTCTGACTGTCTGTTCTCAGCGTCGCGTCGGCCGACGGCCTCCTAGCTCCGCGAGTAGTTGGGCGCCTCTTGCGTTATGGCCACGTCGTGGGGGTGGCTCTCGTTCATGCCCGAAGCCGTGATGCGGACGAACTTGGCGTTGTGGAGGGCGTCGATGTCTTTCGCGCCGCAATATCCCATGCCGGAGCGGATGCCGCCCAGGAGCTGGTAGACGACCTCGTAGAGCGATCCCTTGTAGGGGACGCGCGCCGAGATGCCCTCCGGCACGAGCTTCTTGACGTCGTTCTCGCTGTCCTGGAAGTATCGGTCTTTGGAACCGTGCTGCATGGCCTCCAGCGAGCCCATGCCGCGGTAGGCCTTGAACTTGCGGCCGTTGAAGATGATGGTGTCGCCGGGCGACTCCTCGACGCCGGCGAAGAGGCCGCCGGCCATGGTCGAGCTGGCGCCCGCGGCCAGGGCCTTGACGAAGTCCCCCGAATAGCGCAAGCCGCCGTCGCCTATGATGGGCACGTCGGCGAAACCCGCGGCGTTGAGGGCCTTGTAGACCTCGTAGATTGCCGAGAGCTGGGGGTAGCCGACGCCGGCAATGATGCGCGTGGTGCATATCGAGCCAGGGCCGATTCCCACCTTCACGGCGTCGGCTCCGGCGCGGGCCAGGTCCACGGCGGCCTCGCCGGTGCATATGTTGCCCACGACAATGTCTATGCCCTGATAGCGGCGGCGGGCCTCCTTGAGGACCTCGATGACGCCGCGGGAGTGGCCGTGGGCGGTGTCGATGACTATGGCGTCGACATTGGCGGCCACGAGGGCGTCGATGCGCTCAAAGGTGTTCGACGTCACGCCGACTCCACCGGCCACGCGCAGGCGGCCCTTGTCGTCCTTGCACGCCATGGGCTTGTCTTTGGCCTTGGTGATGTCCTTGTAGGTCACAAGCCCGACGAGCTTGCCGTCGTTGTCCACCACAGGGAGTTTCTCAATCTTGTGCCGTTGCAGAATCTCGGCGGCCTCGGCGAGGTTGGTCTTCTGGTTCGTCGTTATGAGGTTCTCGCGGGTCATGACGAGCGAGATGGGCTTCTCCATGCTCGTCTCGAAGCGCAAGTCGCGGTTGGTGACAATCCCCACGAGCTTGCCGCCCTCGTCGACCACCGGGATGCCGCCAATCTTGTAGTCCCTCATCATGGCCAGGGCGTCGCCCACGGTCTTGTCGTGGGTCATGGAGACGGGGTCGTATATCATGCCGTTCTCGGCCCTCTTGACTGTCTCGACCTGGCGCGCCTGCTGCTCTATGGTCATGTTCTTGTGGATGACGCCGATGCCTCCCTCGCGGGCTATGGCTATCGCCATGCGGCTCTCGGTGACGGTGTCCATGGCGGCGGTCACGACGGGGGCGTTGAGAGAGATGTGGCGCGAGAACTTCGACGCCAGGCTCACCTCTTTGGGAAGCACCTCCGAGTAGGCCGGGACGAGCAGCACGTCGTCAAACGTCAGGCCGTTGGACGCAATCTTGTCTTTTTCGAACGACATTTGTGGGCTTTTACTTAGACATTAATGTTTGACTATGCACAAAGATAAGACAAAATCCACGCAAATGCCCCGCTGTTGCACTCATTAACACGCAAGCCGGGGGGGGGGGCGAAAGCGGAAGCCCCGGCCTCCAACGAGGCCGGGGCTTCCGCCGCCATGAGCCGATACTCAGACTCGAACTGAGGACCCACGCATTACGAATGCGTTGCTCTACCAACTGAGCCATATCGGCCAATCGTCTGCAAATGTACTAACTTTTTGCTCCCGTGCGCCGTCTGGCGCGTTTTTTTTCTATCCCCTTGCTTTTTCCCCCACATTGTGCTAAGTTTGCGCCACGAACTGGGAGAGATGGCAGAGTGGTCGATTGCACCTGTCTTGAAAACAGGCGTACAGCGATGTACCCGGGGTTCGAATCCCTGTCTCTCCGCGCGTCGTCAGACAAGCTGTTTGCGCATACGCCACGAATCCTCGTAGAGGTCTCGTGGCGTTTTCTTTTTCGCTGCCGCCTGCCGTGGGACCCGCCCCCAAGAGGTTGGGCCGCCAGCTCTTCCCCTCGTTACTTCCCGATGCAGAAATTCTTGAAAATGTTGTTGAGCACCTCCTGGCTGGACACCTCGCCGGTTATCGACGCCAGGGCCTCGGTGACGTCGCGCAGGTCGGACGAGAGAAGTTCGCCGCCTGCTCCCGACCGCAGCCCGGCGCAGACGCGAAGCAGTGCCTCGCGTGCCTCGGTGAGCGCCTCATAGTGGCGGGCGTTGGTCACGACGACATCGTCGCCGCTTGGCGTTCCGCCGCCCTCGACGGCCTCGACCATTGCCGCGCGCAACTCGTCGAGGCCGTCGCCGTTGCGCGCCGACATCGAGACTACGGCCGCGGCGCCCACCTCTCGGCGCCATGCGTCGTCGGCCCACGCGAGTGGGCCGACGACGCACAGGTCCGCCTTGTTGAGAGCCACGATGAGGCTCTGCTCGCCGGCCCGGACGTGGGCTGAAATCTTCGCCGTGGCCTCTTTCGCGGCGTCGCCCCCCTCGGTGGCGTCGGCCACGACCACTACGACCATGGCCCGTTCCGTCGCCGCCATGCTTCGGCGGATGCCCTCGGCCTCGACGCTGTCTGCCGCGGCGCGTATCCCCGCCGTGTCGATGAGGCGGAACGCGAGGCCGCCGATGTCGAGCGTCTCCTCAATGGTGTCGCGCGTCGTCCCCTGCACGTCGCTCACTATGGCTCTCTCCTCGCACAGCAGGGCGTTGAGCAGTGTGCTCTTGCCGACGTTCGGGGCGCCGACAATGGCCGTCGGCACGCCGCCTTTTATGGCGTTGCCCATGCGGAACGAGTCGGCGAGGCGCGTCACGACGCTGAGGATGTGGTCCAGCAGCGAGGTCAGCTCCACGCGGTCGGCGAACTCCACGTCCTCTTCGCTGAAGTCAAGCTCCAGCTCTACGAGCGACGCGAAGTGCACAAGCTGACGTCTCAGCTCCGCCAGTTGGCGCGAGAATCCGCCGCGCATCTGGCTGTATGCCACCCTCCGGGCCGCCTCGCTCTCGGCGGCAATCATGTCGGCCACGGCCTCTGCCTGGCTCAGGTCCATCTTGCCGTTGACAAAGGCTCTCTTTGTGAACTCCCCGGCTTCGGCCATGCGCGCGCCGGCGTCTATCAGTGCCTGCAAGATTCGCCTCTGGACAAGGCGCGAGCCGTGGCACGAGAACTCCACCGTGTCCTCGCCCGTGTAGGAGTGGGGGGCGCGGAACAGCGAGACGACAACGTCGTCCACCACATTGCCGTCGGCGTCGGCCACTGTCCCGTAGTGGAGCGTCCGCGGGGGGCAGTCCGCCAATGCGGCTCCCTGTCGACGCGGGCTGAAAACTTTGTCCGCCACGCCGATGGCGTCGGGCCCCGAGAGACGGAGCAGGGCTATGGCGCCGCGCCCCGGCGGGGTGCAGACGGCGCAGATGGTGTCGGATGCTGTCATGCCTGTTTTTTCTCTCTCTCCTAGCTGTGGGCGCGGCCCCTGGCGGCGTCGATGGCGCGCCGCCGCTGCTTCCACAGCTGATAGCTGTTGACGATGTTCTGCCACAGTACGTAGGACCCCGGTGCCACGCTGGAGAGCGGGTTGAGGTAGGTGAGCGACATCCATATGGCCAAGACTGTGTTCTTCTGGCCTACGGCCTGTCCGCCGCTAATCCGCTCGCCGTAATGCCCGCCCACGACCTTGCCCGTGAAAAACTGCGCCGCGCACATGGCGAGGCTCACAAGGGAGAGCGAGACGATGAGCATGGGGTTGCCGGAATCGTCGACGATGCTCTTGACGGTCTTGCCCATGACCATGGCCAAGGCCAGGGCCCAAATGTAGAAAGACCAGCCGGAGCGGGCGCGCAACCATGCGTGGGCCGGCGGGAGAAGCCATTGGAGCAGTTGCGCCACGATGAAGGGGCCGAGAATCAGCGGGAACACCTTGCCAAGAATCAGCAGGAAGGCGCTCCCGAAGTCCACACCGGCCTGGACGTGGACGAGGGGGAAGACCAGCGGCACGTAGATGGCCGTCAAGACGTTGACCATGAGGGTGTAGGTGATGAGCGTCTCGGCGCTGCCCCCCAGTTTGGCCGTGATTACGGCGCCGGCCGTCGCCGTTGGGCAGATGAGGCACACCATGGCGCCCTGCGCCAAGACGGGGTCCACGGGGGCCAGGGCGAAGTATGCCGCCGTGGCGCCGAAAAGCTGCGCGCCGAGCAGGAGGTAGTGCCAACGCTTCACGCGGAACTCGCGGATGTCTACGCGGCAGAACGTCAGCAGGAGCTGCACGAAGATGAGAGCCGGGGTGAGGACGCCGTCCACGGCCCAGACGAACCCGTGAATGGGGCGGAGGAATTCTACGCAGTGGAACGCCAGGTAGATGAGGACGCCGGCCATCATTGAGGTGGGCAACGTCCAGTTGCGGAGGAATGAGATGATGCTGTTCATGTCGTTTGATTGTGAAGTCGATGCGCACAACGCCGACCGTCGTCACGTCTGGGGGTGGCGACGGCCAGCGGGCGCCTGGCTTTCATCAGAGGGCTTTGAGAAGCTGGTCTATCTTTGGGGTCAGGACAATTTCCGTCCGCCTGTTCTTGCGCCTCCCGTCTTCGGTGGCGTTGTCGGCCACGGGGGCTGTGTCCGCCCTGCCCACGGCCTGGACCCTGGAGGGGCTTACGCCGCCGGCCACAAGGATGCGGAGCACGCTCGTGGCCCTCTTGGCCGAGAGGTCCCAGTTGTCTTCGATGACCTGCCCGCGCAGGGGGACGTTGTCGGTGTGGCCCTCGACGGTTATGTCGACGTCGGCCGTGACGTCCTTTAGCACCGCGGCAATGCGTCGCACCGCGCCGACGCCCTTGTTGTTGACCTCATATTGGCCCGAGGCGAAGAGGAGCTTCTCCTCTAGCGAGACGTAGACCTTGCCGTCTTTGTGCTCCACGGTCAGCTCGTCCGACTTGAAGTCTATGAGCGCCGAGGCTATGGTGTTTTTGAGTTGCGCCATGGCCTCGTCTTTTGCTTTCAGCTGGCTCTCCAGCTCGCGGAGCATGGCGGCTTGCCTCTCCAGCTCCTGCTGCTGGCCTTGCAGTTGGCGGTCCCGGTCTTCCAGCTCCGCCTGTTGGCTCTGGAGTTGGCGGTCCTTGTCTTCCAGGGTCTGCCGTTGGCTCTCCACCATGCGGCTCTTGTCGGCCAGTTCGGCGTTGCTCCGCTCTAGCTGGTTTTCGCTCTCGGCCAATGCCCGGCTCGCCTCGACAAGTTGGTTCTTCTTGTCCTCCAGGCTTCTGCGCGAGTCGAGAAGTTGGTCGTTGCTCGTCACCAGCTCGTCTTGCATTTGCGAGAGGTGGCTCATGAGCGAACGGTATTCCGGCACGTCGCCCATCTTGGCGGCTAGTGCCGTGAGGTCGTTCTGGAGTACGTCGAGCCGGTTCGAGAGCGTCCTGTTGCGCACTCCCGCCAACGCCGTGTCTTGCGCCAGCCGGTCGTTGGCCGCCTTTTGGGCGTCGATGTCTGCGCCGAGTTCCTTGATTCTCGTGCGGAGCTGCTCTATGGTGACGTCGCGCTCTTCGACCTTGCGTTGGTTGTCGGCCGTGGCCTTTTGCGCTTTTTGGAACTGGCTCGTCGGGACGCAGGCCGTCGATGCCGCCACTGCGAGCAGGAGCGCCGCGAGGCGCGGGCCTGCCAAAGTGTCTCTCATTGTGTCTTCTATCGTGTTTGTTCCATCGGTGGGACGCTCTTCAGCACGTCGCAGAGCAGGCGCCAGAAGTGGCCGACGCTCTCTATGTCCACGCTCTCGGCGGGCGAGTGGGGGTGGCAGATTGTCGGGCCGAACGAGACCATGTCCCAGTTGGGGTAGGTCTGCCCCATGATTCCGCACTCCAGCCCGGCGTGGACGGCCGTCACTTTGGGTTCGTTGCCATAGAGGCGTGCGTAGGAGTCCTTGACCACGGCGAGGGCCTTGGAGCGGATGTCGGGTTTCCAGCCCGGATAGTCGCCGGAGGTCTCCACCTCGGCCCCGGCAAGGCGGAAGATGCTGTCGAGCGACGACGTGACGTCCTCCCGCTCCGACTCCATCGAGCTTCGGACCAGGAACTTGACCGTTATCGCCTCCCCCTCGCTCTTGACTATTGCCATGTTGGTCGACGTCTCGACAAGTCCCGGCAGGTCGGCGTTCATCTTGATTGGGCCGTTGGGCGCGCCTTGCAGGGCGTTGATGAGGTCGTCGGCAGTCATCTCGTCGATTACCGTGGCGGGCAGCTCGACCCTCTTGGCTGTGAACGACAGCTGGGGTTCCGTCGAGGCGAACTCAGAGCGGAACATGTCCTCGAACTCGTCCACGGCCTCCATGAAGTCGTCCATGTCCTCGGCGTCGATGGTGAGGACTGCCTTTGCCGACCGCGGGATGGCGTTCCGCATGTTTCCGCCGTCGATGTCGGCCAGCATGCTCTCGTAGTTCGCGGCGGCATATTTCAAGAAGCGCGCCATGAGCTTGTTGGCGTTGGCGCGGCCCAGGTTGATGTCCATGCCCGAGTGTCCGCCGCGCAGGCCGTCGATGGAGACCTCGACGGCGATGTCCGTGTCGGCCGTCTCGACGCGGTTGGGGTGGAACGTGGCCGTGACGTCGATTCCGCTGGCGCAGCCTATGCACACCTCGCCCCACGTCTCGGTGTCGAGGTTGAAGAGCATGAGGCCCTGCAAGACGCCCGCCGAGAGGGCCGTGGCGCCGCCCATGTTCGTCTCCTCTTCGCGGGTGACGAGAATCTCAAGCGGCCCATGTTCGACGGCGGGGTCCGCCAAGACGGCCAGGGCCGCCGCTACGCCTATGCCGTTGTCGGCGCCGAGAGTCGTGCCGCACGCCACGACGTTGCCGCCCTCGACGCGAGTCTCGATGGGGTCGGCCGTGAAGTCGTGGGTCACGCCGGGGTCTTTCTGCGGCACCATGTCGGCGTGGCCCTGGAGGATTATGGGCGTCAGGCCATCAAGCCCCGGGGTCGCCTTGGCGCGGATTATGACGTTGCCGCCGTCGCGCACCACCTCGTGACCCAGCTTCGCGCCGACCTCGGCCACGTAGTCCAAAGCCGCCGCCTCGTGGTGCGAGGGGCGGGGGATGAGGGTCAGGTTGCGAAACTGCTCCCAGAGGACGACGGGCTCCAGGCCTTGCAGTTGCTTGTTGTCTATTGTCTTAGCCATATCTTAGGTCGTTATTTTTTCGTGTCGGCGGGGGCTATGGAGACAATGGCGCCCGTGGCTGTGTCCAAGACGATTCGGCTGCCGCCCATTTGGCTTGCGGGCAGGCAGGCCACTTGCCCGTTCTGGGTGCACCGGACGCTCTTTTGCGTCAGGAGTATGTTGCGGTCCAAGACGCGGACGTTCACATTGCCCGGCAAGATGTAGAAGAGGCCGTTGAGCGGCGCGTTGTGCCTCTGTTTCGACCCCGGCGCGTACTCGTTCACGCGGGCCGAGTTGTCGAACTCCAGGTCCACGTATACGGGTTTCCCGTTCAGGTCCATGGCGTCGGCAAAGCCGCTGGTCTCGGAGAATCGGAGCGGCACGACGTTGCTTGCGCCGTTGTAGTCGGGCACGACCTCGACGACTTTCGACACGGTGATGGTGTCCCGCCGCCCGGCGAACATCTCGACGTGCTGCCGCTCCAGTTTGTCTATCTCGGCCAGGGCCAGGGTCATGCTCCCGGCGTCGGCCAGGCGCGCGTCGGCAGACCCGCTCACGATGCTGACGCGTGCGGCGCGCAGGGCGTAGACCGCCTGGGCGCACTCCTCGGCCATGGCCGCCTTTGCCGTGCGCGAGAGGACAGACTGCGAGAGCGGCACCTCGGCAAATGTGGCATATGCCACGTCGGGCGCTCCCTTGTCGTCCGGGGCGTGGACTGGGGAGCCGGTGTCGGCGTTGACGGACTGGAGGATGCCGTCGGACGTCAACGACATCTTGGGCAACGCGCCGCCCTCCTGCGCCGACACTTTATATCGGCGCGAGAGGTCCGCCCGCCCCGCCGTCTCAATCTCGGCCCCGACAAGGGCCCAGCGGGCGGAGTTCTCCGTCACGACGTCGGTGAGGTTGAGAAAACGAGTGGAATATTGGAAGAAAGGGCCTACAGACGACACCACCACCCGCGCCGTCAGCCGGATGCGCAGCACCGTCTGCGGCAGGGCGTAGACAATTCCGCCGTTGGCGGCGTCGGCGTCTTGCGCCACGGGCGTGACGCGCAGCGCGCCCTTGTCGCCGGCCGCAAGGGGTTGCGACAACATCGCCGCGCACAACAGGGCGGGCAGGAGTCCTCTATTCTTCATGTTTGCGAAGATAGTCAAAATGAGCGACAAGAAAATCATGGCGCAAGGCTATCTTTGTGGCATGACATGCGCAGGACTAAAGTAAGTACGTGTGGCTTGTCGACACGATACGTCGCTTTCAGCCCATAGGTCTCGACAAGATACGCGGCCGCTATGGGCGGAGGTGGGGGACGGAGCTGAGCGAGCGCTCGTTCCATCGCCACAGGAATGCCATTCAAGACATTTTCAGGATAAGCGTGGTCTATAGTGCCTCCTCGAAAGGATATTGCATCGAGAATGGGGAGGGGGCGGTTGGCGAGTGGATTCTGGACTCGCTCTCCGTCGGCGCCGTGTTCGCCGGGGCGCAAGACCTGCGCGACCGCATGCTGTTGGAGAATGTCCCCTCGGAGCGGAACTTCCTCGAATCCGTCCTTGCGGCCATGCGTGAGGGGCGAATTGTGGAGCTGACGCACGAGAACTTCTTCCGCAATGAGCCTCGGACGTTCTGCGTCGAGCCGTGGTTCGTCAAGCTCTTCCAGTAGCGGTGGTATTTGGTGGGCAGACTTGAGGGGCAGGAGGGGGTTCGCACTTTCGGGCTGGACCGCATTGTCTCTTTGGCGCAGACCGACCGGAAGTTCAACTAGCCTCCCGGTGCGGACGAGCAGAAGCTGTTTGGCGACAGCTACGGAATCATTACCAACGACGAGGACTTCGGTGTCGTCCCCATAGCCCTGTGGGTGGAGGCGCATCAGAGTAAATACCTGGAGTCGCTGCCGCTCCACCGCTCGCAGGTCTGCGTCTGTCGCGGCGAGGGGTATTCTGTTTTCGAGATGCGCCTTTGCCCGGCGTTCGACTTCCGGCAGAGGCTGCTCTCGATGGGCGGGGCGGTCCGGGTCCTGGCCCCCAGGAAACTGCATGACATGTTGCGCGACATGGCATACGATGCCGACGACGCCCCGGGGGAGTATGAGTTCAAGTTCTACACCGAGGGAAATGGTTAGCTACGTTGCCGACGCGGGACACTACGACGGCGCATGGTCGGGCGCCATGTGCCGCGGGTGCGGTCGCAAGGCCTGTTGCGCCGCCCCCATAGCCCCCTAGGCCAGGGCGTCGAGCCTGGCCTGCAGGGCGCGCATCTCGTCGCGGAACTGCGCCGCCTCGATGAAGTTCATCTCTTTCGACGCGTTCTTCATGTTTCTCTTCGCCTTGTCGATGGCCTTGCGCAGTTGCTCCGCGCTCTCGGGCGCTGTGGCGTATGTGGCGCTCTCCTCCGCCACCATCGCCATGCCGGCGTCGGCGTCGCGCCCGCCCGCCGCCAGGAGCGAGCTTTGGACTATCGATTTGTTCAGCCCACGGGGCGTGATGCTGTGCCGGGTGTTATAGGCCATCTGCTTCGCCCGCCGCGCGTTGGTTGAGTCTATCGTGGCCTGCATCGATGGCGTAATCTTGTCGGCATACATGATTGCCAGCCCGTTGAGGTTGCGCGCCGCGCGTCCCACCGTTTGCGTCAGCGACCTCTCGGTGCGCAAGAATCCCTCCTTGTCGGCGTCGAGGATGGCCACGAGCGAGACCTCGGGCATGTCGAGGCCCTCGCGGAGCATGTTGACGCCTATCAGGACGTCGAATGTCCCCTCGCGGAGCTTCTGCATAATCTCGATGCGCTCCAGGGTGTCCACGTCGGAGTGGATGTAGGCGCACTTTATCCCCATCCGGGTCATGTATTCGCTCAGCTCCTCGGCCATGCGCTTGGTGAGCGTCGTGACGAGCGTGCGCTCCTGCCGGCCTATCCGGGCGTGGACCTCGCTCATGAGGTCGTCAATCTGGTTGAGGCTCGGGCGCACCTCTATGGCGGGGTCGAGAAGCCCCGTGGGGCGCACCACCTGCTCGACCACGACGCCGCCCGAGAGGCGGAGCTCGTAGTCCGCCGGCGTGGCGCTGACGTATATGACCTGGTTCGTCATCTGCTCAAACTCCTCGAACTTCAGTGGCCGGTTGTCGCGGGCGGCCCGGAGGCGGAAGCCGAAGTCGACGAGCGAGACTTTGCGCGAGCGGTCGCCGCCATACATGGCGTGGATTTGCGGAATCGTGACGTGGCTCTCGTCGATGACAATCAGGTAGTCTTTCGGGAAATAGTCCAGCAGGCAGTAGGGGCGGGCCCCCTCGGCGCGCCGGTCGAAGTAGCGCGAGTAGTTCTCAATCCCCGGGCAGTAGCCGAGTTCCTTGATCATCTCCATGTCGTAGGTCACGCGTTGCTCCAGCCGCTTGGCCTCAATCTCCTTGCCCTGGGCGCGGAACTCTTGCGCCTCGCGGACCAGGTCGTCCTGGATGTGGCGGATGGCGTCGTCCATCTTGTCCTTGGGCGTTATGAAGAGGTTGGCGGGGAATATCGTCACCTCCGTCTCGTCGGAGAGCGTGTCTGCCGAGATGGGGTCTATGGTCTCGATGCTGTCCACCTCGTCGCCGAAGAAGATGAAGCGGTAGGCGAAGTCCTCGTAGGCCACGAAGACGTCCACCGTGTCGCCCTTGACGCGGAAGTTGCCGCGGTCGAAAGCCACCTCGTTGCGGGAGTAGAGAGAGTCCTGGAGGTTGCGCAAGAAGCTCGTCGGGGTCATCTTCTGCCCTACGCCCACCTTTATCACGCCGCCGTAGAAGTCGTCGGGGTTGCCCAGTCCGTAGAGGCACGAGACGGACGAGACGACGATTATGTCGCGCCGCCCGCTCATCAGGGACATCGTGGAGCTGAGGCGGAGCTTGTCGAGCTCCTGGTTTATGGCCAGGTCTTTCTCGATGTATGTGTCGGTTGCGGCAATGTAGGCCTCGGGCTGGTAGTAGTCGTAGTAGGAGACGAAATACTCCACGGCGTTGTCGGGGAAGAAGGCCTTGAACTCGTTGTATAGCTGGGCCGCCAGGGTCTTGTTGTGGCTCAAGACGAGCGTCGGCCTCTGCGTCCGCTCGATGACGTTGGCTATGGTGAACGTCTTGCCCGACCCCGTGACGCCGAGCAGGGTCTGGTGCTTGTCGCCGCCGCAGACGCCCGCCACGAGCTGGTCTATGGCCTCGGGCTGGTCGCCCGTGGGCTTGTAGGGGGATACCAATTTGAAGTCGCTCATCTGTCGGGTGCCGGATTTGCTGATAAGGTCAAGAGGCGAATCGCGGCTTCCGTTTCCCACCCGATGCGCCTCCCTTGATAAAGACTCCGTTGCGGCGTCCCGCCCTAGCGCCGCCGCATGCGCTTGGCGTTCCGCTCGTAGGCCTTGCGGGTGCGCAGGTAGTTCTTGCGGGAGTATTTTGACGAGCTTTGATATTTGGAGATGTTGTAGAAACGGTATTGGGCGCCGAGCGAGACAGTCCACAGGGCGTCGAATTTGCCGTCGCTGTCGACCCACTCCGCGCCGCTGGCCGGCCACCCCTGGTGTCCGTCGAAGTCGTCGGAGAAGAGGATGTCGCCCTTATACTCGAACGTGAGGCATAGTTTCTCCGACGCGGCGAAGCGCACGCCCAAGATGCCCGACGCCATGGCCGCGACCTGCATCCCGTTGTCGGAGTAGAGCCACTTGTCGGCATACTCGTCGTTGTCGACGCGGGCCTTGTAGGCGTCGATGTCGAAGTCAGCACCGGGGGTCTTCTTGCACGAGAAGAGGATGGCGCCGCCGCCAATGGCGAAGTAGGGGTTGAACAGCCGCCCCGCGTCGAAGCCCTGGATGAGGTCCAGGAAGCGTAACTTGGCGAACGCCTCAAGGTCGAAAAAAGTCGTGCTGAAATCCAGCGCGTCCACGCCGCCGAGCTTCTGCCCGCCGTGGCACTGCCCAAAGTCAACCTCGCCGCGCGCGTCGAGCCAGCTCATGACGGTCTTCTCGACATAGCCCGACGCCGTCCAACGCACCCGGCCGCCGTCGACAAGGTCGCCGAAGTATATGGTTGTGCCTGCTTTGGCGCCAACCGAAAGTCCAATCATGTTCTTTGGGACGCGCCCCGTCGGGTTGTTATATTGAGCCGCCGCGCCTTGAACGAACAATGCGAACAACAGCGCCAGCAATAGGGTCCATTTCAGCATCTTGTATTGTCTAGCCAGCTAATACATACGTCGTTTAATCTTGCAAATGTCGCAAAAAAAATGAAAACTGACGACCATGCTAGGGCAAAAACTACGCCCGCCCAAATTTTGCAACCTGGTTGCAATTGCCGCCACGTTACTTTGTGCCAAATATAAATTGGTAAGTATGCGAAAGGATATTACTCAGATTGTGGCGGCGGCGTTGCTGTTGGTGGCGGCCGCCTTTGTCGAACACTGCCTGGACCTGCCCATGTGGGGGCTGCTGCTCGTCTACCTTGTCCCCTACGCCGTCGTCGGTCTCGACGTCTTGCGCGAGGCGGCGGAGAAGATTGCCGGGGGCGACGTCTTCAGCGAAGATTTGCTGATGTGCGTGGCAACCGTTGGCGCGCTGTCTGTCGGCTTCCTGCCTGGGGGGGAGTGCGAGATGGCCGAGGCCGTATTCGTCATGCTCTTTTTCCGTGTCGGCGAGCTTTTCGAGGACGTCGCCGAGGGACGAAGCCGCAAGGCCATCGCGCACCTTGTGGAGATGAAGGCCGACGTGGCTCACGCCGTGCGGGGGGGCGTCGAGGCAGACGTCTGCCCCGACGAGCTGAGCGTTGGCGACATCGTCATTGTCCGCCCCGGGGAGAAGATTCCCGCCGACGGGGTCATCGTGGCCGGGACGTCGAGTCTCAATACCGTGGCCCTGACGGGCGAGAGCCTGCCGCGCGATGTCGGGGTCGGGGACAAGGCTCTGTCGGGGTGCGTCAACATGCAGGGCGCGCTGACTGTCGAGGTGGAGAAAGTGCCGTCGGAGTCCACTGCCGCCAAGGTCATTCGGCTTGTCGAGGAGGCCGACAGCCGCAAGTCGCGCAGCGAGAAGTTCATAACCCGCTTTGCGCGCGTCTACACCCCGATAGTGATTGGCGCCGCCCTGGTCTTGGCGTTCGTCCCGCCTCTATTTGCGCAGGGTGCCTATGCCACGTCGCTCGCCGTGTGGATGAGCCGCGCGCTTACGTTCCTCGTCGTCTCTTGCCCCTGCGCGCTTGTCGTCTCTGTGCCGCTTACGTTCTTTGGCGGCATTGGCGGGGCCAGCCGGCGCGGCATCCTCGTCAAGGGGTCTTCGCACATCGACGCCCTGTCGCG
Source organism: uncultured Marinilabiliaceae bacterium (assembly GCA_964481855.1). GTDB lineage: Bacteria > Bacteroidota > Bacteroidia > Bacteroidales > Marinilabiliaceae > W3P20-009. The sequence goes on from CAYZUH010000006.1 coordinate 69,155, forward strand.
GCTTGGCGTCGTCGTGTTCGACAAGACGGGGACCCTCACCCGGGGGCGGTTCGCCGTCTCGGCGGTATGTCCCTCGCTTGTCGACGAGCGCGAGCTCCTGCGCCTCGCCGCCCACGTCGAGAGTTTCTCCACACATCCCATAGCCGCCGCCTTGGTGGCCGAGTGTCAGGCGTTGCCGGGCAGGTGTGAGCCATGCGACGCCGAGGAGCGCCCGGGGCTGGGGGTGTGCGCCACGGTCGGCGGTCGGCGTGTCGCGGTGGGCAACTCGAGGCTCATGGAGGCCGTCGGCGCGTCGCCTGTCGTCCACGCCCACGCCGGCACCGTGGTCCACGTGGCCATAGACGGCGCCTATGCGGGTCACATTGTCGTGGCCGATGCCGTCAAGGACGACAGCGCCCGCGCCATTGCGGAGCTTAGGCGGCTTGGAGTCGGCAAGACGGTCATGCTCACCGGCGACCGTGAGGAGGTCGCGGGGGGGGTCGCCAAAGAGTTGGGCATCGACGAGTGGCGGTCCGGCCTCATGCCCGCCGACAAGCTCGGCCACGTCGAGAGGCTCCTGGGCGAGTGTCCGGCGGGGCGCACTCTCTGCTTCGTCGGCGACGGGATCAACGACGCCCCGGTCTTGGCGAGGGCCGATGTCGGCCTGGCCATGGGGGCCATGGGCAGCGACGCCGCCATTGAGGCCGCCGATGTCGTGCTGATGGACGACCGCCCGTCGAAAGTGGCGCTGGCGGTGCGGCTGTCGCGGCGGGTGGTGCGCATTGCGCGCCAGAACGTGGTCTTCGCCATAGGGGTCAAGGCGGCAGTGCTCGGGCTGGCCTCCGTCGGGCTTGCCACGATGTGGATGGCGGCCTTTGCCGATGTTGGCGTGACGGTCTTGGCTGTCCTCAACGCGGCGAGGGCGTTCGGTGGCCGCGGGCGGGCTGAGGCCGCAAGTTGAGCTTGGGGGGCGCTGCGGTTTCTCCGCGCGCCTTTCTCGCAAAGAGGGGGTGCGGCGCCATTGCGGCGTCGCACCCCCTCCTTAGTGTCGGTCGGGCTTCAGCAGACCTTTTCGAGTTTTTTCATCATTGAGAATATGAAGATGAAGCTGGCCAGGCACAGGGCGACAAGCACGCCCCAGACGGCGGTCAGCGGCACTTTGTTCCACAGGTGCGCGGGAATTTGCACCAGGAAGTTGCCGATGGCCGTGGCGCCGAACCAGCACCCCATCATCAGGCCCTGGTACTTCTGCGGGGCCACTTTAGAGACGAAACTTATCCCCATGGGCGAGAGGAACAGCTCGGCGAACGTCAGCACGAGGTAGGTGCCGACGAGCCACATCGGGCTGACGCGCTGCGGGTCGTCGGCGGGGTAGCCGTCGGCGTGGTAGCTGAGGCCGACGGAGGCCAGGATCATGATGACGAAGCCGACGGCGGCGATGAGCATCCCGTAGCCAATCTTGCGGGGGGCCGACGGCTCCTTGCCGCGCGAGGCGAGCCATCCGAAAAAGGCTATGCTGACGGGGGTGAGCATGACGACGAAGCAGGGGTTGAACTGCTGGAAGATGGGGACGTCGACGTTGATTGTCTCGCCGGCCGCGAGGCTGTACTTGTAGCCCAGGAACGACGCGCAGGCCACGACAACCAGCCCGGCGGCGGTCTTGGTGCGTGAGGTCTTGCCTTGGAACAGCGCGAACAGCGAGTAGACGACTATGATGAGCGCGAGAATGTTGGTGACGTCGAACAGCATGGCCATGACGCCGGAGGCCGTCGTCTGAGTCATGTCGCGGGCGAAGTAGGTCAGCGTCAGCCCGTTCTGGTGGAACGCCATCCAGAAGAATATGACGACGGCGAAGACCAGGAACAGGGCCACGAGGCGGCTGCGGGTGTCGGCCTTGTCCTCCGGGGTCTCGACGCGCTTGCCAGCGCTCTTCAGCGCCGCGGCTTGGGCCTCGCTCCTCTTGGCGGTGTTGTCCACGTGGGCGAACGTCGACCGCGTGCCGTAGTAGATTGCTATGGAGACGATGAGCGAGAGGCACGCCACGGCAAAGGCGTAGTGGTATGCCGAGGCCTCCGAGGCGCCGAGCGACTCCATGGCCCACGCGTGGAGCTTGGTGGCGGCGGTGGGGGCGAAGAGGGCGCCGATGTTTATGGCCATGTAGAATATAGAGAACCCGGCGTCGCGGCGGCTCTGATATTTGGGGTCGTCATAGAGCTTGCCGACCATGACCTGCAGGTTGCCCTTGAAAAGCGACGTCCCGATGCTGATGAAGACCAGGGCCGCCGTCATGAGCGTCACGGCCAGGGCCCCGGACCCGGCGGGGACGGCCAGCAGCAGGTAGCCCAGGAACATGACCACGATGCCTATCGTCACGCACCGCCCGAAGCCTATCTTGTCCGCCACGGCGCCGCCGGCTATGGGCAGGAAGTATACCAGCATAAGGAACGTGGCGTAGACGGTCCCCGTCAGCCCCTCGCTCCATCCGAAATTGGATTGCAGGAAGAGCACGAATATTGCCAACATGGTGTAGTAGCCGAAGCGTTCGCCCGTGTTGGCTAGGGCTAGCGCGTAGAGGCCTTTGGGTTGGTTGTCAAACATGGCGTGGGTATAAGTATTTTTCACGTTTCGGCATACGCCGACGCCACTAAGTTAGCAAGAATTGTGAGACGGCGCGAAAAACGAAAGAATCCCCGCCCGCCTCGCCTGCCGCGCGGTGGGCGGCAGGGGGGCGGGCGGGGGCACTTTTCAATTATGGAAAAGGAAACTGTGCTAGCGCAGCTCCGCTCCGCGGTAGAAGTCGAGAATCTTGCCCCGGAAGAGCATGTCATACTTGTATTGTATCATGTTGGCCAGCGCCACGATTCTGTTCGTGCGTGCCTCGGCGTAGTCGGTGGACGACGACAGCCCCGACGCGTAGCGGGCCTCGGCGAGGCGGAACGCCGCCTCGGCGCTCTCCGCCGCCGCGCGGCTGCTCTCGAACGTGGCGCGGGAGGCCACGGCGTTGTAGTAGGCCTGCTGAATCTCCTTGTAGAGCGTCTTGCGGGTCTCCTCCAGGTCCACGAGCGACGACGTGTATGACATCTTGGCCGAGCGGACCCCGTTGCGCGACGAGAAGCGGTCGAAGATGGGTATCGAGAGCGAGAGCGAGACCGACTTGTTGAGGTTGTTGTCGAGCTGCTTGCCGAATGCCTCGCCGTCCTGTCCCGACATGGCGTAGTAGCCCGTCGAGACGCCCCCCGAGAGGGTCAGCGACGGCGAGTATGCCCCCTTTGCCACCGCAATCTGCTTCTCGGCGCTCTCGGCGCGGGCCTGCGCGGCGCGTATGTCGGGCTTGGAGGCCAGGGCCTCGCGGTATATCTCGTCGGGGTGCGGGAACTCCCCCAGGGCCAGGGCGGCGGTGTCGGGCGACGCTACGGCGATGCTGTCGGGCGACGGCAGCTCCAGCAGCTGCGAGAGGTCGAGCAGGGCCAGGCGGTAGTCGTTGGCGGCGCCCACGGCCGTCATCTCGTCTTGGGCCACGAGCGAGCGGGCGGCGTAGACCTCGCTCTCGGAGGTCTTGCCGTTGGCGTAGAGGGCCTCGCGGCGTTCCAACTGGGCCTTGCTGAGCCGCACCTGCTCCTCGGTCGTGAGGGCGACCTCCTTGGTCGAGAGGGCGCGCAGGAACGCCTGCGCCACGCTGATGCCCAGGTCTTCCTTGGCTGCGGCCAGGTCTTCGGTGGCTGCGGCCAGGTTGAGGCGAGCCACCTTGACGCCGTTCACCGTCCGGAACCCCTCGAAGAGCGGCACGCTGGCCTGGATGCCCATGCTCGTGTTGCGGGTGTTGCGGTTGGCGTAGGTGTTGTCCGCCGTCAGGCCGCGGCCGAAGTCGAAGCTCTGCCCGGCGTAGGCGCTGACCGTCGGCAGGTGCCCGCCGCGCGAGGTGCTGAGGTCGTTCTCGCGCATCTCCATGGCAATCTGGCGCTGGCGGATGGCGTTGCTGTTGGCCACGGCGTGGTCCACGCACTGCGCAAGCGTCCACTCGCGCGTTTGGGCCGAGATGCCGCCACAGGCGGCCAGGAGGAATAGTCCGGACGCTAGGCCCGCGAATGCTGAATGTCTCATGTCTGCCCTGGTTCTATTTCTGCGCGCCCCTAAGCTCCTGGCCCTCGGCGACGCCGCTCTTGACCTCGATGTTGATGCCGTCGCTCATGCCGAGCTCCACGCGCCTGCGGTCGAAGACCTGACGCGGCACGCTGTCGGTAAGCACGTGGACGAACGACGTGTCGCCGCTGAACTCCAGGGTGTTCTCTGGCACAATCACCACGCCGCGCGCTCTCTTGAGGACTATGGAGGCGTTGGCGCTGTACCCGCTGCGGACTGTGACGGTGTCGGGCACCGTCACGGCGGCCTTTATCTCGAACTGGTTGGCGCCGTTCTCCTCGACGCCCTTGGGCGAGATGTATTCCAGCGTGGCGTCGAAAGAGACGTCTTGCAGGGCCCCGAGCGTAATCTTGACTTGCATCCCCTCGCGGATGCGGCCCACCTCCGTCTCGTCGATGTTGCCGCGGAAGATGAGGTCCGTCATGTCCGCCACCGAGGCTATGGTCGTCCCGTCGTTGAACGTGTTGCTCATGATGACGGAGTTGCCAACCTTGACCGGGACGTCGAGAATCAGGCCCGTTATCGTGGAGCGTATGAAGGTGCTGCTGAGCGAGGCGTTGCTCTTCGAGATTCCCTCTTTGACAATCTCCAGATTGTCGTCGGCGGCGAGTTTCTCCTCTTCGGCCTGGCGGCGCGCCATGTCGGCTTTCTCGTAGTCCTCGGCGCTGACGAGTTTCTGCTCGTAGAGGTTCTTCATGCGGTCGAAGTCCCTCTTGGCCTGCTCCATCGAGATTCCCGCCAGGCGGACGCGGCTCTGGGCGGCGTTGAGCGAGCTCATCTCCGGGATCACCTTGACTTTCGCGATGACCTCGCCCTCGCGGACCGTCTCGCCCTCCTTTTTATACAGTTCGGCAATGATGCCGGAAATTTGCGGCTTTATCTCAATCTCGTCGCGGGGCTCAATCTTGCCCGTGGCGACCGTCGTCTGCTCCAGGTCGCCGCGTGTGGCGCGGACAATGTCGTATTTGACCTCTTTGGGCTGCGACTTCTGATAGAGGAAGACGAACGTGGAGACGAAAAGCAGCGCCACGACGACGCACAATGCCAATCTCAGAAATTTCTTCATGACTCCTGTTTAGAATAATATGGTATTCGTTCAATGGTATATTTTCTTCTGTCGCGCTATTCGTCGCGCATGGCGTCGACCGGCTTGACGGCCATGGCCCTGTAGGCAGGGGCCAGCCCCGCCACGATGCCGAGGGCCACGATGATGCCGAGCATACCCAGCGCCCCCCAGAAGGAGACCTGGAAAGCGAACGTCCGACCCGTGTCGGAGACCGTGAGGGTCTCGAAGACCGACAGCAGGCCCACGCCGGCGCTTATGCCGGCCATCCCCGCCACGAGGGTCAGGACGACGCTCTCCGAGAGAATCTGCTGCATGATGTCGAAAGGCTGGGCCCCGATGGCGCGGCGGATGCCTATCTCGACGGTGCGCTCGCGGACGGTCACCATCATGATGTTCGAGACGCCTATGATGCCCGCCAGCAGGGTCCCGGCGCCCACGAGCAGGACCATCGCGCCGATTCCGACGAAGAGGTTGTCCATCATCGAGAACATGGCGTCGGCGTCGAGGAACCACAGGGCCTGGGTGTCGGTCGGGGCTATGAGGTGCGCCTCTTTGATTATGGCCTCAATCTGCGGCCGGACCTGCGCCACCTTGTAGCCGGGCTTGAGGTTGATGCAGATGACGTCGACGTGGTCGCCGGCGTTATATGCCGCCTGGAAGACCGTGTAGGGGAGCATCACCTGCTCGTCGCTCTTGCCCTGGATGTTGATGTTGCTCTCGGTGCGGGCCACGCCCACGACCCGGTAGTAGATGCCGTCGACGCTCACCAGGGAGCCGCAGGGATCCGAGCCCTTGTCGAAGAGGGCCTCGTAGACGCGGTGCCCCAAGACGCATACCTTGCGGCGGTCGCGCACGTCGATGGAGTTGAGGAATCGGCCGTAGAGCATGCGCATGCTCTCAATGTCGATATACTCCGGGGCCAGGCCCTTCACCGAGCTGTTGTATTTGCGGTCGGCGCGGACTATGTTCTTGCCCCATTGGGCCGTGCAGCTCGTGATGACGTCGATCCCAGCTACTCTCTTGGAGAGCCTCTCCAGGTCGTCGTTGTCCAGCTGCCACCACCGCCCTTTGCGGAAGCCCTTGTAGGCCTCGCCCGTCAGGTCCGAGGAGATGAAGCACGAGTTTGTGGCGAAGCCCTCGAAGTTCGATTTCATCACCTCCTGCAGCCCGTTGGCCCCGCCCATGAGCGAGACGAGCATGAAGATGCCCCAGAAGACGCCGAACGCCGTCAGGAGGCTGCGCGACTTGTTGCGCGTCAGCGTCACGAGGATCTCCTCGATACTGTCTTTGTCGATTTTCATATCCTTGTATGTCTTGCGCTAGTAGGCGTTGAGGGCCTCGATTGGCTTCACTTTCACTGCCTTGCGGGCCGGGATGAAGCCGGCTATCGTCCCGGCGGCGACGAGCGTCAGCGTGGCCTCTATCGCCACGGACAGGTCCACCGTCGGGTTGGTGAAGACCGTCTCGCTCCACGCCCCGTTGTCCAGCGTCGACGACCCGAGCAAGCTGTTGGCTAGCTCCGTGACGCCGATGCCCGCCACCATGCCGATGTAGCCGAAGAGGGTCGTTATGGCGATGCTCTCGGCCATGACCAGGGCCAGGATGGAGCGCGGCTTGGCGCCCAGGGCCTTGCGGATGCCGAACTCGCGGGTGCGCTCCTTGACGGTTATGAGCATGATGTTCGAGACGCCCACCACGCCGCTCAAGAGCGTGAAGATGCCGATGACCCATATGGCGACTGTCAGGGCGTTCATGGCCGTCTGCGTCGTGAGGTATTGCGTCATGCGGTTCCATAGCCACACGGCGCCCATGTCGTCGGGGCGGAAGCGGTGGGCGGCGCCCAGGACTTTGCGAAGCTCGGTCTCGAAAGCCTCGTTGGCCTCGACGGAGGTCAGGCCGCGCGTCGTGAACGAGTAGGCGTGCATCTCGTCGCCCATGTTGTGGATTATTTGCAGGGTCGAGAACGGGACGGCCACGGTGTGCTGCCCGCTCTGGCTGTCGGACTTCGAGACGCCCACGACCTTGTAGACCACGTTGCCGACGCGGACAAAGTGCCCGATGCTGGCGCCCGGCTCCTGCCCGCGGAAGAGGACCTCCTCCGCCCGCGAGCCCAGGACGAGCACCTTGCGGCGCCTCTCGATGTCGAGGTGGTTGATGAAGCGCCCGTGGAGCATCTCGATGTCCTCTATCTCGGTGTGGTTGGGGTAGTAGCCGTTGACCGAGGCGGAGACGTACTCGTTGCCGTAGCTGACCGTGAAGGTGCCGGGGCTGAGCGAGGCGCCGACCTCCAGCACGTTGTCGGGGAAGCTGAGCTTGGTCAGCTCCATGTCGCCGTTCTTGAGCCGGACGCGCAGCCCGCCCTCCAGCCCGTCGCAGGGCATGCTCGTCCACCCGGGGAAGACGCGTATGGAGTTCAGGGCCCTCTTGCTGCTGCTCTCCTCAAAGGCGTTGATGAGCCCGTTGCCGGCCCCGAGCAGGACGATGAGCATGAAGATGCCCCACGCCACGGCGAAGCCCGTCAGGGCCGTGCGGAGCTTGTTGCGGCGGATGGCGTCGAAAATCTCGCGTATCATGGCTGTCGCTATTTCATGTAGCCGTTCTTGCCGAATGGCGACGCGTTGTGCTCCGAGTTGTCGTCGATGCTGCCAATGAGGCCGTCCTTGATGTGGATTATCTTCTCGGTCTGGTTGGCCACGCCGCTCTCGTGGGTGACGACGACGATGGTCATGCCGTCGTCGTCGTGGAGCCGCCGCAGGATGTCCATGACCTCGACCGAGGTCTTGCTGTCCAGGGCCCCAGTGGGCTCGTCGGCCAGGATTATACGCGGCTTGGTGATCAGGGCCCGGGCTATGGCCACCCTCTGCTTCTGGCCGCCAGACATCTCGTTGGGCATGTGGCCCGCCCAGTCGGCAAGGCCAAGCCTCTCCAGGTGCTCCATGGCCAGGGCGTTGCGCTTCTTGCGGCTCACGCCGCGGTAGAAGAGGGGGAGGGCGACGTTCTCGACGGCGTTCTTGAACGAGATGAGGTTGAACGATTGGAAGATGAAGCCTATGAGCCGGTTGCGGAACTCGGCGCTCCGCGACTCGCTCAGGTTCTTGACGAGAGTCCCGTCGAGCCAATATTCGCCGCTGTCGTAGTTGTCCAATATCCCGAGGATGTTGAGCAAGGTCGACTTGCCCGACCCCGACGCCCCCATGATTGAGACGAACTCGCCTTTCTCGACGTCGAGGGAGATGCCCTTGAGGACGTGGAGCGGGGCCCCATTGTTGTAGGTCTTGTTGATGTCTTTCAGGTGAATCATCTGACCAAGCGTTTTAGTGTAGCAGGTTAATAGTACACACAAAGGTACGCATGGATTTCAAATTGGCAAGCGGGGCTGTGGAAAAAAATGTAGGCTGGTAAGAATCGGGGCGATGTCGGGGGCGTGGGCCCGCTCCGGCCGTCGCCACCGGCGGCTCAAAGCCCCAAAGGGGCGATATGCGCCAGCCTAGGGCGTGAGCCCTAGGGATGGCGTGCGATGTGGTTTCAAGGATGCGACACAAGCCCTGGGAAAGGCGGGGCGCGATGCGTAGGGGGCAATCCTGCGGCGCGTCGGCAGACTCCCCCTATAAAAAAGGAGCCCCCGAACGTTTTCGAGGGCTGTACTCCTTAATCAGCTAACTAAATCCAAGTTTCTATGAAAAATTCCAAGGGCAAATATAGCGACTATTCCCGAACCTGCAAGCGGTTCGTCAAAAAATAATCGCTCGTTCGTCAATTCGTCACCGCAAAACGCGCTTTTATCCCCTCCGCCGCGGTGCCTTTGGAGGATTGTCGGACATATTTTGTAACTTGCGCATGGGCGGGGGCGACGCGAACAAACATTACGGTACAGGAAAGATGATGGACACGAACAACAACATAATACGTCTGCGGGAGCAGATGGCTCTCGACGGCATAGACGCTTTCATCATATACTCCGCCGACCCGCACAACAGCGAATATCCGGCCGACCATTGGAAGTTCCGCGAATATATGAGCGGGTTCAACGGCTCGGCGGGGACGCTTGTCGTGACGAAGAACCATGCCGGCCTGTGGACCGACTCGCGCTACTTCATCCAGGCCGAGAAGCAGTTGCGCGGCTCGGCCGTCGAGCTTCACAAGATGGGGGTGCCGGGCGTGCCCGACTACATATCCTACCTGACCTACCTCCTGCCGTCGGGCGCCACGGTGGGCGTCGACGGCAATACGGTGACGATGAGTGAGTTCCGGGCTTTGCAACACAGTCTGGGCAACTTCGGCATCGGGCTGAACCCCGGCCTTGACTACGCCGCGGAGCTCTTCGTCAGCCGCCCGCCGCTGCCGCAGGCCGCCGCGTGGCTCATGCCGGCGGAGTTCGAGGGGCGGACGCGCGCCGAGAAGCTGGAGGCGGTGCGCGAGGCCATGAGGAGCGTCGGGGCGTCGCACTACCTCGTCTCGGCGCTCGACAACGTGGCGTGGCTGACCAACATGAGGTGCGCCGACGTGGAGTTCAACCCCGTCTTCTACGCCTACATGATGATAACCCCCTCCGAGGCGAACCTCTACGTCAACCCCAACAAGCTGACCACCGAGACGAGCAAGCAGCTCGAGGCCGACGGCTTCGTGCTCCACCTCTACGAACACTACGAGCGCGACCTGCGGGCCATCCCGCCGATGGCCCGCGTGGTCTACGACCCCGGGCAGGTCAACTCGCGCAACGTCATGGCCCTGCCGGCCGAGTGCGCCAAGATTGAGGCCGGCGACATAATCACGCTCCTCAAGGCGCGGAAGAGCGACGTCGAGATTGGGAACATGGAGGCGGCCCACGTGCGCGACGGGGCCGCCATGGTGCGTTTCGCCCGGTGGATGACAGAGAACGTCGGCAAGGTGCGGATGACAGAGATGGACTTGAGCGAGATTCTGACGGCGGAGAGGGCTAAGGACGACCGCTACATCTCCGATTCGTTCGGGACCATCATGGCCTATGGGGCCAACGCCGCCATCGTCCACTACGAGCCCAACATCGAGAGCAACGCCGACATCGAGCCGCACGGCCTGCTGCTCATAGACTCCGGGGCGCAATATATGGACGGGACGACCGACATCACGCGCACGTTCGCCCTCGGGATGCTCACCGACGAGGAGCGCCTCCACTACACGCTCACCCTCAAGGGCACGATAGGCCTGGCGCAGGCCGTCTTCCCTGCGGGGACGCGCGGGACGCAGCTCGACACGTTCGCGCGCCAGAGCATGTGGCGGTACGGCATCGACTACGGGCACGGCACCGGCCATGGGGTGGGATGCTGCCTCAACGTCCACGAGGGGCCGCAGAACATCAGCAAGCGCTTCGTAGACACGCCAATTGAGAAAGGAATGGTGACGAGCGACGAGCCGGGCGTCTATGTCGAGGGCAGCCACGGCATACGGATTGAGAACCTCACGGTGTGCGTCGAGGCCAAGAAGACGGACTTCGGAGAGTTCCTGGGCTTCAAGACCCTGACAATGTTCCCGATAGACAAGGCGCCTATCGTGGTCGAGCTCTTGACCCCGCAGGAGCTGAAGTGGCTCAACGACTACCACCAGGCCGTCCTGCGGGCCCTCTCGCCGCTGCTCGACGGACACGACAGGGAGTGGCTCGAGGCGGCGTGCAGTCCGCTCCAGGCGTAGTAGGGCGGCCTGCCGCCGAAATCGTTTGCGATGCCGGCGGCAGGAAATTTTGATATTTTTTTCACCACTGCGCGGACTGCCACCGCAATCGTTTGAAATCTGATTTTTTCGCCGCCGCGGCGGGCCGCATGGCTCGCCGCGGCGGTCTTGCGTTTTTTGCGGTCAGCTCTTTTAGGTTTAGATTTGTAAACGTAAATTCACGCTGACATACGGCAGGCGGCGTCGCCCGGACGGGGCGGGCCGGCTGTTGGCTAACAAAGCATCATATGGAACAGAAGCGAGATTTATCTTTCCGACAGCTGGCCGACCTCAGCTTCGGTTTTTTCGGGGTGCAAATCGCCTACGCCTTGCAGAGCGCGAACATAAGCAGAATCTTCTCGACGTTGGGGGCCGACCCGCACAGCCTGAGCTACTTTTGGGTCTTGCCGCCGCTCATGGGCATGATTGTCCAGCCGCTCGTCGGCATGGCGTCGGACAGGACGTGGACCAGGCTGGGGAGGCGGATTCCATATCTGATTCTGGGCGCGGCGGTCGCGGTTGTGGTCTTGTGCCTCTTGCCCAACTCCGGCAGCCTGGGGCTGACCACCGGCGCGGCGATGACTTTCGGCGTTGTGACGCTCATGCTCATGGACACTTCCATCAATATGGCCATGCAGCCGTTCAAGATGCTGGTGGGCGACATGGTCTCGGAGCGGCAGAAGATTAAGGCCTACAGCATCCAGAGTTTCCTGTGCAACGCCGGCAGTGTCGTGGGCTTCGTCTTCCCCTTTGCCCTGGCCTATGTCGGCATCGCCAATGTGGCGGACGAGGGCGTGGTGCCGCCCACGGTTGTATACTCCTTCTATGCGGCGGCCCTGATTATTGTCCTGTGCGTGGTCTATACCGTGGCGCGCGTGCGAGAGATGCCCCCCGCGGACTACCGGGCTTTCCACGGCATTGACGGCGACGCGGCCGGCCCGGGCAAGCCCAAGGCGGCGAGCGTCAACCTCCTCCGCGTCCTAGCCGACGCCCCCGGGACGTTCTGGACTGTGGGGCTGGTGCAGTTCTTCTGTTGGGCGGCGTTCATGTATATGTGGACATACATGACAGGCGCCGTGGCCGAGAACGGGTGGGGGACGACCGACGCCAAGTCGGCGGCCTACCAGGAGGCCGGCAACTGGGTCGGCATCCTCTATGCCGTCCAGGCCGTGGGGTCGGTCTTGTGGGCAATGGTGATTCCGAAGTTCCGGAGCGCCAAGGTGGCGTATGCCGTGAGCCTGCTCATTGGCGGCGCCGGCTTCGCGTCGCTCTATTTCGTGACGGGCCACTACCTAATGATGGTGAGCCTGCTCCTCGTCGGCCCCGCTTGGGCGGCAATGCTCGCGTTGCCTTTCACACTGCTGACCAACGCCTTGGAGGGGACGCCGAGCATGGGGACGTACCTGGGGCTGTTCAACGGCACAATATGCCTGCCGCAAATCGTGGCGGCGTTGCTGGGCGGGACGGTGCTCCACGTCGTGGGCGGCAGCCAGCCCGCCATGATGGTTGTCACGGGCGGCCTGCTGTGGTGCGGGGCGGCGGCGGTTCGCCTCGTCAAGGTTGGGAATCATTGAAACACTAAATATTGCCTCATGAAAAGAATATTGACATCGGGTCTGTCCATGCTGTGCGCGGCGGTGGTCATGGCGCAGGGCGTAAGGGTCGAGCCCGCCAACTGGTGGGTGGGAATGAAGAACCCGCAAGTCCAGCTCATGCTCCACGGCGAGGGTATAGCCTCGCTCAAGCCGGGCGTTGAGGGGCGCGGCGTGAGCATTGCCGACGTCGTGAAGACCGACAACCCGAACTACCTGTTCCTGACGCTGAGCATAGGATCCAAGGCCCGCCCCGGGACGGCCAAGATAACCCTGTCGGGCGACGGCGGGAGCCATGAGGTGGACTTCCCCCTCCTGGAGCGGCGGCAGGGCTCGGCAAGCCGGCAGGGCTTCAGCAGCGACGACGCCGTCTACCTGCTCGTACCCGACCGTTTCGCCAATGCCGACACCGCCAACGACAGCAGGCCCGGAATGGCGGAGGCGGCCGACCGCAATGCGCCCTATGGCCGCCACGGTGGCGACCTGCGCGGCGTCATCGACCATCTTGACTACATCGCAAACCTCGGGATGACGGCGCTGTGGATGACGCCGGTCATGACAAACGACATGCCCCGGTCGTCGTATCACGGCTACGCCATAACGAACTACTACGAGATTGACCCCCGGTTCGGCACGCTCGACGACTTCAAGGCGCTCTCCGCCGAGCTCCACAAGAGGGGCATGAAGCACATCATGGACATGGTCTTCAACCACTGCGGCACGGGCCATTGGTGGATGGACGACCTGCCGTGCAAAGACTGGCTCAACAAATGGTATGACAAGGACGGGCGCGAGAGGTTCGTCCGCAGCAACTACCGCCTGTCTATTGCCCGCGACCCGCACGCGTCGGTCGCCGACCGCGACGTCGCTCTCAAGGGGTGGTTCGACGAGACCATGGCCGACATGAACCTGTCGAACCCGCTCGTGCGCAACTACATGATCCAGAACTCCATCTGGTGGGTCGAGATGGCGGACCTCGACGGGATTCGGCAAGACACCTATCCCTATTCGGACCTGGGCGCCATGGCCGAGTGGTGCGACAGGGTGAAGGAGGAGTACCCCAACCTCAACATCGTCGGTGAGTGCTGGATCTCGGAGGCGGGCAAGCTCGCCGTGTGGCAAAAGGGCTACGGCAAGAGCCACGGCATGGACGACAGCGGCCTGCCGGCAATTATGGACTTCCCCCTCCAGGAGGCCATGACGCGCGCCATGGGCGAGGGAGAGGGGTGGAGCGAGGGCGCCAACCGCCTCTACGAGAGCTTCGCAAACGACGTCTTATATCCAGACCCCGCCAACATCATGATTTTCGGCGAGAACCACGACACGGGCCGCCTGCTGACGCAGCTCAAGGACGACGTCTCGTCGCTCCGCCTCGCCACGGCCCTGCTCGCCACGGCGCGCGGAATCCCGCAGCTATACTACGGCACGGAAGTCCTCATGCGAGGCAACGGATATGACGGGCATGCCAACATCCGCCGCGACTTTCCGGGCGGCTGGGACGGCGACGCGCAGAACCTGTTCGCCAACCGGGCGGACAGCGTTGCCGGCATGTACGACTACACGGCGCGCCTCTTCAACTTCCGCAAGGGGAGCATGGCGTTGCGCCGCGGGAGCATGACGCACTATGTGCCGGAGGGCAACGTCTACGTCTTTTTCCGCTACGACGCCGTGACGCGCCGGCAGGTGATGACCGTCTTGAACCTCTCGCGCGAAGAGCGCAAGCTCGACCTAGGCCGGTTCAGCCAGATTGGAGGGGGGCGGCTAGACGGCGTCGACATCGTGAGCGGCAAGGCCGTCAAGGCGCAAGGCCAGATGAGCGTCGGAGCGCGCGAGGCGATGGTTGTCGACATCGAGAACTGAGACCATAAACTACTAACAACAGGCAATAAAAAGCAAACATCATGAAGAGACTAAACGCTTTGTGGCACACCGCCGCTTGCGCCGGCCTCTCCGCACTGGCCCTGACGGCGTGCGGAGGCAAGACGCGGCAGCCGGCGGGGGTGGTCTTTAGCGGGGCTACGCACGAGATGACGTCGCCCGACAGCAGGCTGGTCGTAACGTTCGGGCTCACGGCCGACAGCGTGCCGGCCTACCAGCTGGCGTGGGGCGGCAAGGTCGTCGTCAAGCCGTCGCGCCTCGGCTTGAAGCTCAAAGACGGTGGGGACATGGACCGCGGCTTCGTCTTCGCCGACAAGAAGACGACCTCCAAAGACGAGACTTGGAAGCCCGTCTGGGGCGAGGAGAGCGAGATCCGCGACAACTATAATGAGATGACGGTATGCCTCAATCAGCCGTCGACGGGCAGGGAGATGGACCTCGTCTTCCGCGTCTACGACGACGGACTGGGCTTCCGCTACTTCTTCCCCGACCAAAAGGAGATGACCTACTTTGTCGTCATGGACGAGCTGACCGAGTTCGCCATGACGGGCAACCACACGGCGTGGTGGATCAGCGGCGACTACGACACCCAGGAGTATGACTACACCGAGAGCCGTCTGAGCGAGGTCCGGGCCCTGGCGCCCGCGGCAAGGCAGGAGAACTCCAGCCAGTGCGCCATATCGCCCACGGCTGTCCAGACGGCCTTGCAGATGAAGACCGACGACGGCCTCTACGTCAACATCCACGAGGCGGCGCTGGTGGACTATTCGTGCATGAGCCTCGACCTCGACGACAAGAACTTCGTCTTCAAGGCTGCGCTGACGCCCAACGCCGTCGGCGAGATGGCGCGTTGCCAGACGCCTTTCGCCACGCCGTGGCGCACGGTCATGGTGACCGACGACGCGCGCAAGACGTTGGCGTCGCGCCTGATTCTCAATCTCAACGAGCCTTGCGCATACGCCGACGTGAGCTGGATCAAGCCCGTCAAGTACATGGGCGTCTGGTGGGAGATGATAACCAACAAGAGCTCGTGGTCATACACCAACGACTTCTCCAGCGTGCATCTCGGCAAAGACGACTACGCCGCCGCAAAGCCCAACGGCACGCACGCCGCCAACAACGGCAACGTGCGAAGGTATATCGACTTCGCCGCCGCCAACGGCATGGACCAGCTCCTCATCGAGGGGTGGAACATCGGATGGGAGGACTGGTTCGGGCATCAGAAGGACTACGTCTTCGACTTCGTGACGCCCTATCCCGACTTCGACGTCAAGGCCCTCAACGCCTACGCCAAGAGCAAGGGAATCCGCCTCATGATGCACCACGAGACGTCGGCCTCAATCCGCAACTACGAGCGCCACATGGACGCCGCATACAAGTTCATGGTGGACAACGGGTATAACGCCGTCAAGAGCGGATACGTCGGCCCCATCGTCACGCCCGGCGAGCACCACTACGGCCAGTGGGCCGTCAACCACTACCTCTATGCCGTCAAGAAGGCCGCCGAGTATGGCATATGCGTCAACGGCCATGAGGCTGTCCGCCCGACGGGGCTGTGCCGCACGTACCCGAACCTCATCGGCAACGAGAGCGCGCGCGGAACGGAGTATGAGTCGTTTGGCGGCAACAAGCCTTTCCACACGTGCGTCCTGCCTTTCACGCGTCTGCAGGGAGGCCCGATGGACTACACCCCTGGCATCCTAGACACGCGCATGACGTTCCTTGGCGACCGCCCGCACAGCACCGTCAACACCACGCTCTGCAAGCAGCTGGCCCTCTACGTCACGATGTACAGCCCGTTGCAGATGGCGGCCGACATCCCGGAGAGCTACGAGCGCTATGCCGACGCGTTCCAGTTCATTAAGGACGTGGCCGTCGACTGGCAGAAGAGCGTCTACCTGGAGGCTGAGCCGGGCGGATACCTGACCATAGCCCGCAAGGAGAAGGGCGGGGACGACTGGTATGTCGGCTCCATAACGAACGAGAACGAGCGCACGGCGACGGTGGACTTCTCGTTCCTCGACCCCGGGGTGCAGTACGTCGCCACAATCTACGCCGACGGCCCCGACGCCTCCTACGACCGGAAGCCAGACAGCTACACCATAGAGACCAAGGTCGTCAACTCCGACACGAAGCTCGAAATCAAATGCGCCAAGAGCGGAGGTTTCGCCATTGCGGTGAAGAGGTCGTGACGGGCCGGGACTAGTCTGCGGACTGATACGTTCGGGGAGGTGCGATGCCTGCGGGGTGTCGCGCCTCTCTTTTTGAGCAAGATGTTTTGTTAACTCTTTTGTTGTGTTGAAAAAATCAACTGCTTGATTGGAATGCCTCCAAAATAGCCCCTGTCGGGCATCTTTTGTGATTTTTGGGCTATGGAATTGCTGTCGTTCGCAAAAACCTTTTTAAATTTGAATGTCCAAAAGATTCGGCACAGCGATTGCAATGTGTCTATCGCCTCTCGCCCCTTGTCGGTGATGCTGTTTGCCGCAGGTCTGTGCCGGGGCTTTTGGGTGACGGTGGCGGGTCTGCCGTGAAGAACAGACAGGAAAGTACTTTTTTCATAGATGTGTTTGAATTGGTGCAGGGTAGCTGAAGTCAACGGACTCGTGTGGCTACCCTGTTTTTTTGTGCCTTTCCCCGGCCTGCCCCGTGCGTAGCCGGGCTTTGTCTGTAGTTGGCGGAGGGCGTCGGCGAGGCGTACGGCCGCATGGTTGGTAATGGCCGCCCTTTTGCCTACCTTTGCGCCGCATCGCGCTACTTTCGTTGAAATGATTGACGCTGTGTGCCGCCAATTTCGTTTCTTTGTAGCCTCAAAACGTTTGTCTAGTCCTAACACACGAATGACTCTCAACAAAACTGGTCGCCCGCGCGTGGTGTGGAGGTCCGCTCCGTCGCTTCTGGCGGTGTTCTCCGTCTTGATAGCCATGGCCGCCGTGGCGTGCAGCGACGAGGATTTTCGCCTCAACGACAGTGTGATCAAGAGCAACAGCTACGCCGAGAGGTCTACCTCCACGGCGCTCCAGCTCTCCACATTCCGTCTCGACTCGGTGCAGACCTCGAGCCAGAACCGGGTGTGGGTGGGCAAGACCGAGAAGCCCGTCATCGGGACAATCCACAGCGAGTCATACCTGCGCCTGGCCGAGCCGAGGCTCGCCGCCAACGGCAACGTCCACTACAAGTGGCAGGGCGACGGTAAGGAGGTCTACGACTCTTGCACCATCGTGCTGAAGCACTCCGGACAGTATGAGGGCGACACTCTGCAGCTCTTCGACATCAGGGTCGAGTGTCTTGCGCGCCAGTTGGAGTTCGCCGACGAGACCGAGAGCAATTTCTACAACGTCCGCTCTTTCCCTGCCGACTCCGTCATTGGCTCTTTCGTCTTCAACCCCAGGCCCATCACGCGCCAGAGGCTGAGGTTCCGCCTCAACGACACTTTTGGGCGCCACCTCCGCGACTTCATATGGGCGCAGAGGAACTTTAGTTCGGGCGACATAAGCCAGAACTTCCGCTCGTTCATGAAAGGCATAAAGATTTCGTCGTCCGACGGCAGGCACGATACGAAGTCGCTCCTGGCCTTTATTGCAGACTCCACGATGATATGCCTCCACAGCCACTACAGGGGGATGGAGGCCGTCAAGATTGAGAGGCAGCTGAAGATGACGGGGAGCAACCTGCAGTTCAACAACGTCTGGAACGAGGGGATGGACGAGCCGTTCAAGAAGTTGGAGCGGCGATATATGCAGGTCACGGAAGACGCGGCCGACCTGCACTCCGTGCTCTACGAGGGGTTGGGATATTACACCAGGATAAACTTCCCGTCCATCGAGAGCTTGAAGAACATGGCCAGCTACCAGCACATCGTAAAGGCCACGCTCAAGGTGTACCCCGAGGTCGGGAGCTACGACAAGCGGCGGATTCCGACAACGTTCTACCTCTCGGAGGTCAACAAGGGGAACGTCATCACAAGCCCGCTCTCGACGGCCAGCGGCGGCAGGGTCTTCTCGACGCTCGTCTACGACTCCTACGACCGCTCGCAGATGTACTACTATGCCGACATCACATACTACGTCAACACCATCCTGGCGAACGACCTCGTCGACGAGAACAACGGGCTTGTCTTGACCTGGGGCGGCTCCATGACACCTACGAACTACAACTTCATGATTTTCAACGGACACGGAGCGAACATCAACCGCTCTGTGCTTGAGATAACATACTACAATTTCGACCGTGAAGAACGTTAGGCGGCTTCTGGCTTTGTCTCTGTGCGCCGGTGCGGCGTTCTCGCTGCTCGAGGCGCAAAACAGCACGTCGTCGCCATATTCCATGTATGGTGTCGGCATCATAACACCGAAAGAGGACGTCGCCGCGGCGGGGATGGGGCACTCCGGGATAGCTCTGGCGCCCAGCGAGTGGGTCAACATCTCGAACCCGGCCGGGCTTGCCAACCTCGACAGCCTCACGTTCTACTTCAACTTCCAGATGAGGGCTTTCTACGCCCGCGAGTATGCCGGCCAACACGAAAAGGCCTCCGTCTATTCCGCAAACATCGACGGCATCTCCATGGCCTTCAGGGGCAGGAAGTGGCTGGCTTTCGCGTTGGGCTACTCGCCCTATTCGACGGTGGGATACAACATGAGCGAGGTCAAGACCATCGTGGGCTCGACGGACACCTACAGAGTCCAGCACAGCGGCAGTGGCGGGCTGAGCCAGGCCTTTTTCGACGCCGCGGTGACGCTCTTCGACCATTGGACGATAGGCGGGAACTTCTCGGTCATATGGGGCAACATTGAGAACCTGGAGGTGGCCTACTTCTCCGAGACCATTGGCGGCGAGGATATTTTCAACAAGCGCAACTACTCCGTCAACAACATCTATTGGGAGCTCGGCACCCAGTTCGATTTCAACATCGGGCAGAACAACTTCCGCTTTGGCGCTGTCTACGCCCCCAAGGTCTGGCTCCACTCCTCGTACGACCAGACAATCTACAACAGCATCCAGGAGCTGGAGAGCGACGACTCCACGCCCGACCGTTTCTACATCCCGAGATACTATGGGGCGGGCTTCTCATACGCTCGCAAGAAGTTCCTGGGGACTGTGGAGTACAAGGTCAGCGAGTGGGGCGACGTCCCCAACACAAAGTTCAAGGAGAAAGTCAATTTCCGCAACACGTATACTCTTTCGGGCGGGCTTCAATACGCTCCGGGAAACCCCGACGACCCGTTCTACAAGAGGTTGCGCTACAGGGTCGGCGGCTTCTATGGGCGCGACTATTTGGACTTGGCTTCGGTCAACCTCATGCAGAAAGGGTTCACGCTCGGAGTCTCCATTCCGTTGGGACGAACGCAGAACTCCGTCTCGGTCTCATATGAGAGGCTCAACCGTGGCACGCTCTCGAACGGGATGATTAAGGAGAAGTTCAACAACTTCAAGATTGCCATAAACATCCGCGAGACGTGGTTCCTGAGGTCTAAGTTCGAGTAATATCTAACAACGCATATGACAAGGCTATTCGCTTATTCCTTGAAAGTCGCGTCTTTGGCTCTGCTGGCCGCTCTTGTGGCGGGTTGCGAGGACGAGGACAACGACATCCATCAAGGCAATTGGAGAAACACATATAAGTATTACCTGGGGACCGCGCGCGGCGGCGCGGTGACGTTCCAGCTCGTTGTCGACGACACCCTGCGCGCCGTCGTCGGGACCGGGGGCAACACCGCCAATGCCAGGGACCGGGAGCGCTTTGCCGACTTCTATATGTTCACCTACACCCATGCCGGGTTGCAGGAGACGGTGCGCTACGACCGGCTCAGCGCCGACGAGGTCGCGGCGGGCGTGAAGTGCACGCGCGCCGTGGCGTCGTTGCCGACCGCCGCGGGCGCCAGGGCGCGCAGCGGCGCCGTGGGCTTCGCAATCAACGGAAAGGGCTACGTGGGCCTGGGCTTCGACGGCGCCGACTGCCTCAACGACTTCTGGTGCTACGACCCCGAGGCCAACTCGTGGTCGTCGGCCCCGACGTATCCCGGCGACGCCGTGCGCAATGCTTTCTCGTTCGTCATCGACAATGTGGCATACGTGGGCGGCGGCGAGGATGCCGACAACAACATTCTTGGAGACTTCTACCGGTTCGACGGCCGGACGTGGGAGCCGCTCCAGACACTGGGCGTCCCCCGCTCGCAGGCGTCGGCTTTCGTGTGCAACGGGCGCGGCTACGTCTATGGCGGCACCAACGGCGGCAAGGTGGTGACGTTCGAGTGCTACGACCCGAAGACAACGGAGTGGACGCAGCTCAACCGCTTGATGGATGCCACGGAGGAGACGTTCGACGACCAGTATGGGCGCCTGGCCGGCTATGGGGCCACGGCTTTCGTCGTCGACGACAACACGTCGTCGGCGCGCGCGTTCATCACCACCGGTGGGCCCAACGGCAGCGGCCAGCTCACGTGGGAGTACAACCCGTTCACAGACCGTTGGGTGCAGAAGACCTCTTTCGAGGGCGGGCCGCGCAAGTTCGCGACGTCCTTCGTCCTCAACGCCAATGTCGACGGCAAGGGGTGGAGGCAGACCGGGTTCGTCACGACGGGCGGCACGAGCGACCTCGCCGTCTCGGGGTCGGGCGGGCTCTTCTATGCCGACACGTGGGCGTGGTGCCCCGACGAGCCGTGGGAGGAGCGCGACTGACCCCCCGGGGGGGGCTTTCGCCCTCGGAAAGAGCCGTTTTGTTGATTTCTTGAAGCACTACTGATAATCTTCTTTTACCTTTGCAAGCAAATGATACAGCAGTATATGACACGAAGAGTAGCTAAGTCGCTCACGGCAGTGCCGCTCTTGGCCCTGGCGGTCTTGGCGGTCGGGTGTGAGGACATGGACGAGACCAAGTCGTTTGGCAACTGGCTCAACGCATACAGCTATTTCCCCGGGACTCCGCGCGGCGGGGCGGTCTGTTTCCAAATTGAGGTTGACGACACCATCAGGGCCTTCATCGGCACGGGCGCCAACACCAACAAGACCGAGGAGCAGGAGCGATTCCGCGACTTCTATATGGTCTCGCTCAATGGGCAGGGGCAGCCCCACTGGACGTCGAGGTTCGAGAGGCTCTACTCTCAGGCCGACGCCGAGAGGGCCGAGACCGCGCAGAAGTACTACCGCGAGAACGTCCCGTACAACGTGGCCGTGGCCTCGATGCCACAGGAGGCGCATCCGCGCAATGGCGGCGTGGGGTTCTCTATCAACGGCAAGGGATATGTCGGGCTGGGGTATGACGGCACGGACTATCTGAAAGACTTCTGGTGCTACGACCCGGCGACCAACTCCTGGTCTAAGGCTCCGGAGTATCCTGGCGACGCCGTCCGCTACGCCACGAGCTTCGTCATCGACAACGTTGCCTACGTCGGCGGCGGCGAGGACTATGACAACAACATCCTTGGCGACTTCTACCGCTTCGACGGCACGACGTGGACCGCCATCCAGAGCATCGGCGTGCCGCGCACTCAGGCCACGTCGTTCGTCTGCAACGGCTACGGCTACGTCTTCGGCGGCTCAAACGGCGAACCCGTCGACGCTTTCCAACGCTACAACCCGCGCATAAATGCGTGGGAGAGCCTCCGCAATCTGCGCGACCAGTCGCACAGCACATTCGACGATGAGTACATCGGGTTGGCGCGCTACGGCGCCACGTCGTTTGTCCTCTATGACGGCACAGACAACTGCAGGGCCTATGTCGTGCTTGGGCAGCCCCAGAGAGGCAGTGCTTTGCAGACGTGGGAGTACAATCCGAAGTACGACTATTGGATTCCTCGTTCGGAGTTCGAGGCCGCCGCGCGGCGCTTCCCTGTGTCGTTCGTGCTAGAGGGCAATGTCGATAGGCGCGGGGTGCAGCAGATTCCCTATGTGACGACGGGAAGCTCCAACAACATGAACGTGACGGGTGAGGGCGGCACTTTCCACGCCGAGACCTATATGTTCCAACCGGCGGCTTACAAGGAGCAGCGCGACTAGGAAAGGCATCCAGGGCAAGGCCAGGCACGCCGTGGCGGCCGTCTACGGCGAGCCTGGCCTTGGCAATATGACAGGAGAACCTCCCAGGCTCCCACAGCGGGTGTTTTGAGAGGTTCTCTTTTTTTCTCTATCGGGAGTTTTTGGCAATGACAGACGCTTGCGCCCATTCGACAAAGACGAGGCGTGCCTTTCTGGAGCTGACAATCGTTGTCGGCTTCGCCGTCATTTTCGCTTCGCCGTCGCTAATCAAGGACGATGTCCTCTTCGTCCCCATGTTGGCGAAGATGCTGCTTGTCTGCGCTGCGGCTTTTGCCGTCAACGTCCACTTGCTCATGCCGCGCTATCTCTTCGGCGGGCGCTATGTCGGCTATGTTGTGGCGGTGATGGTCCTCATGGTGCTGACACTGCTCGTCATGTCGCTCCTGTCGCCGTGGCGCGAGGTCGTGGCTTCGGGGGCCGGGCCGGAGTCTTTGCCCGTCCACCTGGAGTGGCTCCTGCCGCTCGTCGGGATGCTCTTCGTCAGCACGCTCTACTCGTTCTACCGGCGTGAGCGCGACAACAAGAGGCGCGAGATAGACATGAGGCATCAGAACATCGAGTTCGAGATGAAGTTCCTCAAGACGCAGATTAACCCGCACTTCCTCTTCAACGCGCTCAACAACATCTACGCGCTCTCCATCATCAAGAGCGAGCGGACGCCCGGCATGGTCCTGAAGCTCTCCGACATGCTGCGGTTCACGCTCTACGACAGCGAGAGCAAGAGGGTCAAGCTGCGGAGGGAGATTGACTACATCAACAACTTCATAGAGTTCCAAAAGCTAAAGGCCGACACCGACCTCAACATACAGGTCGAGGCCGCCGGATGCAACGAGGAGTTCATGATTGAGCCCATGCTCCTCATCCCGTTCATTGAGAACAGCTTCAAGCATGGAAACATAGACAACCCCAAGAATGGGTGGTTGCAGGTGAGCATCAAGACCCTGGGGCCCATCCTGGTCTTCCAGGTGCGGAACTCTTTGCCCCCAATCGCCATAAACAAAGACCTCGTGGGCGGCATCGGCGTCGAGAACGTGCGCAAGAGGCTGGAGATTCTCTACCCGGGCCGGTATGAGATGCGCATCGACAAGACAGAGACATATTTCGGCGTCTTCCTCAAGATTGACACCTTTGTTGTGTGACAACCCTTTTTGCTAAATTTGCGTCATTCATGGAGAATCAAAACAAAATCCGATGTCTTATCGTCGACGACGAGTTCCCGGCCAGGATTCTTCTCAAGGAGTTCATTGACAAGGTACCCAACCTGGAGCTTGTCGGCAGTTGCAAGTCGGGGCTGGAGGCGCTGCCCGCAATACATGAGGGCGGGGTGGACCTCATGTTCCTCGACATCCAGATGCCCGACATCTCCGGTCTCAACTTCCTCAAGATGCTGCCTGTCCGCCCGCTCGTGGTCTTCACCACGGCCTACTCCGACTATGCCATCGAGAGCTACCAGCTCGACGTTCTCGACTATCTGCTCAAGCCTTTCTCGTTCGACAGGTTCATGCAGTGTGTCGGAAAGGCGATGCAGAGGCTCGGAGATGCCCGGCATCGCAACACGCCCATGCGGCAGGCCGCCGCGGAGGAGGCTCAGCCGGTGCCGACGCTCAACGACGGCGTGCTGATTGTCAAGGCCGACCACAAGATTCATCGGATCAGGCTCGACGACATTCTGTATATTGAGGGGCTTAGGGAGTACGTCACCATCTACTCCAGGGGGGCCGAGAAGAACGAGAAGGTGGTAACCCTCGAGTCGCTCCGCAACCTGGAGGAGACGCTCCCCGCGGCCAAGTTTATGAGGGTGCACAAGTCCTACATCGTGAAGATTGACCGCATCAAGGCCCTCTATGGCGCGCAGCTCAAGCTCGACGGAGTGGAGCCCTACATACCCATAGGCAAATCGTACAAGGACGCGGTGCAGGAGAAGCTCTTCTGCGTCTGACAGAAATTGATTGACATTTTGAAAATTCTCAGAAACTGCCACCTGCTTGTGGCGTTGGCGGCGCTCCACCTGTCGCCCTGTGCGGCCGTGGCGCAAGACGAGGTGGACACACTCGCCGTGTGCGAGGCCGAGCCCGACTCCATTGTCTACAACAACGAGATTCCGCGCTACGAGGTGGACAGCCTCATCTCGGCGTGGTATGTGCGGACGCGGCCTGTAGTCAACGACTTTGTGCCCGACTCGGTGGCCGTGGCCGACAGCGTAATAGCTGGTGTTCCCGACTCCGTCTTCGTCCAGCGGCTCCAGGCCATGATGTCGCCCATCCCGCTTGTCTTCAACGAGCAGGTGAGGCGTTTCATAGACCTATACGTCGTGAGGCGACGCTACCTTGTCCAACGGATGTTGGGGCTGTCCAGCTACTACTTCCCGCTCTTCGAGGAAGTCCTGGAGGCGCATGGGATGCCTCTCGAGCTCAAATATATGGCGGTCATCGAGAGCGCGCTCAACCCCAACGCGCTGAGCCGTGTCGGGGCGTCGGGGCTGTGGCAGTTCATGTATTATACGGGCAAGCGATATGGTCTCGACGTGACGAGCTACGTCGACGAGCGGCGCGACCCCGTCAAGGCGTCGAACGCCGCCGCCGACTTCCTGCGCGACCTCTACAACATCTATGGGGATTGGCACCTGGCCATTGCCGCCTACAATTGCGGCCCGGGCAATGTCAACCGCGCCATAGCGCGTTCGGGCGGACACAAGGATTTTTGGAAGATATACTACAACCTGCCGCGCGAGACGCGGGGCTACGTGCCGGCCTTCATCGCCGCAGCCTACGCCATGAGCTACGCCAAGGAGCATCAGATATATCCGAGCGAGGCCGTGGCGTTGCCAATGTCCGATACCGTCACCGTCTACCAGCCGCTCCATTTCGGTCAGGTCACGTCGGTCCTTGGCGTGCCCGCCGAGGTCCTGCGCCAGCTCAACCCCCAATATAAGCACGACGTGGTCCCTGCGGCGGATGGCAAGACATACAACCTTGTCTTGCCCGTCGAGACGACGTTCGCTTTCGCCGCCCACGAGGATTCGGTCTACGCCCGCGACAGGCTCAAATATTTCCCCGACAACAAGATTGTCAAGATTTCGGGCGGAATGGGGGTCGCGTATTCCGGCCGGACGCCCGATGGCAAGGCCAAGCTCGTCTACACGGTCCGCACCGGCGACGTCCCGGGGGCCATAGCCCAGCGCTTCGGGGTGAGGCTCCGCGACTTGACGTATTGGAACAACATCCGGCGCAACATGATCCGTGTGGGGCAGAAGCTCGTCATATATGTCCCGAAAGAGAGGGCCGGCCGCTATGCGGGCGTGGCCAGGGTCGCTAAGTGATGTCGGGCATGGCATGGCTTGGCGTGGTTCGGAGGCTTGCGGCGGCGGTGGCGTTCGCCGCGGTGTCTGCGGTGCCCGCCGTGGCGCAGATTGAGGGCGGCGACCTCTTCACCGGCCCCATCCGCTACAACCCCCGCCGGGACGACGACCTCGGCAAGTCCAAGCTCAGTCTGCTCAACCGCAAGCTGGCGGGGCTCCGCGACGACGTCTTGTGGCATGTCGAGGCCGCCAACGTCACCTACCCCATGGCGGGCAACGCCAGCCTGCTCTCCGCGTCGAGGCTGGGACTCTCCGAGAGGCTGGAGTTCTCGTCCTACTTGCTTTTCGACGTCGGCCGCCCGACGCTCCATGCCAAGATTCTGTGGCACGTGTTCGACAAGAGGTGGTTCCTCTCGTCGCGCATCAACGTCTCCAACGCATATCCGGCCATGAGCATCGCCCGCTCGCATGGCCTCAATGGGCTAATCCGCGAAGAGGCGGAGATCCCGTTGGTTTTCGAGGTGGGCCACGAGGCCTTGCTCTCCCGCGGATGGTTCTCCGACCCCAACTGCTCCGACGGGTCTGTCTATCTCGTCCTGACGGCGGGCCTGGGGGTCTATGGCGGCTTCAAGTTCAACAATGTGGAGGACCTCGACCAGGCTCCTCGCCACTTCCTTGCCAATCGTGGCGAGACGCTTATCTCCGACGGTTTTCGTGGCAGGCTCAAGTTTTGGGCCGACGCCAAGCTGACGGGGAGGATTAACGTCCACGGCGGCCTTTCGTACCATTTCGGCTCGTTCGTGAAGCACCATGCCGTGGAGCTTCAGCTCGAGGGTGAGTACTTCTTCACGGCGAGGCTGAGCGGAAAGTTGGGGCTCCTGACCAGCTTCGCCAACTACAGGCGGGTGGACCGCAACGCCGCCATATGGCCGGTGGTCGACGTGTCATACTATTTCGGCGGCCGCAACACGCGCAGGCAGTCGTCGCTCTTCCGCAGGGGCGTCTACAAGGGGTCGAGTCTATAACTGTCGTTTTGTCGTCCGTTTTGCAGATTGAGCTGGACAATAGGGAGTTTCAGAATGTCTGGAGGCTCGTGGCCGAGTCCTCCTCGTCGGTCTTCATGACCGGCAGGGCGGGGACGGGCAAGTCCACGTTCTTGCGCTACATTGTCGAGAACGTCAAGAAGAAGACTGTCGTCCTGGCCCCGACGGGCATCGCCGCTGTCAATGCGGGCGGCGTCACGCTCCACTCTTTCTTCAAGATTCCGCTCCAGCCTTTCGCCCTCGACGACGTCAACTACGCCAGCCCCCGCCGACTGCGAGACATGCAGCGCTTCAACTCCGAGAAGATTAAGCTCTTGCAGGAGGTGGAGCTCATCGTCATCGACGAGGTCTCCATGGTCCGCGCCGACGTGCTGGACTTCATAGACCGGGTGCTGCGCACCTACGTAAGGGGGCGGCGGACGGAGCCTTTTGGCGGCAAGCAGATGCTCCTGGTGGGCGACGCGTTCCAGCTCGAGCCCGTCGTGAGGCGCGAAGACTGGGACATCTTGCGACGCTTCTACTCCACGCCCTATTTCTTCGGCGCGCAGGTCTTCAAGGCCATGAGGCTCGTGCAGGTAGAGTTGCAAAAGGTCTACAGGCAGCGGGAGCTGGACTTCTTGTCGCTACTGGACAGGGTCCGTGTGGGGCAGATGGCGCAGGCCGACATGGACATGGTCAACAAGAGGGTCGCCCCGGCGTTCGAGCCGTCCGAGGGGGAGATGTACATGACGCTCACCTCCACGAGGGCGGCGTGCGACATCATCAACGAGAGGCGGTTGGCGGGGCTCGACACCCCCGAGGTCGAGGTGGAGGGCGTCGTCGCGGGAGACTTCCCGGAGTCGTCGTTGCCGACCAACAAGCTCCTGACGCTCAAGGTCGGCGCACAGGTGGTCTTTGTGCGCAACGACGCCGAGAGGCGGTGGTTCAACGGCACGGTGGGTTGCGTGGCCCGCTTCGAGGAGGACGGCGTGTGGGTCCGGGTGGAGAAAGACGACGGGGGGCGCGAGGCGGGGGAGGGCGACGATGCGCCTGCCGGGCATGAGACGTATTTCGTCGAGCGCGAGACGTGGGAGAACGTCAAGTACCGATATGACGAGAAAGAGCACAAGGTCGTCTCGGAGCTTCTGGGGACGTTCACGCAGTTGCCTCTGAAGTTGGCGTGGGCCATAACCATCCACAAGAGCCAGGGTCTCACTTTCGACCGCGCAATCATCGACCTCGGCAGGGGGGCTTTCGCCTGCGGGCAGGTATACGTGGCTCTCAGCCGGTGCCGCACCCTGGCGGGCATCGTCTTGCGCCAGCCGGTCTCGCCGGCCGACATCAAGACCAACGCCTCTGTGCGCGACTTCTCGTATGGCGCCAACGACGAGGCCCTGATAAGCCGGAAGCTCGACGACGCCAAGGCGGACGCGATGGCAGCCGCGGCGTCCGAGGCTTTCGCGCGCCACGACTATCGGGGCGCGGTCGGGGCGCTCTTCGAGGCCTTGGCTCTCAATCCCGACGCGCTCTCCTCGCC
>CAYZUH010000007.1:0-84818 GCA_964481855.1 uncultured Marinilabiliaceae bacterium
TCGGCCGGTCGGGCGCGACGTGGTCGGCGGAGCATGCGGCGAGAGCCAGGGCGACAAATGGCGAAAAACGCCTCATAGTTTTACGGTTTAGATGTTTTGATTGGAATTATTATTCTACACAAGAACAAAGATACGCGATTTATAGACACTACGACATCCGCTACAGAAAAAAAAAACGACCTCAGGCCGCGCGCACGACGCCCAAACATCCGCCCGCCCCACTTTGCCCAAGACGGCAAGGTTGAGTACCCTTGCCGAGCGCCGGGGAGGCAGGCGCAGAAACACACCCGATGTCCGAACACAGCGCAAACAACTGCCGCATGGCCAAGAACGCCGCGATGCTCTACGTCCGAATGTTCTTCACCATGGCGGTGTCGCTCTACACGTCGCGCGTAGTCCTCCAGACGCTTGGCGTGGCGGACTACGGCACATACAACGTGGTGGGCGGCTTCGTCGCCCTGTTCTCCATCATAAGCGGCAGCCTCTCGTCGTCGATAAGCCGCTACATCACCTTTGAGCTAGGGCGCGGCGAGGCGGACCGGCTTAGCCGCGTCTTCTCTACGGGGATGAACATCCAGGTGTGCCTCTCGGCCCTTATTCTCGTCGTGGCCGAGACCGTAGGCCTGTGGTTCGTAAACACTCAGATGAACCTGCCCGCCGACCGCGTCGAGGCGGCGAACTGGGTCTTCCAGCGCTCGGTGGCCGCGTCCATCCTGGGCCTCCTGGGGCTCCCCTACGATGCCGCCATAGTGGCCCACGAGAAGATGGGCGCCCTGGCCCTGCTCAGCATCGGGCGGCCACGCTCAACCTCGCCGCCGCACTGTCGCTGACCGTCGTGCCCTGCGACAGGCTCACGGCATACGCCGCGCTGATGCTCGCCATAGCCGTCTTGTTCCGCATCGCGTATGGCGTCTACGGCCGACGCCACTTCCCCGAATGCCGCTACCGCGCCGTGCGCGACATGAAGCTGCTCCGCGAGATGGGGGGCTTCGCGGGGTGGAACTTCCTGGGCAACGGGGCGTTCCTGCTCAACACGCAGGGGGTGAACATGCTCATGAACATATACCACGACGTGACGGTGAACGCCGCGCGGGCCGTGGCGTCGCAGGTGGACTCGGCGGTGAAACAGTTCGTGACGAGCTTCACCACGGCCGTCAACCCTCAGATTACCAAGTCCTACGCCCAGGGCGACCTGCCCTATATGCACAGCCTAGTCTGCCGAAGCTCCAAGTTCTCCGCCTTCCTGATGCTCTTCGCCGCCGCCCCCATCCTCGTCGAGGCGAAAAGGCCCTGCGCAGGTTGGTGTCGAACTGGTCGTCGAACTGCCTCGGGCCGACATCGAGGAAACCGCTCTCGTGGAGCGAGATCCCGGTGTTGTTGACCAAGGCGTTCAAGCCGCCCTGCATCTCGGCCGCGCGGCCCACGAAAGCGTCGAACGCCGACACGTCGCGGATATCCAACGTCAGATACTCGCAGCCCACCTCCTCCGCCGTGGCCCGGAGCCGCCCCGCGTCGCGCCCCGCAATGAGGACCCGCGCCCCCTCGCGCTCGAAACGTACGGCCATGGCGCGCCCCAAGCCGCACCCACCGCCGGTGATGACGACCCGCCGCCCGACGAGCCTGCCGTCGGGCGGCAGGCAACATACCCTGGCGTAGAGAGGGCGGCGCGGGACAATCCGCGCGACAAAACGCCTCAGTCCCATAGCCCCCCGCGCCGCGCTAAAACGCCCACTTCTACGAGACCCTGACCAGGGAAGACGCGGCCAAGACGCGGCAGGGCGAGGGGCTGTTCTGCTACCTCCTCGACCTGTCGCGGGCCAAGATGTCCCTGGCCCGCGACGTGGCCCGCCGGGTGGGCGAGCGCAAGAGCGTCATAAGCGACTTCACGCGCCTGGCGGGCGTCGAAGACCACGTGCGCTTCCCGACCGTCGAGCAGTGGCTCCGCTGCTACGCCGACGCCCGGTGCGTCCTTACCGACTCGTTCCACGGAGCGGCGTTCAGCATAATCTTCGGCAAGCCATTCGCCGTGATTGCCAACAGCCACCGCGGCAGCACCGCGCCGCGCTAAAACGCCCACTTCTACGAGACCCTGACCAGGGAAGACGCGGCCAAGACGCGGCAGGGCGAGGGGCTGTTCTGCTACCTCCTCGACCTGTCGCGGGCCAAGATGTCCCTGGCCCGCGACGTGGCCCGCCGGGTGGGCGAGCGCAAGAGCGTCATAAGCGACTTCACGCGCCTGGCGGGCGTCGAAGACCACGTGCGCTTCCCGACCGTCGAGCAGTGGCTCCGCTGCTACGCCGACGCCCGGTGCGTCCTTACCGACTCGTTCCACGGAGCGGCGTTCAGCATAATCTTCGGCAAGCCATTCGCCGTGATTGCCAACAGCCACCGCGGCAGCACGCGCATGGAGAGCCTGCTCCGGATGTTCGGGCTCTCGGACCGCCTCATCGACGAGGAGTAGCTTGCCGCGCCGGCCCACGTGGCAGAACTCCTTCAGACGCCGTTCGACGCCACGGCCAGGCTCGACGCCCTGCGCCAGGAGGCCCGCCACTTCCTCTCGGCCTCGCTGGGGTAGGGGACGGAGGCCCGGGCACAATCCGCCGCTACCAGAGTAGCGGCGGATGTTTTTGTTGCCGCCCTTTTACGCTACATTCGCGCACAAAAAGACAACCCCCGATGGACCAACGATACAAGCTCCTGCGCCCCCTGCTCGCCGACCGCGTCCTGCTCCTCGACGGGGCCATGGGGAGCCTCATCCAAAAGGCCGGCCTCGGCGAGGCGGACTTCCGCGGCGCGCTCTTCGCCGACCACCCGTGCCCCCTCGCGGGCGACAACGACGTCCTGTCGCTCACGCGGCCCGACGTCATCGCCGACATCCACCGCCAATACCTGGAGGCCGGGGCCGACATCATCGAGACCAACACGTTCAACGCCACCTCAATCTCGCAGGCCGACTACCACATGGAGGCGCGCGTCTACGACATCAACGTCGCCGCGGCCCGCCTGGCCAAGGCCGAGGCCCTTCGCCTCTCGACGGAGGCGAAGCCGCGCTTCGCGGCCGGCTCCATGGGGCCCACGAGCAAGACGGCCTCGATGTCGCCCGACGTCAACGACCCCGGCTTCCGCGCCGTCACCTTCGACCAGCTCGCCGAGGCCTATGCCGAGCAGGCGCGGGGGCTTCTCGACGGCGGGGTCGACGCCCTGCTCGTCGAGACGGTCTTCGACGGCCTCAACGCCAAGGCGGCCCTCTTCGCCATCGAGGGCGAGCTGGGGCGCCGGGGCCTGGAGCGGTTCCCCGTCATGGTCTCGGCCACGGTGGCCGACAAGAGCGGGCGCATCCTCTCGGGGCAGACCGTCGACGCGTTCCTGGCCTCGGTGGCCCACGCCGACCTGCTCTCGTTCGGCCTCAACTGCTCGTTCGGCGCGCGCGACATGATGCCCTACCTCACCGAGGTGGGGCGGCGCAGCCCGTTCTTCGTCAGCGCCTACCCCAACGCGGGGCTGCCCAACCAGTTTGGCGAATATGACGAGAGCCCGGAGGTGATGGCCTCGCGGGTGCAGGAGTTCCTGGACCGCGGCCTCGTCAACATAGTCGGCGGGTGCTGCGGCACGACGCCGGCGCACATTGCCGCCATGGCCAAGCGTCTCGGCACGGGCCGCGCCCACCGCCCCGCCGCGGCGGGGCACCGGATGCTCCTGGCCGGCATCGACGCCGAGGAGGTCTCGCGCGAGGTCAAGCCGTTCTACAAGGTCGGCGAGAGGGCCAACGTGGCGGGGTCGCGCAAGTTCCTGCGCCTCATCTCGGAGAAGAAATATGACGAGGCCCTGGGCATAGTCCGGCAGGAGGTCGAGGCCGGGGCGGACATCATAGACGTCAACATGGACGACGGGATGCTCGACGCCCGCCACGAGATGGTGACGTTCCTCAACCTCCTGGCCTCCGAGCCCGACGTGGCGCGCCTGCCCGTCATGATAGACTCGTCGAAGTGGGAGGTCATCGAGGCGGGGCTCAAGAGCCTCCAGGGCAAGGCCGTCGTCAACTCCATAAGCCTCAAGCACGGCGAGGAGGAGTTCCTGCGCCAGGCGGCGGCCATCAAGGGCTACGGCGCCGCCGTCGTCGTCATGGCCTTCGACGAGCGGGGGCAGGCCTCGACCTTTGGGCGGCGCACGGAGATATGCGCCCGCGCCTACCGCCTCCTGACGGAGCGCGTCGGATTCGAGCCCGCCGACATAATTTTCGACCCCAACGTCCTGGCCATCGCCACGGGCCTGCCCGAGCACGACGACTACGCCGTGGACTTCATCCGCACCGTGGGGTGGATCAAGGCCAACCTGCCCCACGCCAAGGTGAGCGGAGGCGTCTCGAACCTGTCGTTCTCGTTCCGCGGCAACAGCCACGTCCGCGAGAGCATCCACTCCGTCTTCCTCCACCACGCCGTGGCGCAGGGCATGGACATGGGCATCGTCAACCCCGGCTCGATGATTGCCTACTCCGACATCGAGCCCGAACTGCGCGACAAGGTGGAAGACCTGGTCCTCAACCGTCGCCCCGACGCCACAGACGTCATGCTCGCCGCCGCCGAGCAGTTCAAGGCGTCCAAGACTCCCGCCCGCGCCGACGCCGACGAGTGGCGGCGAGCCCCCGTCGGCGAGCGCCTCCAGCACGCGCTCCAGAAAGGCGTGGCCGACTTCCTGGAGCAAGACCTGGCCGAGGCCCTGCCCCTGTTCCCGCGCGCCCTCGACATCATCGAGAGGCCGCTCATGGACGGCATGAACCGCGTCGGCGAACTCTTCGGGCAGGGCAAGATGTTCCTGCCGCAAGTGGTCAAGACGGCCCGCGTCATGAAGCGCGCCGTGGAGATTCTCCGGCCGCGGATTGAGGAGGAGAAGCGCGCGGCGGGGCAGGAGGGGACATCGGCGGGCCGCGTCGTCATGGCCACCGTCAAGGGCGACGTCCACGACATCGGCAAGAACATCGTCTGCGTCGTCCTGGCGTGCAACAACTTCGACGTTGTCGACCTGGGCGTCATGGTCGACACGGAGCGCATCGTCGACGCCGTGGTCAGCGAGCGCGCCGACGCCGTGGGGCTGAGCGGCCTCATCACGCCGTCGCTCGACGAGATGATTGCCGTGGTCCGAGCCCTGGAGGCGCGGGGCGTCCGCGTCCCGGTCATGATTGGCGGCGCCACGACGTCGGCAGTCCACACGGCCGTCAAGATAGCGCCGTGCTACAGCGGCCCGGTGGTCTACGTCAAAGACGCGTCGCAAAACGCATACATCCTCAGCTCGCTTCTCTCCGGCGACAAGGAGTTCCTGGCCCGCGTGCGCGCCGAGCAGGAGAGGCTGCGCCGGGAGAACGCCGCGCCGCGCGCCGCGCGCCTCACGGCCGAGGAGGCGCGGAGCCTGGCGCCGCGCACCGACTGGGGCGCCGTGCCGATGCCCCGACCCGCGGCCGGCGGGGTGACCGAGTTCCGCCAAATAGACCTCCGGGCCCTGGAGCCGCTAATCAACTGGCGGATGTTCTTCGCGGCATGGAAAGTCGGGGGGAAGTTCGCCGGGGCCGCGCGGGCCATGGACGACGGCGAGCGGCGGGAGTGGCTGGCGGGCTTCGGCCCCGACGAGCGCGACGCCGCCCGCGAGGCCCTGCGCCTGGCCGACGACGGGCGGGCGCACCTGGAGAGGCTAGCGGACGGCGGCATGACCGAGGCGTGCGCCGTGGTGGGCATCTTCCCCGCCAACCACACGGGCGGCGACGTCGTGACGCTCTTCGCCGACGAGAGCCGGGCCGAGGCGGCGTGCCGGTTCCAGTTCCCGCGCCAGCTGGCCCCCAACGGGGCCGGCGAGACGCTCTCGCTCGCCGACTACGTGGCCCCGACGGGCTACGCCGACCACCTGGGGCTCTTCGCCGCCACCTCGGGGGCGGGGCTCCGCGAGCGGACCGACCGGCTACGCGCCGCCGGCGACGACTACTCCGCCATCATGTACCAGCTCCTGGCCGACCGCCTGGCCGAGGCCCTCTCGGAATGGCTGCACTACCAGGTGCGCACGCGGCTGTGGGGCTTCGCCCCCGGCGAGCCTTTCGAGCCCAAGGAGATCCTCGCCGGCCACTACCAGGGCATCCGCCCCGCCATCGGCTACCCCATCTCGCCCGACCACACACACAAGCGCCTACTCTTCGACCTGCTCGACGTCGAGCGGCGCATCCCGATGCGCCTCAACGAGCAGCTCATGATGGAGCCGGCCTCGTCGGTCTGCGGATTCTATTTCGCCCACCCCTTTGCCCGCTACTTCTCGGCGGGGCGCGACGGGGAGGCGCGGCCCGCCACGCAAACGCCAAAAGACGCATGAGCGCGATGCCGCCCGGCCGCGCGTCGGTCATAGTCTCGGTCTACAAGGACGTCGCCGCCCTGCGCGCCGTCCTCGACTCGCTCCGCCGGCAGACCGTCCGGGGCTTCGAGGTCGTCGTCTCCGAAGACGGGCGCGACGACGCCATGCGCGGCTTCGTCGGCTCCTACGACTTCGGGTGCCCATGGCGCCACCTCACGCAAGACGACCTGGGGTGGCGCAAGAACCGCGCCCTCAACCGCGCCATCCTCGCGGCCCGCGGCGAGTGGCTCATCTTCATCGACGGCGACTGCGCGCTCCACCCGCGCTTCGTCGAGTTCCACCTCCGCCTGGCC
The DNA here is from genome assembly GCA_964481855.1 of uncultured Marinilabiliaceae bacterium. Lineage (GTDB taxonomy): Bacteria > Bacteroidota > Bacteroidia > Bacteroidales > Marinilabiliaceae > W3P20-009. The sequence goes on from CAYZUH010000007.1 coordinate 6,681, forward strand.
GACGCAGGGCGCGTCTTGGCCGGCAAGCGCGTCAAGCTGGGGCGGGAGGCCTCAGGCCGGCTCTTGGCCGGAGACGCCGGCACAGGCGACCTGCAACGCGGCCTCGCCCTGCAGGCCCTGGGCCTGGCGCCGCGGCGGGGCAACAAGTTCGTCGAGGAGGGGGTCTTCATAGACCCCGACCGCCTGCCGCTTGGCGTCATCCCGCGCCTACGGACAATGCACATGCTCAAAGGGTGCAACATGAGCTTCGGGCGCCGCGCCATAGAGGCCGTCAACGGGTTCGACATGGACTACACCCGGCCCGCCGTCGGCGAGGACGTCGACCTGTGCTGGCGGCTCCGCGCCGCGGGCTACGAGCTGCGCTCGGTCCGCAACATGGCTGTGCAATACCACCTGCACCACGACGCCAGCTGGTCGAGCCAGGAGGCCAACCTGGAGCTCCTGCGCCGCAAGATGGAGCAGGGCGAGCACGTCTGCCGCAACGGGCTGCGCGAGGCGTGACCGCCGGACATCGCAACAAGGGCGGGAAAGACGGGCGCAAAGGCCGCGAACGGCTCGCACTTTTCTTAAATAATTGCCACCTTTGAAACATCCGGGCAGCTTCGTGCCGTAGAACAAGACAGGTGAGGCTCACAAGACCAAACAGCATCATCTATATCAACATCTACCGACATGAAAAAGTACCTACAGACACAGTGGGCCTCGAACCATTTGGCCACGGTGGGGTTCTTCCTGGCCGCCGCGTTCGCGGTCGTCTACTGGGTCCCGAGCATCAACATGGCGTGCTTCCTGCTGTGGCCACTGGCCCTGGTCATAACGGCGCTGGGCTCGCTCAAGGCCCCGCGCAACCTGGCCCTCATCGGCCTCGTCCTCTGCGCCCTGCCCCTGCTCCTCTCCGCCACCGTCTTGCTCTGCTTCGACCCCATTGGCGAGCCCGACTGGCGCATCTTCCCGCTCCTAGACCTCATCGTCACCATCATGGACTGATTTTTTCTCACCGCGGCGTTTGCATTCTCGCGGAAACGGGCTAAATTTGCGTCGCCAAGGGGAAGCAACGCCCGGAGGCGACGATTCTCAGAAAGACGAGGATTCGGGCCCATAGCTCAGTTGGTTAGTAGCATCTGACTCATAATCAGAGGGTCCTTGGTTCAAGCCCAAGTGGGCCCACCTCAATCAGAAGCCCCGGCACCCTCATGCGTGCCGGGGCTTTTTCCCTTTTAGGCGCAAAAAGCATAGCATGACCCAAATAGACATCGTCCCGGGCAAGAGCCTCCACATCTTCGACCTGGGCAACGTCCTCTACAGCGTCGACGCCCGCCTCACCCTGGCGGCCCTCGAGGCCCTGGGGATGCCGCCCCAGGCCGGCAGCGTCAGCAACAGCCACGCCGCGGGGGGCGTCTTCGGCCTCTACTGCGACGGCAAGGTCTCGACGGCGCAGTTCTACGACGGCGTGCGCCGCCAGTGCGGCATCACCGCCCCCGACGAGGCCATCCGCCGCGCGTGGGGCGCCATGATGCTCGGCTACAGGCCCGGGGCCCTCGAGACGGTGCGCCGCGTCAGGGCCGCCGGGTGCCGCGTGGCCCTGCTGAGCAACTGCAACGCCCTCCACGCCGAGCAGTGCCGGGCGGAGTTCCCCGGCCCCGGGGCCCTCGACGACCTCTTCGACGGCGTCTTCTTCTCGCAAGACATAGGCATGAGCAAGCCCGACCCCGCCGCGTGGGGCCTCGTCCTGGAAGCCATGGGCGCGGCCCCGGCCGACGCCGCGTTCTACGACGACTCGCCAATCAACACCGAGGCGGCACGGCGCCTGGGCATCGAGGCGCGCCTCGTCGGCTAAAAAAAAAAGACAGAGACATGGCCCTGAACCAAAGCCTACAGCTGAGGCTGCAGCAGAAGCTGTCGCCGATGCAGATTCAGCTCATCAAGCTGCTGGAGCTCCCGGCGGTGGTCATGGAGCAGCGCATCAAGGAGGAGGTCGAGGCGAACCCCGCCCTGGAGGTCGACGACGACGCCACGCGGCGCGAAGACGAGAGCGTCCCCGAGCCGCAAGTCAACGCCGCCCAGGAGCAGCAGCCCGACGACGGCACGGGCGAGGGCTACCTGCTCAACGAAGACATCCCCGCCTACCGCCTCGTAGCCAACAACGCCAGCGACGACGACCGCCGCGACGACGTGCCGCTCTCCGAGGCGTCGTCGTTCTACGAGCACCTCCAGGAGCAGATAGGCCTCCACAACCTCGACGAGCGGCAGGAGAAGATTGCCGCCTACATCATAGGCAACATCGACGAAGACGGCTACCTGCGCCGCGACGTGGGCAACATTGCCGACGACGCCTCGTTCGCCATGGGCGACGACGTCTCCGACGCCGAGGTCGAGGCCGTCCTCCGCGAGGTGCAGAAGATGGACCCCGCCGGCGTCGGCGCCCGCGACCTGCGCGAGTGCCTCCTGCTCCAGCTCCGGCAGACGCGCGACCCGGAGCTGCCGGCGGTCAAGACGGCGGAGCTGGTCCTGGAGCTGTGCTTCGACGAGTTCTCGCGCCACCACTACGACAAGGTGACCCGCCGACTGCGCATCGACGACGACGCCCTGCGCGACGCCACGGCCGAGATTCTCCGCCTCAACCCCAAGCCCGGCAGCGCCTACGGCGGGGGGGCGGCGCGTCAGGCGCACCACGTCACGCCCGACTTCATCGTCGACTACGAGGACGGCCACCTGGGCTTCCACCTCAACCGGCGCAACGAGCCCGAGCTCAAGATAAGCCGCCAGTATGCCGAGATGCTCCACGAATACGCCACAAACCGCGCCAACCAGAGCCGCGAGCAGCGCGACGCCGCCACGTTCGTGCGCGAAAAGGTCAAGTCCGCGCAGTGGTTCATCGACGCCATAAAGCAGCGGCGCAACACCCTGACCCTGGTCATGCAGGCCATAATGGACTACCAGGGCGACTACTTCGCCGACGGCGACGAGACGAAGCTCCGCCCCATGATTCTCAAAGACATCGCCGACAAGACGGGGCTCGACGTCTCGACAGTCTCGCGAGTCTCGAACAGCAAGTACGCCCAGACGCCGTTCGGCATCCTGCCGCTCAAGTCGTTCTTCTCGGAGGGCGTCCAGAACGCCGACGGCGACGACGTCTCGACGCGCGAGGTCAAGAGCATCCTCCGCGAGGCCATCGACGCCGAAGACAAGCACCGGCCGCTGACCGACGAGAAGCTCGAGGCCCTGCTCAAGACAAAATCATACAACATAGCGCGCCGGACCGTGGCCAAATACCGCGAGCAGATGGGAATCCCCGTGGCGCGCCTCCGCAAGCAGATATGACCACCGCGACAACGCCGACCGACAAGGTGGTGCGCATAGCGTCGAAAGTGACGACAGTGCTGCTCCACCCCCTCCTGCTGCCCCTCTATGGGACCCTGCTGACACTCTTCGGGGCCACGCCCTACGCCGGCATGCCGCACCCCGTCAACGTCGGGGTCCTCTCGACGGTGGGCGTCTTCGCCTGCGCCAACCCCCTGGCCGTCATAACCCTCTTCATGATGTCGGGGCGCGTCGAGGAGCTGGAGATGCCGTCGCGCGAGGAGCGCGTGTGGCCGCTCATATGCTCCGGCGTCTCGATATGCCTGGCCATGCTCCTGCTCAACACGCACAACACGCCCCGCCCCCTGCTGGGCATGGTCCTGGCCGAGGGCATCCTGCTCGTCGCCATCGGCACCTGCTCCGTGTTCTGGAAAGTGAGCCTCCACACGGCGGGCTCGGGGGCGTTCCTCTCGTTCGTCAGCGTCACGGGCATGGCCTACCACACCGACTTCGCCCTGTGGGCCGCCGTGGCCTTCGTCTGCGCGGGGCTCACGGCGTGGACGCGCCTCTACGAGGGGGCGCACACGTGGCGGCAGCTCCTGGCGGGCTACCTGCTGGGCATGGCCGTCATGGGGACGGTCATGAACTTCGTCATGCACCGCCCGGTGTTCTGACACGAGGAGAAGACGGCATGGCGGACAAGCTGGCAATAATCGTGGCGGGGGGCAGCGGCTCGCGGATGGGGGCCGCAGTGCCCAAGCAGTTCCTGGACCTCGGCGGGCGACCCGTCCTGATGCGGACGGTGGACGCGTTCGCCGCCATCGCGGGGATGCGCGTCGTCCTCGTCCTGCCGCGCGCCCACTTCGGGCTGTGGCGGGAGCTGTGCCGGGCCCGCGGCTACACCCCGCCGGCCGACCTGGCCGAGGGCGGCCGGACCCGCTTCGAGAGCGTGCGGAACGGCCTGGGGATGTGGCGCGGAGAGAGGCTGATAGGCGTCCACGACGGCGTGCGCCCCATGGTGAGCCGCGAGACAATCGAGCGGTGCTACGCCGACGCCGACCGGTTCGGCACGGCAGTGCCGGCGCTCGCCGCCGTGGAGTCGGTCCGCATAGTCTCGGCCGACGGAAGCAGCAGGGCCGTGGACAGGCGGCAGGTGATGATGGTGCAGACCCCGCAGGTGTTCCGCGCGACGACGCTCATCGGCGCCTACTCCCAGCCCGAAAGCCCGCTCTTCACCGACGACGCCAGCGTCGTCGAGGCCCACGGCGCGCCCATCCACCTCTCCGAGGGCCAACCGGGCAACATCAAGCTCACGACCCCACACGACATGCGGGCGGCCGAGGCGGCGCTGGGGAGTGGCGCCGTTTAGGGGAAAAAGACTATATTCGCGGGTGGGGTAAATACGTATCGCAAGACCTACACAAGACTGCGGCAAGGGCAAAGACGCAGGGAGGCCCGGGACTTGCCGCGCCCTGCGCCGACAGAAGCGCCCTGGCACAACCAACCGAGAGACCAAAAGAATGATTATTGACCACGAGAAGACGGCCATATGGACGGCCGAGCGGGAAATCTCCTACGCCGAGATGCTCTCGCGGATTAACGACATGGCGGCGCTCTGCCCCATCCGCCCCGGCGGCAAGGTCGTGATATTCTCCGAGAACAGGCCGGGCTTCATCTACGCACTCTACTCCATATGGCAGAACGGCGGCACGGCCGTGCCGGTGGACTGCACGTCGTCGGCCGCCGACCTGACCTACGTCCTGGCCGACTGCGAGCCGGAGGCCGTCTGGGCGTCGGAGGGTTGCGAGGCCGTGGCGCGCGAGGCCGTGGCGCGGGGCGGGGGCCGCCAGGAGCTGCGCATCATGACCGCCGCCATGGAGGACGGGCCGACGGGGGGCGCCCCCGCCCGCATAGACTACAAGGACGACTCCACGGCCCTCATCATATACACCAGCGGGACGACCGGCAGCCCCAAGGGCGTCATGCTCTCGTTCGAGAACATCTTCTTCAACGTCGACTCGGTCAGCAAGGGCGTCCCCATCTTCACGCCCTCCATCCGCACCATGATCCTTCTGCCGTGCCACCACGTCCTGCCGCTCGTGGGCTCGCTCGTGGCCCCTTTCGTGACGGGCGGCAGCGTGGCGTTCTGCCCCGGGCTGAGCGCCCCCGAGCTCATGGCGACCATGTCGCGCGGCCGCGTCGGCATCGTCATCGGCGTGCCACGCCTCTACATCATGCTGGCCAAGGGCATCAAGGGCAAGATTGACGCCTCGCTGCCCACGCGGATGCTCTACCGCCTGTGCGAGAGCGTCGGCAGCCGCGCCCTGTCGCGCCTCGTCTTCGGCTCAATCCGCAAGAAGATGGGCGGGGCAATAAAATATTTCGTCTGCGGCGGCGCCGCCCTGGACCCCTCCGTGGCCGGCATCATGAAGACCCTGGGGCTCGACGTCCTGGAGGGCTACGGCATGACGGAGTGCGCCCCCATGATAGCCTTCACCCGGCCCGACGACATAACCCCCGGGGCCTCGGGGCAGCCCGTGCCTGGGTGCGAGGTCGAAGTCATGAACGGCGAGCTGCGCGCCCGCGGTCGCAACGTCATGCAGGGCTACTACAACCGCCCGGAAGAGACGGCCGCAGTGGTCCGCGACGGGTGGCTGCACACCGGCGACCTGGGCTACATCGACAAGCGGGGGCGCGTCGTGGTGACGGGGCGCCGCAAGGAGATAATAGTCCTCTCGAACGGCAAGAACGTCAACCCCGTCGACATCGAGCAGCACCTGGAGAGCTACGCGGCGTGGGTCAAAGAGGCCGCCGTGACCGAGAAAGACGACGCCCTGTGGGCCATCATAGTCCCGCAGCCGGCAATGGCGGCGACGGCCAAGACCGACCAGGAGCTGGAGGAGCGAATCAGGTGGGAGGTCATCGACAAGTATAACGCCGACACCGCCTCCTACAAGAAGATATTCAACGTCAGGGTCTACCGCGGCGACCTGCCCCGGACCAAGCTCGAGAAGCTCCAACGCTTCAAGCTCAAGACGCTCCTGGTGAGCGAGCGCACGCACAGCCCCGAAGACGTCGACGAAGCCCAGAGCGACGAGTATAAGATAATCAAGAAGTACATCGAGAGCGAGAAGATGTGCAAAGTGCGCCCCTGGCACCACATCGAGCTCGACCTGGCCTTCGACTCGCTCGACAAGGTGGGCCTGCAGGTCTTCGTCAACAGCAGCTTCGGCCTCGACGTCAGCACCGACCAGCTGAGCGGCTTCCGCACCGTCGGCGAGATGGCGGACTACGTGGCCGAGAGCAAGACCAAGATGCAGGTCGAGAAGATCGACTGGAAGCGCATCCTCCGCGAGCACACGACGCTCAAACTGCCACAGACGTGGCTGACGGGCCGCATCTTCATAGCCATGGCGCGCCCCCTGCTCCGCCTCTACTTCAAGCTGACGGGCAAGGGCGCCGAGCAGATTCCCGACGGGCCGGTCATCATAGCCCCGAACCACCAGAGCTTTCTCGACGGGCTGTTCGTCATGTCGTTCCTGAAATTCCGCGACATCAAGAACACCTACTTCTACGCCAAGGAGCAGCACGTCCACCAGCCTCTCGTCAAGTTCATCGCCGCCACGCACAACGTGATAGTGATGGACATGAGCAACCTCAAGGACTCCATCCAGAAGATGGGCGAGGCGCTGAAGAAGAAGAAGAACATCATCATCTTCCCCGAGGGGACGCGCACGCGCAACGGCGAACTCGGCGAGTTCAAGAAGACATTCGCCATCCTCAGCCGCGAGCTCAACGTCCCCGTCGTCCCGGTCTCAATCAACGGGGCCTTCGAGGCCATGCCCAAGGGCAACCGCTTCCCCCGCCCGCACAAGGTGCAGGTGGAGTTCCTGCCGCCCGTCTACCCCCGCCAGGCCTCCTACGAGGCCCTGACGCGCCAGGTCTACAGCAGCATCAAGCGGAGCCAGGAGCAGTTCGCGGAGTAGCGGGGGGGGCTATGGCCGGACTGCCGCAGAGCGAGGGCCGCGAGAGGCGGAAGAGTTTCATAGACCTCTTCGCCGGCATTGGCGGCATCCGGATTCCCTTTGACGAGATGGGCTACCGGTGCGTGTTCTCGTCGGAGTGGGACAAGGCGGCGCAGACAACATACGAGGCGAACTTCGGCGAACGCCCCGCGGGCGACATCACCAAGATAGACACCGAAGCAATCCCCCCGCACGACCTGCTCCTGGCGGGCTTCCCATGCCAGGCTTTCAGCATCATGGGCAAGAAGCGCGGCTTCGACGACACCCGCGGGACGATGTTCTTCGAGGTGGCGCGCATCTTGAGCCACCACAAGCCGCGCGCCGTCTTGCTGGAGAACGTCAAGAACCTCGTCTCTCACGACGGCGGCCGGACTTTCGGCGTAATCCGGCGGGCCATGGAGGAGCTGGGCTACACAATCAAGTGGCGCGTGCTCAACGCCCTGGACTTCGGACTGCCGCAAAAGAGAGAGCGCATAATAATTGTGGGGTTCCGCGAGAGGGAACTGACGGAGCGGCTCTCGCTCGACTTCCCCAAACTCCCGTACAATCTGAAAGACATCCTGGAACCCGACGAGGCCCTGGACAAGAGCCTTTTCGCGTCGGAGACAATAGCGCGGAAGAGGGCGGCGAACGTGGCGGCGAAGCGCGTCTTCTACCCATCGGTGTGGCACGAGAACAAGTCGGGCAACATCTCTGTGCTCGACCACTCCTGCGCCCTGCGCACCGGCGCCTCCTACAACTACCTGCTTGTCAACGGCGTCCGGCGCCCCTCCGCCCGCGAGCTGCTCCGCCTGCAGGGCTTCCCCGACAGCTTCAAGATTGCCGTCCCGCTGTCGGAGCTCCGCCGCCAAACGGGCAACTCCGTAGCCGTCCCGATGATTCGCGCAGTGGCGAGGAGGATGAACGAGCTGATGGACGGCACAACAGGAGAAGACCACGCGACACACTAAAAGCGGCGAGACGCGGTTCGCGCGGCAAACCCATGGGGCGCAGTTCACGACACACACACCAGTGCCGCCCGACGCAACACCCCCACGGCCCTAAGCAAAGACGAGGAACTCTCCCCCATCGGCTTCGACAAAAGCCGGGGGGACATCAAGAGATAGCCCCCCTCCCCCAAAAGAAGCTCAGGCTGGCCGCCTCGCCGCAATCTGCAAGAAACACATTGGAGGCCGAGCCGCCATCGTTGCGGCTCGGCCTCCAATGTGTCAGACAGTGCCTATTCGCGCTCGACGGTCATGGCCTCTCCGCTCTCGACATAGATGCCGCCCTCGCCAGCGGCGTAGGCGCGGACTTCGGCAAAGTCGCTGCCCAACGCCGAGCGCGAGAACGGGTAGTAGTAGCTCACAACGTTGTCGGCGCTAGTGGAGACATTCGAGACTTGCACACGCACGGCACTGACGCGCCTCGGCTCGTTGCCGCGGTCGTAGGGCGTCACGACAAAACCGTAGACGGCGGCGTTCTTTACCGCAGGGGCGCTGGCGCGGAGGTAGCTCCCGTCATAGGAGAGCGACGACGGGACTATGGGCGAGAGCAGACGGGCGTCGGAGACGCTGATGGAGAGCGTGGCGGTCTCGGTCTCGCGGGTAGTGGCCGTGGCCACGACGACATACTCGCCGTTGAGGCGCGCCGTGTCCTGCAACGCATAGGAGCTGGCAACCGTCTCGAAAACCCCATAGACCGTGTCGGTCTGCAAGACAAGCCCCGTCTTTGTGTTGGAGATGGAGACGCTTCGCAAAGTGTAGCCCGTGGTGGGCAAAACCTTGATGTAGGGGGTCAGCGTAGTCGCCCCATCGTCATTGACTCCCTGAACGATGACACCCGTGGCGCGGAAGCCAAAGGCCACGCCGGAAGAGTCGCTGTCCAGGCACGACGCAAGGGGCAATGCGGCAAAGGCCGCCGCCAACAGCTTGTAGGAACGCATAGGTATAGATATATGAGTGGTTATGTTTCTTCCGACTGCAATATTAGGCAAAAAACATGCCACCGCCGCACCCTATGGGACTTCCCATACGGAATTTGTGCCACAAAAAAGGTGGGGGCGCGCAAGTTGCGCGCCCCCACAAGGCAACGCCCCCCCCCGGCGTCGGGGCCTAGGCCGCGACGAGCGACATCCTCCTCCAGACCTCTTCGGGGACCACCTGCGCGAGAGGCAACGTGGCGGCATAGGGGCCGTCGTCGGCCTCGGCCCTGGCGCAAAAGTCGTCGACAATGGTCAACTGCGCCTCGTCGGGATTGTCGAGCATCATGCGGACAATGTCGAGCTCGCGGGGCGTACTGCCGACAAGCCGGCCACGGCCCACATATTTGCCGGGGAGGATGCAGCCCGACGTGTCGGACACGGTGTTGCCGCGATGAATCCGCACTCCGGTCATGCCCGGCACGTCGATGAGGATTGGCAACAAGCGGCCGAACCTGGGGCTGCGGGTGAGGGCCAGGTCATAGACGCCGGCGGGGACGGCGGTCTTGCCCTTGACGCGGACGCCCCATGGGCGCACAGGCGGCTCGAGAGTGTCGCAGAGGTGGTAGTCGCCGCTCTCGTCGGGCGGAGTGGCGCCGTCGGTGGCGGCAATGGAGACATAGAGGCGGCCCATGCAATAGGAGTCTGTATTCTCCTTGCGGAACAATTTGAAGTTTAGCATAAAAGAAATGTGTGTGTGTGTTGAATTGGGTCAGGGTATCTACATAAAAAAAAGAAAAAGGGGAGGGGACGCCATGCCGGCATCTGGCGCCCCCCCCCCCCCGGAGCCTACTCCAGCTTCTGCCGCCTGGTGGCGGACGACATCGAGGCGTTGGCGGCAAACGTGTAGATGGTCACGTCGTCGTCGGCGCCGTCGAGCATGGAGGTCAGACTGAAGCTGGCCGAACCGGCCGAGATGGCGGCCGAGAAGTTGGCGGCCTTGCCGTTCTTGGCGTTGAACGCCGCCAGGTAGACCTTGCCGCCGTAGAAGTCGTCGCCCTTGGCGGGCGCGGCCCACGAGAGCGAGAGGCGTCCGGCGGCGTTGGTGACGCTGACGTCGAACGCCGCGGTGCCGTCAGAGAGCTCCATCTTGTCGGGCGAGAGCTTGTAGCCGTAGACCCCGTCGGCCTCGAGCAGGGCGATGTTGCGCCTCACTGCCGCCGACCATCCGGCAGCGACACCCCCTCCGGCGACGAATCCGCGCCGGACGGTCTCGGTGAAGAGGCGGAGCCGCTTGGCCGTGGTTGCGAGTCGGCCTCGGACTTCGACCTGCGCCGCCGTTCGCGGGTTTGCCACCTTTGCAGCAAGAGAGCGAAGATACGGCACACCGCGCCAAGAACTGCCAACAACTGTTCCGACCTTGCCGCTGAAAGACCCCAGGATTCCTTGCTTGTAAACTGCCATTTCATTTGATGCGTTTGACTGCGCCAATAGCGAAGAGCTATAGGAGCGAATTGGTTAATAAATAAAAGAAACACTCGTCAAACAAACTGCGCAAGAGCCGCAACAGCGCAAGGTCTCAAGAGCCGTTTGGCTGACATTTTAAGCCGTCGGCATCAACATTTTGCCTCTGCGAGCCACTCTTTACGTTTTTGTTGACGATGCAAAGTTACGGCAAGTTTTTGAATCACCAAATACAAACGAGAAATATTTAGCGGTTTTTTTGGCGCAAAAGCAAATCGACAAGAAATGAGGCCATTGCGGGCTCTGGCGACTTGCGCAATCTCCACAAGAATGCGGCACGCGCGCACCAGAAACGGAGACGGACAGCCAAGGCAGAGCAAAAAAAAGCGGGCCGCACCGTCGTGGCGCGGCCCGCATAGGGGCAAAAAAAACGGCGCGAAACGAGCCGCGGCTACTCCATCTTGTCGCGCCTCTCCTGGACAACGGCGTCGACGACGGCGACGGTGGTCATGTTGACAATGTCGCGGACGGAGCTCTCGATGTCGAGGAAGTGGACGGGCTTGCGGAGGCCCATCTGGATGGGCCCGAGGATGTCGCCAACCCCCATCTCCAGGAGGAGCTTCGAGGCCGTATTGGCCGAGCTGAGATTGGGGAAGACGAGCGTGTTGACGTCCTTGCCGGCGAGCTTGGAGAACGGGAACTTGGCGTCGCGGAGCTGCCGGTTGAGCGCGAAGTTGACCTGCATCTCGCCGTCGACGACCATGTCGGGATAGCGCTCGTGGAGCGTCTCGACCACCTTGTGGACGCTGGCGGGGCTTCCCTCGCGCGTGGAGCCGAAGTTGGAGTAGGAGAGCATGGCCATGACGGGCGTGTGGTTGAAGAACTGCACGGTGTCGTAGGTGAGCTTGGCCACGTCGAGGAGCGTGTCGGTCGTCGGGTGCCGGTTGATGAGGGTGTCGGCCATGAAGAGCGGCCCGCGCTTTGTGGTGAGGATGTGCATGGCCCCGATGTGGCTGAGGCCCTTGCGGATCCCGATGGTCTCCTTGGCGGCCTCGACGAGGCTCTCGTTCTTGGTGTAGACGCCGGCAATCATGGCGTCGGCCAAGCCAGTCTTGACCATCATGAGGCCGAAGTAGTTGCGGTCGTACATCTTCTCGTAGTACTCGTCGAACGTGGCGCCCTCTCGCCCCTTCTCGCCCACGAGGATGCGCGCGAACTCGGCGCGCCGCGGCTCCTCCCGGTCGTGGCGGAGGTTGACAATCTCGACGCCCGCGAGGTCGATGCCGTTCTCGGCGGCAATCTTGGCGAGCCTCTCCTCGTTGCCCAGCAGGATGGGCCGGCATATGCCCTCGCTCAGCGCCAGCGCGGCGGCCTTAATCATGTTGACGTGGTTGGCCTCGCTGAAGACGACGCGGCGGGGGTTCTGGCGCGCCATGCTGTAGAGGCCGCGGAGCATCTGGTTGTCGAGGCCCATGAGGCTCTTGAGCTTGTCGTCGTAGGCGGCCCAGTCCTCAATGGGCTTGCGCGCCACCCCGCTCTCGATGGCCGCGCGCGCCACGGCGGGGGCCACGGTGGTGAGCAGGCGCGGGTCGAGAGCCTTGGGGACGATGTAGTCGCGCCCAAAGGAGATGCGCTTCATGCCGTAGGCGGCGTTGACCACGTCGGGGACGGCCTTGCGCGTCAGCTCGGCTATGGCCCGCACGGCGGCGACCTTCATGTCCTCGTTGATGGCGCGGGCGCGGACGTCGAGAGCCCCGCGGAAGATGTAGGGGAAGCCCAGGACGTTGTTTATCTGGTTGGGGCGGTCGGAGCGCCCGGTGGCGAAGATGATGTCGGGGCGCGAGGCCATGGCGTCGTCGAACGAGATCTCCGGCTCAGGGTTGGCGAGCGCGAAGACGATGGGGTCGTGAGCCATGGAGCGGACCATGTCTTGCGTGAGGACGCCCGCCACGGAGAGGCCCAGGAAGACGTCGGCGCCGACGAGCGCCTCGGCGAGCGACGCCACCTTGCGCGCCGTGGCGAACTCGCGCTTCTGCTCGGTGAGGCCGGGGCGGTCGAGCGTGATGGGGCCGCGCGAGTCGACCATGACGACGTTCTCACGCTTGACGCCGAGGCGCATATAGAGGCGCGTGCACGAAATGGCAGCCGCCCCGGCGCCGTTGACGACCACCCGGACGTCCTCAATCTTCTTGCCGACGATCTGGAGGGCGTTGATGAGCCCCGCGGCGGAGATTATGGCAGTGCCGTGCTGGTCGTCGTGCATGACGGGGATGTCGAGCTCGGCCTTGAGGCGCGTCTCAATCTCGAAACACTCGGGCGCCTTGATGTCCTCAAGGTTGATGCCGCCGAAAGTGGGCGCTATGGCCTTGACGGCCTGGATGAAGCGGTCGGGGTCGGTCTCGGCCACCTCGATGTCGAAGACGTCGATGCCGGCGAAAATCTTGAAGAGCAGGCCCTTGCCCTCCATGACGGGCTTGCCGGCCATCGCGCCGATGTTGCCCAGGCCGAGGACGGCCGTGCCGTTGGAGATGACGGCAACGAGGTTGCCCTTGCTCGTGTACTCGTAGGCGGCGTCGGGGTCTTTCTGAATCTCCAGGCAGGGCTCGGCCACGCCGGGCGAGTAGGCCAGCGAGAGGTCGCGCTGGGAGCTGTAGGGCTTCGTGGGCCTCACCTCAATCTTGCCGGGCCGCCCCTCGGAGTGGTAGCGGAGGGCGTCCTCCTTGGTTATTTTAGCCATGAGTTAATGTGTTTTTTACCGTTTGGAAAACAGATAGGCAAAGATAAAGGAAATATGCCCCGACGAGCCACCCGGGCGACCTTTTACGAGTATCGCCTAGCCCCCCTAGCGTCGCAAAAAGCGCGGCCTTCTGTCCGCAATCGGAATATTTTAGTACTTTAGAGCCGCGCTAGACACCCTCCCCGGCATCGGCATGACGCCCCGCGGATAGGGGGCGCGCCGCCAAAAACCATTACCTTTGCCGACAAAGAATCCACACACAGACGAAACAACAAGCAAACTCGCATAGATGAAGAGAGTAGCCATTGTGGCGACCGTCGCCGCAGCAGCCGCAGGCGCCGTGGCGTGCCTGTCGGCGTTCAGGGGCAACGACCGCGACTTCAAGATAAGCAAGAACCTGGACATATTCTTCTCGGTCTTCAAGGAGCTGAACCTCAGCTACGTCGACACGCCGGACCCCGACCGCCTCATCCCGACGGCCATCGGGGCCATGCTCTCCGACCTCGACCCCTACACGAGCTACATCCCGGAGAAGGACCGCGAGGCGTATAAGTTCCAGGTCGACGGCGAATATGGCGGCGTGGGCTGCATCATCTCCCTCGCGGCGGACACGAACCTCATCAACGTCAAGGAGGTCTATGCCGGGACCCCCTCCGACAAGGCGGGCCTGCGCTCCGGCGACCTCATCCTCTCGATTGACGGCGAGAGCATGCGGGGCAAGGGCGTGTCGGAGGTGAGCGACCGCCTCCGCGGCAAGGCCGGCGAGACCATCAAGGTGGAGATTTCGCGCCCCGGGCAGCCCCGCCCGACGACCAAGAGCATCCGCCGCGAGGTGATAAAGCTCGACGCCGTGGACTACTACGGCATGGTGGACTCGGAGACGGGCTACATCGGCCTGCGCAGCTTCGAGTCGGGGTGCGCGGCCGCCATCCGCGAGGCGTTCCTCGACCTGCGCGACCGGCAGGGTGCCCGCCGGCTCATCCTCGACCTGCGCGGCAACTCGGGCGGCCTGCTCGACGAGAGCCTCCAGATTGTCAACTTCTTCGTGGGCGAGGGGGAGAAGATGCTCTCCACCAAGGGCCGCCGCAAAGCCGCCGAGCGCATATACACGGCGTTCCGCCACCCGCTGGACACGGTGATGCCCATGGCCGTCATGATAAACCGCAGCTCGGCCTCGGCGAGCGAGATTGTGGCCGGGGCCCTGCAAGACCTGGACCGCGCCGTGGTCGTCGGCCAACGCTCATATGGCAAGGGCCTCGTCCAGGCCACTCGCGAGGTGGCCTACGACGGCTACCTCAAGGTGACGACGGCGAAATATTACACGCCCTCCGGCCGTTGCATCCAGGCCATAGACTACTCACAGCGTGACGAGAACGGCGCCGTGGGCTACGTGCCGGACTCGCTCATCTCGGAGTTCAAGACCCGCGGCGGGCGCAGCGTCTACGACGGCGGCGGCATCTCGCCCGACGTCATGCTCACCGAGCGGAGCTACAAGCCGGTGTGCTTCTCCGTGGTCTACGGCGACTACCCGTTCCGCTACGTCGTGAGCCTGCTGGCGGCCGGCAAGCCGATGCCCATCGACGAGCAGGGCAACATCTCCGACGCCACATATGACGACTTCGTGGCGTTCATGAAGTCGCAGAAGAAGTTCACATACAAGACGGCCTCGCAAGAGGCCTACGAGAAGATGGTCCGCGCCGCCAAGGCCGAGGGCCTCTATGCCGACGCCAAGGACGCCATCGACGCCCTGGCCAAGCCCCTGGCCGCCGACATTGACCGCGACATGGCCGACGCCAAGGAGCAGGTCCGCCCGTTCATCGAAGACGAGATGGTGCGCCAGCGCGGCTACCGCAAGGCCGCCGTGGCCCACGCCCTGCAATATGACGCCCAGCTGCGGTCCACCCGCGAGCTCCTGGCCGACACGGAGCGCTACCGCGGCCTGCTCGACGGCAGCATCTTGAGCCACGCCGGCGACAAGCGGGCAAGCATGGCGTCGGCCAAGGCAAAATAGAGAGCAAAGGACGATGTTGGCGAGCAGAGTGAAAGAGCCGGGATGGCTGCCGCGTCGCCCGTCGCCCGTGGGCAGGGCGGCGGCGGTCCTGGTGTCGTCGGTCGTCGTCGGGCATGTTGTGTCGCTGCCCCTCTCGGCGGCGGGGCTGAGCCTCACGGGGGGGTGGACCGCGGCAATGATGCTGTCGTCGGTGGTGGGCTTCGGCCTGCCGGGCGTATTGTCTCGCCGCCACGCCGTGGGCGTCTTGCCCGCCGACCGGAAGATGGGCATCGACCTGCCGACATGCCTCTTCGTGGCCGTGCTGGCCGTCGTGTGCCAACCGCTTGTGGAGTGGGCCGGCTACATCGACCAGGCCGCGTATGCCAAGCTGTGGCCCGGCGTCGAGCCCCTCAGCCGGCAGACGGCCGAGATAATAGCGTCGATATGCACATTTGACGGCGTTTGGGACTGGGTGGCGGCCATAGCCTCGATGGCGCTCGTCCCCGCGCTGTGCGAGGAGGTGTGCTTCCGCGGCGCGCTGCTTCCCCTCTTGCGGCGCAAGACGGGAAGCTGGCACGCGGCAGTGATTGTCTCGGCCGCCGTCTTCAGCATGGCGCACATGGACTTGACGGCGTTCCTGGCTCGGACGGTCCTGGGCGTCGTCCTGGGCGTGACTTTCGTGGCCACGAAGTCGCTCTTGGCGCCGGTGCTTCTCCACTTCTGCAACAACCTCATGGTCGTCATCGCCCTCTCACAGTCGGCGGACAAGGTGAAAGACCTCACGGCGCCCGCCGAGCTTCCCGAACTGCCTGTGACAATATTGTCGTTGGTCTTGACGATTTTCGAGATCTACCTCATTGCCAAGACCACGCAGATTAAGCAAATCTTGGCAAGAAAGGGGTGACCCCCCCGCCGCAACCACAAAAGGCGAAAGCCACCTGCCGTTTTGTCTGAGGCCACAGACAAAACGGCTATTATTTTTGCCAAAATGTCAGCACAACAAAAGACCGGCAGACGTCGAGACCCTCACCAACAATCAGACAATCTGCCATTTACTCACCAAAACAAGACACCATGCCAGCGAGCTGGCACGCAGGTTGCAAAAAGACAAAGCGGACACCCGAGGGGCAGAAGCCCAAAGGGCGGCGTCCGAGGTCAAACATGTCAAACAACAACAATAATTGGAGGTAACAACCATGGTACCGGCAAGAAACACAAACAACGGAATCAGGCACTACGAGAGCTGGCTCCCGAGCTTCTTCAACGACTTCTTCGGCGACGACTTCGGGTGGCACACCCGCAGCCGCAAATCGACGCCCGCCATCAACGTGACGGAGACCGACAAGGCCTACGACGTGGAGGTGGCAATCCCGGGCGTGAGGAGAGAGGACTGCAACGTCCGCCTCAACGACGACGTACTGACCATCGCGGTGGCAAGCGAGGGCAAGAGCCAGGAGGGCGACCCGAAGCGCTACCTGCGCCAGGAGTTCTCCTACTCGAAGTTCGAGCAGAGCTTCACACTGCCCGACGACGTGGACAAAAAAGGCGTCGGCGCCGAGGTACGCGACGGCGTGCTCTTCATCACCCTGCCCAAAGTGGAGGACAAGAAAGAGGAGGACAAGTGGCAGACAATCGAGGTGCGCTAGAGGCGCCCGGCGAAAAAAGATCCGCAAAAAAGCCGCCGGGCCTTGCGCGGAAAGAAATTTGAAGTAACTTTGCACTCGCAACAGGGAAGCAACGTTTCCGGTTGCGAGCGCAAAGTTTCTTGGTACCATAGCTCAGTTGGTAGAGCAACGGACTGAAAATCCGTGTGTCCCCGGTTCGATTCCTGGTGGTACCACAGAGGCGGCAGACCTCAAGAAAGCGGGAGCTTTCTTGGGGTCTCTTTCTTTTTGCCCCCACGCCCGACCTCAGGTTTTGCCGCGCGGCGCGACCACCAGCCACAGACAAAAACAATGTGCGGGGCGCACGGACGGCGCGCCCCACACACTCAGTCATTCATTTTGCAGGGCCTACTCCCCGGCCGGCTCGACGTCGCCCCTCTCAATCAGCAGACGCGTGGCGGCGGCAGGATAGCCGGTGCGGCGGACGCGCCGCCCAAGCCCCTCCGGCGTGAGCTGGAACGAGCCGTCGGGGGCCTGCGGCTTGACGGCCATGTCGTTGTGCTTGACGATGAGGAGCAGGGCCAGGCTGTGCCACTCCTGCATCATCCGCTGTGCGGCGGCTATGGAGTAGTCGTTGAGGAAGCGCTTGGCGCGGTCGGCGTCCATCGTCAGGGCCTGGGCCTCGATGTCGGCCTGCGCGGCGAGGAACCCGGCCTCAAGGGAGTCGCGCGCGGCCTCCAGGTCGGGGAAGAGCGACGCGTAGCGCGGGTAGACCATGTTGCTGACCCAGTTGCAGACCCAAAAGGCGTTGGCGAAAGAGAAGCGCGTCGGGCCGGCATCGGGGGTGTTGTAGCACACGGGGCGGCGCGTCGAGGCGCAATATATCGGCGTGTAGGCAATCATGTTGGCGTCGTCGTTGCCGAACCACAGGACGCCGCCGACGTGGTCGGGCAACGCGGCCCTCATCTGGCTCACAAAGGTGAAAGCCGTCTGCTGTGTGCTGGTTGGCCTCTCCCAGAAATACTGCCTCCCGTCGTCGCCCTTGAACATCAGGGGGGTGGGCCTGTAGGGCATCATCCAGGGCCCGCCGGCGAGGCTCGCAGTGTCGGCCAGCGAGAGAGGCGTGCCCTCGTAGTGGTCGCGCATGGCCATCATGACCTCGCGGAGCCCGACCTTGCGGTCGGGCCTGACCCACAGGGGCATGTCGGCAGCGCCGGCGTCGCGGCCCAGGGCCCAGGGCAGGAAGGCGTCCATGTCGGCAAAGCGGCGGAAGAAGCTCCACACGCGGGCGTCGCACATCCTCCGGCCGGAGAAGTCGGGCTTGGCGTAGGCGTCTTTCCACGAGAAGTCCTCGTCGCGGCCGCTGAACCATCCCATCTTGCGGGCGTAGCGGATGACGTCCTTGGAGGTCCTGACGTCCTCCTTGGGCAGTCCGAGCTTGGCGAACTGGCCAATGCGGCTCTGGTTGGCGTGGGCGCAAATCATGCCGTCGGGGACGCGCAGCGCCACCCACACGACGCCCCGCGACCCGGGCCCGCGGCCCATCATCTCCATAATCCAAGCCTCGCGGGGGTCGCAGATGGAGAACGTCTCGCCACTGGAGCAGTAGCCATGGGTCTCGGCCAGCGACGTCATGACGTCTATGGCCTCGCGCGCCGTCCTGGCCCTCTGGAGAGTAAGGTAGATGAGGCTGCCGTAGTCGAGCAGGCCCGTGGTGTCCACCATCTCCTCCCGTCCGCCGTATGTCGTCTCGCCAATGGTGAGCTGGAACTCGTTGATGTTGCCGATGACGCTGTACGTCCGCTCCGCCTCCGGGATTTCGCCCGCCCACTTGCGCGTGTCCCAATTGACAATTTGGCGCATGGCGCCCTTGGCGTGCGCCGCCGCGGGGTAGTAGCATAGCGAGCCGAAGAGGCCGTAGTCGTCGGCATTGTAGGTGCAGAGGGTGCTGCCGTCGGCGCTGGCCCCGGGCGTGACAATGAAGTTGGTGCAGGCCTCGGCCGACATAGACCAGGCCGCGAGAGCCGCTAAGGGCAAAAGAGAAAAACGATTCATGGCTAAAAGTGAGATTCGTTCAGACGTCGCCGACCACGGCCCGCAACGCCAGCCCGGCGAGGGTGAAGCCGAAGATGGCCGTGATGTGCGCCACGGAGCCGTTGACCCTCGCGCGGGGTGGCAAGAGCCCGCTGGCGTCGGCCGCGGCACGGGGCAAGGCGCCGGCCTCGCCCCGGTTGTCGAGCCTCTCGGGGCTGAAGACGCACAAGAACTCGCGCTCCGGGCGCACGCCCAGGGCCTTGAACTTCTTGCGCAGGGCGCGGGCCAGGGGGTCGGCGTAGACACCGTCGAACCCCGCCACGCGTATTTGCGACGGATCCATCTTGAGGGCCGCGCCCATCGACGAGAAGAGAGCCGCACGGCCGCGGCAGGCGTTGAGAATCAGCTCCGCCTTGTCGGCCAGGGAGTCGATGGCGTCTATCACGACATCGAAAGCGTCGAGATCGAACTCTCCGGCCGTAGCCGCCGAGTAGACCTTTTGAACCGGCACGACCTCGGCGTCGGGGCGTATGGCGAGAAGCCTCTCGCGGAGCGCCTCGACCTTGACCCGCCCGACCGTCTGCCGCGTCGCCATGAGCTGGCGGTTGAGGTTCGTGGCGCACACGGTGTCGGCGTCGACAATGGTGAGGCTCCCCAGGCCGCTCCGCACGAGGCTCTCGGCGCACCACGACCCGACGCCGCCCACGCCGAAGATGACGGCCCGGGCCCGGGCGAGCCGGCCCATGGCCCCGGCGCCAAGAAGAAGCTCCGTCCGGAGGAGCGAGATGTCCGCAACATTCATGGAGGCAAAGATGCACAAAAAAAGGGCAAAAGACAAAGCGGAGGCGGGCGTCCGCCCCCCTCCGCCTGTTGGCGTGCCGCCGCCCTGCCCCCCGAGGTCAGAACCACCCCCGGGGGTTGGCCGCGGCCCCAAGATTATAACAAAAAACCATTCCGCTTTCATGCCAAGGCAAAAAAGCGCGACGCGCTGTACCCCGCACGTTGGCGACGCTCAGACGCATCTTGAAAAACCAAAGAACGATACATGGCTTGCGCAATCGCTGCGCATACGCCTCGGCCCCGTCGGGCCACACAAGACTTTTTTTTTGTTAGTCGTGGCACCGACTGACAACACCGCAAAAGTAGCCCGGCGGGGCCGCCCCCGCAATACCTAATAATAGCTATTTTGAACAAAGACAGACAGGCGGCGCTACCGGCCCAGGGCGACCCCGCAGGCCCGCTCCACACTTTCGCCGGACCAGCGTGCGGCCCCCAACTTCTTGACAACCAGGAGGCCGTCGGGACGGACAAGAGCCGACGAGGGGACGCTCATGAGCAGTTGGCCCAAGACTCCGCCGAGGCGTTCCTCGCCCGCGCCCGGCTCGCAATCGTCGGCGCTGAGGAAGAGCGGGCGCAACGCCGTGTAGCCCCCCTGGCCAAGAAAGGCCACGACATCGGAGGGCGCGTCGGTCGAGACGAAGAAGACGTCTATCCGCCCGGCGTAGCGGCGCGCCAGGCCGTTGAGCGACGCGAGCTCGGCGCGCGTCTGCGCCCGCCAGACGCTCCCCACGTTGAAGAGGGCGGGGCGGCGCAACGGCAGGGCGAGGAGAGTGTCTGCGCCCGCGGGCGTGCGCAAGCGCACAGGGTCCTCGGCCCCGACGAAGACAATCTTGTCGTAGAGGTGGGGCTGGACGAGCATGGCCCTCACGGCGCAAGTCATCAGGGCGCGGCGCCAGGGCGGCGCCAGGGCCACGACCATGGCGAGGAGGAAGAGGAAGTCCGAGACGACGCCCCTCAGCGACTTGCGCGCCCTGTAGCGGCGCCACACCTTGGCGAGGAGCGACATTGCGGCAAGACGTCTCTTTTCTGCCCCCGGCGGGGGGGGCTAAGCCACCTTGATTCTCACGGGGCGCGGCAGGCTCGTCAGCCCCCGCCCATTGGCGACGACGCTCAGGCTTATGGCCTTGGCCTTGGCCAGTTCGAGGTTGGCGGCCACGAGCCCCGTGAGGTTGATTTGCGCCTCGTATGACGTCCCGGGCTGCAGGCTTATGGGCATGGAGTCAACATTGGCACGGAAACGCCGCGTCTGCGCCGGCCCCATGACGAAGTTGACCTGCGCCCCGCCCAGCTCCACCACCCGCCGCGAGCGGTTGGAGACGCGCATGGAGAAGAGGAGCTGCCCCTGCGGCGTGCGCGCGAGGCGGACCCTGTAGCCCAGCCCTATGGGGAACAGGGCGTTGCGCCACATATGCACTGCGGCGAAAGCCAACCCTCCGGCGGCGGCGACGGCCAGGAGCCACAGCCAGGGGCCACCGCCCCCTCCGCCCTCCTCCCCCCCGCCGGGGGCCACGGCGAGCGTGTCGACGGCGGCCGCGGCGCTGTCGGCCACGCGCACGGCGACCCGCGCCGAGTCCGCCGCGCCGGGCGAGAGCGAGTCGGGACGCGCCAGGACATATTGCGGCCTCGCAAGCCGCTCGACCTCCCACTGGAGACGATTTATCGTACACTGCTGCAAGACGACGACGAAGCAGAGCATCGCCATCACCATCCGCCAACGCGCCGCGACCCAGTCGGAGGCCCTGCGGAGAAACACAAGAAAGCTGTCGAGCATCGAACAAAAAGACAAACTCCGACGAAGATATGACTTTTGCGCCGAAGCCTCGCCGCCGCGGGTGTTAAAGTTCCTTTAGGGAAATCGGGCAAAAATCCGTACTTTTGCAGACGAAAAGCGTCGAGGCGCCGCAAGGGGGCGCTGTCGCCCAGCGCGCCCCGGCCATTGCAAAAGAAAAATTCATGGAGAACTCAAGAATCTTGTACATTGCGCAAGAGATTAAGCCCTACCTGCCCGACTCGCCCATCTCGGTCCTCAGCCGCGACCTCTCCCAGGGAATCATGGAGTGCGGCAAGGAGATACGCACATTCATGCCCCGCTTCGGGAGCGTCAACGAGCGGCGGAACCAGCTCCATGAGGTCATTCGCCTGTCGGGCCTGAACATCGTCATAGACGACACGGACCACCCCCTGCTCATCAAGGTGGCGAGCATCCAGGCCGCCCGGATGCAGATATACTTCATCGACAACGACGACCTCTTCAGCCGCAAGGGCGTCACGGCCGACCCCGCCACGGGGGCCGTCTTCGCCGACAACGACGAGCGGAGCATATTCTTCGCGCGCGGCTCGCTGGAGACGACCAAGAAGCTGCGGTGGGTGCCCGACCTGATCCACCTGCACGGATGGTTCACGATGATGGTGCCGATCTACACGCGCCTCATGGCCAAGAAAGACCCCTACTTCGCTCAGTCGAAAATCGTGGTGAGCCTCTACGACGAGGCGTGGCAGGGGCGGTGGGAGGACATGAACCGCAAGCTGTGGATGGAGGGCATCGACGAGAAGACCCTGAAGAAGATTGACATCCACGACTACGCGTCGCTGATGAAGACGGCCATCGACCTCAGCGACGGCGCGACCGTGTGCTCGGCCACGGCGAGCCAGGAGCTGATAGACTACGCTCGCTCGACGGGCAAGCCCGTCTTGGACTATCCGGGCGCGGAGGGCTATGTCGGCGCCTACGACAAGTTCTACGACCAGGTGATTGGCAAATAGGGCACGGGCGCCACAGGGGCGACAAAGGCGGGGGCGCGCGTCCCCGCCATTTTTTGCCTCCGCCCCACACGGCGGCGGCGGGCTCGGACGAAAGGAAAAAAGGACGCCCGGTTCGCACCAGACGCCCTCAGCTTTCCGCTCTCCAAATAGGACTTGAACCTATGACCCTCTGATTAACAGTCAGATGCTCTAACCAACTGAGCTATTGGAGAAGTTGAGAAATATGTCGAATCCCCATCGGGGGATGGAATGAACCCCGCAGGTTGGCGGGCCGCGCCCGCACCTCCGAAGTTGCGACGGCAAAATTATGCATCTTTCCCGAAATCGCAATACCTTTGCCGCATCAAAATTTCAAGAAGACATGCAGGAACGAATCCTTGGCTTGGGCAACGCCCTTGTCGACATACTAGTGCGAATCCCCAACGACAACCTGCTCCGCAAGTTCGGGCTTCCCAAGGGCGCCATGAACCTCGTCGACGAGAGCCGCTCGGCCGAGATTTTCGAGGCAGTCAAGGACTTCCGCCCCCAGATTGTCTGCGGTGGCAGCGCCGCCAACACCATATGCGGGCTGGCCAACATGGGCGTCAGCACGGGCTTCATGGGGATGACGGGCGGCGACGAGCTCGGCGAGCAATATGAGGCCGACCTGCGCGGAAGCGGCGTCGAGACCCTCATGACGACAAGCTCCACCCGCACGGGCTCGTGCATATCGCTCATCACCCCCGACTCCGAGCGGACCATGTGCACCTGCCTGGGCGCCGCCGTCGAGATGGGCCGCGAAGACGTCGACACGCGCGCCTTCGACGAATATTCGCACCTCTACCTGGAGGGCTACCTGGTCCAGAACCCCGAGCTCATCGAGAGCGTCCTGCCCCTGGCCAAGCAAAAGGGCATGACGACGATGCTCGACCTGGCCAGCTTCAACGTTGTCGAGGAGAACCTCGAGCTCCTCCAGCGCCTCATTGCCAAGTATGTCGACGTCGTCTTCGCCAACGAAGAGGAGGCCACGGCGTTCACCGGCAAGGAGGACGAGGAGGCCCTCAACGAGATGGGCGAGATGGCGGAGTGCGTCGTCCTCAAGCAGGGCCGGCGCGGGAGCCTGGTCAAGGTGGGCGAAGAGAGGGCCCGCGTCGGGATTGTCAAAGCCAACCCCATAGACACCACGGGGGCGGGCGACCTCTACGCCTCGGGGTTCATATGGGCGAAAATCAACGGCTTCAGCCCCGTGGAGTGCGCCACCGCCGGGGCCGTGACGTCGGGCAACGTCATCGAGGTCATAGGCTCCAAGATGGACGCCAACCGGTGGACGAACATCCGCCAGACACTCAAGAGGCTCCTGCAAAAAAACGACTAGACAGAAGAGATGAAGTTTGAAGACCTCAGGATATTGCAGAAGCAAGTCCAGGCCAACATCCGCGACATGGGCTTCTCCCGCGCCACGGACATACAGTTCAAGGCCATCCCCCACATCTTGCAGGGCGAGGACGTCATGGCCATAGCCCAGACGGGGACGGGCAAGACCGCCGCCTTTGCCATCCCGGTGGTCTCGAACCTGCTGGGGTCGCGCCGGCGGCCGGGCTACACGGGGGCCCGCTGCGTGGTCATGGAGCCCACCCACGAGCTGGCGGCCCAGGTGGCGGGCGTCATCAAGTCCGTGGCCCGGGGCACCGGGGTGTCGGTCGTGGCCGTCTACGGCGGGGTGGGGCAGGACAACCAGATAGCGCTGCTCAAGGGCGCCGCCGACATCGTCGTGGCCACGCCGGGACGCCTCTTCGACCTCGCGGCGCAGGGCCACCTCATGACCTCGCAGGCGGAGATCCTCGTTGTCGACGAGGCCGACCACATGCTCGCCCTGGGGTTCTACGACGACATATCGCAACTGGTGCGCCGGCTCCCCCGCCGCCGCCAGACGCTCTTCTTCTCGGCCACGATAGACCCCAAAATCAAGGAGCTGGCCTACGCCCTGGTCTACCGCGCCGTGCGAATCGAGATGAGCCGCAACAAGGTGGCGCGCAACGTCACGCACCAGGTTCTCGCCGTCCCTCAGGACCAGAAGCGCTTCTTCCTGGAGCGCATAGCCCGCGAGAACCCTGGGGGGCACATAATGGTCTTCGTCCGCACCAAAGTGCGCGCGGCGCGCGTCGTCGCCGCCATGGCCCGCGCGGGCCTCTCGGCCGTGGCGCTCCACGGCGGCATGACGCAGGGCGAGCGCGAGGAGGCTCTCGACGTCTTCCGCCGGCGCGAGGCGCAGATGCTGATTTCGACCGACGTCGCCGCCCGCGGCATAGACATCCCGGGCGTGGACTACGTTGTCAACTACGACGTGCCGGAGGAGCCGGAGAACTACGTCCACCGCGTGGGCCGGACGGGCCGCGGCATGGCCAAGGGCTTCGCGCTAACATTCGAGGACGCGCAGGAGAAGCGCCTTGTCGACGCCATAGAGCAATACCTGCAGGAGGCCATTCCCATCATGCGCATGGGCGAGGCCGACCGCGAGGCGACGGTAGACCTGTCGGAAGCCGGCGAGAACGACTGGCGGTCGCTGATTGGCGACTGAGCGACAGGCAAACATTTCGGAAGGGACGCACGAGCAGTGCGTCCCTTTTGCATCCCCGGCCGGGGGCGACGGTCAATCGTCGACCGTATAGACCTCAACGCCCGTCAGGAGGCAGTAGTAGCCGGCCGTCTCCAAGAGGCTGACGCCGACGTGGCGAGCAAGGGGGCGGGAGTAGAGCGTCAGAAGTTGCGCCTCGCCCCGGGTGGCCAAAGTCCCCACCTCGTCCATGGCCCCCGCGGAGAGGCCCGTAGACACCCTGATGCGCGTCGAGGCATAGTCCGCCCCATAGAAACGGAGGCCCACGGCCGCCACCCGCCTGGGGGCGCCCAGGTCTATGCGCACCTCACCATCGTCGGAGAGGAACATCATATACGTCCGGCCGTTGCCGTCGACCAGGTTGTCGACGCTGCCGCCTCCCCAACTGCTCTCGCCCGTCACGTCGAACTGCCTCGCGGTGAGCGTCTCCTTTCGCGCCCCGGCGGGAGGCCCGTCTTCCTGCGCAATGTATTGGATGGCCGTCTTGGCCACATTGAACTCCACTTGCCGCAAAGCCCGGGTCTCCGCCCCGCGGGTGTTGGGGGCGGTGGTCTCCACGGCCTCTATGGCGACACTGCCCTCCGTGGTCATGGCGCCGGCCTCCGCCTGGAGCGGGGCGACGTCGACGAGGGCGAGGCGGATGGTGTCGGAGCTTGTCGCCCCGGCGGCAATGGTGAGCACGGGGGCGGCAAGCTCCGCCCCTCCCTTGTCCGTCAGCCTGTAGGCCGTGGCGGGCAGCCGCTCCGAGCCGTTCACCGCCAGGCGCACCCTCACGTCGGCCTCCGAGGGGCGCGTGAGACGGGCGTAGAGCGGCATTGCCGACACGGCGTCGACGCCGAGCGGGGTGTGGCGCACCGAGAAGGTCATCTTGCCCTCCTCCAGGAAAGCCGTGCGCTGAATGTAGACATAGTTGGCGTTCCACCTGTCTTCCGCGGTCTTGCCGTCTTCGTCGGCGCACGCGGCCAGGAGCAACGGCACCGCGGACCACACGGCGCCTCTTCTTAGCATCTCTCCCATCGTCTTGCTGTCGTTTGAAAGGTTGTCGAATGTCGTTTGAAAGTCAGTTGCGGCGTGTCACCACCCACGGCGTGCTCTCGGCGTTGCTCATGACGCCGGGGACCCACGTCGGCACAGCGCCCTTGTTGCTCCTGAGGGTGTGGCCGTGGCCTGTGGCGTCGGCAAAAGTCTCCCCCTGGCCGTCGCTCATCCTCCAGTAGCACTCCAGCCCTCGGGCCTTGCTCGAGACGGTGTTCATGTTGTTGCGAATCTGAGCCTCCGTCCGCGCCACGCTCCACACCCGCGCCTCGGAAATCATGATTCTCGTCCCGTCCCACCATCCGCCGTCGCCATACCAGACCGTGAAGCCGCCGAAAGTAACGTCCGTGGCCGCCGAGCGCGTGTTGGTCCCGGCCAGGGCGCCGTTGACGTAGACCTTGTATTGCAGGCCGTCGAAAGTGAACGCGAAGTGCTGCCACTTGTTGAGCTCGAACGGGCGTTCGGCGGTGACCCCGGGGTGCTGACTGTTGTCGGCCACCTGCACGTGGTCGTTGAGGTAGCCCGTCCCCGCGCCCTCGAAACGGATGAAGATGCCTCCGCCACCGATGATGCCGCGGTTGCGGTTGCGGAAGTTGTCCACCTGGAACTTCAGCTCCATCGTGAGCTGCTGGTAGGTCTCCGCCCCGCCCGGCATCTCGGCCGTGAGACCCGGCCCGCCATAGAACTGCGGGAGAGTGGAGGCGAAGACGCTCTCGGTGGTGACGACGTATCCGCCCGTCTGCGGCATGACGGGGACGAGCCCGTCGACGCTCTCCAGGCGCAGGGGCAGAGCGTATGGCTCAGAGCGCATCTCGCCCTCCATGGGGTGGATGTTGACGCTCACGGGGGCCGAGGCGTAGTCGCCCTTGGCAATGGTGACTTCGGGCAGGGGGTCGTAGGCCCCCTCGGGCAGCGGGAGGTAGTCAGTCCCCTGCTCCTCGTTGTGCTTGCGCAGCAGGGCCGTGTCCACCGTCAGCCGCAGGCGGATGTCCGCCGGTGCTGGCGCCGAGAGGCTTGGCGTCAGCTCGGCCCGCCCCCCGCCGACCCCCACCACCACGTTGACGCTCTGCGAGCCGCTCAGCGCCTCGCCAAAGAAAGCGCCGTTCTCCAAGGCCGGCCAGCCGGCGTCGTCGCAACCGGACAGGAGTGCCGCCAGGGCCACAAGTGTAGTCGATACTGTTGTTCTCATGTCGCACATCTTTTTTTAGTAGTTGCCAATCGGGGCCGGATTCATTATCTGTATGCTCCGGCGGATATACGAATAGTCGTCGGAGGCAAGATATTGGAACTGATAGCCGCCAATGCCCCCCTTGCGGAATCCGTTCTGCGGCTGCCAACGGGCGAAGTTCATTATGTGGGAGCGTTCGGCGCCGCTCTGCAAGTTCTCCGTCATGACGCACTTGTTTGTAATCTCCTCTGGCGTCTCAACCTCGTCGAACTTGGCAATAAGCTCGCTGAGGCGACCATCGAAACGGTTGCCCGGCCAATAGGCCTGGATGACGTAGTAGGAGAGATAGGGGCCGCTCTCGGCATTGAGCGTCTGCGGCTCCCCGTCGACAATGAGGAGCGTCTCGGGGTTGGGGCTCTTTGGGCCCAGGCGCGTGGCAAGCTCCGTGATGAAGACGTGCATCAGGGCGTTGTCGCTCGCCAGGTTGCCCCCGGCCCCATAGTTTGGCTCGAAGTCGATGTCGAACCCGTCGTAGCCATAGTAGGCCACGGTGTCGAGAATGGCCCGCGCGTAGCGGCGGACGGCCTCCTCCTGGCTCTCCCGCGTCTCGCCGAAGCCCCAATAGGCGTTGCGCGCCTGCTCGTCGGCGTCGTGCTCGCGGGGGGTGTAGCCTTGCCCCACCCATCGGCAGAAGCTGCATTTCACCACCTTGGTGCCCTTGACCTGCTGAACCCGGCGCAGGTCGCGCATGCGGGCCTCCGGCACGCCGCTGGCGTTGTCCCACAGCGAGACGACGTCGAACGAGTCGGGGATGGCGTCGAGCGACAGCCCGACCACGGCCCCCGGCTCAGACCATCCTTGAAACCATCCGAACATTATCGAGTGGGGCGTCTTCTTCCACTCTCGCAGAGCCTCGTAATATGTCTCCGTCTTTGCCACCTCGTTGTTGGCGTAGGTGGTCTTCTGCTCCGCCTTGGGCTCCGTCCAGTCGTCGCACGCCGCCAGGGCGACGAGGAGGATGCCGAAGGGAGCCAATCGCATCATGGTGTTCATGGCTAAATGTTGTTTGTTCTTTCTTTGAAAGTCGTGGAGGGGGGGGCGCACGAGTCTCGCGTCCATATGTGTTCACCCCCAGGCGATAACGGCCAACACCCCCAAATTGTCAATTGTCTCTTTTTGCCCAGAAGAGTTCCGTAGCCTCGTTGTCGGCTCCGCCCAGGGCCTGCACGGCGCGGGTGTAGTTGGCCCCGTTGAGGTCGCGCTCCGAATAGGGGTAGCGCAGACGACGCAAACCTCTCGGCGTGTTGGTTATGACCTGGCTGTTGAGGTTGTCTTTCGTCGGCTGGAGCTCCGGGAAACCCGTCCGCCTCCACTCGGCCCAAGCCTCAAGCCCCATGGGCCAGTTTGCAATCCACTTCTGGGTTATGATGCGCTCCAGGTTGTAGCTGGCGCCATCGGCATCCCAGGCAATCTTCACCGTCGTCTTGCGGGTGTAGTTGTTGCCCCGGGGGTCGCCGGTGTGGCTTGCGGGCACCCTTTGCCTGTCGGCGATGTAGCTCTCGGTCTGCGTGGCCCCGACGCCATGTTGCTGCATCGAGAGGCGTATCCCCTGCTCATAGTGCGACCGCGCCGACCCTCCGACGCTCCAGCCCCTCAGCGCGCACTCGGCTTTGAGGAACGACGTCTCGGCGGCGAGGAAAATGGGCAGAGGCTCCTGCTCCTCGAAGTTTGGGAGCGAGTAGCCCGCGACATCGTTCTTGTCGAATCCCGCCTCGCCAATGGGCATCCCGATGTATTCTCCCGCGCGCCCCGCGAGCGCATTTATTATTCGTATTGAATAATTTCTGTCGATGCTCACTTATTACAGCAACGCACTATATATCAAACCAATATTCCAAGCACCACTCAACACGACAGACCGCACGTCAGTTTTTCTGCGGCTGATTTTCTGTTGACAAACATAGCTTATTGTCGACCGATGCCTAACTTTGTCGCAAAACCATGCGCGGAAACGTGCACACAAAGCGACAAGAATGGCGTCGGTGAAACTGTACCTCGACAAGAGGCGAAAGGGGGACGGCGAGGCCTGCCCCCTCAAGATAAAGGTGTCGCAGCGCAGCGGGGCGTGCTACATCTCGCTCGGCATAAAGGTCGAGCCGAGGCACTTCAACGAGGCGGCCGGGAAAGTGGCGGGCGGGCCGAACTGCAAGCCCATGAACGTAGTCATCCAAAACAAGATGCTGTGCGCCCAAAGGGCCGTGCTGGGCCTGACGGACAGCGGGGAGGTGGACGGCATGACGGCGGCGGAGATAAAGGAGCGCATCCTGCGCGCCATGGGCGTCCCCGCGGCGGCGGACGCGGGGGGCGGCGGCTTCGCCGCGTTCTTCCGAGACCAGGCGGGCAGGAAGCCCAAACAGCGCACGCGCGACATATACGGGGGGACGCTCAAGGCCATAGGGCGCTTCACGGACGCCGAGGCGCTGACGTTCGAGGACATAACGCCCAAGTGGCTGGAGGAGTTCGACGGCTTCATGGCGCGGACGTCGCCCGCCGCCAACGCCAGGGCCATCCACCTGCGCAACATACGCGCCGTGGTCAACGCCGCCATCGACGAGGGGCTGACCGCGAACTACCCCTTCCGCAAGTTCAAGATACGCCACGAGCCTACGCGCAAGCGCTCGCTGTCCGTGGAGGAGATGCGCGAGGTGGTGTTTGCCGACATAGGGCACCCGTCGCTCGCCTACTTCCGCGACATGTTCGTCCTCTCGTTCCTGCTTGTCGGCATAAACACCGTCGACATGCACGCCCTCGCCGCCGTGGGGCGCGACGGGCGCATAGCCTACACGCGGTCCAAGACGGGCCGCAAGTATGACATCCGCGTCGAGCCCGAGGCGGCCGCCATAATGGCCCGCCACCGCGGCAAGTCCCGCCTGCTCGACATGGCGGACAGGTTCGGCGACGACCATGCGGGCTTCACCTCCGTGTGCGACAAGTACCTCAAGCGGCTCCGACCGCGCCTGTCGATGTACTGGGCGCGCCACACGTGGGCGACGCTCGCCGCCGACCTGGACATCCCGATAGAGACGATAGCCGCGGCCCTGGGCCACAGCATGGGCAACGCGACGACGGCGATATACATAAACTTCAACCGCCGCAAGATTGACGAGGCGAACCGCCGCGTGATAGACTACGTTTATGGCAAGGGGGCGCGCGGCGCGCAACAAAAAACCTCCCCCGCCGACCGTCGCGGCGCGGGGGAGGGACTCTAATCCAGCAAAGAGATGAACCAACCTAAATGTCGTATGTCGCACGCCCCCCATGGGGCGGCTACTCGCCGATGACGACGGCCGAGGCCGCCGTGACGGTGGAGCGCGCGTTGTGGCTGACGACCGTGGCGCGGTACTCGGGCCGCCACCGCCACCACAGGAAGCGGCGGCGGTAGCGCACGTGGACGACGGCCGTGACGGAGTCGCGCACGGCGTAGGAGACCGAGGCCGCGCCGCCCGGGCCGCCGCACAGCTCCATCGTCAGCCACTCGTCCTCGTAGCGGCGGCACGTGTCGCCCGCCGCGACGGTGTCGCACGCCTCCCCCATGACGGGGAACCACACCGTGTCGCGCGTCACGGTCTCGACCGCCGTGACGGAGCGGGCGTCCCTCGCCCGTATGCGGAGCGCTTGCAGTTGCGACCTCAGCCCCTCCACGGCGCGCTCGGCCTCCCGCGCCCGGAGCTCCAGGGCCGCGGCCGAGGCCATGGACAGGCTGTCGTCAAGGCGCGCCGTCTCCAACTCGGAGGTCAAGGCCGAGAGGTTGCGCTCGTGGCGGTCCTCCAACTCGTTAATCTCCGCCCGCAAGGAGAAGACCTTTAAGCAGAGGGCAAGCACGCATACGGACATGAGCATCGCCGTAGCGAAGAACTTGAATCCGTCTACCATGCCGTCAGCCGTTGAACGTCGTGACCCTGCCCGCCGAGCCGTCCGTCCGCGTGTCCATGTGCACCCACGACACGCCCTCCTCCAGGCGGCAGGGGTGAGGCAGGGCGTCGGAGTGCGCCTTTATCCATTGGCGCACGCGCTCCGCCGACATGCCGTCGACGGTGAAGTCCACGGCCTTGCCCAGGATGTGCGCCGAGACGTAGAGCGTGCCGCGCACGGCCTTGCTCCGCACGAGCGGGCAGCAGACGCACCGGAAGCCCCGCTGGCCGTAGTCCCCGCCCCGGTGCCAGTTGTTGACGCGGACGGGGAGGCCGAGGCCCTCGCGGACGAAGAGCAGGTCCCGGAGCACGGTGTCGTCCATGAACCCAAGAGCCTCGTCGCCGAAGCGGCCGTGAGTGTGGGGGCAGACGAGCTCCCGCGGGTCAAAGTACCTCAGTACCGCCTTTTCCATCGCCGCGCCCCTCCTTGACGCCATCATCATTGACGCCCTCGCCCCCGCCGCCACGGAGCATCTCCAGGATGCCCTCGGCGTCGTGGCGGCTCCTGGCCCTGATTATCCTCGTCAGAACGTCGGGGAGCCCCGCCGCCGCGCTCCTCTTGCGCCGCAGGTTCTCGATGACGGAGCGCGCCTCGATGACAAGCACCCCCAGGCCGCACAGCAGCGACGCGGCGGGGAAGTTGAGCCACAGCGACGAGAAGACGTCCACCATGAGCCCGAAGACCTGCACCCGCCAGTAGTCGCCTATCTTCTTGACCGTGCGGCGCAGGTTGTGGCTGTCTATCACCTCGCCCAGGGCCCGGGCCTTCTCCACGCCCGTCCACAGGTCGAGCAGCACGGCCATTATCATGGCCAGCCACGTGCCGAGTATCAGCGACGCGTAGACCGCCACGAATGTCTCAGTGTACCTCGATAAAATATCCTCCATTCCCTACAGTATCCTTAAGCATCGCCGCCGCCGCGGCGACAGCCGGGCGACGGGGGCGAATGTGCGCAAAAAGACTGACGGCGGCAAACATGATGGCGCAAAAACGCTGACGGGGGGCGTCAGCGGCCGGGCGCGCCGCATAGCCGCCGCAAGGCGCGGTAGACCGTGCGCTCGCTCATGCCGTACTTCTCCGACAGGTATGCGACGACATAGGAGGTCTTCTGCTTGTCTTTCATGGCGATATATTCGCCGACCATCCCGACCAGGGCGTGGTCGGAGAGCTTGACGCCCATCTTTTCGAGGCGGCGGAGCAGCTCGGCGTGGAGCTCCAATATCTCATATGGCGTCATGTGGCAGATTTCCCGCAAAGATACCCCAAATTGGCAATTATGTCTATATTCGCCAAATGACACCACAATTATTCTGACAATGCCAAAAGGACAGCTTTTCATAAACGGCGTCGACGCGTGCGAAATGGGCATCAGCATGGACAGCTCGGCGCTCTCGGCCCTCATGTCGCCGCCCCCGAAGAAGGAGTGGGTGACCAACGCCGTGCGCGGCGAGGCGGGCGAGCGCTACCTTAGGTCCGACGTCCCGAAATGCGGCAAGCGGGAGCTGACGCTCACGTTCAACCTCGTCGCCCCCGACGAGGCGGAGTTCTTCGCCCGCTACGCCCGCCTGTGCGGGCTGCTCGACGGCGGCGTCCTCAACCTGCGCACCTCGTTCCAACCCTCGGTGGTCTACAGGTGCGTCTACGTCTCAATATCGCAGTTCTCGGAGTTCCGCCGCGAGATGGCGAGCTTCGCCCTCTCGCTCGTGGAACCCGACCCCACGGACAGGGCGCTTGACGAATAGACGACGCGAACAGGCATGGCAAACACGACGATTACGATATACCGCGCCGACGGCTCGGAGCTGATGACTGCGCCCGTGACCGACGGCGCGCAGCTTGAGCGCAAGCTCATGGACAAGGACGAGATGACGCTCTCGTGGGTGTCGGCGGAGGCCGCCCTCATCCCCATGGGGGCCTACGCCGCCTGCCCTCTCAACGGCAAGCGCTACCACATGGCGGACCCCTACTGGCCGCAACAGAAGGACGTGGGGCTCTACGAGTACAAGCCGACGTTCAAGTCCTCCGTGTTCCTGCTCGACAAGGTGCCGCTCATGCTCTACGCCCGCGACGCCTCCGGGGCCGTGACGGGCGCGGAGTGCGACTGGAGCTTCACGGGGCGCGGCGCGGACCTGTTCGCGGCCATGGAGGCCGCCATCCGGGAGGGCCTGGGCGAGGACTACGAGATTGCGGCGGACGGCGAGTTCGAGGCCGCCCTCACGCTCTCGTTCTCCAATGCGTCCGTCCTCTCCGCCCTGAACTCCGTGGCCGAGGCGTGGGGCGCCGAGTGGTGGTACGAGGACCTGGTGGGCGGCGACGGCGGGCGCAGGATAACGTTCGGCAGGATGTGCGCCCGCGGGCCGGCCCTGCCCCTCACGGCGGGCGTGGAGGTGGAGTGCCCGCAGAGCAACCAGAGGAACACCCTCTACAACCGCTTCTACGTCTTCGGCGGCACGCGCAACATTCCGCAGGACTACAACGGCGCTCAGGCCAACAGCGTCGTCAACAAGAGGCTCACGCTCAACCCGGCCAAACACCCGCAGGGATACATCGACCTGCCCCTGTTCGACGCCGACGGCAACGCCGCCGTGGACGGGGACGGCAACCTCGTCGCCGACACGTCGGCGGAGAGCGCGGGGCGGAGGTTCTCCAAGGTGTTGCAGTTCGACGACATATATCCCCACTGCGGGTGCCGCATAAAGTTCGGCACTCTCCACAGCGTCCAGCGCTACGTGCGCGACGCCGACGACCAGAAGGTGCGGCTCGCCGACGGCACGTATGACAGCTGGCGGCTCTACGCCTTCGCCCTGGAGCATTACGACGACGCGGCGGGCGAGTGGAGGGACTTCCGTCTCGACAAGACCACCTACGACAAGGACTCCAACCCCGGCGGCAACCTCATCAAGGGCCTGACGCTCTCGCTCCACTTCAAGAGCGGCGCCCTGGAGGGGCGGGAGTTCGAGGCCGCCTACCACGACGCGCCCAGGGAGTTCCGCTCCGAGGACGGCTCTGGCGGCTTCACGGCCACGGCGGGCTACTTCGAGGTCGTCCACACTGAGGACAACACCGTCATCCTGCCGGGCCCGGGCATAGCCCCCAGGGCGGCCACGACGGCCGAGGCGCACGACGGCGACGAGGTGGTGGTGTTCAACATCCGGATGCCGCAGGAGTACTACAGCGCCGCCTACGCCGAGCTGGAGCGGGCCGCCGTCGAGGCCATATGGGAGGAGGTCAAGGACGCCAACGAGTACACCGTCAAGGGCAACAGGGTTCACTTCCACGACAACGACCCCGGCCTGGCCGTCGGCCGGATGGTGAGGCTCACGGTCGGCGGCCGCTCCATAGACACCCGCGTCACGGCGCTGACCGTCAAGATTGGCGCGCCCTACGACCAGTCCATCACGTTCTGCAAGGCCCTGGCCAAGGGCAAAATATCCACGCTGCTGACCCAGGTGGAGGCGGCGCGGCAGGACATAGTGGAGGTCGCCGTGGCGGACGAGGCGAAAGTCCGGGCGAGCCGCCAGAGGCTCTACGCGGCGCAGAGGGAGATGGTGGACGCCATGTTCGACACCGACGGCTACCTCACGGCCCCCATATCGCCCTCGGCCGTCGAGACGGCCGTGCTGAAGACCGGGGCGGCCTCGGCCAACTTCCAACTGGCCCGCGTCGTCTTCGAGGCCAACTACAACGACGGGGCGGCGGACGCCTCCTGCCCCGACCATTTCCGCGCCTCGGCGGGAACGCTCGTCCACTACGGCCTCGGCGGCGACGGGCCGCGCGAGTGGGCCATGGCGGCGGCCGACCTCTCGGACGAGCTGACGGACGACGCCGCGCCCTACTACCTCTACGCCAAGTGCGTCGACGGCGGCTCGGCGGGCGTCTTCACGCTCTCGACGGAGCAGGTGCGCTTCGACGAGAGGCTGCAGACCGAGGGGTGCTACTACTTCCTCGCGGGAATCCTCAGCAGCGTCCAGACCGACGGCGACGGCTCGTTCCGCGTCCTGAACTGCACCTACGGCTCGACGACGGTGAGCGGCCGCTTCATCAAGACCGGCCGCATAGAGAGCGTCGACAGCTCGACGGGCATCGACCTCGACAAGGGGGTCATCTTCGGCAACATACAGCTAGTCTCGTCGGCCTCCGACGACGCGAACAAGCAGTTCATCGACAGCCTCCTGGGATACTCCACCGGCAAGGCGGCCATGGAGGGCGACATCGCCTCCGCCACCAACGCCGCCGCCACGGCCATCGCCTCGGCCAACTCCGCCAACTCCGCCGCCTCGGCCGCCAACGACAAGGTGGACAACCTCAAAGTCGGCGGGCGCAACTACCTGCTCAAGACCGGCGAGGCGTGGGGCGTGACGGGCAAGGGGTCGGGCGCGGCCGAGAACTACACGGTCTACAACTACAAGGCGAGCTCCGACGAGGCGTTCAAAAAGGGGGTGACGGCCACGATATCGTTCGACTACGACAACGGCGTGACGGGAGGCGCGGCGAACATCCTCGTCCACAACACGTGGAACCTGCTGATAGCCCTCACGCCCTCCAACGCGGGGAGCGGCCGCTTCTCGAAGACCCTGGCGCTCACCGCGGACGTCGCGCTGTCGCACCCCATATACATCCAGGGCAAGTGGGACGGGAGCTTCACGATAAGCAACGCCAAGTGGGAGACGGGGAACGTCCCCACGAGCTGGACACCCGCGGCCGAGGACGTCGACGAGGCCATCGGCACGGCGCAGACGGCGGCGGAAAGCGCGCAGACCGACGCGAAAACCGCCAAGGCCACGGCGGCCACGGCCAAGGACGCCGTGGACAACATGGAGGTGGGCGGCAGGAACTACATACTGAATACCTCCACCCCATCGGTGTACAAGTCCGTCACCACGAGCCAGTTCGTCATCCGCCTCGGCATGATTTCGGCGGGGCTGGCGCAGAGGCAGGTGGCCATGGGTGAGCACATCACGGTCTCGTTCGAGTTCCGCACCGACGGAAAGGTGGACGGCAGCGGCTCGCAGTGGATTGTCATCAACGGCAGCGGGCAGTGGAGGACTCTCGGCTACACGGCGCAGTTCGAGGACACGGCGGGGGCGTGGGTGAGGCGCGAGCACACGTGGAAGTGGGGCGACAGCTTCAGCCAGTCCATCAAGGACGCCCCGAAAGACCTGACTGTGGACGACGAGTTCGTCATAGGGTGCAACCCGTCGTCGTCCGTCGTGAACATCGAGATCCGGCGGCTGAAGCTGGAGGTCGGCAACAAGCGCACCGACTGGGCGCCCGCCCCGGAGGACACCGACGCCGCCATAGACAAGGCCCAGGCCGCGGCCGACGGCGCCCTGGCCCTCACGGGCGACCCCGACAACGTCTTCACGGACCAGTTCCTGTTCAACCTCTCCAACACCACAGACGCGGCGCCGCCAAAGGGCAAGGCCCGGCTATGTCCCAACAGGGACAACTGGTTCGGCAACGAGATAGCCGTCACGCCGGGCGCGGAGGTCGTCATCGAGGCCACCATGATGCGCCACCCATCCGACGCGTCGAACCAACCGCCGCACCTGTCGCTGTGGTACACGGAGAAGGACGGAATCGACGCGTGGGCGAACCTGGGCAAAGGCGACGGCTACAACGAGACCGTGAGCGTCGGCACGGCCTCGATGGACGGCCTGTGGAGCAGGTACAGGCGGAAGTTCACCATCCCGACGGGGGCGGCCAAGGGGAAGTTCTTTTTGCAGATGGACAAGTCCGCCACGACGGACGGCGACTGCACGAAAGGCGCGTTCTACGTCTCTGACATCGTGATAAAGACGGAGCTCCGCGACTACCTGCGCGAGGCCCTGGAGGAGGCCTCGTCGGGGGCGACCGACGTGAGCGGCGGCCTCGTCCTCTCGACGATGATGAGCGTCCGCGACGCGGGCGGCGTCATGGTGGCGGGGATGAGCGGGGCGGCGGCCGCCGCCGAGACCGGCGCGCTCCCCATGATTTGGGCGGGGGCGGACGAGAACTCCACGGCGGGCATCGGCGCGGCGGACTTCCGCGTCTACAAGGACGGCAGCATCATCATGCACTCCGCCCAGATCCTCGGCAAGGCCGGCGAGCCCGCCGTGACGGTCTGCAAGGGCAACATCAGCGTCGGCACCATGAACGCCGCCGCCGACGGCCTCGCCTCCGTCGGCACGGAGATCATCCCAGACAGCTACGACTCCGTAGCCGCCGTCCTCAACGGCCTCGCGGGGAGCGGGGGGACGCTCGGAGGCACAAACACGTACAGCAAGACGCTGACCGTCAGCACCCACACGCTGAACAAGACGGGCCCCGCCGTGAGGCTGCAGGGGGCGACGGTGACGACGACGCTCTGCGGCGGCACGACGGAGGCGGCCGGGACAATCTGGGCGGGCTTCACGGCCGGGACGTACAGACTGGCGGGCAAGGTCACGGCATACTCCGGCGCCAACGACAAGCGCCTGCTCATGGCGAGCCTGACATTCTCGTTCCGCGTGTACCTGAAAGTCGGCGAGAGCTATGTGCAAATAGCGTCGGGAGAAGAGACGGAGCTGCAGACCAACTCGAGCACCGCCGCGACGACGCTGACCTTGACAATGTCGGCGTCCGGAGGCCTGTCGACTGCCACGAAGTCCCTGCCGTTCTCCAAGGGGCAGGCCTGGGGCGTCTACGTCGAGGCGGACTACAGTGTCGAATCCCTGTACTACGCGGTCGTCCCGCCGACGACCCTCGCCGTCTCCATCGACCCGTCGGTCACGCTCGACGCCACGCTCAAGGTCAGCGACGTCCAGGCGGCGTACCGCAACAAGATTTTCCGCAACGGCCTGGTCATGTCCAAGAGCAACGCCAACTACCTCGTCGTGGCGTCGGACAGCCCCTCGCCCCTCCTCGAGGCCCGCGCCGGGACCAGCACCACCGCCAACGCGGGGGTCCGCCTCGCCGCCGCGGGGATGCAAATAAACTACGACGGAACGGCCTCCTCGGCCTGGCACGAGGCGTTCCCGCTCTACGCCGTCGTCAAGGTGACGTTCACGACGAATGTGGCGGGCGATTGCTCGCCCCTGTACAACCCACACAACATGCCTACGCCGAAATGGACTAGAAATAGCACAGGGCTGTACACCCTTTCATGGGCCAGCCCGGACATCACCCTCTACCCCAACTTCCAGGCCGTGACGTCGACGCAGCGCTACGTGTCGGTGCGGAGCATAGCCGCGAAGTCCATCAAGGTGGGCATCGGCGACGACGACACGACGAACGACATGGCGACGGGCGACGTGTTCCTCGTGTTCCTCTACAAGTTCTGACGGCGGCGGGGGCGTCGGAATGTCGGGGGAAGTGCGTAAATTGCGGGGCTTTTACCGATGGACTTAACTAAAGACTTGACAAAATGAAAAAAGGACTGATTGCGGGAATGGCGCTGTGCGCCCTCGCCGCCGCGGCGTGCGACGACGAGAAGTGCGACTCCGTGAACGTGTACATAAATGGGAAAGACGCGCAAAACAAGTCCATCACAGACTCCACGGGGCGGCTGTCCGTGAAAGAGGTTTGCAAACTTGGGGAACTTTTCCTAATGGGCGGATGGGACGAGGAACACACGTGGATAGACGAGAACGGACTTGCGACTTCCGAGGGGTGCATGGGCTACTTCTTCATGATAAACCCCGAATTCGACGGGCAGGGCTGGATAGACACCGCCAACTGCCGCCTCCGCTTCACGCCCGACATCATCAACTTCTTCGAGACCGACCGCGAGGAGCACGGCTTCTTCCGTGAGGACTTCAAGTTCGTGCTTACGGTCGGCTTAAACGGCGACACCGTGGCGTACATCCCTACTACACAGCGCATGGCGGTCGTCGACGAGCTGCTCGTCCTGTTCGACAACAAGGAGAAGAACTGGAACCGTATATGCCAGCTGTTCACCGACGCGTTCATCTTCATCCCCTGCACCCCGGAGGAGTGGAAGGAGCTCAAGAAGAGGGGCGAGGTATAGACAACCGCCAGGCACACTTATCAACTCCCACCGCCGGGCGGCGGCCCCCATCGTCGGGGCCGCCGCCCCTTTTTTCGCCCCATCCCGCCCCTCGGCTTTTGCGCGCCAGCCGCTCGGCGAACACGCGCCGGGCGGCTACGTATTAGCACGTAGCGGCGGAGGCCGCGGGAAAGAAAACGCGGGGAGGGGAGTAATTTGGAGCTGGAATGTATAAACTTCGGTCTGCCGACGCCCGATGCGCCGTCGGCGCATTGTTGATACAAAATATTATATTTGCGACCGCGTGTGCGGCCTGTCACGACAATGCGGCGGCGCACCGGCAAAACCATACACACAGCCTCTCGCATATGCGCATCAAGACATTAGAAGTCACAAACTTCCGCGCCATACGGCACGCCCGGATGGACTTCGGCGGCAGCGTGAACACTTTCTTCGGGGCAAACGGCTCCGGGAAGTCCACCTTGGTGTCGGCGTTGCGCATAGTGATGTCGTGGTTCATAGCGAGGATGCAGAACCCGCAGGGGCGCGGCACGGCCTTGTCCGAGGCGGACATAACGCACGGGGCCGGGTATTGTCAGCTGTCTGTCACCCTGGACGACGGGACATCGTGGCGGCTGTATAAGCAGAGGCCCTCCGTGAGGTCCAAGGCGCAGGGGCGGACGGAGCTTGACGCCCTCACGAGGCTGACCGACGCCCTCCACGACGCGGCGCTCGGCTTCCCGCTTGTCGCGTTCTACGGCGTGGACCGCGTCGTCTCCGACATCCCCCTCCGTATCCGCCCGAAACACGCGGTCGGGCAGATGGACGCCTACCGCGGCGCGACGGAGAGCCACGTCAACTTCCGCGCGTTTTTCGAGTGGTTCCGCGAAGTCGAGGACATGGAGAACGAGAGCCTCCGCGCGACGGGCAAGCTTGTCGAGGACTACCAGCTCCGCGAGGTGCGGAGGGCGATAGAGGCCACGTTCGGCGGCGCGTTCTCCGACCTCCGCGTCAGGCGCAGCCCCCGCTCGTTCGTCTTGAAGAAAGGCGGCGCGGACTTCCGCATCGACGACCTCTCGGACGGCGAGAAGTGCTACATCATGCTCGTGGCGGACATCGCACGCCGCGCCGCCATGGCCAGCTCCGGGGCAGGGACCGTGCTGTCCGCCGGGGGCGTGGTGGTCATCGACGAGGTGGACTTGCACCTGCACCCCATGTGGCAGGAGTCCGTCCTGCCGCGGCTCGTCGGGGCGTTCCCGCGGTGCCAGTTCTTCGTGACGACGCACTCGCCTTTCGTCGTCACGAATGCGCAGCGCAAGGACGGCGGCGAGCTGTTCCTCATGTCGGGCGGCGAGGCGGCGCGCGTGGAGGCCGACGTGTACGGGCGGAGCGTCGGCGACATCCTGCTGTCTGGCGACGGCTTCGGGGTGGCGACGCTCCGTAACGCGGAGGTGCAGTCGCACATCGACGCCGCATGGAGGGCCCTGGAGGCGGCGGACGGGGTGGCGTATGGGGACGAGAGGAGCTGGCTTGACGAGAACGTCGCCGCCGACGACCCCGTGTTTGCACGCCTCAACATAGAGGGCGTAAGGACGTTCGGCAATGAGGCACATTGACAGGAGCGCGCCGCCCGAGGAGTTCGTCAAGTTCGGGCGCAGACACGCCGGGGAGGGGTGGAAGTCGCTATACAAGAGCGACGAGCCGCTGTTCCGCAAGGTGTGCGACATTCTCGCCGAGGACCAGCTGTGGCTCAGCGGCTACACGGAGATGCCGTTGCGCGGGCAGTCGCGCCATGTTGACCATTTCCTGAAACAGGAGTACCATGGGGACAAGACGTTCGACTGGGACAACCTTGTTGTCGACGCCAACAGCGAGGCGTTCGGGGCGAAACGGAAAGACCGCACGGTGTCGAGGGACGACAACGGGCGGCTGATAAGCCCCGTCTCGGAAGACCCCCACGACTTTTTCAGATACCAGGCGGGAGGCCGCATCGTGCCGAGGGCGGGACTGTCCGAGGCTGACGCGGCCAGGGCCCGGCTGACCATCGAGGCGTTCGGGCTGAACGACCCCTATTTGCAGAGTCGGCGCGCCGAGGCCATGCTGATAGCCGAGAGCTGCCGGGACGGGGGCCTTGATTTCGACGCGGCGCGGGCGGCGTCTGCGGCCATGGGCTTCCCGTCGGTGTGCGAGGCCGTCTTTGGGCGGTATTAGTGGAAGTTGTCCATTGATAGCCGTTTTCCACCGACGAGGCAAAAAAGCCATGCGCCCCCCGGCGCCCGTCGGCGTGGTGGACGCATGGTAAAACAAAAAATCAAACTATGAGCAAACACTCCTGCCGCGACATCGCGTCGCGGATGGACAACCAATCGCATCGTTCCCGCTGAGGTAGCAAAAACAGGGCCGCCGCGCAAGGCTCACTCCAGCGTCCTGGTGTGCCTCTCGATGCCCTCCACCGTCTCGCCCCAGGCGGCTATGGAGCCGGCAATCCTTACGAGCGAGGCGAGGTGGTCGTTGGCGCGGGCCTGGAGGGCGCGGATGTCGGACAGCGCGCCGCCGCCCGCGGCGAGGAGGCTGCTGACGCCCGCCATCTGCTCGGACATGAGGCGGGCGGTGGAGAGGTGCTCCGACTGGACGATGTACATGGCCGAGAAGCGCCCCGACAGC
This sequence comes from uncultured Marinilabiliaceae bacterium, assembly GCA_964481855.1. Lineage (GTDB taxonomy): Bacteria > Bacteroidota > Bacteroidia > Bacteroidales > Marinilabiliaceae > W3P20-009. Next base: position 48,736 of record CAYZUH010000007.1, read on the forward strand.
TCCGAGCCGGTCTCCTCGCTCATGGTCTCGTAGCCGCCGTAGGAGGCCTCCTGGTCGGCGGACTGCCCCGAGAGGTCGAGCCCCTCGGCGCGGGCCTGCTCCTGGAGGTCGGCGACGAAGCCCTGGAGGTCGTCCCTCTGCGCGGCGAACCTGTCGCGCACCTGCCCGTAGAGGCCCAGGGCGGCGTCGTAGTAGCCTTTCTCGTCGAGCTCGCCCTTGGCGTATCTCTCGGTCAGCTCGGCAAGGTCGTCGTCGAACGTCCCCATGACCTGCTGCTGTACGACGGTGGAGAGCAGCTCCTTGGCCACGTCGGCGAACGTCTCGGACGCGTAGTCCTGGAAGGAGTCCAGGGCGTCCTTGCCCTCGCCCACCCAGTCCCACAGGGCGTCGGCCATGTTGTCGAACAGCGGGGCGAACCACTCGCCCGTCTGCTCCTTGAGCGCGTCCATGGCCTCGTCGTAGGCCTTCTGCTCCTCGACGAGCTTCTGGAGCGTCTCCTTGGTCTCGCCCACGAGCTTGTCGCCGTACCTGTCTATGATGGTCTCCGCCGCCTCGACGTTGAGGGCCTGCGTGGCGGGGTCGAAGAGGTCCACGCCCAGGTTCTCCTTGGCCCATTGGCGCAGGTCTACGGTCCTCTGGTCCCTGCCTTTCTTGAAGAGGTTGCCTTTCCGGGCGGAGCGCGTCTCGAAGCGCAGGTTGTCGATGGCCGCCGTGAGGCCGCCGTCGTACCTCTCGTTGTTGGCCCTCCGTATGCCGTCCACGGCGAGGTTCGCCCCGATGCCCGTGACGAGGGCGGCGGCCTTCCAGAATCCGCCCCCGCCGCCTTTCTTGTCCTGGTAGGCGGCCTGCTGCTCGTTGAGGGTGTCGCCGTAGCGCCTCATGGCGTCCTGCGCCGTCTCCCAGTTCTGGCGGAGCGACTGCCCCGCCGTCCCGCGGAACCAGGCCTCCTCGGCGTGGCGCGCCTCCATGACGGCCGCCGCGTAGCCGTCCACGGCGTCGCGCAGACTGTTGACCTCCCTCTGCTTGGCCGCCAACTCCTCGTACTCCTCGAACGCCTTGTCCTTGCCGCCAAGGAGGTTGGCGAGCTTGGTGGTTATCTCGATTACGGCGGCTATGACGGCCAGGATGACGGAGGCCCTCTCGACGGCCTTGACGGCCTCGGCCCCGGTCTGGCTCGCCACTTTCGTGGCCTCGATGGACTTGGAGACGAACGAGACGACGGTGTTGACGATTTGGAGCGTGGAGTTGGCGATGTCCGTGGCGGACTGCACGATTCGGCGCGTGGTCTCGTCGGCGGCGTCGCCCAGCCCCGACAGGGCGTCGATGCTGCCGCTTATGACGTCGCGGTAGTCCTCCCATCGCTCCATGGCCTGCTCGCCTGGGCCCGGGGCCTTGCCCTCGGACTGGCTCGCCACCTGCCTGCTGAGGGCTGCGGACTGGGCCCGTAGCCTCGCGGCGCGCTCGCCGTCGCCCCCTTTCTCGGCCTCGGATATGGCGGCCTCGACCTCGGCCACGAGCTCCAGGAGCCTCTCCAGGTTGCCGTCGACGATGCGCCGCGCCGCCTCCTCGATGTCGCCGATGTCCTTGCCCAGGGTCTCGTCCGTGTAGCCCGCCGCGGACTTCTCGCGCTCGCTCTGCCTGTTGGCCAAGTCCGCCATCTGGGCGGCATGGGCGTCGGAGATGACGCCCGCCCTGCGCCTGTCCTCGATGTCCTTCAGCCTCTGCTGGCGCCGGGCTTCCATGTCGATGTACTTCTGGTAGTACTCCTGCCGCCATTCGAGGTCGCTTTTCAGTGCCTCACGCTCCTGTTTGCGTTGCGCGGCTTTCCGCAAGTCCGCAGTCTTCTCCGTGCGCCGGTCTATGGCGTCGGCGGCGGCCTCGTACTCGTCGGACTCGCGGTACTTGGCCTTGTCGAAGCCCCTCTCCGTGTAGTCCCTCCCCTCGGCCTTGGCCCGCGCGGCGCGGACTTTCTCCTCGGCGTCGTGCCTCTCCTTGGCCTGCGCCACGAGCTCTTTCTTCTCCGCCTCGCCCTGCTCGCGGATTTGCCTAATCTCTTTGTCGTAGCACGCCTTGCGGGCGGCGAGGCGCTTGGCTAGGCTGTCCTCCAGGAGCTCCATCTCCAGGACCCGCTCCTGCTCCGCCCTCTCGCGCTCCTGCCTCGCCTGCCGCCTTGCCGCCTCCGCCAGGGCCTCGTCGGCGTCGTCCTGCGCCTCCTTGACGGCCCGCGCCCTCTCGGCGCGCCCCTCCCACGTGGTCCTGGTGAGCTCCTTGTAGGCCTTGGTCAGCTTGTCGAGCTTGTCCGCCTCGGCCTTGACCTCCTCGTCGGTGTAGGTCATGACGGTGGTCTTGCCGCCAAGGGTCTGCTCGTATGTCTCGCCGCGGCGCGCCTTGGCGCGTGTGTCTTTCAGCTTGCGCTCCTGCTCCTCAATCTTGCTGACGAGCTCCCGCAGGCCCTTGTAGCGGGCGGCGACGGCCTTCTTGTCGGCCTCGGAGGCGGCCTTGGCGGCGGCCTCCGCCGAGGCCGCGCCCTTGTCCTTGGCGGGGGCGGACATGCCGTAGAGGGCGTTGGCCTCCTCAATGGCGGCGTCGCGGAGCGCCCTCGCCTTGCGGATGGCCGCCAGCTCCCCGACGAGCTCGTTCGTGTTGTAGTTGTGGTACTCGGTGCCGCCCTTAGTCCCCGTCGTGTAGGAGATTCTCTTGACGAGCTTCGCCTGTATCCCCTCGTCGATGTCCGCGCCCTTGAGCCGCCCCGTCGCCTCGTCTATCTCCAGGCCGCCCTTGATGATGGCGTCGCGCACGGCGGCGTAGGAGGCGCGATAGCGCTCCTTGATGGCGGCCAGGGCGCGGGCGTCGCCCTTGGCGCCCTCCTCCTCCTCCTCTCGCAGGTCGTCGAACGTCTCCTTGACGTCCGCAAGCTGCTTCCTGACCTCCTCGCCGAACTTGCTGTTGGCCTCGTCGGAGGCCTGCGCCTTGGCCTTCTGCATGTAGTGGTCGAGTATAGCGGCGGTGAGCTCCTTGTAGAGCTCGGACTGCGTCGTGAGCTGGCCTATCTCGCCCTCCAGGCCCTCGCGGTACTGCCCGAACTGGTCTATAACCCTCTGCCGGGCGGCGTTGTACTCGTCGGACCCCTCCTCGGCCCTCTCCATCTGCCCGGTCAGCTCGTGCAGCCGCGCCATCTCCTCGGCGGCCCCCATGGTGGCGTCGTCGAAGGCCTCGCCGACCCTCCTCTGCGCCTTTTCGAGGTCGCTCTCGTAGGTTATGAGCTTGTATATGCCGTAGGCAAGGCCCGCCACGGCGGCCGCGGCCAGAACGTAGGGGTTGGCCATGGAGGCCAGGCCCGCCGACTTCATGGCCTTGCCGAGGGCGGCCTGCGCCTTTGCCAGGAGGCCCGCCGACTTGCTGTTGGCGTTGACGGCGGCCGTGTTGATTCCCGCCTGGATGGTGTCGCGCTGCCTCGCGGCGGCGGCCTGCCTCGTGGCGGCGGCCTGCTCGGCGGCGGCCGCGGCGTTGCGCGCCCTGGCCGCCGTGTTCTGCGCCTCGGCGTTCGTGGCGAGCTGCGCCCTGATGGCGTCGAGCTCCCTCTGCCGCGCGGCCTGCTGCCCCGCCGTGAGCGTCGCCCTCTCGGCGGCGAGCTGCGCCTCCCTCGTGGCGAGGTGCTTGCGCATGGCGGCCTCGGTGCGCCGCAGGGCGTCGAGCTTGGCGCCCTCGGCCGCCACGGACTGCCCGGCCGCCGCCCTCTCCTGCGCCGCCTGCGCCATGGCCGCCTCGGCCATGGAGAGCCTCTGCCGCGCCTCGGCGCGCAGGCGGGTGAGACGCTCCGCGTCCTCGGCGCTCAGGCCCCGCTTGCGGGCCAGCTCCGCCGTCTCGGCGTCGGCGGTCTCATCCAGGGCGCCGAGCAGGCCCTCCAGGCCCTCTATCTCCATCCGCGCCCCGGCGGACTGGAACGCCGCGACGGACATCAGCACGCCCCTGTAGACTCCGTAGGCCGCCACGACCTCGGCTATGGCCCTGCCCACCTCCTCGTAGTTCTCGACGACGTAGGAGACGCCCTCCAGGGCCCCGGAGATGACCCCCTCGGACTGCTTGCCGATGTTGTTGAACATGCTGTCCACGGCGTCGCCGATGTTGCTTATCTGGCCCGCTATGGTCTTCGACTGGTTCTCCATCATGCCCGCGAACTGCCCCGACGCGCCCGCCATGCTGGCTATGGCGGCCTCGAATATCTCCGGGGTGACCTTCTTGGCGGTCACGAGGGCGTCGACCTGCGCCGAGATGCTGCCGTCTTTCTCGTCGAGCCTCATGACGTCGGCTATGGCCTGCTTGATGGCTATGCCGCGGTTCTGGAACTGCTTGACGTCGAGCGTGTCCATGGCGTCCTTTGAGACGGTCGTGCCGTAGAGCGTGATGACGTCGTTGAGGTTGAGCGACAGCCCGGAGGCGAGGTTGCCGAGCTGCATAATCTTGTCGTTCACCTTGTCGGCCTCCACTCCGTAGGCCAGGAGGTTCTTCGCCCCGTTGGCGACGCCCTTGAGGTCGAACGGCGTGATGGCCGCCGTGCGCGTGAGCTGCGCCATGAGGTCGGCGGCTTTCTGCTCGTCGCCCAGGAGCGTGCGGAACGAGCTCTCCAGCTGCTGGAACTCGCCGCGCACGGCGGCCACCTTCTTGACGAAGCCCACGGCCGAGAAGCCGACGCCGAAAGCCGCGGCGGCCCGCGCGGCGCGGCCCATGGCGGCCTCTATGGCGCCGCCCTGCGCGTCGGCCGCCGCCGAGACCGAGGAGAGGCTGGAGCGCATCTGCTCCATGCCCTTGATGAAGTCGCTGTTGTCCAGCGTCGAGACGAAGTTTATGCCGCCCATGGCTCATTTGCTTAACAGTTCCACAATGCGCCCCTCGTTGGCGGGGTCGTCGGCGTCGAGGCGCACGCCGTCCGTCGAGACCCCCGCGCGCCGCCTCTCTTTGTCGGTGAGGTAGACCACCTGCTGCGCGTCGGCGAGCATGAGCTGCAGGCTCACGAGGGAGACGCCCCACACGGCGTACTCGTACGTCCACCCGTAGCGTTGGCACGCCGCGTCGATGAGCGAGCCGAAGACGCTGACGGCCCCGACGCTGACGCTCGGCGACTTGTCCTTGGCGCGCAGGATTCTGCCCAGGCGGCGGCGCTCGCGGTCTATGCCCAGGGCCTTCATCCAGTGCGCGGCGGGGCGGTGCGTGAGGTAGGCGTGGACAATCTCCACGCGGCCCGCGGCGTCCGTGCCTGCGCGGAGCCCGTCGCACAGGCTCTCAATATGCCCCTCGTCGAGGAGCTCGCCGCGGCCGCGGGACAGAATCATGGCGCACAGGCGCAGGGCGGCGTCCTCGTCGGCCCCGACGGCGGCGAGGAGGCCCGCCGGGCCGCGGGAGGCCGCCGCGGCGTCGAGGCCCAGGCGCTCCATGAGGGCAGAGACGAGGAGGCTCTTGCCGAGCGACGGGGGGTGGATATAGTAGGAGCGCCCGCCAATCCTCAAGGGGAGCGGGCGCTCGCATACTATCCTCGTCAGCTCGGCGGGGCTTATGGTGCTTCGTGCCATGCCTTGCCGATGCGGGAGGGCGTCACTCGCCGTCGGTGGGGTCGGCCACGACCTCCACCTTGGCCGTGTTGCCCTCGGCGGGCTTGAGGGCGTCGAACTTGTAGTGGTAGACGATGCCGTCCTCCGACCCGAACTGCGTCTGCACAGAGAAGACGCCGCGGTCGAACTTGATGCCCTTGGCCGTCGCCGCCTCGGGCTGGATGTGCAGGGCGTACTCCCCCTCGATGACTCCGTCGGAGTTGGTGAGCGGCTGGTCGCGCCCGACGGCCTCGCGGACCTCGAACTCCAGGGAGTAGGTGCTCTTGTTGTACTTGACGGCCTCGTTCTCGCCGCCCTCAATCTTCGCCTCCTTCTTGTCGCCCTCGGTGGTCTCCAGCGTCGTGGAGCCCTCGACGGGCGTGGCGAACTCGAACCACGTCGTCGGCTTGCCTGCCGTGTCGAGCTTGCTGGCGAATATGCGGGGCTTGCCCCAGCTCAGTTCTGCCATGTCTTGGTGTCTTAATTAGTTGTCATGCCTCGGCGTGCCTGTAGAGCAGCCTGTTGTTTATCATGTGCTCGCCCGTGGCCTCGACGGCGTAGACGCGCTGCTCGGCGAGCCGCGCCCAGAAGCCCGGGCCGTGGGCGGAGTGGAGCGCGTCGGCGGCCAGGCGGCACAGCTCGCGGAGACGGGCGGAGTCCTCCTCCAGGCCCTGCGCGCCGTCGGCGTAGGTGACGGTGACGTCGGCCACGTAGACGTTGACGTTGACGTAGGCCTCCGTGACCTGCCCCGCGCCCGACGAGAGGACGGAGACCACGATGTCCTCGCCGAGCGGCGAGCGCGGGCGCGTCCCGGCGAAGACCCCGCCCGAGACCCCCGCCGCCAGGGCGGAGGAGCGCACGAGGGCGAAGATGTCGTCACGAATCTCTATGTCCGTCCTCATTTCAGAAGCCTGTTGACTAGCCCCTCCACGCGCCGCCGCGTCCGCTCCATGTAGCCCGGCAGCTTGCGCCGAGCCAGGAGCTCCGGGCCCGCCAGCACGTCCTTGTTGTCGAGAGCCTCGACGTCGGACGCGTAGTCCATGCCCGCCACGACTATGAGCGACTGCCTCGCCCCGGCGGCCAGGCCCGCGGCCACGCCCTCCAGGTACTTGCGCCCCTCGGCTGGGCCGTCCGCGCCGTCCTTGACCTGGGGGAAGCCGCTCCCGGCGGCCCGCCCCCGGCCGTCGTAGACGCCGTAGCCCACGGAGCTACGCAGGTTGCCCGTGCGGTCCACCCAGCTGTCAGCCGCCGTGCGGTCGCGGGCGTACGCCACGGTCTCCTCGCCCAGGCGGGAGAGGGTGCGTCGCGCCTCGCGGGCCGCGACGTCCGCCGCCCCGCGCATGGCGCCGAGGGCGGCGGCGACGGACTTCCCGTCGCTGTGGAGCGGGCTTTTCATCACAGAAGCAGTTTCGTCTGCAGTTGGAGGCGCGTGACGCCCCTTATGGGCCCCTCGGCCACGGTCTCGCCGCCCTGCCCGACGACGCGCACCGTCTCGCCAAGGCGGTAGGGCGGCGCGCCGGGCGGCAGGGTCAGCGTCCACGCGTACTTGGGGTTGCCGCCGTCGTCATACTTGCCGCCGTCGGGGCTGAGGGAGGCGCGGGAGGCGTCGCACGCCACGCCCTCGTCCATCCACTCCGCGGCCCCCGGCAGGTAGTCGCCCCTGTCGTCGCGGCGGCCCGCGGCGCGCGAGAGGCGCAGGAGGCGGAATGGCCTGAAATGGAGGACGGCCATGGCTAGCCCGCGCCGAACGTGACGGCGGCGCCGCCCATGTCGGGGACGTCCTCGCCTATCGACGCGTAGAGGCGCGCCACCCTGGACCTGAGGGCCCGGACCTGCTCGGCGGAGGGGGCGCTGACGGACTTGTCCGCCTCGGAGAAGCCCATGGACTGCTCCACGACGGCCAAAAGGCAGTCGGCAAGCGCGCCCGCGAAGCCGGGGCCGCGGAGGATGTCCGCCGTGGCCCCGGCGGCGGCGTCGAGGCCGCGCGTCACGAGCTTGTTGTCAATGAGGCCGCCCGGGAGCGGGTATAGAACCTCGTCGACAAGCGCCTGCCGAACAGTCTTCATCAGAACCAACCAACAACAAAAGTGTGTCAGAAATATCGCCGCGGCCGCCGTCAGCCCTTTGCCACGGCCGACGCGAACGCGCGGCGGTCGCTCTTGCTCAAGGCGTTGTAGGCGGCCACGACCTCGGCGTCCGCGGCGCCGTCGGCGAGGGACGCGCCCGCGCCGTTGAGGAAAGCCACGGCGGAGGCCTTGTCGTAGGCCACGCCGTCGATGGTGGTCGTCTTGTCGGACGCGTCGGAGGTCTCGGCCGACGCGTCGACGGCCTCGCCCTCGGAGATGTCGATGGAGTAAATCTGGTCGACGTTCTCGATGACGGGCAGGACGAGGGCCTGGGCCGCCGTGAACTCCTGGAGGGGGTCGGTCTTGCTGTACTTGCTGATGAGCTTGTACTGGTCGAGCGTCTGGTACGCCACGCCGTCGACGGGGTTCGTGGCCTCGGCCAGCGTCCCCCACACGAGCGCGCCGAGCTCGCCGCCCATGGTCATGATGACCTTGGACGGGTTCCACGGCTTGACCGCCGCGCGCCTGCCGTCCCGCTCGACGAAGACCGAGCGGTTCACGACCACGAACGCAACGCCCCCGGTGTCGTCGGCGAAGGCCTCGTTGAAGCGCGTCGCCGTGGGGACGGGCAGGGAGGCGTCGGGCGTGAGCGTCTGGCCGTTGTACGTCGCCACGAGCTCGCGCGCCTCCCTGGTGGCGCGGAGGCGGTCGTACTCCGACTTGGCAATCCATATCTCCGCCACGCTGTTGCCGTCGGCCGTGGCCTTGTCAATGACGCGGCGCAGGTCGGCGAGCGTCAAAAGGCCCGCCGTCCCCACGCCGAAGGAGTTCTCCTCGGGGTAGTTGAAGCGGATGCGGAGCGCCGAGTTCTCGCCGGCGTCGTCGGCTATGGCCACGACGCCGTTGGAGAGCCCGGCAAGGAAGTTGTACTCGTTCTTCTCGTCGACGCCGCGCGAGACCGCCGTAACGTCGTCCATGAGGCGCTTCACGAGGTCCTCGTAGCTCGCGCCCTGCGCCCTCATGATGTTGAGCGAGTTGAGCTGGGTCTCGTTGAGGAACTTCTTCATGCCGATTTTAGGCAGCGTGCCGCTGGCCGCCGAGAGCGTCGGGCGCTCCTTGAGCGGCAGGGGGCTGTCCAGGGCCACCATGTCGGCGGCCACGTAGGCGGTGTTGACCGTGGCGCTCTCCCACTTCTGGTCCGCCGAGTACTCCTTGCGGAGCCTCTGGAGGTGCAGGTAGGAGGGGGCCTCGCGCCGCCCGTTGATTTTCTCGACGAGGGTCTGGAGCTTCGGGAAGAAGCTGTTGACAATATCCGCGAACAGTGATGCTGTCTGTGCCATCTCTTGATTCCTTTCCGTTTAGTCGTGGGCGAAGTGGAGCGTCGGCACGGCGGCGCGGAGCGCCTCCTTGATGCCGTCGTAGCTGTAGGGGGCGGCAAGGTCGTTCACCTCGCCGTCGTACATGACGGCGGCCTGGGGGCGGTCCGCTGGGACGGTGGCGACCACCACGCCGACGTACTCGTGGCCCGCCGGGAGCGAGGCGTAGGCCGCGCCGTCTCCGTCGAGCGGCATCGGCTTGTAGGCCCCGCTCGCCGTGTCGCGGATGACGACGTGGCCCGCGCGGATGTGGTCGGGGGCGAAGCCCGACGTGTCGAGGGTCTTGCCCCCCTGGAGGCCCGCGACGTAGTGGCGGATGACAATGCTGTCCCTGCCGAGCGTCACGCGCTCAAGTTTTCCTGCTGACATCTTTCTCGTGTGTTTGGTGTGTGTGTTTGCCGCCCATGGCCGCGGGGGGCGTCAGAACTTGCCCGCCACGGCCTCAATCTGGGCGTCGGTAATCGTGCCGCCGGCCCCCGTCGACTTGGGCGGCGGGTTGCCCAGGCCGCCAAGCCCGGCGTCGGCGCGCTCCTGGTTGTAGGCCCTCAAGTCCTCCTCGACCTCGCGGCTGAAGGCCTCGAAGTCGTCGTCGTCGTCGAAGGTCATGCGGTCCAGGCTCCGGAGCGTCCTGCGCCCGAAGGCCCCCGCGTCTTTGAGGAGCGCCTCCAGGCGGCCGCGGCGCACGTCGGCCGCCTTGCTCCGCTTCATGCCCTCCAGGTCCGAGCCAATCTTGGCCACGCTCCCGATGAGCTTCACGGCCCACGGCGGCATCTCGTCGGCGGCCTTGGGCTTCTCCGCCCTGCCGCCCCGCGCCCCGTCGGGCTGGGGCTTGGGCTCGCCCCCGCCGTCGGGGCCGCCTCCCTCCGCGGGGCCCTCCTCGGCCGCGCCTCGCCTCGCCCTCTGTGCCGCCACGATGCGCGTCGCGGCGGCCTGGCTGAGGCGCAGGAACGGCAGGATGGCCTCCGTGGCGGCGTCCGCCGCCGCCGAGCGCTCCTCGTCGCCCATGTCGCCGCCGAGCTTCAGATTGCCGACGATGGCCTCCGCCGCACTCTCAATCTCCTTGGCGCTGAAGCCCAGGCCCGAGGCCTTGGACTTCAGGCTCTCCAGAACCCGGTCCCTGATTTCCATGTGTTGAAATTTTGCGGCTAAGATAGCAGGTTTTCTGATACGACCGCAAAACGCCGTCAGAAAATCTCCCGGCTGTCAGATTCGCCCCTCGCCGACCGTCAGACGGCGGCCCGCCCCGTCGCCTCGCGCGCACGCACGCGCATACGCGTTGGCGGCGTCGACGTCGTCATCTTCTTCTCTTATTTATTCTCTTCTTTTCTCTTCTTTTATTGGCATCGTCTTCGCATCGTCTTCGCATTGCGTTCGCATTGCGACCGCATCCGCTTCGCATTGCGTTCGCATACGAATCGCATACGCAACGCATACGAATCGCATACGTGGCGCATTTTAGTTCCCTGTTCGCACAATTTAAGGGGTTATAGTTTTTGGCAGCTCTCAATTCGCACAACACGGCAATTCCGCCACGACGGGGACGCGCCGCGCGGCTTAACAATACGCGCAGCCTCCTCGCAGGGCGTCATCGACTTCGCATCGCGGCCGCATCCGTCTCGCATACAATTCCCGAATCGCACAGGAGGCGACGCCTTGCGGCCGCCACTGTTCCCGATATGCACCAACGGGCGGGGCAGGGCGAAAAGAAAGGCGGGGGCGTCCGCCGCCCCCGCCGCCCCCGCCGTCATCACGGTTCGCACTCTCAAGCTTCCCGTCTTAGCGTCATCGCCTAGCCGCCCGCAATCTCCCGGAACGCCGCCCGGCACGCCGCGGCGGCGTCGCGCCAGTAGTCCGCCGCCCCATGGAAGCCGAGCGCCTCGTCGCGCGCGGCGGCGCGGGCGCAGAGCCGCTCCCCCTCGGCGAGGGCGTTGAGCGTGGCCCCGACGAACTCCGCCGGGAACTCTGCCGGTGCGCCGCCCTTGCAACAGAGCGCCTCCACCGCGTTCTCGATGCCGACAAGGGCGGCGGGGATGGTGTCGCCCGCGGCGTCGTGCGGCCCGCTGATGAGGCCCCAGGCCTCGCAGAGGGCGGCGGCCATGCCCTCGGTTACCGTTATCGTCCTCATGCCTCCACTATCGCTCCTCGACCTCCACGATTCTGACCCCCTCGCGCCTCGCCGCCTCGAGCAGCAGGCGCAGGGCGCGGCCCGGCTCGCAACAGGCCTTGTAATAGCGGACGCTGTTGCCTATCTCGCCCGCCCTGCGGGCCGCAAGAGTGCGGCGGAGGTCGTAACTGATGCCGCCCGCGAGCGGCTCCAGCCTGCCTTTCTGCACGGAGTCGGCTATGAATATGATGTTTGTCATGACGCCATGTTTTTGTGGTCAGTGATTCCGTCGCCCGCCCTACAGCTTGGCGAGGTCGCCATGGGCGGCCTCCATCTTGCGCCTCATGCGCTCGCACTCCTTGTCGAACAGGAATTGGGCCACCCACTCTATGCCGTCCGCGGACTCGTTGACCCAGTCCCACTCCATCTCGTCGAGGTGGTCGCAGTTGAGGGAGTCGTCGATGTCCGAGATTGCGGTGTATATGCGCGCCGCGGCCTTGCTCGCCCACGTCTCGACGAAGCAGGTCTCATACTCCACCTCTCTCAGCGCACCCCTCACGGCCTCCGAGTCGCGCCTGGAGGCGGCGTCGTTCAAGGTTTGCGCCTTTTCGAGAATCGGCATGTACTTGTTGGCGTCAAACAGCCTCTCATCATAGTCGTTCATGGCTCTTGCTTTTACGAGTTGGTTTTTCTGTTCCTTTCTTGTACCACAAAGTTATGATTAATATTTTATATCCTATAATTCTGACGATACAATTGCGAGATGTCAGATTGTTTATACCTAGCCAACATTGCCCCACACCTTTTTTTAGAAGTGTAGTATGCGCGACGGCGCAGGGCGGGGCTTTGCGCCGTCGCTTCAGAAAAATCGCGCATGGCGGAATGGGTCTGACGAGACAAGCCGTGACGAGTTGCCGCGGCTTGCATGTGTTGGGGAAAGTCGGGGGGGGGGGGGGGGCTAACGCGTCACGCCCCGCAAATATTCGGCGGCGGGGTCGCCATGGCCTCCCTCACGGTGTCGAGGAACTCCTTTGCGAACAGCCCGCCGGGCGTGACGCGGAGGACGCGCCATCCGAGGGCGGCGGCGGCGTTGTACTTCTCGATGTCGCCCAGGAAGCCCTTGGGGCGGGTGTGCCGCCCGGCGGTCCACACGCCGCCCTCGACCTCGATGGCGACCTTGAACGTCGGCAGGGCGTAGTCGAACCTCCAACGGCGGATGCCGTGGAACCGGAACTCCGGCTCAACGTCTGCGTCGAGGAGTGAGCGGAGCATCGTGGCGCGGGCGTTGGCGGAGCGCACCCGCAGGGGGGCGATTTTTTTCTTTCGGGGCATGTGTTTATGGGGGGATTGGTTTGTAGGAAAAGAGGTGTGGCGCGAGCCCTCGCGTCCGGGATGCTTCGTCGCCCTCGCGCTTTCCCGCGGCCCCCACAGGCTGACGAAGCTCGCCTGTGGGCGGTTGTCCCCGCGGGGCGGGCATCGGCGCCACGCCCTCCTTAGTCTATACGTTGCAGTTCCGCCGCCTCGCTAGTTGTAGTCCTTGGCAATCATCTTCACAAAATCTTCGGCAAGGTCAGACTCCCACTTCGCGTAGTCCTGCTCGTAGCCGCCGCCGTCCCAATACTTGTACCTGTCCCAAAGGATGGCGACAATGGGCTCGTAGGCGTCGCCCGCCACGGACATGGCTTTTGCGGCCGGGGAGTTCTTGAACGCCCTCACCATCTCGTTGATTCGCTCAACGCCGTCCTGCGTTTGAGCCATGGACACGAAATTGCTCTCGTAGTTCCCAATCGTGGTTTTCCCCTCGGGTATTTCCGTCTTGCCGTCGTAAATCTTGCACTTGCTGAGTGCCTCCTCCTCGGTCATAATCTTCATATTCGACATTTTTTTGTTTATCAGTCTATGATGTGCAGGTCAAGATGCTGCTTGCCATCCGCCGTGTAGTAGCGCTTTTTCACCTTGAAGCGCTGGCCTGCCGCCAAGACCGTCTCGTTCTCTTTGGAAAAGCCCGATATGCCGTTGGCGACATAAAGTCCCTTGGCCGTCTTTGGGGCGAAGATATGCATAATCACACTCTTGTCGGTAAAGCCGGTGTCCTTTGCCGTCCCTGTGGAGACGAATTTCTTGTACACGAAAGAGTCTCCGACGTCAAGCGTCTTCTTGCCGATGCTCTCGGCGATGCTGGCGAGCTCCTTGCCGTCCGTCCCGCGCTGCAGCCACACGTCCTTGCCCAGGCTGTGCTTGGATATTGACTCTTGCATGGCCTTGGACTTCTTCGCCACGGTCTCCACATAAGCCTTGCTGGGCGGGCCGAATATGCCGTCTTCAAGCTTGCCGGTCCACATCAGTTTGTTCATGTCGTAATACCCGCTGCCCGTATAGTCCTTTATGGCAGTCTTCTGCTCGTCGGACTGCCGGGCGTAGAACTTGTCTGCCTCCTCGCCGAATATGCTCCTGGCTTGCTGAATCTTCTCGGCGGCATCCCCCTTGGTTATGTAGATGGCCTTGTCGAGCCTCTTCTGGCTGTACTCCCCCTTGTTGGCCGGGGCCTTGCTTGAACCTTTCGCCATTCCTCTCCTCCTTTTTACTGGTAGCTCCCGCCCTCCATGAGCCCCCGCATCTGCGCGGCCTGGGCCTCGGCGGCCTCCTTGTTGATTTGGTCGAGCGTGGCCTGGGGGTCTGTGGAGTAGCCCGCCAGGCGGATGCTCTCGAGCTGGCTGAAGACGGGCCTGCCGCCGTTGCCCGCCAGGAGGCGCTGGATGTTCTGCGTCTCGTCGTCCTGGATGTAGGGCGTGATGATGTTCTCCACGTCCGTGGCGTCCACGGCCCTGGCCCAGTCGGGGCGCAGGAGCTTGAGGAACGCCTTGACCACCGAGACCTCGCGGTCGAGGAACTCCAGGACGGGGCCGCTCTCGTCGCCGACCTTGAGGTGCGCGTCGGTCAGGAGCGTCTTGCGCGCGTCGTAGCCTATGGCGCCGAGGTGCGAGAGGTTGTCGAACGAGATGTCCGGAATCTGCGTCTGCATGAAGATGAGCTTGAACATCTCGTCGATGTGCCACTTGACGGACTCCGCCGCCTGCCCCCACGAGACGTAGGAGACGTCGCCGCCGTTCTCCACCTTGACTATGCGGCGGCTCTCGCCCTTGTCCTCGACGCCGCTGAGCGCGCCCGACACCTTTAGAATCGGCGCGGCGTTGTAGGCCACCACGTCGCTGTTGCGCGAGAGGGTGTACTCAATCTCCTCGCGGAGCAGCTCCACGCCGTCGAAGACGGGCCGGGGCCGCCATATGTAGACGCACGGAATCTTGCCGAGGGCGTTGCGCTCGTCGAGGACGGCCTCGGCCCTGCCGTCGAGTCGCCACTTGACGTGGCGGTCGGCGGTGTAGGTCTCGAACCACGCCACGTCGCGCCCCCCCTCCCGGCGCGTGTAGGCGAGCGACATGGCCTCCATGTCGCCGTGCTCGTCGAGGCGGGGGAACAGCTCGTAGCCGTCCATGGGGCTGTAGGAGGCGCATCGGAGCTTGAAGTTGGCCGGGAAGCCGTAGAGGTCGTGCCTCTTTGGCGCGGCGTACCACACCGTGCATGCCTCGCACGAGGCGAAGTAGGCCCCGGCGCGCCGCGCGTTCTCGCTGTCGATGCGCGCCACGCGGAAGACCCTCTCCAGGGCCCGGGCCACCTCCGCGCCCACGGCGTCGGCGTCGGCGTTGGAGTAGTTGCGCTGGACGGGGATGGCGAACATCAGCTCCGCCATGCGCCGCGTCAGGAGCCGCTCGACGCCCACGCATATGCGCGACGCGGGCTCGACGGCCCCGCCCTTGCCCGCCTTGTCGCGGCGGCCCACGCGGTCGCGCACGATGCGGTGCAGCTCCGGCTCGTAGGCCCTCCGCAGGACGGCCCACGGCGGCACGTCCTGCTCCTTGCGCCTCAGCCGCGCCACGGCCTCGTCGGCCGGGAGCGAGAGAATCTCCTCGATGTCTGTCATGCCTTGTCTATGGTGTTGCGGTTGAACGCCTCAATCTGCGCGGCGGCTATGCCCCGCGTGGCCTCCTCGACGAGCCGCGACGCGTCGGCGCCGGGGGCGAGGAACGCCACCGACTGCTCGATGGCCTTGACGGCCCGCCGCGACCTGTTCTTGATGTCTATCATGGGCGAGACGTACACGCACCCGCGCTCCTTGGCGAACTGGCGGCACTTCTCGCCCCCGCCGTAGATGACGAACAGGGGGTCCCCGCCCGCCACCTCGCGGGCCATCATCCACTCGAACTCCAGGTAGGCGGGGCGGTCGGAGTAGCCGCGGGTGCAGAACGCCCGCCACCCCGGCGGCACGCCCAGCAGGTTGACGCGGTAGAACTTGCTGGCCACGTTCAGGTCCACGAAGACGCGGATGCCGCGCCCCTGCATCATGCGGGCCAGGGCCCTCTTCCTGTAGACCTCGCGCAGGCCCATGGCCACGGGCATGTCCTGGCAGAGCGAGAAGTTGGGCTCGACGATGCTCGCCGGGTTGTGCGCCTCGATGCGCTCGGGGTGGTCCCACACGGCGCGGAAGCGGTAGTCGTCGGTGTAGAAGCAGAGCGTCCCGAAGCCGTTCATCTTCGTGGCGCGGCTCTGCTCGCCGTAGAGGACGAAGGGCATCTCCACGGCCTCGGCCTGCATGGAGGGGTCGAGGGCGGGAATCTCCAGGTCGTTGTCGGTGGGGAAGAGCGTCAGGTCGGCGTTCGTCATGGTGTCGTTTTCTTTCGTGTCAGAGGAACAGCTCCTCAATCTCGCGGTCCGTCAGCGCCCCCTCGGCGGCCGACGGGAAGAACGTCAGGGCCAGGGCGTCGAGGCGGTCGGGGGAGCGGCGCAGGCGGGCCGAGAGTCCGTCCTTGGGCTCGATGATTATCGAGCCGTTGCTGTGGAACTGCCACCTGACGGCCACGGCCTCCTCCAGGAGCATGGCGTCGGGCGGCAGGGCGGCCCCGTAGCCGTTGCGGGGGTCGAGCCAGTCGCGCACGGCCCAGTAGCACCACGCCCGCATGTTGGCGAAGCGGAACTGCCCCGTCTCGTCGGACAGGCGGCCCGCCGACTGGCTGAACTTGCACGACCGCGCGCCGGCCACGCCCGTCTCGACGAGCCGCGAGTAGACCCCCGCGCCCTCGCCGATGGTGTCGACGCAGACGTCGGCCGACCCCCGCGCCATGTTGGAGACCATGCCCGCCACGTGCATGTGGTCGGCGCGGCCGCCCGACTGGTGGACGGTGAAGCCCAGCACGCGGTCGCCGACCCTCTCGCACACCACCGTGCAGTCCCGCCCCATGCCCGCCACGTCCACGCCGAGCCTGCGGCGGCCGCGCGGGGCGCCGCCCCCGCCCTCATGCCACCGGCGGTTGGCCGCCTCGACCCACTCGTAGGGGATGAGGGCGTCGGCCGGGACGCGGGGGAACATCCCCAGCACCTTGACGCGGAACAGGTCGTTGGGGCGGTAGATGCCGCCCTCCCACTCGAAGTCGCCCTCCTCGCGGGCGTCGCCGCCGCCCAGGGGCGAGCACCACGCCCGCACCTTGTCCTCGACCCACCCGCGGTTGACCTGCCCGGGGAAGACCTGCCGCCCCTCCAGGACGTTGGGCGCGTCGAGAGACGATAGGCGGAACGTGCGGAAGCGGCCGCCCTTCATGGCCTCGGCGGCGTAGCCCGTGGTGCGGTTGGGGTTGAAGACGAGCAGGAGCCGCGAGTTGCCCTGGAGGTTGCCCTCGATGGCGTGGAACACCCCGTCGCCTATGCCCGACGCCTCGGTGACGGCGAACATGGTGTTGACGGCGTGGAAGCCCGACCACGCCTCGGTGTTGCGGTCGTCGGCCTTGAAGCCCGACAGGAACCACTCGGCGTGGCCCGTCCGGATGCCCTCCGACGTGAGGCGCCCCGGCAGGACGCCGCCCGCCGAGAAGAGGCGCGCAATCTCCGGCATCATGATGGACGAGACCTGCCGCCCCGTGGGGGCCGTCATGGCCACCTTGGTGTTGGCCACGAGCCGCCCCTTGGCGTCGAAGCGCGGCGTCAGGTAGAGGAAGCACAGGCAGGCGCACGCCGCCACGTAGTCCTTGCCCCGCGCCGTGCCGCTCGCCACCGCCACGCGGGGGCAGGCCTGGACGGCGGCTATTATCTCCTGCTGCTGCGGGTCGAGGCGCGCGCCGAGCACGTCGCGGACGAACCTGTTCCAGTCCGCCCGCCACGCCATCATGTAGCCCAGCCCCTTGTCGGCATCCGCCGCCGCCCGCCTAGCCATGCCCCCGCGTCAGTTTTTGCAGTCGCCCGACGGCACAGTGCCGCCCTCCTCCGCTCCGCCGCCGGGAGGGGGAGGCAGCCGCCGCATCAGCTCCTCGAAGCTGTTGACCGTGACCGAGTGGGCCTGCGTCTCGACATATCCGCGGTCGCGCAGCATGGTCTTGCACGCGAAGATTATGGCCGTCGTGTCGCCCGCGTCGATGCGCTTGTAGAGGGCGTTCTCGATGAAGTCGCGCGCCTCGTCCTTGATGTCGTCGAGTTCGGCGGCGAGGGACTCGTCGGCCTCGCGCCACAGGTAGAACGTGCGGCGCGAGATGCCCAGGCCCTTGCACGCGAGGGTCACGTTGCACATGGCCTTGCGGTAGGCCTCCAGGAGCTGCTGGCGTTTCCTCGACGTGAGTTTCATATGATGGCGGGGACGCCCCCTAAAAAAGATTACACAACAGGTCTGACGCAAATATACTCCAAATTTGCACAATGGAGGCGACAGTCTCTGTTGTGGTCAGAAAATGCGCCCATTTGGGGCGCATTTGCCTATATTCGCAAACAATTCTGACATTCCGGGGCTACAGGGGAGGTTCTTTGGCAAAGGGGAGCGTGAGGCCGCCGCAGGCGGCGAGGCAGGACAGGAGGGGGGTCATGACGGTGCCGACGGCGCAGGGAGTCGTGCGCGTCCACGCCCTGCACGGCAAGAACGAGAGGCGAGCCAACGTCGAGACCGCCGCGTACCTCGCCGAGAAGCACGGCTACGAGATTGACCTGCTCCCCGACCTCGACAACCGCAAGAGCGCCGACAGCTACAACAGGACGCTCGGAAAGGTGCAGGAGTACAAGTCAGTGCTGTCGCCGACGAACAACGCCGTGCAATTGCAAATACGCAGCGCGTCGAAACAGGCGGACAGCATAGTGCTTGTCATCAAGGGCGACATGGACTTGCAGATTCTTGGCGACGCGATGAACGACAGGGTGCGTCGCTACGAGAACATAACCGACGTGACAATCATAATGGGAGGGAAAGACGCGACGTTCACTCGCGAGAAGATAGTGGCGGACGACTTTCTCATAAACAACAGCGACTTCCGGTGAAGAGCCGAAAGTCGCTGAAGCCGGGGTCGAGAGGGCTTGCGCCCCGTCAACCTAACCCCCGCCGCGCGGGCGGCAAGGGCTGATGCAAATGTAGCAAAACTTTCACGACAGCAAACGCCATGGCGAGCAATATAATACGCCTCCAACAGAAAAGCCGCGGCAACCGCCGCTTCTTCGATGCCCTCGTCCGCCTCCTGGCCGTCGAGCTGGCCCTTGGCGGGCGCGAGGTGTCCCCGCGCCTCATCCTGCCGTCGTGGAGGTACTTCAAGGTATGCGGCGAGCTTGGGCCGTGGGCGGAGGTCGGCATGGAGCTGCCCGCCAAGACGGTAGCCGCCCTCACGGCGATGCTCCGCGAGGAGGGGCCGGCGCGGACTGTCGCCGACGCCCGCGAAATCCTCCTGCGCCGCACGGACATCACGGACTGCCACCTCACGGCGCTCAACGAGCCGCCGCTGACGGTGTTCCGCAAGACGAAAACAGGCAAGCCATGACAGACACCGCCAAGGCCGCCAAGGCGGCGCGCGACGCCCATGAGAAGCGCGTCAGCTCCTACCTGGCGCAGATACTGCAAGTGTTCTCCACCCTGGGCCTCGACGCCGCCAGGGTGGCGGAGCTCGTCGGCTACGACGGCGGGGGCGGCGCGGCGTTCTCGTTCAAGGACTACCCGGCGGCACGCGGCGCCGTTGAGAGGATGTTCGCCACGATGCGCGCAAACATGGAGGCCGCCATCATGCGCTCCACGGCGGCGGAGTGGGCCAAGAGCAACGAGGCGCAGGACCTCATCGCCGACGGCGTGCTGGCGGCGCGCAAGGTGAGCCGGGCCGACGGAAAGCACGAGCACCTCTACAGGCGCAACGGCGACCAGCTCAAGGCGTTCCAGGCACGGAAGATAAACGGCATGAGCCTCTCGCGGAGGGTGTGGGACCTGTCCGAGGGTCACAAGGCGGGCCTGGAGGCGGCAATATCGACGGCCGTCGAGAAAGGCATGAGCGCCGTGGTGCTGTCCAAAAAGGTGAGCCAATACTTGAACGACTTCCCGAAGCTCCGCGCCGACTACAAGCAGAGGTACGGCAAGGCGGCGGACATCCGCGACTGCCAGTATGAGAGCGCCCGCCTGGCCCGCACGGAGATAAACATGGCCTACCGCGCCGCCGAGAGCCTGCGGTGGCGGCAGATGGACTTCGTGGTCGGCATGGAGGTGAAGCTCAGCGGCTCGCACCCCGCCCATGACATATGCGACACGCTCAAAGGCAAGTACCCAAAGGACTTCGAGTGGGTCGGGTGGCATCCGAGCTGCATCTGCTACAAGGTCCCCATCCTCTCGACCGAGGACGAGTTCTTCGCCCTCGACGGCGACGGGCCGTCGGTCAACGCCGTCTCGGACGTGCCGAACGCTTTCAAGGAGTGGGTGGCGGGCAACAGGGAGCGCATAGCGGCGGCCGAGAAGCGGGGGACGCTGCCATACTTCGTCCGCGACAACAAGGCGAGGGTGGACAAGATTCTGAAAGGCAAGCGCGTCAAGAGCGAGGCGGAGAAAGAGGCCATACGCAAGGCTTGGGAGGAGCGGGGCAAGAAGAACGCCGAGGCACTCCAAAAGGCGGGCTACGTCCTGAAACACGCCGCCGAATACCCGGATGTGGACACGAAGACCCTCGCCGCCCACATATCCGCCGGGCGGGCGGCACAGGCGGCCCGGGAAGCCAAGGAGGTGGCCAAGGCCATCGCCGCGGCGCACAAGGACGAGGTGGCTCTCTCCGCCATCATACCCGACGTCCACCAATGGAGGAAGAAGTTCTCGTCGGCGGAGCTCCACGCCGTCTACGACGCGGTGGAGAAGAAACTGCAACAGTGGTCCGCGTTGCCGCTGGAGGGTCAGGCGGGCAAGCTCAAGTTCGAGATGCAATGGGTGGCGAAGCACAAGAAGTACGGCACGTGGGAGGTCGCCCGGGCCGCCTACGGCAAGCGGCTCGCCGCCGTGGAGGACGCCCTGGAGTGGCAGGGCATCGACGCCGCCCTTGCGGACGCCAAGGCGTTCAAGACGGCGAGCAAGCCATACAAGGAGCTCGTCGCCAAGCTCTCGGCCGCGGCGGGGGCGAAAGACAAGGCGGCGGCCAAGAGCCTCGTCGGAGAGGTCGCCGCCAAGAGGGAGGCGCTGGAGAAAGCTAGGATGAAAACGACCGTGCCAAAACTGGAAGAGCTATCCTCGGCACGCATCAAAGAGTTGCTCGACGAGTACGCTAACGTCAGCGTGAAGTCCATGGACAAGGCGTTACGCCCATCCACAGAAAAGACGTGGGCGACCCTCACAGAGCAAGAGAGGCTCGTCCTCACAAAGTACACCCAAACCTACAGCTACCTTAATGAACCCCTGCGGGGCTTAAAGTACACGGGCGAAAGGCCAAAATCTGAATTTGACAGCGACCTGCCCATTTTGACAAGGGCATTGTCAAAATTCACTGCGCCCCGCGACATGGTTGTGCGGCGCGGCACGGGGGACTTCATGATAAAAACGCTTGGCTGTAATCTGAGCGACGTAAAGGTTGGCGACGTGTTCGTGGATAAAGGATTCCTATCAACGGGAGCACACCGCACCAAGGGATTCCACAAAGGAATCGAGCTAGTCATATGCGTCCCCAAGGGGGCGCAAGGAGCTTTCGCCGAACCGTTTTCCCACTACACCGACGAAAACAAGTTCTCTTTCGGCGGGGGAGGATACAAGAAGAACCTATGGAATGGCACCTCCGTTGAGACAATAAAGGGCGAATTTGAATGGATTGGGCAACGCGGGTGTGAATTCCGGGTGGTAAAGAAGCAGGGCAAGAGGATTTTCCTCTCCCTGATTGGGCAGCTCAAATAGCCTCAGACCGCCGCTCCATAGTACTCCCTGTAGAACTTACGGAACGAGGTCGCCGCCTCCCGCATCGAGTAGCTGTCGCGGCCGTACCTGTTGAACAGCCGTGCTTTCAGCGTCTTGGGAACTCCGTCTGATGCCGCCAATTGGTCTAGTCCATTGGCGGAGAAATCCCCAAGCTGCTCTGCGAAGTCCTCGCCATTCAGCGTGTCCTCGACCCATGACATCTCATAAAACCACAACATGCCTTTATTCTGGTCTTTGTCCTCAAAAGGGTTTTCGTCCTCGCCGCCATAATATTTGCACTTCGCAATCAGTTCCTTGCGCGTCATAATCGCTCTCCTTTCTCTTTTGCGAATATACTAAATGTTTCCCACGACGGCTCACGGTGCTAGCCAATACGAAGAAAACAATGAAGCCGCCTTAGATATTCTGCCGCCTCTCCAATTAAACCCTAGCCTAAAATAACCGACCTCTAACAAAAAAGACTTGGCGACGTCCTCCTTCTCCAATGTGCATTCCGCGTTGCCTCAACACGCCTATTTGCTCTTCAACCTCCGTCAATGAATATGACATAAGACGCAAAAAAAGGGCCGTGCAATCTTTACCATCGCACGACCCATAAAACCCATTTTAGTTAGACTGGTGCATGACAGCCCGTCAAGCGGACAGCAGCACCTCGACAACACAAAGCTATACAAAATAATTCACATCACAAAAACATCCACTTTGCACAAGCCTCTCATGCGTTCATTACGTTCTACAGACGCAAACGCGGAAAATGTTTTCCACGACGGCATCATGCGCGTCTAGCTGATTTTTGGGCGCACGTTCGCCCCGATATGCACCCGAAATGGCGTTTTCGGGTACACATGCGCCCCGACGCATGCCAAATAACGGCCGACTTGGCGGTCAATAGCCGGAATTCATGAGCAACACCTTGCAAGCGGCAAGCAGGGCCGCGACCGCGGCGATGGCGGACACGACGGCGGCCATGGCCCCGACTTTCGTCTAGTTGACGGGGTTGCGGAGCGCGGGGTTCGCATTGTAGTACTGCAACCCGCGCCGTGACAGCCTCGCGCCCCCCACGCCGCCGCCCTCGACCCGCGCCACGCGGGCCAGGCCGTGGGCCGCAAGCTCCTCCACCGCCGCCTCGTACCGGAGCGGCGACATGTCGGCGGGACGCCCCGCGCCGACCGACAGAAGCCGCAGGGCGGTTTTGGCGTCCTTTGAGAGGCGAACACGCTCCATCCCTTGCCCTCCTCTTTCCCTACCGGCCAAGGAACGAGCACAGCGCCGCTACGCTCGCCACGGCAGTGGCAAGCGTGACCACCCAATGCGCCACCCTCTCGAACAGCCGCCAGTCGAAAGGGTTCTTAAGCTCGGGGTTCTCCTCGTAGAGCTCCCGCCCCAGGGCCGTCAGGCGCGCCCCGACGGCGCGATGCCCCTCCTCCCGCGCCACGCATATGAGCCCCTTGCGCTCCAGCCCGTTGCGGGCCTTGGCGTAGCGGCTTGGCGAGAACGAGGCCGTCGGGGGGCGGCGCTCCTTTATCATCAGGAACACGAGCCGCTCGTCCTTTGTCAGGAATATGCCCACGCCGCGCCGCCTCAGTCCTTGTTGAAGAAGTCCCGCCAAAAGGGGTTCTCCTTGTCGAATATGGCTTTCTCCTCGGGCGGGAGGTCGCGGTAGTCGGCGAAGAGGTTGTATATCTTCTTCTTGTCAAACGAGAACTCGATTATGCCGTCAGAGTCGTCGTGGCGGTCAACCCACCACACCTTGTCGCGCTTGTTCTCCTTGTAGAATGTTATCTCCGACATGTTTGTTACTCTTAAGTTTTCCAAAATTAGGGATTTGGGCTATTTCTTACCCCCTCCCGTCCCCTTTTTCTGCTCCGTTTTCGCCGTGTTTATGTACCCTAGCAGGCGTTGCATCCCGCTGTCGCTAGTGACATCCTTGATGTTAATCAAGACGCTGGAGGCCTCTAACTTGTGGCCGTACGACGTATGGCTTTTTTGTGCCTTGAATCGCCGTCTGAGGGACTTGTTGTCGAGCGGATGCCACCCCTTGTCTTTTTTGTCTTGCAACTCCAAGTAGAACGCGTTGCCTAGTTTGTCCCGCTTCACGACTGCCGCATGACGGCCCGTTGAGAGTATATACCGCTCTCCCTCTTTCATGGTTGGCAGGAGTTGGTTGACGGCCACGACATCGCTTGTGTGCTTCTCTACCGTGCCGCCCATATTTTTCAGCATCCCCCTATTCGCATAGGCGAAGAAATTTTGGCTGGCTCCCCCTCTAAAGTCGAGGACGTCAAGGCCCGCCATGTTTGCGGCATAGGCCAAAGCCAACGATGCGCAAGACCCCTTGGTCTGGTCGTTTCCGCTCAATCTCTCGATTACCTCCTCCTCCGTCGGCTTTTTGCCCTTGAACGTCTTCACCTCGTTGTAGGCAATCTTGCTGTTCTCCAGCTTCTCCAAGACGCCGCCTATTTTGGTCTCCCTCTTTTTCGGGGCTTTCGTGCTTCCTTTCGCCATGTCTCCTTTCCTTGACTGTTCAACTTACGGCGCCGCCCCCCGACGCTATCCCGTCGCGCTCGACGTCGACGAGCTCCCTGCACCCGAAGCCCTCGCACCAGGCCCACAGCCTGCCGCCCGCTAGGAGGACGAGCGCACGGACGAGGTCGCGGACGCGCCCGTCCTCATAGAAGGTGACGGCGTCGCGGCACAGGAGGGGGGACCGGAGCCGCATGCAGTCCTCCGCGACATTGGCGGCCCTGTCGTGCTCCCCGGCCGGCACGGGGCCGCCCTTGAACTCGCGCCACAGCTCCACGGCGCACAGGGTCAGGCCCGCCACGTGGCGGACGCGTCCCTCCATGCGGCCCCTCGCGTCGGGGGACAGCATCCCCCGGAGGCCCAGACGGCGGAAGACCGCCGAGCGGACGACCGTCCTGTCGGCGTTGACGCTCAGCGCGAATTCCAACTTGCCGCCCATGAGCAACGCGTTGGCGCGCTCCATGATGCCGCAGACGACGCCCGCGGCCCCGGCGAACCTTTCCCCGCTATCGGTGTCGACGCCGACGGCCATGACGCGCATGGCGGCCTCGGCGCGCGTCAGTCGGCGGAGCAATCTGCTTATTCCCATTTTCTGTCAGTCTTTGTGGTCTGTTCAATGTCTTTTTTTTGCTATGCGGGATGTCCCCCAAACGCTCACCACGTCACGCACCTGTCCACCGCCTCGCCCTGCTCCGCGGCGGTCTGCCGCAGGTAGACCCGCGTGGTGTCGAGCTTGCTGTGGCCCAACAGGTCGGCCAGGAGGGCTATGTCCTTGCCCGACGCCCGGAGGAACAGCCGCGCGAAGAGGTGGCGGAACGCGTGCGGGTGGGCCAGCCGCGGGTCGAGACCGTGGCGCGCGGCAGCCGCGCGGAGGCGGTAAGCCACGGTGCGGGGGGCGTAGGGGGCGGCGCTGTTGGCGGCGTGGAAAAGGTAGCCCGAGACGCGCCCCGTGACCCGCATCCACGCGAGCGCGTCGCGGCGCAGGGCGTCGGGGATGTAGACGCGGCGAACCTTGCCACCCTTGCTGAGGATGTCCATATGCCCCAGGCGGACGTGCTCGGCCTTGATGCAGACGAACTCGCTGACCCGCGCGCCCGTGGCGGCCAGGAGGCGAACCATGAAGTAGTCGTCCTGCGATGGCTCGGCGCGCAGACGCTCCTTGAGGAACTCGTAGTCGGCCTCGGTGATGCAGTTCTCCTGGTAGGTCACCCTCTGCTCCCGCACCCCGCGGAGCGAGAGGTCGGCGCGCCCGACGAACCCAAGCCACCTGTTCATGGCCGCCACGCGCAGGTTGACGGTCTTGGGGGCGTAGGCGTCGATGAGGCCGCCGCGCCAGGCGGCGAGCTCGTCGGCCCCCAGGCGGGCGAAACGCGCGGAGAAGTCGCGCGCCGGCCACAGGTAGGCCGCTATGGTGTTGCGCCCCAGCCCCTCGCGCGCCAGCGAGGCGGCGAACGGGGCCAGGCCGCCAAGCGTGCCGGGGTCGCTCCACGCCGCATGGTGGGAAGTCCTCTCGACGGCGCGGACGCCGCGCCCCTCCAACACCCTGCCCATCGTCAGTCCCCCTCCACCTTTCGCCGCTCGTCGTCGCTCTCGTACTCCACCACGTCGACGGTGGGGACGACCTTGCCGCCAAGGTCCTTGAAGCGGAGCGTCAGCACGTCGCGGCGCGACGAGAGCAGGGACAGCTCCGCCTTGATGAGCGTGCGCTGGACGTCGCCGAGGCGGTCGCCGCGGCCGTCGAGGAGCGAGCGCAGGGCGTCCGCCTCCCTGTCGACGGAGCGCACCGCATCGACGATGCCGTCGACAAGCTCGTAGGCCAGGGTGTCAGTCCGCCGGGGCCTCTTGAATATCTTCCTTATGTTCACTATCATGCCATGTCTTTTTTTTGTCTTCCCCATGCCCCCAGCCCGCCGCGTCGATGGCCGCGAGCAGGGCGCCGTAGTCGTCCGCCTCGCGGGCTATCGCCACGGCGTCGCGCAGGCCGCGCGGCTCGCCCCTCGTGAGGCGGAGCGTCACGACGTCGCCCGTCATGCCGCCGCCTCCCGCCCCGCCCCCGCCGCCGGGCGGGCCCCGGCGCCCCACCTGCGCCCCCACTGCCGCCGCAGGTGTCCCACGAGCTCCTCCTCCGAGCGGATGAAGCCGTCGTCTATCGTGGCGGCCAGGTGCCGCTCGTACTCGTGGAGGCGGCGCATGTCGCCGTCCGTGGCGTGCAGGTTGCGCTCGCCGTCGCTGTGGGCGTTCCACAGGACGTAGTTGATGCCTTTCGCCACTGTCGCCATGACGGCGCGCATCCTGTCGGCGGGGACCACGCGCGCCACGGCGGAGGACAGCGCCTTGTAGGCCTCGCCCGCGTCGTCGCGGTACTCCAGCATCTTGTCGCGCACGAACTTCAAGACCTTGACCTCGAAGCGGGGGTTGAGCCACATGGCGAACTTGATGAACAGGAGCGGGTGCATCCACGTGCCGCCGTTCCGGCCGCGCGAGGTCGCCAAGACCAGGCGGAGGCGCTCCTTGCCGACGCCCTCCAGGCCGCCCAAATCCCCGCTTTTGCGGGTGTTTGTATGTGCTTGATAAACAGCGTTTTCTACATACCTGTTTTTACAGGTATGTATATCTTCTTGACTGTCACCGCTTTCCAAATCACACTTTTGGGTGGTGTTTGCATCCCCATGTCTGTCTGCGTCTTTTACATACCACTTTTTGGTGGTATGTACATCTCCTTGTCTGCCAGCGCGTTCCAAATACCCGCTTTTGCGGGTATTTAAACCACCGCAGTTTTGTTCTGCTTCATTTGCGTTTTCCGCCTCGACGTCCTCGATTAGGGCGGCGATGAACTCCCGCGTCTGGCCAGTCTCCAGAAAGTGGTCCACGCGCTTGCAGTCCCCCGTCTCCCTGTTCCACTGCTCCGCGAGGAGCGTGGCGTTGAAGAACGCGTCCCTTGTCCGCTGTTGCACGGCGAGACCTCCCATCCGCCGCACCATGATTTGGTTCGTCCTCATACCCTCACTCCTCTTCCTCGTCGTCGTCCTCCTCCAGCATCTTCTGCGAATAGATTTCGTCCAGGGAGGGGTGCATCCGGAGGAGCTTGCCCCGCAGGTCGCCAAGCGCGTCCTCGGAGCCCGACAGGTTGCTGTTGTGCACCATCGCTACTTTGCAGAGCCGGCGGGTCATGTATCGCGCGGCCTCGAGCAGGACGTTCGCCTCCGCGAGGCTCAGCGGCCCCCCGGCCATGAGGCGCCCCTCCACGACGTCGCACCGGGCGGCGATCTCGGCTATGGGGGTCAGCCCGTCGGGGTCAATGTCGGCGAGCCGGCGCTTGAAGAGCCGGAGCGCCGCCCGGCCGTGCCTGGACTCGTCCGCATTGAGGGCGCGGGCGGCCGTGTTGTCTCTCTTTGTCATGGCAGTCGTCGTTGTTTTTGTCGGTCGCATTTGCCGTCGACCTCCTCTATCCTCCGTTTCACTTTCATCACCCAGTCGTTCCATTTGGCCTCGACGGATTGCGCCTCGGCAAACATCCTGTCAAGCTCCTCGCCCTCCGGATAGTACTTGTCGAGGAGCGCCTGTAGGTCCCACATGACGCCGGAGACCGCGTCGTCAAGCCGTTTAAGCTCGTCCATGAGTTTTGAGTTTTTGGTTGTTTTGATTGTCTCGGTTGTCTTGGTTGTCTTGGCTGTCGCCGCCTCACCTCCCGGAGCTCCCGTAGCCCCCCGCGCCGCGCACGGTGACGGTGAGCTCGTCGGCCTCCTCCCACTCCACGTCGGGGCATGGGGCGACAATCAGCTGGACGCACCGCTCGCCGGGGGCGTAGCCCCCCTCGCCGCCGACCCTGTAGAAGCGCGCCGTGACCTCGCCGCGGTAGTCGCTGTCGACGACGCCGCACCCGTTGGAGAGCGCGAGCCCCGTCCTGTACACCGACGAGCGGGGGCGCACGTCGCCGTACCACCCCTCCGGAATCTCGACGGCCAGGCCCGTGTGGACGGTGACGACCTCCAGGCCGCCCGCCAGGGCCTCCGTCTCGACGCGCGTGGCCGTCAGGTCCCACGCCGCCGCCTCGGCCGAGCCGCGCCGGGGGCGCTCCGCCGAGGGGTCGAGCCTCCTGAACCTCACCTTGAGCGGGGCCGTCCGCCCGCCGCCCCTCACGGCCGCGCCCCCTCCTTTGGGGCCGTCCGCTCGCCGGTGGCCCGGTGGCGGAGCATGATGTCGGCTATGGCGCGGTGGCGGAGCATCCGCTCCCTCCACACGCGCGCGTACTCCAGCGGCATCGCCGCCGGGGGGAGTGGGAGCCCGCGGAGCTCCCGACGCAGGGCCTCGATGCGCCCCGCCCCCTCGTGGTCAATCTCTGAATGGTCCATGTCCCTTGTCTCTTTTGTTCGTCACGTTCTCATTCCATTTCCGCCCCCTCAGAACGGGAGGCCGTCGTCGCCGTCGCCCGCCACGACCTGCGCCTGGCCGGTGACGGGCATCTGCGCCTCCTCGCGCGGGCGCATGTTGCCGATGAACGGCAGGGCGCGGCGCTCCTCCTCGCTCATGGCGTCGAGCGCCTCCTTGCGGAGCGACTGCTTGACGCCGTGGGTGTCGCCGAAGCGGCCCGGCTCGCGGCCCTCCCAGACGTTGAGGTCGAGGTAGCACCCCTTCTCGCCGAGGAACAGGCGCGCGTCGTCCACCGGGACGACCAGGCACCGCTTCACGGCGCCGCTCCGCCCCCGGATGTTGGCCATGGCGGCGTGGTTGAGCCGCAGCAGGTCGAGGCGTATGCTGTAGTTCATAGCGCCGCCTCCCCGGCCTCCAGGGCCCTCATCTCGCCCGCGAGCCGCGTGCAGAGCCGCGCCGCGGCGGCGTCGGCCGAGCCCAGCGGCCCGGACGGCGACATCTTCATGCCGCCGAGCGTGTCGGACAGCAGCGCCGACGCCTCGGCCAGGAGCGTCAGGCCCGACAGGCCCACGCGCGCCGACGCCGGGCCGCCGCCCGGCCGCCAGGAGGCGTAGAGGGCGTCGTACAGGGCCTGCGCCCCGTCGGCCACGCCGCGCAGGGGGCCGCCCGGCGCGGGGCGGAGCGACCACAGGCGGTCCTTGTAGTGCCACAGGGCGTCGAGGGCGCACGCCGCCTCCTCGGCCGAGAGCGAGAGCTCGACGGTCTTCTCTTTCCTTTCTGTCATGTCTCTTTGCAGTCTTTTGTCGTCTTTCATTCCTTGTATATCTCTATGCCCTTGCGGCGGGCGGCCTCCACGTCGGCAATCCTGCCGTCGAGCTCCGCCAGGGCGCGCCGCGCCGCGGCAGCGCCGTCGATGCCCGACCCGCGGAGCAGGGCCAGGGAGGACTCGCGGACGCGCCCCTCGCGGGCCGGGCGAGCGCCGGGGGACGCCAGCTCGTCGAGCTTGCGGGACAGCTCCGCCAGGCGCCACCCGTCGGAGGCGTCGGCGCAGTAGCCCAGCACGAACGACACGATGCGCGACAGGAACGCCGCCACGTCGCCCATGTCGTTGGCCCACCGCTCCCCCGTGGCGCGGTCGCCGCCCGCCGTCGCCGTGAAGTGGTCGGCGTAGTCGCGCCACGTGGTGGCCAGGAGCCGCTCCATCTCCTTCTGCACGGCCCGGAGGCGGCGCTCGGCGGGGCGGTCGGTGCGCCGCAGGCCGCCGGAGGCCTCGAAGTCGGCCAGGAAGTTGTCTAGCACCGTCGGCAGGACGTGCAGGGCGTTGAGGGCCACGGCGTGGCGCAGGTAGCGCGCGGGGTCCTCGACGCCCATTATGGCGCGGGCGAGGCGGATGCGGGTGTCACGCATCCGGGCCAGGGCGTCGGAGACCTCCCGCGCCGTCATGGCCCGCGGGCGGGCGGGGGCGGGGCTAGTCCTCATCGTCGTCGCTCCATGTCTTGAACCTGCGGAGGCCCCCCCGGCGGCCGTCGCCGTCGAGCCTGTCCATCCATCGGGCTATGAGGCCCGCCAGGGCTATGGCGCCCCAGCCCACGGCCAGGGCAAGCAGCGGCGCGAGCGCCGCGATTACGATTTCCAAAGTCGTCATGCTGTCTTCTTCTTTTTGGTCCTTGTCTTCCTTTTGTCTTTCGCGTCGCCGCCCGCGCCCGCCATGTCGTCGAGCACGGCGCGGAGGCGCTCCGTCCACCCCTCCAGGCGCGCCACGCACTCGCGCAGGTAGTCGCACCCGGGGCTCATGTCGTGCCGCGCCGCCCAGTAGCCGGGCGCGTCGCGGCGCATCTCCGCCGACAGGCGGCGCAGGGGCTCGAGCTTGCGGAGGCGCTCGCGGCCGCCCCCGGCCCCCTCGCGGGGGTAGTAGCGCTCGGTCATGCCGCCGGGGTGTTGGAGGGGGCAAGGCGGAACGCCCCGATGGCGGCCTTGACGCGCCCGTAGTCCGCGCCGTTGTCCAGGTGGAGCCGCACGAGGAGGTCAAGGTCGCATATCCCTTTCACAAACTCGGACGGCATGTGCCTCTTCAGCGGCTCGTCGCGCGGTATGCCGAGGGACGAGCGCCACTGCCGGGCCGTCCTCCCCGTGACTTTCTTGTACACCAGGTCGGTGTATTGCGAGTACGCATGGCCGTGCATGCGCTCGTTCTCCCCGCTCTCCCTTATCGCATCGGTCATTGAGCGCCTCGCCTCGCGCTCGCGCCGGAGCTCGGCGGAGAGCTCGATGAGGGCGGTCGTCATGGCGTCGAACGCCTCGATGTACCTCAGCTTCCAGGCGAGGGCCTTGCGCCCCGAGAAGCCCATGACCAGAAGCGAGAATCCGTCGCGCGTCATCAGGAACTTGCGGTAGCGCTGTCCGTTCTGGCCGTCGATGTTGGAGACTTCCTGAAACAGGGGGGGCTCCCCAAATTTGGGGAGACCCCCCATTTGCCCCGCCAGCCTGTCGATGTCCCGCAGGACATGGTCGTGGCGTTTCCCGAAGTGCTCCGCCACGTTGATGCTGTCCGTCAGGACTTCATGCTTCGGTGTGCAGAACACGAGGCTGTCCAGCCCGTCCTGCGCGGCGGCCGGAAGCGCGCCCGCCGCATATGTGCGTCTTGCCATCTCGTTATTGCTGTTTGCGGTCCGCGTCGTGCCTCCCGCCGTTAGACATCCGCGCCGCCCACCGGGCGGAGACGCGCCCCTCGTCGGAGAGCCACTTGATGAAGTCGTCGTCGTCGCCGCCGTTGAGGACCTCCTCGACGTAGTCGTCGAGGCGCGCCTCGGCTATGGAGAAAAGCCCGTCGGCGTCGCCGGAGAAGCTCCGCGCCCCGAAGTCGAACGGGCCGCCGCCGTAGTCCCGCGAGTTCCCCGCCATCTTGAACGCCTGCCGCGCCGTCAGGCCCATCCCCGCCACGCGCCAGTCCACCTCGTCCATGAAGTGCGGGGTGACGCTCGACTCCGGGGCCGCGCACTCCAGGAACTCCAGCCCGAACTCCCGCGCCGCGCGGCCCAGGAGGCCCCGCGACGTCAGGGCCCCGCGCAGCGCCGCGGGGTCGATGATGATGCCGTCGTCGTCGACGGCGGCGTTGTCCATGTCCATGTCCGTATCCATGTCCTTTCAGTTTTTTTGTCTTGTCATTTCCTTGTGAACACGCCGTCAACGTAGCGACCCGTCACCTCCCGGAGCCAGGGCGTCTCCTTGCCAAGGCGGCGGAGCTCCGCCACGCGCTCCCGCACCAGGCGCGCCCCGCGCGGGTCGGGCGTCTCGCCGCCGATGACGCGGAACTTGCGCATCGCGCGGGCGACGGCGTGGGCCAGGGCGGGGCCGTGCGTCGTCTCGGCGCTCGCGTCGCCCATGACCAGGAGCCATGCCAGGAGGCGAGCCGCCTCCTCCTCGCCCATCGACGAGAGCCCGGCGGACTGCATCGACGCCTCCTGCGCGTCGCCCAGGCGGTACGCCTCCATGGGGTCAAGGCTCATCGCACGCCCCCGCCTCCCATGGGGCCGCGCGACGGGCCGCAGAGGACGCCGCGCTCGCGGAACGCCGCGTTGGCGGTCTCGGCGCGGCCTGTGTAGACGAGCCAGCGGAACAGGGTGCCGCGGTCGACGCGCAGCTGCCGGGCGACGGCCGCCTTGCTCATGCCGGACGACAGCATCGAGTCAATCCTCTCGCCCATGCCGTGGAGCTTGAGGCGATCCGGGCGGGTGCGGGCGCCCTTGGGACGGCCCAAGACCGCGCCCTCCGCCCTCCTGCGCGCCAGGGCCTCCTTGGTGCGCTGGCGGATGAGGTTGCGCTCAATCTCCGCCGAGAGGCCGAAGGCGAAAGCCAGCACCTTGCTCTGGATGTCGTCGCCGAGGCGGTAGTTGTCCTTTATCGTCCACACGCGCACGCCCCGCGTCATGCACAGGTTGAGGATGTCCATTATCATGAACAGGCTGCGCCCCAGGCGGCTTATCTCGGAGCATACGAGCAGGTCGCCAGCGCGGAGCTCGCGCAGGAGGCCGCCCAGCTTGCGCTTCGAGGGGTCCTTGCCCCCGCTGGCGGTCTCCTCGACCCACCCGTCCACCGACAGCCCCTGCCGGGCGCAGAAGCGCCCTATCTCGAAACGCTGGTTCTCCACCGTCTGCGTCTCGGTCGAGACGCGGATGTAGCCCCAAGTCTTCGGGGGCGCGGCGTCAACAGTCCTGCCCGCCATCGTCAGTCCCCCCCCGCCTTTCGCCGCCCGCCCTCGCCGAAGGCCCCGGGGTGGCGGTAGTCGCACTCCGCGTCGTCGCGGCAGTCGTCCGCGAGGCCTTTGAGGGCGTCGCCGATGTAGAAGAGGAACGCCCCCGACAGGAGCAGGGCGGCCAGGTCGCGGAACGTGAGGAGCGCCCACTCGACGAGCCAGTCCAAGGCGCCGCATTCTCCAATGTTGTCCATGTCGCTATGCTGTTTTTTTGTGTGTCTTTTCCTAGTCGTCGCGCCCACCGTCCATGTCCGCCCCTATGGCGCGGAACAGCTCGTAGGCCACCTGCGGCACCCAGGCGTTGCCCAGGGCCCTCAGGCTCTCCGCTACCCACCTTG
Source organism: uncultured Marinilabiliaceae bacterium (assembly GCA_964481855.1). Classification (GTDB taxonomy): domain Bacteria; phylum Bacteroidota; class Bacteroidia; order Bacteroidales; family Marinilabiliaceae; genus W3P20-009. Next base: position 81,573 of record CAYZUH010000007.1, read on the forward strand.
TCCCGCGCCCTCCGTAAAGGGGAGTACGAGCCAGTCCAACGGAAAGCCCATCATCTCCGCCACATAGAGGGGGTTGAGACGGGAAGTTCTCGAACCCGGGGCGTGGCAGCGGGCGTGCAGGAGGTCCGCCAGGTTCGCGTCCCGGAGGCGAGGGTCGCTCCTCGCGCTCCCCCCCTTGCTGTTCGTCGCCACAGGCGTTGGCAGGAGGCCGAGCCGCGCCTCCTCCGCCAGGCCCGCCGTCATGCCGCTCTCCGACCTCACCTGGCCGCCACCCTTGACCACGTAGCCCCGCCGCATCCCCGAGTCCGCGTCCGAGGCCCGCGGCGTCGGCAGCGCCCCGCGGTGCGCGAGGTCCGCCAGGCCCAGCGTGAACGGGGTCCCGTCCGCCCTCACGCGGCGCATGTTGCCGCCCTCCGTCGTCTCCGCCTCCGCCGAGGGGTGGACGACGTTGCACGAGGTCGGCGTCGGGAGTATTTGCAGTTGCGCCATCTTCACGAGCCCCGGCTTGTAGTGGCCCTCCACCGACACCACCGCCCCGCTCCGCGTCACCTCGTAGCCCCCCTTGTGGAGCCCGGGGTTCTTGTCCGAGCTCACCGGTGTCGGCAACACGTCGGGCAAGCACCCACACCCTGTCGCGCCTGTGGGGCGCGCCGACGGCGATAGCCGGAATAACAAATGTCTGGACCGAGTATCCTCGCGACGCAAGGTCTCCGAGCACCCGCTCGATGGTGTACCGCTCCCGCCTCTGACATATGTCGTCAGCCTCGCCGAATAGAGAGGGGCGCTCTCCCACCTTAGATTCCGCAACGGGCTCGACCATCGTGAGGATTCCAGCAACGTTCTCGCCCACGACATAGCGGGGTTGCACCTCGTCAACAACTCGGAGCATCTCCGGCCAGAGGTAGCGGTCATCTCCCGCGCCCTTTCGCTGCCCGGCCGTGCTGAACGGCTGGCAGGGGAAGCCCCCGCTGAGGACGTCGACGCGCCCCCTCCACTCCGTGAAGTCTGTCTTTGTGATGTCATGGTACTCTCTTGATTTAGGGAACCAGTACCGCAGGACCTGCGCCCCGAAAGGGTTTATCTCGCAGTGGAAGAGGTTCTCCCAGCCCATCCACGAGGCCGCCAGCTCCGCGCCCCCTATGCCGCTGAACAGCGACGCGTGGGTTATGGCCCGCCCTGTTTTTTCTGACTCCATATGGTCTCTGTATTGGGAATGGTTCAAACTTTCTGACGGCCGCATGGGCCTCCACGGGCCCGCCCGGCGTCGATTCGTGGCACAAATGTAAATAGTTTATTATAGCTCCGCAAGCTATCTGACGATTATTTTCTGACGGCAACAGAAACGCAAGTACGCGAAGCCCCCGCAACCGCAAGCCGCTCAACGGAAACGGCGCGGTTGCGGGCGTCTGACTGTGGAATAAAATCTGCGGGGGGTGGGCGGCGCGCCCCGCCTACCTCGCGGCCAGGTACTCCCCGCAACGGAAGCCCCGCCGGGGCATGAAGTCCTCGAAGTCGACGGAGCGGAAGACGCTCCGCTTGTTCATCCAGTGCGCCATGTCTTTCTGCCACCGCGGCGGCTCGACGTTTCGCCCCGGGTCGCGGTAGGGTTGCCCGAACGGCACGACGCGGCCGTCCATGGCGGCCAGGGCGCGCACGCGCCCAAGCGTCTCGCCGATGTCGCCGCCAAGCAGGCAGTATACGAAGACGTCGCCCCGGTAGCCGTGGCGGCGGAGGCGGGCCACGGCGTCGCGCACGGGGCCCACCTGCGCCGACGTGTCGCAGGCCAGGCGGACGTAGCGCAGCCATCGGACGCGGGCGAGGAGGGCCGCCGTCTCGTCGTCCACAAGCCGGGCGTCGAGGCCCTGGTTGAAGTCCACCCGGACGTCCAGGCGGACAATCTTCTCAATCTGCCCCAGGCCGTAGGCGGAGGCGAGTATGTTGTTGTCCTGCAAGACCGCGCGGTCGCGCCCGTCGGCGCAGACCTCCTCGATGTCGCGGTAGGGGGCTATCGCGCCCTCCTTGCGCGGCACGACGCACCAGGGGCAGGAGCGCGCGCACCCGCGCGTGAGGAAGCCCAGGGCGAGGCGGCGGTCAAGGCCGTAGAGGTCGTAGTCGGGCTCGAGGGCGTCAATCTCCGGCGGGAGCTTTTTCGCGAGGTCGTAGCCCGTGCCGCCGCGCTCCACCTCGTCGGCGTTGACTATGGGGTGCGGCCAGTCGGGCGTGAACGTGAATATCTTGCTCATGAACACCTTGTCGTACCGCCCGAAAGGGGTGTAGAACTCCACCTCCGCCCCCTGCGCCTTGTAGTGCGCCGAGACTTTCATGAGGGCGTAGTTGGGGTGCTTGCTGTCAACGGGGAGGATTCCTATGCGCATCGTCTTTTTTTTGAGGTTGCGGGTCGCCCGGGTTGGAATGTTTTGTACCTCTGCGTCGGAGGGGGTAGCGAAAGCTGCCTCTACCCCGCAAAGGAGGGCTTCGCTTGGAGTCCTCCCTTTTCGTTTTGCTAGCTTGGGGACGGTGCCAGGCCGCAAGGCTGTGCGCCACGCGAGGGACGGCTTCGCTTGAAGTCGTCCCTCGTTTTTTTTTTAGCCCTTGGTGGCGTAAAATCTTCGAGGGCGGAACTTGCATCCTTGTGGAAGTTTTTTGTACATTTGCGTCGGATGGGGACAGCGAAAGCGCCTCGGCTATGTGAGGGGAGGGTTTCACTTGAAATCCTCCCTTTTTATTTTGAAATCGCACGCGGTTATTTGCCCGCGGCTGTACGTGACGTCCTTGCCGCCCATTATTATGGTCACGTCCGTTATGCTCCCGTACTGCCTGACGCGATTGTTGATTGCGTCACGCAGCACCTCCAAGCTGATGTCCACTTTCACGTCCAGCACGATGCTGTCCGCCTGCTTGTAGGCGCTCCTAATCTGCTTCTGGACGGCATTCCCCGTCGGCGCGCCGACATCCTTGAACTCCTGTTTTTTGCCCAATGTCCAGTTGTAAGCGTCGGCGGTCTTTGCCGTCGGGGTGACGGGCAGCAAGTCGATAACATAGCCGTGCTTTTCGGCCAGATGCTTTGCCGTCGCCAGGTTTGCCCGCTTTTCCTCCTTGCCGTGACCGGCATGAACCCGCACTGCGCCGTTCTCGGTCGGCACGGCGTAGTATTCAGGCTCGGTCGGCGGTAACGGCGTGTTCGCCTCCGGCCGCCTCGCCGCCCGCGGCGGCCTCACGCTCCCCTTTGCCAAAGAACCTGCCCCT